>NZ_JBYSXY010000027.1:0-46802 GCF_058782685.1 Pseudomonas sp. FW306-02-D09B
CTTTTGCATCCAGCCTGCAGGCCGCCCCATAAACACCTCGATCAAAGGTGTTGCGACGACCGGTTGAATCCGCCTTGCGAGCCCTGATCCGAGTGAAACAGCAGCCCTTGAGGCCTCCCACGCTGCTCATAAGGCATATCCAGCGCCTTGATCACCAGATTCGTATCCGGTTTGTAGGCATGCGATCCAGGTTGTTTGCTGACTAACACCAGTTCCCGCATCAGACCACGCACCTTGAACCGCCCGATTTGTTCGCCATCTTCCTGCATCATCGACACGATGCTGCGGCTACCGGCAGCGCTTCGACTTTGCGTAAACAGTTCGTTGACCCGACTGCGCAACCGAAGCCGCTCAACGTCCGGAGTTCGTCGCCTGAGGCGGTGGGCGCAGTAACACGAGCGCGTGACATCAAAGACTGTGCAAAGCCAATCGACCGGCTCTCGGGCACTCAACTGATCGATCAGCGTGTGCGCTCGTGCTCTTCCGACATCAAGAGCGCGGTAGCCTTGTTAAAATGGATTTCTCCCGCTCAAGACGAGCGATTCAAGCTTCCAGTTCCTGGATTTTCTGTTGTTCGGGCGTCAGCGCTTTGCTCTGCGGAGTGACGCCATTGCGTTCTTGCTGGAGCTGATTGACCCAGCGACGCAACGCGGACTCGACCACCCCCGAGCGAACGACAGGCTTCGATATGGCTATAACCCTGATCGAGCACGAGGCCTGCGGCCTCGCGTTTGAATTCAGCGGAAAAGGAACGACGTTGCTTGGCCATCAGGCACCTCTATCTGGCGAGCATTCTTGCCTAAATGGGCGACCATAGATTTCATTAGACCACTACAGTAGTCTCTTGAGACCGCTGAATCCGTGGGGTGCTGTGACTATCTTTATTCTTCGTCACAACTGATCGCGTCAGCTGACGGGAGCAAGCGCCCTCGCCACAGGGGACTTGTGTTGACTCAAATCAGTCAAGGTTCAGGTGCCTTATGTTAATAAGTGCTTTATTGCGCAACCTTTAACACTGATTGTTCAGTTATGTGGGTTTTTCCCAAGGCCGGTAGTGTTTATCATGGCCGGCTGCCATGTCGGGTAAATGACGATGCGCAGAGAGACCTTTTTCCAAGGAGTTGCCCCATGACCTTTTCCTTTGCCGCAAAGGCGTCGCTGTTGCTGCTGTTCATCGGCAGCACGCTCTACGTGCATTTGCGCGGCAAGGCGCGCTTGCCGGTCTTGCGTCAGTTCGTCAACCACTCGGCGCTGTTCGCTCCTTATAACGCCTTGATGTACCTGTTCTCGGGAGTGCCGTCCAAACCGTACCTGGACCGCAGCAAGTTCCCGGAACTGGATGTGCTCAAGGAAAACTGGGAAGTCATTCGTGACGAGGCCATGCACCTGTTCGACGAGGGCTACATTCGCGCCGCCGAGAAGAATAACGACGCCGGTTTCGGTTCGTTCTTCAAGAAGGGCTGGAAGCGTTTCTACCTCAAGTGGTATGACAAACCGCTGCCATCGGCCGAATTGCTCTGCCCGAAAACCGTCGAGCTGGTCAGCCGCATCCCCAACGTGAAAGGCGCGATGTTTGCCCTGTTGCCGGGCGGTAGCCACCTCAACCCGCACCGCGACCCGTTCGCCGGTTCCCTGCGTTATCACTTGGGCTTGTCGACACCGAACTCCGACGACTGCCGCATTTTTGTCGACGGTCAGGTCTACGCCTGGCGCGATGGCGAAGACGTGATGTTCGATGAAACCTACGTGCACTGGGTCAAGAACGAAACCGAAACGACCCGGGTGATTCTGTTCTGTGACATCGAACGACCGCTGAGCAACCGCTTGATGACGCGTATCAACCGTTGCGTCAGTGGCCTGCTGGGCCGTGCCACGGCGCCGCAAAACCTCGATGACGAGCGCGTCGGCGGGATCAACAAGGTCTACGCCTGGAGCAAGACCTCCAGCGACAAATTCAGCGGCGTGGTCAAAAAGTGGAAGCGCCGTAATCCGAAGCTGTACCGCATCCTGCGGCCAGTATTGGCGGTTGTGGTGCTGACGGCGCTGGGCTACTGGTTGTTTGGCTGATACCAATCGCCAAAAAAGATAAACCGCTCATCGATGAGCGGTTTTTTTTGGCTAGAGAAAATCAAGGACGGCCTGCGAGGAGGCTTGGCTCTTCATTTTCGGTTCCGATCAGGGCCGCTTTGAACAATCGAAGTTGATTGGCGGATAGCCCCGTATTCATCTGCTTTTTATGCATCCTCCATAATTTGTCCTTCGCGCAAGGCTTCTTAACTCGTGCTCGCATATGGCCTCTTGTATTTTTAGTGGTGCCGCTGCTATGGGGAGTGGTGCGTTCTGAAGGCTATTCGCAGGCACATCAGCTGTCTTTACTGGCGCTTTGACCAAGTCATTGCAATCTGTGTCGAGCGCTGGTTATAGTCAGCGCTCGCTGCGTTTCCAACCCGGCGATTTCTCCCTCAAAAAAGATCAGCTCATGCCTGCATCCCTCATCAACGCGGTAGTCGATTCAGCGGTCAACGCTGGCGTCGTGCCGTGCGGGAATGTGCAGCCTGCGCAGATCAGCCACTATCCCCCTCCTGTCAGTCGCACACCGGTGTGCGCGGTGGTTTCACCGCCAGGTGTTGGCTTCTCGGGCTGATCAGCGGCTTCTGCTGTTGCCTGTGCCCGCCTGAACACAACGACTGAATTTCAGCTTCGGCTGAGTTGGCTTCTTGCCTGATGACAGGTGGTTTTCATGTTGCTCATTTCAAAAAAGACCGCGCTCGCGGCGGCGTCCACGAGCCTGTTCGTTCTGCTCTGGAGTAGCGGGGCGATTTTCTCCAAATGGGGGCTGGCTCACGCCTCACCCTTTGCCTTTCTGTTGATCCGCTTTGCCATTGCCCTCTGTGGGCTGGTGCTGTTGATCCCGTTGCTCAAGCTCAAACTGCCCCGGCGCGGCAAGCCGATGCTGTATGCCGCGGCCACCGGCCTGGTATTGCTGGGCGCCTATCAGATTTTCTATCTGCTGGCGCTGGACCTGAAGGTTACGCCCGGGGTCATGGCCACGATCATGGGGGTTCAACCGATCCTCACCGTGGTGCTGATTGAGCGCCAACGCTCCAGGAGCCGGATGTTCGGCCTGATGCTCGGGCTGGCGGGGTTGATCATGGTGGTCTATCAGGGCATCGGCCTGGCCGGCATGTCGCTGGCCGGAATGCTCTTTGGTTTGCTGGCGCTGGTCAGCATGACCGCAGGCTCGATCATGCAGAAGCGCATCACCGAAAATCCCCTCGGCACACTGCCGGTGCAATACCTGGCCGGGCTGTTGCTGTGCGGAATGTTCGTGCCGTTCCAGCCGTTCCACTTCGAGCACAGCACGGGTTTCATCGTGCCCGTGTTGTGGATGGGGCTGGTGGTATCGCTGCTGGCGACCTTGCTGCTCTATCGCCTGATCGCCCGAGGCAATCTGGTGAATGTCACCAGTTTGTTCTACCTGGTGCCGGCAGTGACGGCGGTGATGGACTACCTGATTTTCGGCAACCGACTGGCGATGTTGAGCATGCTCGGCATGCTGTTGATCATCGTCGGTTTGGTGTTTGTGTTCCGTAAAAGCCGCTGATGCTGACGCGGCCTTCGTGATTGACGAAGGCCGCGTTTTTTAGGGTTGGCATTGCAGGCGTACGCGCTCGTAGTTCAGGGCTTTGTTGCGCTCGGGCAATGCGTAGGTCGCCAGGCAGTGTTTGTCAGCCCATTTGATGGTGAGGGTGGCCGAGTCCTCTTCCACCAGCGCCAGGGCTTTACCGCTCGGGTCGGAAATGGCCAGTTGTTTACCGGCGGCGTCTTCCAGCGCGGCGCCAAATGGAATGGCCTTGTTTTGTGCATCAAACAGCTCGAACTGCACCCGTCGCCCGGTCTTGCCAACATAGCGGGCCAGCACCACGGCACCCCGTCTTGGTACGACTTGCTGGGTGGCATTATCGATCTCGATTTCCGCACCCAGATCCCGGGTATCCAGGCTGATCCAGTTCACCCGATAGGGCTGGGTGTTGGGGATCACAGCAAAGCCGTTGGCGCCGGTTTCAGCGCCGCTGTAGCTACCGATTTTGGCCCCGGCGACACCTGGCACTTCGGCCAGGGCAAAGGTTTCGCCCACGGTCTGTCCCAGATTGACGCCTCCCGCGTGGGCGACCACGGAACCGGCCAGGTTAAGGTTTTGCGAGGCGTAGCCGCGCCCCTGGCTATAGCCCGCGCTGATATCCGCCACCGAGGTGCGGGTGCTGATGTTGGCCGAGGCCGAGCTGCCACCGGTGCTGCTGTTGCCGCCTTGCAGTGAGTAATAGGTGTCGCTGGTTTCCGACAGATAGCCGTTGATACCGACTTGAGTGCTGTCGCTGTTCTTCTGCGTGCTGGCCGAGACAAAGGCCCTGGGTGCACGGGGCTTGGAACCCAGCGGGAACGACAGGGACAGGTTGATCAACGTGTCATTGTTGGACGGTCCGAAATCACCGACATCCTTGGTATAGGTTGCGCCGACGTTGTAGCTGACCTCACCCCAGTAGTTGCTGTAGCCGGTGGACAGGCTCTGGGAACCGCCACGCCCCCAATAGCGCTGGTCGCTGGCGTTCAGGTAAACGCTGCCGTATTGCTGGTTACGGCCCAGGCTCTGGTTGATGGTCAGGTCGGTACGGGTCTTCGAGTTACCGGTGGGTTTCTGGCCGTCGGCGTTGAGTTCCTCGACGTGGTTAGTCAGGGTCCGGTAGCCCTCGGTCGAATAGCGATAGGCCGCCAGGGTGAAGTTGGTGTCGGTGCCGGTGAACGTCTTGGCATACAACGCCCGCAGGCTATTACCCTGGACGGTCTGGCCCGAGGTAGCGCTGGAGGAGTGAGTCAGGTCGACAGAGACGGCGCCGATCGGGGTGTTGCGACCCGCACCGACTGACAGCGCCTTGAAGTTCTCCGAGGCCTGGACACCGACGATCCCGGTGAGGTTGCTGTTGATGCCGTAGGCCAGGGTGCTGCTGACAAACTGCGGCGACGCCAGGCCATCGCTGTTGCTGTTGTACTTGCCCGCCGAGACGCTGTACTTCACCTGGCCTTCGCGGACCATGATCGGCAAGCTGGAAAACGCCTGCATCGTTACCCGTCGACGGCCATCGGCTTCGATAATGGTCACTTGCAGGTCGCCGTTCGAGCCGCTGGGATAGATATCGCTGATTTCAAACGGGCCCGGTGGCACGTTGGCGGTGTAGAGGATGTAATTGTTCTGACGGATCTCCACCGTGGCGCTGGTTTCCGCCACGCCGCGAATGATCGGTGCATAGCCGCGCTCGCTGTCGGCGCGCATGCCTTCGTCGGAGGCCAGTTTCAGGCCGCGATAACGCACGCTGTCGAACAGGTCGGTGTCGGAGAATATATCGCCGGCACTGAACTGGCCCTTCAACGCGGTCACGTCATGTTGCAAGTAGCTGCGGTTGCTCTTGAACGTGTTGGGCTGACCGGTGCTGCTACTGAAGTTCGACTCATTACGCAGGCGCCAGGCGCCCAGATTGAGGCCGTTACGCAGCCCCAGGTTGTTGGAGAACGTGGTGGCGTAGTCCGTGCTGTTACGGTTGCTGCTCAACTGGTAGTTGATAAAGGCCGCCGAGACTCCGCTATCCCATAAGGCCGGGTCGACATAACCACGCATGCCCCGCTGCATGGCGATTTGCGGCACGCTGGCCAACAGCCGCAGACGGCTGACGTCATAGCGCAAAGTGGCCTTGTCGATCAGCGACGGCAAGTCATAGCAGGCTTGCGGCTCATGTGGGTTGAGTGTGCCGGCGGCTTCCAGCTTGTTCATGTCTCAGCCACTATAGCGAGGCGGCCCCTCTGGATAGTGGCGTCGAAAAGATGCCATCCAATTTAGCCACGGATAGACGGTGCAGCGTGTCGCTCGGGGGAGAACTCATCGACTACGGTACTCAAACTCGGTGGCAATTACAGAATGCACCTGCCGTAAGTAATAGCTCCACCTTTGGCAAACGTACAGTAATGCTCAGCGTGATTTGCCCCTATACACAGGCCATACGTCTAACCCTGCGTGGTCAGACAAACGCCAGCGGCAATGTGGTTTACGGGGAGCGCGGCAGCTTGGTTATCCGCTTATCCAATGCGCAAGTGGATGGCAAAAGCGTACAGATAGCCGGCAGTACTGCTGACGGAATTATCAATGATGCCGCTTCGGACTCGCGATTGCTTCAACCCGGCCGGACCTTTGCTCCGGTCGTTAGCGGTGAGCTTACGAGAGGAAAAACTCTTACCGCCCAACTGGAAATCGAACCCGTGATACCGACAGCAGATGCGCGGGTATCCAGGCGCCAGATCAGTGAAGCCAGATTGACGATGGAACTGATGCCTGGCGGTCCAGCGAGACACTAAGGAATTAGTCAGAGGAGGCTAAATACCAGATGCTCGAGCGCGAGCAAACCTACGAACGGGCGCAACGGCGTGACATCGTCTTGCTCGGTGACGAGAGCGCTACGAAGAACGCGACTGTTTGAGGGGGGTGATTGCGAGCTGAGAGTTCGATGCTGGCGTTCACGCTGATCCAGGTGAGCGCCTTTTTTACTGATTGAATTCGGCTGAAGGATCAGCCTCAGTTGAAAACGTTATTTTCTAGGCAATACGTCAGCAAATCCTGGTCGCTGGAAACATCCAGCTTGCGCATGGCCGCATTCTTTTGCGTACTGACGGTTTTTAAGCTGCGGGAAAGGTTGCGAGCAATCGTGGTTACGCTCTGTCCGGCGACGAACATTCGCAAGATTTCGAACTCCTTGGGTGAAAGCCGGGACAGCCTCTCATCCAGCGCGACGTTCGGCTCCCTCACGCACGTCGGTGCCGGCTTGGCGCTGTTAAACGGGCGACCTTGCGCCACAGCCATCAGCGCCAATTGGATCTCGCCATGTAGCTGGCTTTTCTGGATGACCCCGACGACGCCCAATTCATGCAGGCGGGTGAGGATCAGCGAACTGGAAATCATGGTCAATACCAGAACTTTCACATCGGCAAAGTGCCGGCGCAGGTATTCCACCAGTTTCAGGCCATCGCCGTAAGGCGAATCGGCGGGCATCTTGAAGTCGGTGATCACCAGATCGACCGATTGATGTTTGAGCAGCTCGATCAGCTCGTTCGAGCCCGCCGCTTCACCCACGACGCGAAAGCGCTCATCGCGCTCTATCAGCTCACGTACACCCAGTAATACGATGGGGTGATCATCGGCGATCACGACGTTGAGTTTTGCCATGTTCGGCGCTCCTTGATTTGTTGTTGAATGCATACGGATTACGCCAGCGCGTCGAGCATTGCTGCCAGTCGTTCCAGCAAAGCGCTGACCTCGGTAGCCAAGGCCGGAGTGAGAGGGTGACCCTCCAGGCGGCTCTCAAGGCTGATGCATGCGTCTGCCAGACTGCCGGCCTGCACGGCGCCCAAAGCTCCGGCCATGCTGTGCAGATGACGGCCAAGCGCAGCCGCATCGCTGTCCCGAAGTGAGGCCGTGACCTTGTCGATGTCCTGCTGCATGGTGCTGAAAAACAAGGTCCGCATTTTTGGCGACAACTGCGGCTGATCGGGGTTTTGCGCGATATGCGCGGGCTGGTCCGGCTCAACCAGGGGCAACGGGTTGGCTGCTTTGCAGTGCTTGAGCAATTGCGTACGCAGCGTGTGCAGGTTCAATGGCTTGACCAGCCAGGCGTTCATGCCGACCGCCGCACAGCGTTCGCCTTCATCGCGCAGAGCATTGGCGGTGACGCCGATGATCGGCAGATCCGGATCGTTTCTGCGCAGTGCTTTGGTCAGTTCATAGCCATTCATCACGGGCATGTTGACGTCGGTCAACACCATGTCGAACAAGCCAGGCAGCCATTGGTGCAGGGCTTGTTCGCCATCGGCGGTGGCGACCACCGTGCAACCGAGCGCCTCAAGCTGCTCTTTGATGATCGCCCGATTGATCGGGTTGTCTTCGGCAATCAGAATGTTCAGATCCAGCCGTCGGGCCTGCTCGGTAAGCGCAGTGTGGTTACGCTGGCCCACGCCTTGTTGCGCGAAGCTGACCGCCCAGGCCATCGCCCGGATGTCATGCGCATCCACCGACCAGCCTTCGGCGGTGTATTCCGCCGGGTTGGCCCCAGCGGTCGTGGCGATGACACGCGGGCCGCCCCAAGCGGTTTGCGAGGACGGCAGCACATCCAGCAGCAGCGCTGAAGAGCCAGGCAGGTTTTTCGCGTCCGGGCCGAGGATGCGGGTTTCCTGACCCAGTCGGTTGAACCAGTTGCACACATGCTGTGACAGTTCCGGTGCTGGTGCCTGTACGTAAATCGGCGGCGCGTCAGGCGCGAATTCGGGGCAATCGCTCAACTGACCGACTGCGCAAGCGAGGTGCAATTGCAGTGAGAAGCTGCTGCCCAGTCCGGGTTCACTGACCACTTTCAACTGCCCGGCCATCAGCTCGCACAACCACCAGCAAATCGCCAGACCGAGGCCCGCCCCGGCTTCGCTGGAGGCATCGCGCACCTGATAGAACGGGTCGAACAATTGGCTTTGCTGGGCCTGGGAAATACCGATTCCGGAGTCGCTGACCTGCCATTGCAGATTGGCACCGCCGGCGTTGAGATCCAGCAGCCGCAGTCGCAATACCACGCGGCCATTGTCGGTGAACTTGATCGCGTTGCTCAGCAGATTATTGAGAATCTGCCGGATGCGCAGCGGATCGCCTTGCACCCGGTCAGGGATCGCCGAATCAATGCAGGCATAAAGCTGCAAACCTTTGGCCTCGGCGAACGCACTGTAGGCGCGCAAAGTGTCTTCGGTCAGTTCCAGCGGGCAGAAGTCCTGAGCTTCAATGGTCATCTGCCCGGATTCGATTTTCGACACGTCGAGCACGTCGCTGATCAGCTGAAACAGGGTCGCCGAAGAGCGCTGAATGGTGCGCAAGTATTCCTGTTGACGCGGCCCGAGATCGGTCAGCCCCAACAGTTCGAGCGTGCCCAAAACGCCGTACAACGGCGTTCGGATTTCATGACTCATGGTCGCCAGAAAGCGCGTTTTCGCCTCGTTGGCCGAATCGGCCGCACGCAATGCCTGCTCCAATGCCGCGGCATCATCGATATGCCGGGTCACGTCGTGGAATGCGCAGATCCACACATCCTCGCCATGATAACGGGCGCCAACCACCCCTACGTGCAGATGATGACCCTCGATTTCGAGGTCGGTCTGGCCGGGGCTGGTCAGTGGGTATTTCTGGTCGAGGGCGGCGATCAACCGGTCGCTTTGCTGCCACTCCTGAATACGCTGGTTTTCCAGTAATACCTGATGGTCACTGCGCCGTACCACACACAGCCCGGTGGGCGCAGCATCGATGACCGCGCGGCTGAATGCCTCGCTTTCGGAGATGCTCTGATGCGCTTGATGGGCGGGCAGTACCACGCGGGTTTTGTACCAGCGGCTGAAGGCCCAGCCGCCACCGATGCTGGCAATTATTAATGTCAAGACGCCGAGCAACGGCCACCACGCGTAATCGATAAAGCTCTTGAAACCGACCACGTAAACCGCCGTCCACGGGTGCGGCCCCTCGCTGGAAATCTTGAACACCAGACCGTCGAGGCGCACGTTCAGCCCTTCGCTCAGCACCGGGTCGGGCGGCTCGGTCCCGACCAACAGGCTGCCGTTGGGCGCGGTGAGACCGAAGCGGTCGTAGATCGACCATTCCATGATGCGCTCGATATCGTTGATCTGGCTCAGATTCAACAGCGATGCCACGACCACCCACGGGCTGGCGCCTTCAATATCCAATTGGCTCGCTGGCAGGTCGACGTTGATGTAGGCCAGCACTGTCGGAGCAACGCCTTTATCCGCTTGCGCACCATAACGAACCCAGTGAACCTGACTGTCCAACGGCTGTGGATTTTTCTTCTGCAGGCACTGCAACACCTGGGTTAGTACCTGCTGAAAGGTACCCCCCTGAATCTGCCCGGCGCCGCGCAGTTCCCCGGCGGCGGGCACCGCGATGTCAAAGTTGTCCGGGACGTTGAATAGAAATACCTGGGGCGACTGGTAGTGCGAGGCCGACCAGAATGCGCTGTAGTAACTGGCCAGATGCGCGCCCAGCGCGAATACCTTGGGGCGCTCACTCGGTTCAATCGATGTCGGGTTGATCTTGACGCTAAAGGGTAGGGAAAAAGACAGTTCTTTAGCCCGGTAAATCCCGCTGTCTTGCTCCGGCATCGGCTCCTGCACAGACATGTGCATCCGCTGGGTATTCAGCGTGAGTCCCTTGGCGCTTTGTTGGGCGATAGCGCTGAGGAAAAGATCTTGTTCGCCCATGTTCTCCATCAGCCGGGCGAAGTGATAACGCACCGCATCGCGTTGTTCGGCGACCATGCGATTCAGGCCCCAGACGCTGAGACCGACCAACATCGATGCCAGACCGCAGAGCACCACGACACCTTTATTCATGCGCAGTGAGCTACTGGTCAGTTTGTGCAGACGCGCATTGGGATGAGTCATTGGGCCAGCCTGTTGGAGATGCTTGGATAAGCCTTGGACACAGCTACCTCGGATGCAAACAGAGTCTGTGCGTCAGGGATCAATCCACGACAGCCGGGCCGTCCTGGGTTAGCAGTTGTTGAAATTCGGATGACGACACCGCATGTGAAATGAGAAACCCCTGAACCTGAGTGCAGTTGATTCTACGCAGTAGAGCCAATTCCTGTGCTGTTTCCACGCCTTCGGCCACCACCGTGAGGCCCAATTGGCGGCCAAGCGCGACGATGCTGGTCAGGGCCTGGGCCAACTCTTCGTTTTCACTGCAACCGTGCACCAGCGCCCGGTCAATCTTCAACTCGGTGAACGGCGTCGACACCAGATTCATGTACGAACTGTAACCCTGACCGAAGTCATCCTGCGACAGCCCGAACCCCTTCATGCGCAACCGGCACGCACCGGCGTAGAAGTTGCTGATGTCCTCGGGCATCGAACACTCCATCAACTCAAAACAGATCATCGCCGGGGCGCCATGGTGCTTAAGGACAAACTGCAGAATCCGGTCGGCCAGATCGGGACTGTTAAGCAAGTGGGTGGGCAGGTTGATCGACACCGGGATGGCGTAGTCTTGAGCGCCCCACAATTTCTGCGCCTTCATCGCTTGTTCGAGAATATGCCACAGCAGGCTTTCCTCCAGGGCAAACGCCTTGAACGCCGGCAGAAACATACCCGGCAACAGCACGCCATGCTCGGGATGAATCCAGCGCACCAGCGCCTCTGCGGCGACGATACGGCCGTTGGCCAGCGATTTTTTCGGCTGGAACCAGGCTTGCAGTTCACCGTTGTCCAGCGCTGCGAGTATCGCCAAGTGATCAATCTGCGGGCCGGGCAGGGGCAGGATGGCTTGACGCCGACTGCCCAACTGATCAGTCAGATTGCGCAAAGCGCTGCTCTTGACCGGTTTGGAAATCAGACCGATGACGCTGACGCCGAGATTGCGCGCGGCGAGGCTGGCGCTGGTCAGCATGCGTCGGGAGGCGACGCTCATGATCGCCAGCGCGGGTCGCGAACCGGACGCCGCCAGCCCCTGAATGAACTGGACGCCGTCCATTCCCGGCATCAGCAAATCAGTCAGCACCAGATCGAAGTCGCGCCTTTTCAGGTAGTCCAGCGCTGCGCTGCCTTCTTGAGCGAACTCCAGCTCAAAGTCTCCGAGCTCGCTGAACAGATTCTGCAGATACAGTTGCTGGAACGGATGGTCTTCAACGATCAGGATACTAAGTGGTTTCATGAGGTGTTCTTTCGTAAAGCGCCAGTTGGTTGTGCAAGGCCTGCAGCGTGAAAGGTTTGACCAGGCAATGGTTCATGCCAGCAGCCAGGCACAGGGCTTCTTCGCTGCGCATGGCGTTGGCGGTTGCGCCGATGATTGGCACCTTGCACCCCAGACGGCGCAGCTCTCGCGCCAGTTCATAGCCATTTTTGCGCGGCATGTTGACGTCGCTCAGAATTACGTCGAAACGGCCTCTGCGCCACATCGCCAGTGCCTCCTCGCCATTGCTCGCCAGTTCGGCCGTACACCCCAGTTCCTGCAATTGGTCATGCAGGATCAACTGGTTGATGACGTTGTCTTCAGCCACGAGGATGTGCAGATGCAACTTTTTCAGTTGCCGTTGCGGGTTGTCATTTTCCGGTTTGATCACGGAAAGCCCTTGGGCCCGGCTGACGGCCTGATGAATGGCCTCCAGGTAGTTGATGTTGACCACCCAGCCTCCGGAACCTGCCTGGGGTTCGTTGTAGCCGTCGCCGGTGGCCATCACCAACGGCCCGGTCCATTGCGGATCGAGGCGTTCTTCGAAGCAACCGGGATGCAACTCAAGCAGCACGCTGTCTGGCGTGGCGGCACAGCGTGAAGCGCGATCAAGCTGCGGGCGTGCGCCCCACCGGCGCAACCAGCCGCTTATGGCTTCCGTCAGTTCGCGAATCGGTGAAACCACAAACACCACTTTTGGTAGCAACGGCGTGAAACTGCTGGGTAGTGCGGGGGTTGAAGGCTGTTCCAGAGACAGATTCAGCGAGAAACTGCTTCCCAGGCCGGGTTCGCTGACCACGCGAATACTGCCGTTCATCAAGTGTGTCAGGCGTTGGCAGATGGGCAGGCCGAGGCCGGTGCCGGCGATCACATTAGTGTGGCCGCGAGTCTGGTAGAAGGGTTCGAAAATACGCGCCTGGTCTTCCTGAGTGATGCCCTTACCGGTGTCCGAGACTTGCCAGAACAGGTTGGCGCGCTCGCCGTCGCGGCCAATCAGACTCACGCGCAGGACGATGCGCCCGGCGTCGGTGAATTTGACGGCGTTGCTCAGCAGGTTGTAGAGAATCTGGCGGATACGCGACACGTCGCCGATGACCCGCTCCGGCAACTTCGGATCGATCACTGCGTACAGGTCGAGGCCCTTGCCATGAGCGGCGGCAGCGTAGCCCTGAAGCACCTCGTGAACCAGCTCAAACACACTGAACTCCGTAAGCTCGAGCGCCAGTTGCCCGGCCTCGATCTTCGACACATCGAGCACATCACAGATCAATTGCAATAACGTCGCGGACGACCCTTCGATGGTGCGCAAGTAGTCGGTTTGTTGCGCGTCCAGTTCGGTCCGCGCCAGCAACTCCAGAGTGCCCAGCACGCCATACAAAGGTGTGCGGATTTCATGGCTCATGGTCGCCAGAAACAGGGTTTTCGCGTCGTTCGCGGCATCGGCCAGTTGCCGCGCCTGATCCAGCGCATCCTCAATCTGGGTGCGCGTGCTGATGTCGCTGAAGGCGCACAGCAAGACGTCTTCGCCCTTGTAACGGGTGGGCGCGCAACTCAGGTACAGGTGGCGGCCGTCGGCAGCTTCGAAATAGTCGGTGACTTGCGGGTTCATCTCGTCGAACGCCTGGTAGATCCAACGCGGACTGAGGCGCTCACGCTCACCGCTCTGGCCCAGCCATTGCTGCGCCAAGGTGTTTTCCAACACCACCTGGCCATTGGCGCGACGCAGAACACACAGCGCAACCGGTGCGGTCTGGATCACATCGCTGCTGAACAGCTCGCTTTCGACCAGCGCCTGGATACGACTGATGGTCGGCGTGATAAAGCGGTATTCGAGGCGGCGAATCACAATCCATACCAGACTGATACTGAACAGGCAGAACAGCAGGGCGCCGCCAAGTCGTGGCCAGAGTGTGATGAGCACCTTGCGCAGATCGATGGAGTAGACCAACTGCCAGTCGGATGACTTCAGTTGTTTGCGCATCACCAGATTATCGGGCAGCCAGTTTTTGCCGACAAAACCAAAAAAATTCTGCATCTGCATTTGCATCAGATTTTTGCAGATCTGGGCAGGTTGGCTGTTGCTGAACACCAGCATGCCGTCGGGATTGAACATCGTGAATTGCCCGGCGCTTTGATCATCCAGCGCGTTGGACACCTCGCGACCGTCCATCTCAAGCCCCAGCCAGCCGGAATCGAGATCCCGCGCATCCAGCCGAATGAAAATGTAGAGCTGCGAATGGCTGGACGATTGATTGGTCAGCCACAACTGGTCCATCGCGTTGGTATTGTCACTTTTCAACGCCTGCAAGCGATTGAGCATCGCCTGGGGGAAATCTCCAACCACCGGTGTGGCGGTATAAAGCCTTTTCACTTGAAGGTCGTTTCCACTGCTGACGTACAGCAAGTTGACCTGCTTGCTGGTCAGGTACTGCCGGATCCGCTCGGTCAGCCAGATGCTCCATTGCTTGCCGCGTGTGGTACCCAGCAGCAAATGGATTTCTTCTGGCGAGACTTGCGGTTTTACCCCGTCGGGCTTGCGAATCGCCGACAGGCTTAGACTTTCGAGCAGCGCTTCGCGGGTGGTGAAAAACGTGTGGGCTTCAGCAATCGCACTGCTCATGTGGCTGCGTCTGCGCGACACTTCGGCGTTGAACGTCAGCAGCAGGAAACTGTAGACGCCACTGAGTATGCCAACGAGCAAAACTACGCCAAAAATACGCAACAGACGTCGTGCGGCGTTCGGTGTGGAGAGGAGGGGATTGATCTGGTGAAGGTAGTTCTTCAGTTTCATCTGGCTACCCTAGCGAGGGTGGGCCTGCGTGCGAATCAGACGATTCTTAAAGTGGCGATCGAGTGTTATACATGCCTCAATAGCTAAGTTGATACTGGGATTGGCTGTTCCAAATTCGATCTCAAGTTCTTTTCAATAGAGCCGAGAATCTGCTTTTTACCGAGGAGACCTGTCTGTGATACGAGAAGCTACTCGTATTACATCAAGCGCCGACTTTAAGCTGTTGCCGCAATACTCAGTTTGGTTTCTGAGATGTTCTGGCACATTTCGGCCAAGCAACAGATGGACGCGCTGATGCGTCTACCCGATTGTTGCCTTGCTCTCGTCCACATCCCTAAAAGCTCTGTGTTTGCCAGATTTAATCGCCTTAATCATCTCAACGAGACCTGCGCCTGTTGGAAGGTGGTGCTTAGCTGGATAATTGACCGTTACAGGTGAAGGGGGGGGGCGTCTTTTCCGGGACATTCGGATTAGGTGCTTTTATACGGAATGACCGCCCGGTTTTGCCCAGGGGGTCAGTATTGCCGAAATGGAGCCGCTGGTATTGAGGAACTTGCAATTGGTAGCCATTGCACCGGGGCCGTAGGCAAACGCCATTACGCAAGCGATGTTCAGAACAGTGCGCAATCGATTCTGTTTGTTTGAAATATCCATGTTGCTAGCAATACGTAGTGATAAAGAAACCAGCACCTTAGCGCCCATGAAAATCTGTGAACATCAGGCGTTTCTTAGTTTGTCAGCGGCAGCCTGCTGGCGGATGCGCCGGTCAGTACCGCATGCATTGGCAATCGATGCGCCCTGAGACGCCGTTGGCAGCTTCAAGAAATAAACATCAGACATTTCCTAAAATCCTCAAGATCCCAGCCAGACTTGTCGATGCAGTCCTTACAACCCTAAGGAGCATCAACATGAACGGTAAGCGTTTGTCGGTCGGTATCAGCCTGTTCTTCGCGCTGAGCGGTGCGTGCCTGGCAGCAACGCCGCTAGGCCAGGGCGTCATCCAGTTTCACGGCAGTATTGTCGAGTCGGGTTGTAGCTCCCACATGGGGGCGAGTTCGACGTTTGAGCTCAACGGTTGTCCGACCCCGGTGCTCGGCAGTGCGGTCAGTGTGCGCAGCGTCGAGCCGGTCCGCTCGGTCAGTGCGCTCGATCATTCCCGCGTGGGCGTGAAGTTGGTCGCGGGCGGGAGCAAGGATGGCCGTTACTACGATCAGCAATACGCCTTGGTCGACGCGGCCGGCAAACCGGTAAATTCAGGCGCTTACCTGATTACGCTGACGTCGCCTTGAGGTGAACTGCACGCAAGCCCAAGCGGCGCATAGTGTGTCGATGCGCCGCTGCCTATCGGTTATTGCTCTACCAGTTCAGGCACCTTCACCGCCGCAGGCTTCAACACCAGCCACAACGCCCCCGCAATCAACAGCCCGCCATACAGGTGTGCCATCGACAGTGGTTCATCGAGAAACAATGCGCCCCACAACACGCCGAACGGCGGGATCATGAAGGTCACGGTCATTGATTTGACCGGGCCGATGGAGCTGAGCAAGCGGAAATACAGGATGTAGGCGAATGCCGTGCAGCCCAGGCCCAAGCCCAGCAGCGACAACCAGACATTCCAGCCACCCCAGCTAACGGGCGGCTGAGTGATGACGCTGTAGCCGAACAACGGCAGCACGAACAGCGTTGCCCCGAGCATGCTGCCCAATGCCGCGAGACGGCTGTCGAGGCCGCCTTGATGATCGAGCCAGCGTCGCGCCAGGAACCCGGCGAAACCGTAGCAGGTGGTTGCCAGCAGGCAGGCAAGTGCGCCCATCAGCAATTGCATGTCGAAGGCCACAGGACCGGCGCGGGTCAGGATGGCGACGCCAAACAAGCCGAGGGCCACCCCGGCAATCTTCGAGAGGGTGAGTCTTTCGCTGAAGAACAGGCCGCCGATCAATACGCCCATCAGCGGCGTGGTGGCGTTGAAAATCGCCGAGTAGCCGGCCGGCAGCACTAGAGCGGCCACTGAGTACAGGGTCGCTGGAAGACCGGAGTTGATCATCCCGAGCAGCAGCACGGTTTTGAACTTGCCACGGAAGTCCCAACTGATCCGCATCAGCGCCAGAATCACCAGCAACCCGGTGGCGGCGATCGAAACGCGGAAAAAAGCAGTGGGGATTGTGCCAATCACTGGGGCGATGATGCGCATGAACAGAAAGCTCGCCCCCCAAATGGCAGCAAGTGACAACATACGCAGAATATCGACGGGGTTCACGGCTCGTTCCTTCCTTTATCAGGGCGCAAGTGTCGCTGCCTCAGGGTGCCAAGGCAATGGTTGCGTTGCGTAACAATTGACCTCTAAGCTCAGCCCCAACGACAAGAACCATCCCGCAGAGGTCCTCACATGCCGCAGCCATGGCCCGCCGCCGATATCGCCCAGATGATCCTCGACGGCTTCGACGATTACCGCGAGCATTTCCGCCAGATCACCGACGGCGCCCGGGCGCGCTTCGAACAGGCGCAGTGGCAGGAAACGCAGGTCGCATCGGCGGCGCGGATCAACCTCTACGAAGCCAAGGTCAGCGAAGTGGTGGGCCGCCTGCATGCTGCCTTCGAGGCTGAGGTGCTGATGGATGTCGGCTGCTGGCCGCTGGTCAAAAGCGCCTACATCAACCTGATCGACCTGCGTTTCGACGATGAATTGTCCGAGACCTGGTACAACTCGATTTTCTGCGGGCTGTTCAGTCATGACCTGATCAGCGATGGCTGCATGTTCATCCACACCACCCGGCCCAGCTTGCACCGGGCCCGGGCCGCGCAGACCCGGATCTATAAGCCGCATGGTCAACTGTCCGGCATGCTCGCGAGTATTTTTGCCGATTACCGCTTCAGCGAAGACTACGCTGACCTCGACCGCGACCTGCGCCGACTCGAAGCGCAACTGCGCGAGAATCTGCCCGATTGGGTCTGCAAGGACCCGGATCTGAGCGTCGAGCTGTTTTCCTCGGTGCTCTACCGCAACAAGGGCGCCTACCTGGTAGGGCGCATCTATACCGCGGACGAGCAATGGCCGCTGGTGATTCCGTTTCTGCACCGCGAAGGCCGGGGGATTCAGATTGACGCGTTGATCACCGATGAAGCCGAAGTGTCGATTATCTTCTCGTTCACCCGCTCGTACTTCATGGTCGATGTGCCGGTGCCGGCGGAGTTTATCGGCTTTCTCAAACGCATCCTGCCGGGCAAGCACATCGCCGAGCTGTACACCTCGATCGGTTTCTACAAACACGGCAAGTCGGAGTTCTACCGGGCGTTGATCAACCACCTGGCCAACACCGACGACCAGTTCATCATGGCCCCGGGCGTGCGCGGCATGGTCATGAGCGTGTTTACCCTGCCGGGGTTCAACACTGTGTTCAAAATCATCAAGGACCGTTTCTCGCCGTCGAAAAACGTCGACCGCGCGACGGTGATCGAGAAGTATCGTTTGGTGAAAAGTGTCGACCGGGTTGGGCGCATGGCCGATACCCAGGAGTTCGCCGACTTCCGTTTTCCGTTGAGCAAGTTTGATCCGGCGTGCCTGGCCGAGCTGCTGGAAGTCGCCGCGTCGACAGTCCAGGTGGAAGGCGACACCGTGCTGATCCGCCACTGCTGGACCGAGCGGCGCATGACCCCGCTGAACCTCTACCTGGAAAACGCCAACGACGCGCAGGTGCGCGAAGCGCTGGAAGATTACGGCCTGGCGATCAAGCAACTGGCGGCGGCGAACATTTTTCCCGGTGACATGCTGCTGAAGAACTTCGGCGTCACCCGACACGGGCGCGTGGTGTTTTATGACTACGACGAGATCTGCTTTCTCACCGAAGCCAACTTCCGCCACATCCCGCAACCGCGCACGCCGGAAGATGAAATGGCCTCCGAACCGTGGTATTCGATCGGGCCGCTGGACGTGTTTCCCGAAGAGTTCCCACCGTTCCTGTTCGCCGACTCCGCGCAGCGACGGTTGTTCGATCAACTGCATGGCGAGTTGTACAACGCCGATTACTGGAAAGGCCTGCAAGCGGCGATTCGCGCCGGCAAGGTGATCGATGTGTTTCCGTATCGGCGCAAAGGCCTCGATAACGAGTAGCCCTCCTGAGTGAACACCTTGTGGCGAGGGAGCTTGCTCCCGCTGGACTGCGCAGCAGTCCCTTTTGGGGCCGCTTCGCAACCCAGCGGGAGCAAGCTCCCTCGCCACAAAAGCAGGTTGGATTCGTCGCTATGGACTCAAATCTGCGACAATCGCCCCCCTGCGCCACTAGACGACCTTTGCGTACCTGATGACTGACGAATCGCCTTCAATCGACAAACTGCTGAAAAACCTCGACCACGCCATGCTTGCCGACCGCCACCGGCTGCGGCGGCAGTTGCTCGAGCTGCGCAAGAAACCCGACGAGGCCAAGCTGGCCCTGTGGGTGACGCGCATGCAAGCGTCCTGCGACCAGGTGGTGGCGCGACGTGCCAGCCTGCCGCTGATTCGTTACGACGACAGCCTGCCGATCGCCGCCAAGCGCGACGAAATCAAGGAGGCGCTGCTCAAGCATCAGGTGCTGATCATCGCCGGCGAAACCGGCTCGGGTAAAACCACCCAGCTGCCGAAGATCTGCCTGGAAATCGGTCGCGGCCAGCACGGTCTGATCGGTCACACCCAGCCCCGCCGAATTGCTGCGCGCAGCGTCGCGAGCCGGGTCGCCGAAGAGCTGGCGACGCCGCTCGGTGCCTTGGTCGGCTATCAGGTGCGGTTCGAGGATCAGAGCGATGCCAACACCCTGATAAAACTGATGACCGACGGCATCCTGCTGGCGGAAACCCAGAACGACCGCTACCTCGAACGCTACGACACGATCATCGTCGACGAAGCCCACGAACGCAGCCTGAACATCGACTTCCTGCTCGGTTACCTGAAAACCCTGCTGCCGCGCCGTCCGGACCTGAAAGTCATCATCACCTCGGCGACCATCGATCTCGAGCGCTTCTCCAAGCACTTCGACGATGCGCCGATTGTCGAAGTCTCGGGCCGTACTTTCCCGGTGGACACCTGGTATCGGCCGTTGACGCTGGAACAGGACGAAGAGGGCAACCGAGTCGAAGACGACCTGACCGTGGATCAGGCGATCCTCGCCACCCTCGATGAAATTGCTGCATACGAACGCAGCGAACGCCGCAGTCCCGGCGACGTGCTGGTGTTCCTGCCCGGCGAGCGCGAGATTCGTGACGCAGCGGACATGCTGCGCAAGGCCCAGCTCAAACACACCGAAATTCTGCCGTTGTACGCACGGCTGTCGCCGGCCGAGCAGCAGCGGATTTTCCAGTCTCATCCGGGCCGTCGCGTGGTGCTGGCGACCAACGTCGCGGAAACCTCGCTGACCGTGCCGGGCATTCGTTACGTGATCGACAGCGGTACCGCGCGCATCAGCCGCTACAGCTACCGGGCCAAGGTCCAGCGCTTGCCGATCGAGGCGATTTCCCAGGCCAGCGCCAACCAGCGTAAAGGCCGTTGCGGACGGGTCGAGCCGGGCATTTGCATCCGTCTGTACAGCGAAGAAGATTTCATCGGTCGGCCGGAATTTACCGACCCGGAAATTCTCCGTACCAACCTCGCGGCGGTGATTTTGCAGATGCTCCATCTGCGCCTCGGTGAGATCACCGATTTCCCGTTTATCGAACCGCCGGATGGCAAGGCCATCAGCGACGGTTTCAACCTGCTGCAAGAACTCTCGGCAGTCGACCGCAACAGCCAACTGACGCCGCTCGGCCGGCAATTGGCGCGGTTGCCGGTGGACCCGCGCATGGGCCGGATGTTGCTCGAAGCGGCGAAACTCGGCAGCTTGCAGGAAGTGTTGATCGTCGCCAGTGCGATGTCGATCCAGGACCCGCGCGAGCGTCCGCCGGAGCGTCAGCAGGCCGCCGATCAGGCCCACGCACAATGGAAAGACGTGGACTCGGATTTCGCCGGGCTGGTCAATCTGTGGCGTGGTTTTGAAGAGCAACGCCAGGCCCTGACCGCCAGCCCGCTGCGCAATTGGTGCCGCAAGAATTTCCTGAACTACCTGCGCCTGCGCGAGTGGCGCGATTCCCATCGCCAGTTGAGCCTGATCTGCCGCGACATGCAGTTGAGCCTGAACAAAGAACCGGCGGACTACTCGAAACTGCACAAAGCGGTGTTGTCTGGTTTGCTCAGCCAGATCGGCCAGAAAACCGAAGACGGCGATTACCTCGGTGCACGTCAGCGGCGCTTCTGGATTCACCCGTCATCGGGGCTGGGCAAGAAACGTCCGCAATGGCTGATGACCGCTGAACTGGTGGAAACCACCAAGCTCTATGCACGCATGGTGGCGAAGATCGAGCCGGACTGGATCGAGCCGCTGGCCGGGCACCTGATCAAGAAGAACCACTTCGAACCGCATTGGGAGAAGAAGCGCGGACAGGTCGTGGCCTACGAGCAAATCACCCTGTTCGGGTTGATCGTGGTCGGTCGCCGGCCCGTGCATTACGGGCCGATCGATCCTGTCACCTCGCGTGAACTGTTTATCCGCGAAGCGCTGGTACGCGGTGAGATTCAGTCGAAAGCCAAGTGTCTGTCTGCCAATGAGCAATTGTTGGAACAGCTCGACGAACTGGAGGCCAAGGCCCGTCGTCGCGACATTCTGGCAGACGAGGAAACCCTGTTTGCCTTCTACGACGCGCGCTTGCCGGCAGAGATCCATCAGACCGCGACCTTCGACAGCTGGTATCGGATCAACAGCCAGAAAGACCCGCAATTGCTGATCATGCGCGAAGAAGACGTGCTGGCTCGCGAAGCCAGCGAAGTCACCGCCGCGCATTACCCGGACACCCTGCGCCTGGGTGATCTGACGTTGCCGTTGAGTTACCACTTCGAGCCTAACCATCCCCGCGACGGTGTGACCTTGCGCGTACCTGCACCACTGTTGCCGGCATTGCCGCCGGAACGCCTGGAATGGCTGGTGCCGGGGGTGATCGAAGCCAAGTGCATCGCCCTGGTGCGTAACTTGCCCAAGGCCCTGCGCAAGAACTTTGTGCCGGTGCCGGACTTTGTCAAAGCGGCGTTGCAGCGAGTCACTTTCGCCGAGGGCTCGTTGCCGCATGCGCTGGGTCGTGAACTGTTGCGCATGACCGGTGCACGGGTCAGTGATGAGGCCTGGACGGAAGCGGCGCAGCAGGTTGAAAGTCATCTGCGGATGAACCTGGAAATCGTCGATGGCCAGGGCAAGTTCCTCGGTGAAGGCCGTGATCTGCCTGAGCTGACCGCACGTTTCGCCGAGGCCAGCCAGGCTGCTTTGGCGGTACCGCAGACGGCGAAAAGCCAACAGCCAGTGGAGGCCAAGGTCTTCGCCGCGGTGGCCGAGAAAACCCAGCAGAAGATCGCCGGGCTGTCGATGACGGTCTACCCGGCGCTGGTGGAAGAGGCGGGCAGCGTTAAGGAAGGGCGTTTTTCAACCCCGGCCGAGGCCGAGTTCCAGCATCGTCGGGCGTTGCAGCGGTTGCTCATGCAGCAACTGGCCGAGCCGGCGAAGTTCTTGCGCGGCAAGCTGCCGGGGCTTACCGAGCTGGGCCTGATGTACCGCGAACTGGGGCGTATCGACAGTCTGGTGGAAGACATCCTGCTGGCGAGCCTCGACAGCTGCATTCTCGACGGCGAAGCAAGCTTGCCGCGTGACGGCGCCGGTCTGGCCTCGCTGGCCGAGCGCAAGCGCGGTGCGTGGACCGAGCATGCCGAGCGTCTGGCGAAACTGACGCTGGAAACGCTCAAGCTCTGGCACGCTTTGCAGAAGCGCTTCAAAGGCAAGATCGACCTGGCGCAAGCGGTCGCTCTGAACGACATCAAGCAGCAGCTCAGTCACCTGGTATATCCGGGCTTTGTCCGTGAAACCCCGATGCAGTGGCTCAAGGAACTGCCGCGTTACTTGAAAGCTGTCGAGCAGCGCTTCGAGAAACTTGGGGCTCAGGTGCAAAAGGATCGGGTTTGGAGCGGCGAGTTGTCCGGCCTCTGGACCCAATACCAGACCCGCGCCAACAAGCACGCGCAGGAAGGCAAGCGCGATCCGCAGCTTGAGCTCTACCGCTGGTGGCTGGAGGAATACCGGGTTTCGCTGTTCGCCCAGCAATTGGGGACCAAGGTGCCGATCTCCGACAAGCGTTTGAGCAAGCAATGGACTCAAGTCGAACCGTAAACCCTGTGTACAAGCGAACTTGTGTGGCGAGGGGGCTTGTCGGAACGCCGCACCGCCCCGTTCGGTGGCGAAGCAGTCGTAAAACCAGCGCACTCGGTGTAACTGATACGCCGAGGTTGCAGGTTTTGGGGCGGCTTCGCCACCCAACGGGGGCAAGCCCCCTCGCCACACGAGCTTCCACAGGTATGCCTGTCATTGTTCGTGCGACAGGGGCCAAACGCCAATGTTTATGGCAAACTTCGCCGTTATAAACACCGCCCGCGCATATTTGAGCCTCGCAACCCGGGCGGATCGGAATCAAGAGATGCCAGGTTGATGCCCTTCGACGGGATAAACCCTTTATGTGTTGGTACGTCGGTGCCAATACTTTCTGCCTGAACAGATTAGAGAAACGACCATGCATAATGTCGTCATCAGCGGCACCGGCCTGTACACACCGGCCAACAGCATCTCCAACGAAGAGCTGGTGCAGTCTTTCAATACTTACGTCGCTCAGTTCAATGCTGACAATGCTGACGCCATCGAACGTGGCGAAGTGCAGGCACTGACCGAATCCAGCGTCGCGTTTATCGAAAAAGCCTCGGGGATCAAAAGCCGCTTTGTCATGGACAAGGAAGGTATTCTCGATCCAAAGCGCATGGCACCTCGTTTGCCCGAGCGCTCCAATGACGAATGGTCGGTGCTTTGCCAGATGGCCATTGGCGCTGCCGAGCAGGCCCTGCAACGCGCCGGCAAGACGGCGGCGGACATCGACGGGGTGATCGTTGCCTGCTCCAACCTGCAACGTGCCTATCCGGCCATTGCCATTGAAGTCCAGGAAGCGCTGGGTATCGAAGGTTTCGGTTTTGACATGAACGTAGCCTGCTCCTCGGCGACGTTCGGCATTCAGGCTGCCGCCAACAGCGTACAGCTGGGCCAGGCCCGGGCGATCCTGATGGTCAACCCGGAAGTCTGCACCGGTCACCTGAACTTCCGCGACCGCGACAGCCACTTCATCTTCGGCGATGCGGCCACTGCGGTAATCATCGAACGTGCCGACCTGGCCACGTCCAAGTATCAGTTCGACATCGTCAGCACCAAACTGCTGACCAAGTTCTCCAACAACATTCGCAACAACTTCGGCTTCCTCAACCGCGCGGCGGAAGAGGGCATCGGTGCCCGTGACAAACTGTTCGTCCAGGAAGGTCGCAAGGTGTTCCGCGATGTCTGCCCGATGGTCGCGGAGCTGATCGCCACCCACCTGGACGAGAACAAGCTGAACATCAGCGACGTGAAACGCTTCTGGCTGCACCAGGCCAACCTCAGCATGAACCACCTGATCGTCAAGAAGCTGCTCGGCCGCGAAGCCACCGAAGAAGAAGCCCCGGTGATTCTCGACACGTATGCCAACACCAGCTCTGCAGGTTCAGTGATTGCCTTTCACAAGAACCAGGACGATTTGCCAGCCGGTTCGCTGGCGGTACTCAGCTCGTTTGGTGCCGGTTATTCGATTGGCAGCGTGATTCTGCGCAAGCGCTGAGTTGTGAAGGGTAGTGACAAGCTTGAGTCATGCACCCACTCTGTGGCGAGGGGGCTGGTCGGAACGCCGCATCGCCCCGTTCGGCTGCGAAGCAGTCGTAAACTCAGCTCACCCATTACATCTGACACCACTCGGTTTCCAGCATTGGGACCGCTTCGCGCTCCAGCGCGAGCAAGCTCGCTCGCCACAGGGAATCAGCACTGATGACTGACGACACGCAACTGCTCGAACGCCTGTTGGCGGGCGAGCAGCAGGCTTTCAAGGTGTTGGTCAGCACCTACCAGAGCGCCATGCGGGCGGTGGCTTATGCCATCGTCGGTAACCGGCATGCCGACGAAGTGGTGCAGGATGCCTGGCTGTCGGTGGTGCGCAACCTGAACAGGTTCGAGGGGCGTTCCAGTCTCAAGACCTGGCTGTTGACCATCACCGCCAACGCGGCAAAAGGTCGATACAAACAAAACCGCCGGGAAGTCTTGCTCGATGACCTGCCATCACCCCACGGCACCATCGACGATGATCGTTTCTCCGCCGACGATGGCCACTGGCTGGTGGCGCCGTTCAGCTGGCATCAGGACACCCCGGAAGCGCTGCTGACCGAAAACGAACTGCGTGAATGCCTTGAACATACCTTGCTCAGCCTGTCGGAACTGCAAAGCAGCGTGCTGCTATTGCGTGAGCGCCAGGGCCTGGAGCTGGAGGAGATTTGTAATCTTCTGGAGATTTCGCTCTCCAATGTTCGTGTGCTGCTGCACCGTGCACGGTTGAAGGTGTTTGCAACCGTGGAGCATTTTGAGGAAACCGGCGAATGTTGACCTGTAAGGAACAAGTAGCGCGGTCCAGCGATTATCTCGATGGCCAGTTGAGCTTTCGTGAGCGGCTGATGGTGCGCCATCATTTGATGTTTTGCCCCAATTGCCGGCGGTTCATCCGACAGATGCGCCTGATGCAGGCGACCTTGCGCGCCATGCCCGAAAAACCGCTGCCTGGTGTCGACGAGCTCGCCGAGCGGTTGGCCGCCGAACGGCAAAAGGGTAAACAGTAATTTCAGGTCACACCTCCCTCTGACTTCGTTTTGACCCCGCTTCGGCGGGGTTTTTATTTCGGCAAGGGCGGGGATGGGCGATACTCGGCAGGTCTGTAGGCAACAACCGCTGGGGAACAGGATGCCGTTACACGTTTTGGACAGTCTGTCCGCCATTGCGCCTCAAGAGTGGGATGCGCTGGTGCCCGAGACTCAGCCGTTTCTGCGTCACGCTTTTCTCGGGGCGCTGGAAGACAGTGGCAGCCTGGGACCGCAGTCCGGCTGGCAGCCGGAGCATCTGCTGCACATCGAAGACGGTCGGCTGCTCGCGGCAATGCCGAGTTACCGCAAATGGCATTCCTACGGCGAATACGTGTTCGACCATGCCTGGGCCGATGCCTGCGAGCGCGCCGGGATCGATTACTACCCCAAACTGTTGACGGCTGTGCCGTTTAGCCCGGTCAGCGGGCCACGGTTGTTGGCGGCGAATGCGCAGGATGGTTTCGAACTGCTGAACAGCGTGCCGGGTTATCTGGAAATTGAAGGGCTCTCCAGTGCCCATATCAACTTTACCGACGCCTTTACCGATGCGGCATTGGCCGAGCAACCGGGCTGGTTACAACGCATCGGTTGCCAGTACCACTGGCAGAACCGTGGTTATCGGGATTTTCAGGACTTCCTTGATGCGTTGAGTTCACGCAAGCGCAAGCAGATGCGCAAGGAGCGTGAGCAAGTGGCGGGGCAGGGCATCGAGTTTGAATGGCTTGAGGGGCATCAACTTGACCAGGCACAGTGGGATTTCGTCTATGCCTGCTACGCCAACACCTATGCAGTGCGTCGGCAGTCGCCGTACCTGACGCGGGAGTTTTTCAGCCTGTTGGCCGAACGCATGCCCGAAGCCATCCGGGTGGTGCTGGCCAAACAAGGATCACGGCCGGTGGCCATGGCCTTCAGTCTGGTCGGTGGCGATAGCTTTTATGGACGGTACTGGGGTTGCCTGGCGGAGTTCGACCGCCTGCACTTCGAGACCTGTTTCTATCAAGGCATGGACTACGCCATCGCCAACGGTTTCCAGCGTTTCGATGCCGGTGCACAAGGCGAGCACAAATTGATTCGTGGTTTTGAACCGGTGATCACCCATTCCTGGCATTACTTGCGTCACCCGGGATTGAAGTCGGCGGTGAAGGATTTTCTTGAGCGCGAACGCGTGGGCGTCATGGGGTATGCAGAAGAGGCGAAGAGCGCGTTGCCCTACCGACAGGGCTGATGTCAGAGCGCTGTCGCGGATTTTTTGAGCTGACGGAGGCACTTGTGGCGAGGGAGCTTGCTCCCGCTGGACAGCGAAGCTGTCCCAATGCACGAGACGGCGTTGTGCCAGGTAAACCCGACAACCTGAATCTGCGGCCGCTTCGCGTCCGAGCGGGAGCAAGCTCCCTCGCCACAGACGCAATCCTCAATCGATGCCGACAAACCCACCGGTCTGGTGCTGCCACAGCCGTGCATACAACCCGCCATGGGCCAGCAGTTCGGTATGGCTGCCGGTTTCGGCGATGTGGCCTTTTTCCAGCACCACCAGGCGATCCATCCGCGCGATGGTCGACAGTCGGTGAGCGATGGCAATCACGGTCTTGCCCTGCATCAGGGTTTCCAGGCTTTCCTGAATCGCCGCTTCGACTTCCGAGTCCAGCGCCGAGGTCGCTTCGTCCATGATCAGGATCGGCGCGTCCTTGAGCAGCACTCGGGCGATAGCGATCCGTTGGCGCTGGCCGCCAGAGAGTTTCACCCCACGCTCACCGACATGAGCATCGAAACCGGTGCGGCCTTCAGCATCCGATAGCAACGGGATGAACTCGTCGGCGCGGGCCTTGCGGACTGCCTCCCAGAGTTCTTCGTCGGTGGCGTCGGGTTTGCCGTAAAGCAGATTGTCACGGATCGAACGGTGCAGCAGCGAGGTGTCCTGAGTGATCATGCCGATCCGCTCGCGCAGGCTTTCCTGGGCCACGCTGGCGATATTCTGCCCATCGACCAGGATCTGCCCGCTCTGCAGGTCGTAGAGACGCAGCAGCAGATTGACCAGGGTCGATTTGCCCGCGCCTGAAGGGCCGATCAAACCGATTTTTTCACCGGGTTTGATGGTCAGGTTGAGGTCGTCGATGATTCCGCTTTTCTTGCCATAGTGAAACGTCACGTGTTCGAAACGCACTTCGCCACGGGCCACTTCCAGGCGCGGCGCCGGTTCGCGATCGGTGACGCTGATCGGTTGGGCGATTGTTTGCAGGCCGTCCTGGACCATCCCGATGTTTTCGAAGATGCCGTTGACCACCCACATGATCCAGCCCGACATGTTGACGATGCGGATCACCAGGCCGGTGGCCAGGGCAATGGCACCCACCGAAATCAGCGACTGGGTCCACAGCCACAGCGCAAGGCTTGTGGTGCCGACGATCAGCAGACCGTTCATGCTGGTGATGACCACGTCCATGCTGGTGACGACGCGGCCGGCCAGTTGGGATTTTTCGGTTTGTTCTGCGATGGCTTCGCGGGCGTATTGCTGTTCGAAGTTGGTGTGGGCGAAGAGCTTCAGCGTGGTGATGTTGGTGTAGCCGTCGACGATCCGGCCCATGAGTTTGGAGCGCGCATCGGAGGACACCACCGAACGTTCCTTGACCCGTGGCACGAAGTAGCACAGTGCGCCGATGTAGCAGGCGATCCAGGTCAGCAGCGGGATCATCAGGCGCCAGTCGGCTTCGGCGAACAGCACCAGCGAGCTGATCGCGTAGATCAGCACATGCCATAACGCGTCGACGGCTTGCACCGCCGAGTCGCGCAGGGAGTTGCCGGTCTGCATGATCCGTTGAGCGATGCGTCCGGCGAAATCGTTCTGGAAAAAATTCAGGCTCTGTTTGAGCACGTAACTGTGGTTTTGCCAGCGAATCATGCTGGTCATGCCGGGGCTCAGGGTTTGATGCACCAGCAGGTCATGCAGGCCGACGAATATCGGTCGTAGAAAAAGTGCGACCACCGCCATCCAGGCCAGCTCGACGCCGTGGATTTTGAAGAAGTCTACGTTTGGCGTGCCTTGGGCCAAATCGATGATTCGACTCAGGTAACTGAACAGCGCCACTTCGATCAGCGCGCCGATCAAACCGACGACCAACAGCGCGGCAAAACTCGGCCAGACCTGACGCAAATAATAGGTATAGAAGGGGAGAACCCGGCTCGGCGGAGCCGCCGTCGGGGCGTCACGGAAAATATCGATCAGTTTTTCGAAACGACGATAGAGCATCAGATAAACGCCCGCGTACGGGCTCTCCTTTTTTTCGATGCGAGCGGCGCGGTGATACACCGCTACCGCTCAGGACGCCTAATGCAGTTTAGTCGATGCGCTTGGCCGACTTGATCAGCACCGGGTCGATGGGCACATTCTGCATGCCTTGTTTGGTGGTGGTTGGCGAGTTGACGATGATGTCGACGACGTCCATGCCTTTCACGACTTTGGCGAACACCGCGTAACCGGCATCGCGGCCCGGGTCGAGGAAGTCGTTGTCCTTGACGTTGATGAAGAACTGGCTGGTGGCCGAATCCGGATCGGAAGTGCGCGCCATCGACAGGGTGCCACGCACGTTATGCAGGCCGTTGCTGGCTTCGTTCTTGATCGGTGCATCGGTAGGCTTCTGTTGCATCGACGTCGTGAAGCCGCCGCCCTGAGCCATGAAACCCGGAATCACGCGGTGAAAAATGGTGTTGTTGTAGAAACCCTTGTCGACGTAAGCGAGAAAGTTTTTGGTACTGATCGGCGCCTTGACCGGGTCCAGTTCGATTTCAATCTGGCCGTTGGTCGTTTCCAGCAGCACGTGCGGTGCCGGGGCGGCCATCAGGTTGGCGGCGAACAATACTACGCCTGTGGCTAGGGCGATTTTTTTCAGCATGGGTCAGTGATCCTGAGTAGTGGTGTCGACTGCGGTTAGAAATTCAAGCAGGGTTTGGTTGAAACGGTGTGGCTGGTCCAATGGCGTTGCGTGGCGTGAATCTTCGATCACCACCAACTGCGCATCGGGCAGCAGTTTTACATAGGCTTCTTTCAGTGCCACCGGCGTGTAGTCGCGGTCGGCGCTGACGATCAGGGTTGGACAGGTGACTTTTGCCAGTCGTTCCTGAACTCCCCAACCAACAATGGCATTGAAGCTGGCGAGATAAGCACGTTTGTCGTTTTTTGCCCAGCGCTCGGCTATTTTATGCCGCAACTCTGCCTGTTCGGGTTTGGGAAACAGCTTGCCGCCCAGGGCCGTGCCGATGGTGCGCATACTGAGGAGGTGCATCAGGCTCCAGCGCTTGAACCACTGCCAGTAATCATCCGCCGTGCGGACTTTGACCTCGGGGGCACTGTTGACGATGCACAGGCTTTTAAGCAGCGAGGGTTGGTCCACCGCCAGCTGAAAGCCGATCATCCCGCCCATGGACAACCCGACCAGATGCGCCGGGCCGAGCTTCAGGTGTTCGATCAACGCGACCAGGTCGGCGCTGAAACCGGCAATGCTGTAGCGTTCGTGGGGTTTGTCGGAGCGACCGTGGCCGCGAACATCCGGGACGATCACCCGGTAACGGGTCGAGAGCTCCGGGATCTGTTTTTCCCAGTCCAGCGTACTCGAGCCCAGCCCGTGAACCAGCAGCAGGGGTGTGCCGTGGCCATATTCCTCGTAGTGCAAGGTGCAACCTTCATGTTCGAAATAGGCCATGGCGCAACTCCTTGTCAGGCTTGTTCCGGGGCCGCGAACGGCGCATCGAGCGGCGCGGTGTCGAAGGTGCGCAGCAACTCGATGAGAATCTGCGTCGCCGGGCCCAAGGGTTTGTCCTTGTTCGAATACAGATAGAAGCTCGGGTTTCGACTGCCGCCCTGATCCAACGGTAGCAGTTTGAGCGTACCTTCTTTCAGTTCCCGCTCAATCATGTGCCGGGGCAACCAGGCGAAGCCCAGGCCGCTGCTGACAAAGGTTGCGGCGGTGGCGAGGCTGCCGACGGTCCAGCGCTGTTCAGCGCCTAGCCAGCCGACATCGCGCGGTTGCTGCCGACCGGAGTCGCGGATCACCACTTGCATCTGGGTTTCCAGATCCTGGAAATTCAGTTCGCGGTTCAGACGATGCAGCGGGTGTTCGGGGTGGGCCACGGCCACAAACTCTACGTCGCTCAATTCCGCGCCCAGGTAACCGGGAATGCTGAGACCGGTGATGGCCAGGTCGGCTACGCCTTCGAGCAAGACTTCCTCGACTCCGGACAATACTTCTTCACGCAGACGCACCCGGCAGCCGCGGCTTTGCGGCATGAACGCGGTCAAGGCGCGGACGAGGCGGGCGCTCGGGTAAGCGGCGTCGACCACCAGCCGCACTTCCGCCTCCCAGCCTTGCTCCATATGGTGCGCCAGGTCTTCAAGCTGACTGGCCTGTTTGACCAGTTGCCGCGAGCGGCGCAGCAGCACGCCACCGGCCTCGGTCAGCACGGCTTTACGGCCGTCGATGCGCAACAGCGGCACACCGAGCTGGTCCTGCATGCGTGCGACGGTATAGCTGACGGAGGACTGCGAACGGTGCAGCACTTCGGCGGCCTGGGCGAAACCACCGTGGTCGACCACGGCTTGTAGTGTTCGCCATTGATCAAGGGTCACGCGGGGCGCTTTCATGATGAGCTCCTCTTGTCCTAAGCTGGCAGCTTCCATTGGAGGCTGCCGAATGAAAAAAATCTGTTGTGTGGTACTGGCGATGTTGCCGCTGACCGCGTTTGCCTACCCCATTGATGTACAAAAACAACTCAACGGCCTGAAAATCGACTACACCACCCATGACACCGCTCGCGACATGGGCGCCATTACGCTGAACAACTCCAGCGGTAAAGCCGTCGAATGCACGGTGGCATTTCGCAATGGCCCGGAATCACCGCGTACTCGCCGCGTGAGCCTGGAAGCCGGCAAAAGCGCCGATCTCTCGGCCAGGTTCAACCGCGAAATCATCAAGCTGTACATCACCCTGACCTGCAAACCCAAATAAGGGCTGTTGCACAGGCGGAGCAGATACGCTCCGCTTATAAACGAATTTATTGATGGTTTATAGCAGTTATTTGTGCTTTTTCATCGATACAACACTGTTTAATCTCCACTCCATCGACTTACAGCATTCACCGATGGAGGCTACATCCCATGTCCCGCGTTCTGATCATCGAAAGCAGTGCCCGCCAGCAAGACTCGGTATCGCGTCAGCTGACCCAAACCTTCATCAGTCAATGGAAAGCCGCACACCCGGCCGACCAGATCACCGTTCGTGACCTGGCGACCCATCCGGTTCCACACCTGGATGCCAACCTGCTGGGCGGCTGGATGAAACCTGCCGAGCAACGCAACGAAACCGAACAGTCGTCGCTGGAGCGCTCCAACCAGTTGACCGACGAATTGCTGGCTACCGACGTCTTGGTCATGGCCGCACCGATGTACAACTTCGCAATCCCCAGCACCCTTAAAGCCTGGCTCGACCACGTGCTGCGTGCCGGAGTGACCTTCAAGTACACCGAAACCGGCCCGCAAGGTCTGCTCAGCGGCAAGCGTGCTTATGTATTGACCGCTCGCGGTGGCATCTACGCCGGTAGCACCTCCGATCACCAGGAACCGTACCTGCGTCAGGTCATGGCGTTCATCGGCATCCACGACGTCACCTTTATTCACGCCGAAGGCATGAACCTGGGCGGTGACTTCCACGAAAAGGGTCTGAACCAGGCCAACGCCAAGCTTGCTCAGGTCGCCTGAGCCGTTAATCGCCAGATAATCACCTGATGGTTAAGTAGCTCCCGCACCTCCTTCAAGCCGGTTCGCGCATCGAACCTCCCTTTGCACTTGTTGCTCATGAGTGCTCTAGCCCGATTGAACGCTTTAGCGAGATCGGGCTTTTTTTTGCCTGCGATTTTGTGTAGTGGCTGACTGTTCGCGATAACCGGCAAAACCCGCTATCGTCGCCGCCATTCGAAACGAGGCGAGCATGGGCTATCTACTTTTTGTCACGCTGATCCAGGCGTTTTCCTTCAGTTTGATCGGTGAATACCTGGCCGGTCATGTCGACAGCTATTTCGCGGTGCTGGTGCGGGTGTTGCTGGCCGGGCTGGTGTTCATTCCGTTGACCCGCTGGCGTCAGGTGGAACCGGCATTCATGCGCGGGATGCTGTTGATCGGCGCGTTGCAGTTCGGCGTGACCTACGTCTGCCTGTACCTGAGCTTCCGGGTGCTGACGGTGCCGGAAGTCTTGCTGTTCACCATCCTCACGCCATTGCACGTGACCTTGATCGAAGATGCGCTGAACCGCCGCTTCAATCCCTGGGCGCTGGTGGCGGCATTGGTTGCGGTGCTCGGTGCGGCGGTGATCCGTTATGACCGGATCAATCCGGACTTCTTCATGGGGTTCCTGCTGCTGCAACTGGCCAACTTCACCTACGCCGCAGGCCAGGTGCTGTACAAACATCTGGTGGCGCGCCATCCGAGCGACCTGCCGCATTATCGGCGCTTCGGTTACTTTTACCTCGGCGCGCTGGCCGTGGCCCTGCCGGCGTTTCTGCTGTTCGGCAAACAGAACTTCCTGCCGGAAGCACCCTTGCAGTGGGGCGTGCTGGTGTTCCTCGGACTGGTGTCCACCGCGTTGGGCCTGTACTGGTGGAACAAGGGCGCCTGCCTGGTCAACGGCGGGACACTGGCGGTGATGAACAATTTGCATGTACCGGTGGGGCTGCTGATCAACTTGCTGATCTGGAATCAGCATGAAGAGCTGGGGCGGTTGTTCCTGGGCGGTTCGGTGATTCTGGCAGCGGTGTGGATCAGCCGGTTGGGTATAAAATCCATTGAGGTCCGCTCTTCGTAGGAGCAAGGCTTGCCCGCGATGCAGGCACCGCGGTCTGTCAGATACACCGCGTTATCGTTCATCGCGAGCAAGCTTTGCTCCTACAAAGGCATAGGCAATTACACCGAGCGTTTTTCTGGCTCGGGGATGTGGCTGGCGCCGAGTACTGCCGGGAGTAATCCGGCCCTGAGATCCCCGCCGCTCGGTTGCTGATACAGGCTCAAGCCAAACTCCGGCAGCACCGCCAGCAGATAATCGAAGATATCGCCCTGGATCCGCTCGTAATCGGCCCACGCCGTGGTGCGGGTGAAGCAATAGATTTCCAGTGGCACGCCCTGAGCAGTGGTTTGCATCTGGCGGACCATGCAGGTCATGTTCGGTTGAATTTCCGGATGGCTCTTCAAATACGCCAGTGCATAGGCGCGAAACGTCCCGATGTTGGTCATCCGCCGACGGTTGGCCGACATCGCCGCGACGTTGCCCTGGGCCTCGTTCCAGCTCTTGAGCTCGGCCTGCTTGCGGCTGATGTAATCGGTGAGCAAGCGCACCTGGGTCAACTTCTGTTCTTCATCGTCATGGATGAAACGCACGCCACTGGCGTCGATGAACAGGCTGCGCTTGATCCGTCGGCCGCCTGACTGCTGCATGCCGCGCCAGTTCTTGAACGACTCGGACATCAAGCGCCAGGTCGGGATCGAGACGATGGTCTTGTCGAAATTCTGTACTTTGACTGTGTGCAGGGTGATATCCACCACGTCACCGTCGGCGCCCACTTGTGGCATCTCGATCCAGTCGCCGACCCGCAGCATGTCATTGCTGGTCAGCTGCACGCTGGCGACGAACGACAGCAGGGTGTCCTTGTAGACCAACAGAATCACTGCCGACATGGCGCCCAGACCCGACAGCAGCAACAGCGGCGAACGGTCGATCAGGGTCGCGACGATGATGATCGCGCCAAACACGAACAGCACCATTTTCGCCAACTGCACGTAGCCTTTGATCGAGCGCGTGCGGGCATGTTCGGTGCGTGCGTAGATGTCCAGCATGGCGTTGAGCAGGGCGCTCAGGGCCAGTACCAAGAACAGAATGGTGAAGGACAGGGCAACGTTGCCGAGGAAGTTTTGAATGGTTTTGCTCAGTTCCGGCACCAGGTTCAAACCGAACTGGATCACCAGCGACGGGGTCATTTGCGCCAGGCGATGGAACACCTTGTTCTGGAACAAATCGTTGAACCACTGCATCGCCGGTTGCCGGCCGAGCAATTTGACGGCGTGCAGCACCACATAGCGCGCCACTCGTCCGAGCAGCAAGGCGATCACCAACAACACCATCAGCGCCAGGCTGGAATGCAGAAGCGGGTGCTGGTCGAGAGCGCCCCAAAGGTCTTGGGTATTGAGCCAGAGCTGTTTGAGATCCATGGGTTAAAACGATTCTTCTGTGGGACGAGAGGGGGTGATTAGAGCATTTAAGACGCATCGAGTTACGTTCAGGGACAAATCCGCTAACAAAATCGCCATTGTTTGCGTCCGATTGCATAAAGAAACTCGGCCTTCGCGCTCGAAACCGTTACCCTATGCAGCTGATTTTTTGTATTTCTTCGAGGTAGCACCCGTGTTTTCCCAATTCGCCCTGCACGAACGCCTGCTCAAAGCCGTGGCCGAGCTTAAATTTGTCGAGCCAACGCCAGTGCAAGCAGCGGCTATCCCGCTCGCGCTCCAAGGGCGTGACCTGCGGGTGACTGCGCAAACCGGTAGCGGCAAAACCGCTGCATTCGTATTGCCGATCCTCAACCGTTTGATCGGCCCGGCCAAAGTCCGCGTCAGCATCAAAACCCTGATCCTGCTGCCGACCCGCGAGCTGGCCCAGCAGACCATCAAGGAAGTTGAACGCTTCGCGCAGTTCACCTTCATCAAGTCCGGCCTGATCACCGGCGGTGAAGACTTCAAGGTCCAGGCCGCCATGCTGCGCAAGGTGCCGGACATCCTGATCGGTACTCCGGGCCGGATGATTGAGCAACTGAACGCCGGCAACCTCGACTTGAAAGAAGTTGAAGTGCTGGTGCTCGACGAAGCCGACCGCATGCTCGACATGGGCTTTGCCGAAGACGTACAGCGTCTGGTCGACGAGTGCACCAACCGTCAGCAGACCATGCTGTTCTCCGCCACCACCGGTGGTTCGGGCCTGCGCGAAATGATCGCCAAGGTCCTGAACAACCCTGAGCACTTGCAGCTCAACGCGGTCAGCCAGTTGAACGACACCACCCGTCAGCAAATCATCACCGCTGACCACAACCAGCACAAAGAACAGATCGTTAACTGGTTGCTGGCCAACGAGACCTACCAGAAGGCCATCGTCTTCACCAACACCCGGGCCATGGCCGACCGTATCTACGGCCGTCTGGTGGCGCAGGAGTACAAGGCGTTCGTCTTGCACGGCGAGAAAGACCAGAAGGATCGCAAACTGGCGATCGACCGTCTGAAGCAGGGCGGGGTCAAGATCCTCGTCGCCACCGACGTTGCGGCTCGCGGCCTGGACGTGGAAGGCCTGGACCTGGTGATCAACTTCGACATGCCGCGCAGCGGCGACGAATACGTTCACCGTATCGGTCGTACCGGGCGTGCCGGCAACGATGGCCTGGCCATCTCGCTGATCTGCCACGGCGACTGGAACCTGATGTCGAGCATCGAGCGCTACCTCAAGCAGAGCTTCGAGCGCCGCACCATCAAGGAAGTCAAAGGCACCTACGGCGGACCGAAAAAGGTCAAGGCCTCGGGCAAAGCCGTTGGCGTGAAGAAGAAAAAGGTCGACGCCAAAGGCGACAAGAAAAAGACCGGAGCCAAGGCCCCGACCAAACGCAAGATCGCCAACCGCCCGAAGACCGACGCCCTGTCGCTGGTCAGCAAAGACGGCATGGCGCCGCTCAAGCGCCGCAAGCCGCAAGCACCGGCCGCTGAATAACGCGCCTTGGCGACCCCATAAAAAACCCGGACAGTGTCCGGGTTTTTTATGTCCGATCTACGCCGGGTTCAACGCAAACTGGCGACGGTTCCACCTGCTACTTTGCCCTGACTCTCGAGTTCACCCAGTGCGTGCAGCAATTGCAGGCGCAGGGCTTTGGGTGTCGTGTAGTCCGACGTCTTGTGGCGTGTCTCACACCATCGATTGATTTCAGCCAACCAGTCGCCGTTATCGGTGTCGGCCTGACTCAAACCGCGCATCCAGTAATTGAGTTGTTCCCAGCTTGCCTTGATGCTGACCAGTGCTCGGCGATGCTCATGACTGAGCGTTCGTGAGCCGGACTCGAGCAGATCCGAGACCGGACCATCAACCGCGGTACTGGATTGTTTTCTCAACACGTCAACCGCAACACGGAACACACGAGGCGAGGGGTCGCCCAGTGCGCGGATCAGTGCAGGCAACGAAGCTTCGCCACACACTTGTTCGAATGTCTCCAAAGCCTGCGCACGAACTCGTGGTGCGGAATATTCGACGGCTGACTCGAGCATCTCTCTGGCCTGCGGTTCGTTCAGCTCCCGAACCAACCCGATCAGGCCAATCCATTCACGCTGGGTAGTCGGTAACGGCGCTTGCAGGCGTTGCAGCAGCACCTCTCGACAGTCGAGTTGCCACTTCGACGACGCCCAACGTGCAAGGGAACGCACCGAGGTCGAAGTGTCGAACAATGCTCTTTTCAAAACGCAGTGAATCTGGTCCGGGGTGTTCGCCAGATTCAGCCAAGCGCGCAGCGCATTCACCCGAAGGTTTGCGGCGTGACTGGTCAATGCTCCGAGCAATAGAGCCTGTACCTGTGCGTCGGGCAACTGCAGGCTTGCCTGTAATGCCAGGCGTTGGACCGATGGGTCCTGATGGTTCAGGGCTATTTCCAGCATGTGGGCGAGGTCATGCGCAAACGCCTTTTCTAATATCTCCAGCAGTAGGCGTGCTGGTTTACCATGCGTTGCCTTAAACGCTTCAAGGGTGGTATCTCGCACCGAAGGCGTCGCCAAAATACGAATGACGTTTGTCAGCGTTGATTGGTGATCGATACGGTTTTTCTGGGCCAGGGAGATGAATGAGTCCAGTACCTGAATCAGCATTACTGCATGTTGTGGATCGAGAAAGCGCTGCACATGATCGCTGGCCAGTGTACGAATCTGCGGCACGTAGTCATTCAAGCTGTCGATCAACGCTGCCAGTGCATAGCGGCCCTCAATCTGCATGAGCCGGCGCACGGCCGCCTCGCGGACGAATCCATTACGATGACGACTCAGAGCGCACCAATCGCCAGTGCTCCGAGCCGTGCTGAGCACAGCCATCGCTTGGTCACGGCGAATCTCTTCGTCTGTGCGCAGGTCCTCATTGCGCACCTCTCTTGGAAGCGGAGTCTCGTCGCGTAGCGCAATGGTGGAAGTAGTATGAGCGGCGCGATTAAAAATGCGTTTGAGCCATCCCTGGAAGGCGTTCATGGTTTGTCCTTGTGGCCGGAGGCTGTCGGACAGGACTCGCAGCGTGTATGTATTGGGTGAGGCAAGGATATCGTTACGAGGGGATGATGGCTATCTGGTATCATCGATTGGGTCGCGCAAAGACCGATCAGGGCGTTTGTCGCCGTAAACAAATCAGTCCCTTCTGTGTTTGTAAAATCTCGCTCTTAAACTAACGTGAAACTCCTCAAGGACGAATCGACATGCGTGTGTTGGCTTTACTGTTGGCGATCTTATTTTTGTCGGGCTGCGCCTCGAAACCTGCTTACTACATCTCCCCCACGCCAGTTCAGATCCCGGCGACCGCTACCTACTGGATCGACAACTTCGACCTTGAACTGGTCGGCAAGAATGAGCGGTTTATGCCGCAAGACGCGTTGCGCGAGCAGCTCAGCGTTGAGCTGATCAATCAATTGTCGAGCGCTAATCGCTATGCGACGAGCAAGGAAAGTGCCGATTACCTGTTGGATGTGAACACCGTCTACAAGCGTCGGATCGGTAACTCCAATGGTGGATTGGTGTCGGTCATTGTCGACGACAATACGATCCTCGCCAGTGTTGATTTCAGTTATCAGGTCAAGGTCAAAAAGGCCGGTACCGAAGTCTTGCATTTCTCCCACGAGCGTGAGGGGCTGCAGCCTGCCGGTGCATTTGGTCAGCTTCGCAATATGAAGAGCATGGTGGCGGCGCTGACTCACAAAGATAATGCTGATGTGGAGCCTTTCTATATCCGTACCTTGCCGACATTTATCGTGTCCGACATCAGGGATATTCCTTCGCGCTAGTTGCTGAGCGATAAATGAAAAAAAGGTGGCGGATGTATTTATGGGTGACAGAGTCTTGTCGTCGTAACTAAATCCGTCCAATTTTTGCTTGGAAGTGGTTTGATGTGGTCTGTCTCCCAGGGGATCTCATAAATGTACTCTAACGCCTGCGCCTGTTGATGAGCTTCCTCACCCAGTGCAAATTTAGAGTTCTAGAAGGGGAAGATAGGAAAAGGGGGGGGCATTAGCCGGACTCAAGTCAAGGCTAATGGGTATCCCTTCTGCGTTTGTAAAATACCCCGAAAAGGGGAGCACCAATTTTTTCGGTAGTAACTATCGGAATCAGGTGGCTGTCAGGTCAAGTCGAAATTTTACAGGTGGATAAATCTTTTTTTGATTTTTCCCCTGATCATTTGTACACCATGAAGAGTCAGTACATGCGCCTTAATATAAAAACGCTTCTCGCTGTTTTCTCTCTACTCGCCGCTTGCAGTACGAAACCTCTGGAGCCCTACATTGCACCTGCCTCGGGTGCCCCAACAGCAAAGCTTCGTGTAATTACCAATGGTGATGTGCGTGGTAATGCATACAGTGGATGTAGTTCAGATACCAAGGTGCTGGCGAAGGCGGGTCGTTTCTTCGGTGAGCATCAGCCCAGCGCGAACTACCCGCAGATGCCCCTCGTACCACAACAGTTGGGTATGGTTGCGCGCTTCGCGCCGAGAATGCCGGAATATCTGGGGGCGACAAGTATGGCGGAGGGCGCCTATACCGAGATGGCTCCTGAATACCTTGTCCCAGCGGGTAGACCTTTTTTGCTGGAGCGTTTGAAACTTTTCGCCGGCAGTTACGGCAGCACATACCAGAGCTGTCCCGAAACCACACGGCTTTTTATCTTTGAACGAAAAGGGGACAGATTTATTTATGGATGATCGGGTTTTGTCGTTGTAAATAAATCTGTCCCCTTTTTGTTAGGTGGTATTCACAGGGCCCAAGGGCCAGCGGAAAAAATATTTGGTAAATGATTATGAAAAATAAAGAAGAGTTAAAGTCGTTGGTTGACGCTGTGATGTCCTCAGAGGACTATGAGGATAATTACGGCTACCGCATAACAAACACGAGTGCGACGTTAAGCAATGTTGATGAATCAGATCGGCAGCAGGCTCCAGCTGACTATCTGGAATTTCTCACCGAGTTTGGTTTCGGTGAATTAGACGCGGCATTTCATCTTGATGATGGTCCGGAGAAATATTCGACTATATGCGGCCGGGAAATTGAGGGCTATGAGGGCGTTTACGTATTCGGTGGAAATTCGAGCGATGTACTATATGCTTTCGACGCAAAAAATAATTGGCAAGTCGTAGAGATTAGTTCTGAGCTGGATGGGGTTGATGTGTTGGCGTCAAGCTTTTCTGATTTTATCTTGGAACGGCTGAAGTACATCAAGTCTTTAGTTGAACGGCGTGCGGCGGGCTGATTGTTAGCGTTGCGTTTTAAGAGGTGCAAAAGGCGCAGTAGATGATCTTGCTTCAAGTAAGGTCAAGTGGGTCGATGAGAATGCACGAGGAAAAGGGGACCAAGGAAAAGGGGACAGATTTATTTTTCGCTGATTTGCTAGGCTGAAAGCTCCATGGAAGGAGGTTGCTCATGCCCAGGATGGGACGCATTGTTTTGCCGAACTACCCGCATCACGTTGTCCAACGCGGTCATAACCGTCAGGTGGTGTTTGCTGCTGCTGAGGACTATCAGCGTTATCTTGCCGACCTTCGAGAGCTTAAGGAGGCATTTGGGGTAAGGGTGTACGCCTACTGCCTGATGACCAATCATGTCCATTTGTTGTTGGCGCCAAGCGAATCGGTGGCAGGCCTCGGGCAGCTAATGAAGGCGCTGGCGGCGCGTGCCACTCGCTACCGTAACCGGTTGGAAGGCCGTACCGGTACGCTATGGGAGAGTCGGTATAAGTCCAGTGTGGTGCAATCCGATACTTATCTGTTGGCATGCTGCCGCTATATTGAACTGAATCCGGTACGTGCATGCATGGTGGTCGATGCGGCGGATTACCCTTGGTCGAGTTACCGGGCACGTGTAGGCGATCTGCCTGATAGCGATTGGCTAGATACTGAAGCCTGTTTCGATGTGTTGGGTGATACCAGCCTGGAGCGGTACAAAAATTATGAGGGTTTTGTACGACAAGCTGTTTCCAGCGAAGAAGTAAGGCTTATTCGTGAAGCTCTACAGCGTGGGCAGCTAACCGGGACGGGGCGTTTTATCGATGAAGTAGAACAGATTGCGGGGATTCGAATAGAGCGTCGAGGTCAAGGCCGACCAAGGGAAAAGTCTGTGGTTGGAAAATAAATCTGTCCCCTTTTTGATAAGTTAGGTTTTAGCTTCTATGCTCACGATATTGACGAGGATGATTCTGTTGTTGAAGCGCTATATGTCAGTTTTAGAAAGTGAATAAAAAAATTGAAAAGGGGGCGGATTTATTTATAGATTGCCGAGTTTTGTTGTTGTAAATAAATCTATCTCATTGTTGCTTTTTGGTTCTTGTATTTGATGCTGGTGCGGAAGTGGTGAATAAGTTAATCGAGCAGTTTAAAAGGTAGTGATGTGATGAGTAAATATTTTGATGATGAGTTGATTGGTGATTTGCATGAGAAGGTTTCATTCGGTGAGTTGCGTATTGCTCGAGAGATAGATATTTATTTTGAGGCGTTAAAGACAAGGTTTCCGATTAAGAATCGCAGGCTTGACTGGGCGGCGATGCCGTTCTCAAAGGTGAGGCTTGAAAATGATAGTAAAAGAAAGTCCGATGCTTTTGCATCTTTTTTTAAAGATGTAATGCTTGAGTTTGGGCTGGTGGGAGAAGTGGTATATGTCGGTGATAGTGCGACGGATATTGCGGTGCTTGGAGATGTAGAAGCGTTTGTTGATGTGCTTGAGTGTTTAGTGTCTATTCCTCAGCATCACTATTTTTTGTCGGTGGACTGTTCGTGGTTTATATGCTTTACAATGGAGGGAGATATGGGTGTTGTGGTTATATGAAGTCGAAAAAGGGACAGGTTTATTTGTGGTGAAAGGGGGCGGATTTATTTGCGGGTTACTGGATTTTGTCGTCGTAAATAAATCTGTCAACTTTGTGCTGGAGAAGAAATAATGACCCTGGGCAAATATTGGAAGCCTGGGTTTGGCGAGTTAATTACCTGGTTCGCTATGGATAAAAATGGAGCCATCGCAGTTATGGTGAATAACTGCTTTGGGGCGCTGCCAGCAGCATTGCTGGAATTGCCCGATCTAGATGAGAAGCTTGATGGTTTTAATAAGTTTATGTGGGAGGAGTCTGCAGGGTTTAATAACTGTCCTGAGAATAAAAATGGACAGACAATTCTGGATTTGTATTCGGCATGTACCTATAGGCATACCACTTCAAGACAGGAGGTTGAAAATTGGGTTTGCGAGAGGTCTTTGTTTGGTGGGGAATTGACAGAGTACAGTATACCTTCCATTAAAGGTTTCTATGTATTTCATGGCGTAGAAGGAAGTGTTCCTGGTGAGGACTTTCCTGTTGGATATGATGGTCCTACGGTAATGGGGGACTATTTTCGCTACTTAATGCCGAGTATATTTGCTGGAATAGAAGATATTCCTATTGAGCTCAGAGGGTTAATCGCTGTATCCGACTCCTTGGAGTTTTCAAAAATACCTGTACTTTTCAGTGAGCGGATTGATTGCCTGTTTTCGCATACTTATAAAAAATATTCGCCTATGCTATAGGTGGAAGACAATAGCGTGATGTTTTGAAAAGGGGGCGGATTTATTTATGAGTGAACGAGTTCTGTTGTCGTCAATAAATCAGTCCCATTTTTTTGCAATGATGGGGTTGGGGGTATGAAAAAAACATTTCGTTCAATAGCCGCTGGTCTTAATAGCACGTGGCAACCCGAGGCTGATCCCTCTTCTTTAACTCGATGGTATCTGTCGGTTTGCGATATACCTATTGCTGGCCTTCAGGTTGAGGATTTGTGCCGTGCGGTGAGGCAGGAATTATTCTTATCGGAGTTGTTGCCTTTTGTTGTTGATGTTCTAGATAAAGACCTTCTTTCAGGTTTTATAGATGATGGTGAGTTGTTGGCGGCAGTTACACGTTTGTCGTCATCCTATTGGAGCAATGATGTGTTGCTGGCGCAGAAAATGCGCTCGATTCTAGTTAAAAATGGAGATTCTTTGGTAAATGAACCTGACGCTGTCAAGTCTGCAAGTATTTTGGAGAGTAAGCTAATTAGTGTTATGGGTAGAAAAGGGGACAGATTTATTTTCTGCTGATTTGCTAGGCTGAAAGCTCCATGGAAGGAGGTTGCTCATGCCCAGGATGGGACGCATTGTTTTGCCGAACTACCCGCATCACGTTGTCCAGCGCGGTCATAACCGTCAGGTGGTGTTTGCTGCTGTCGAGGACTATCAGCGTTATCTTGCCGACCTTCGAGAGCTTAAGGAGGCATTTGGGGTAAGGGTGTACGCCTACTGCCTGATGACCAATCATGTCCATTTGTTGTTGGCGCCAAGCGAATCGGTGGCAGGGCTCGGGCAGCTAATGAAGGCGCTGGCGGCGCGTGCCACTCGCTACCGTAATCGGTTGGAAGGCCGTACCGGTACACTGTGGGAGAGTCGGTACAAGTCCAGTGTGGTGCAATCCGATACTTATCTGTTGGCATGCTGTCGCTATATTGAACTGAATCCGGTACGTGCATGCATGGTGGTCGATGCGACGGACTACCCTTGGTCGAGTTACCGGGCACGTGTAGGCGATCTGCCTGATAGCGATTGGCTAGATACTGACGCCTGTTTCGATGTGTTGGGTGATACCAGCCTGGAACGGTACAAAAATTATGAGGGTTTTGTACGACAAGCTGTTTCCAGCGAAGAAGTAAGGCTTATCCGTGAAGCTCTACAGCGTGGGCAGCTAACCGGGACGGGGCGTTTCGTCGATGAAGTAGAACAGATTTCGGGGGTTCGAATAGAGCGTCGAGGTCAAGGCCGGCCAAGGGAAAAGTCTGTGGTTGGAAAATAGATCTGTCCCCTTTTTGCTCTTCAGCAGGAAAAGAGCAGGAAAAAGAGCAGGAAAAGGGGACATCCATTAGCCGGTCCTACGTCAACGAAAAGGGGACAGATTTATTTATTGATAAACGATTTTGGTTGTCGAAAATAAATCTGTCCCCTTTTTTGTGGAACGGTACAAAAATTATGAGGGTTTTGTACGGCAAGCTGTTTCCAGCGAAGAAGTAAGGCTTATTCGTGACGCTCTACAGCGTGGGCAGTTAACCGGAACGGGGCGTTTCGTCGATGAAGTAGAACAGATTGCGGGGATTCGAATAGAGCGTCGAGGTCAAGGCCGGCCAAGGGAGAAGTCTGGGGTGGGAAAATAAATCTGTCCCCTTTTTTGCGGGTGTCACAAACTTTAAGTTTGTAATTACCCCGGCAACAAAGTGAGGTGTGAAATGAGTAGTGATCGGGAGACGTTAGAAAAAATTCTGGGTGGAAAAATCGAGCAGTCGAACTCTCGAAATTTACCTGGTGTTACGGTTGTCGATGGGCAGCAAGTTGTTTATTTTTCGGATGATGGGAAAACAAATTCCGAAAACAATTTAATAACATTACGTGCTTTTCTGAGCCGCCGAATGCCGTTCGTGGAGGGGTAAATGATCGCGGGTGTAAAGTCACCCCGCCCACGGGGCCTGTTTTTTACGCGATTTCCTATCATGGTGATCTTGACGGTTGGAGAAAAGATATTGAGGTAGGGGCAAATGGCCTTGGTCTATTACTTGCTAAAATCGAAGGTGATCAATTTGTTATTTCCGATGGCCGCTCGATCCCTCTGTCAGATTGTAAAATAGAGTTTTCTTGAACACTGCTTACCCTCAACACCGGCCTCGCAGCGAAAAGGGGACAGATTTATTTATTGATAAACGATTTTGGTTGTCGAAAATAAATCTGTCCCCTTTTTTCCGAGCAGGGTTTGATTCGCGGTGCCGAGCTGTTGAAAAAAGCTGGATATGAAGGATTTTAAATGGCTAAGAAAGTAAAGCTGGGCGACATTTTGCAGGTGTTAACCTCGCAGGGTGTCGCATATGCGCAAGTTACTAATAAGCATCCGGAATTTGGCTTTTTAATTCGTGTTTTCCCCGGATTTCATAATAAACAACCAAAAGACTTTTCGGTTATGGTTGATGGTGAACCACAATTTTCCGCATTCTTTGTTGTTCAAAGTGCGGTAAATCAAGGCCTTCTATCCATTGTGGCAAATGTTCCGGTTCCCGAAAGGTTACAAGTTTTTCCTACGTTCCGATCCAGGAATGGCGGGCCGGGAGGCTCTATTTGGCTGTGGAATGGAAGCGAAGCACTTCGGCTGGAGAGAGAGATTAGTTCGGAAGAGCTGAAGCATTCCACAAGAGGAATTATCAGTGCGCCATTGCTTGTTGAGCGTATTGAAAAGAATTACAGAGCCGAGACCCATGAGGTCTGGTGAGCTGTAGACGTTTCAACTTGAAGTGTTCAATAGGAAAGGTCAGCGAATTGGGACCTAAGCAACGAAAAGGGGACAGATTTATTTATGGATTGCCGGGTTTTGTCGTTGTGAATAAATCTGTCCACTTTTTACACTCTTTTTACACTATGGTACTGCAATGACTATGTATTTTAAGACCTTGGCTGATAAAGGGTTTAAGTTTTATGAGGAGGCTTCAAGTGAGAAGAAATAAACTACTCGGGGTTGTGGTTTTGTCATTTGCCTTGCTGGCAATTGTTTGGGGGGTAAGTGCGTTTATCTCTATGATGCTTGCCTCTCTCATTTCCTTGTTTATAGGTACTGATTCGGATTGGGTTTTCATATGGGTTGGTTTTCCCTTGTCACTCATATTGGCGGCGTGCTGGGCAGTTAGGCGCTGGGATTATGTAAAGGCGTTTATAACGGGGCGTGGGGGGTGGTGATTCCTCCGACAGTTAGAGGTGGGACCGGCCAGATGATTCTCAGATTTGAATGGCACTTACTTAACCTTCTTCGGGTGCCCATTCCTCCGTACCTCAGCCCTTGCCGATCGACGTGTTTGCATCAACAAATAAATCGCACCCCGCGATGAGGTACCTAGTTATCGCGGGGTACGGCGTTGAACACCATCGCTTTGCAAGATTCTGCACGCACGACCTAAGGCTCAGTTGATCCTTTCCCGCAACGTGTGGGAACAGCCTATGCGTTACCTCAGTGCTGCGCCCGAATCTGGCGCCCCAACACATCCATCACATCGCAGCCATCACGCAGCAACATCGCCGCTGCGTGGGCGATTTGCTGCACGTCTGCGCCTTTGGCGTGGGCAATGTCGAGGCTGGCCAGGCTTTCCATCATCTGCGTGACCGCCAGAAACCGTGCAGCAGCGTTGCTGTGCAGCACATCCAGCGGCGCTTGGGTGGCGACCAGCAGCACCGGGATATCGCAATCGTTGTTGGTCATCGGCATGTGCGGGTTCATGCGTCATCTCCCGGTTGGGCGGCGTGCAGTCCGTCGATCGACGCCTGGAGCAATGATCGGGCGGTGCCGAGCATTTGCTGGCTGGCCCAGCGTAAGGAGACGATGTGTTCCGGGGTGGTGGCGGTGGGGGCTTGATGGGCGAGGGCTTCGGCGCAGCTCAGGTAGATCGAGGCGTGTTCGAGTGCGTCGAGTAACGGGATGTCGGGTTGGACGGCGAACAGGTAATGGTCGACGTGGTCGCAGCGGGCGAAGGGGGTGGATTTTGTGGTTGGATCGGTCATGGGGGAAGCTCCTTAGTGATCAAGAGCTGCCACGTGGTCGCCGTCAAACGATAGGGTGGCAACTGTGCGCAGGTTGACGGACCGGTCTAAGGCACCCGGCGCACTCGAAAGTGCCCCGCGCACAGTCACCATTAAGTTTTGCGTCGAGCACAGAAGTGCACGAGCAAAGTTGAAGGACAGTGCGCGCCTTAAAACTACCGAGCCGTCAAACCCGATCACGAGTGAGTCGTGACAAGCGCGAGGATAGGGAGTGAGGCTGTGGCAGTCAATCGGCCTAAGGTCTGACGCAGGCGGTTTGTTTGTAGGTTTGTTCCGGAACGGACAGCTGCCGTGTGCACGGGTACCGATGCGGAAAAGGGACACCCATTAGCCGGTCCCGTCCTGAACAAGGATTACACCAGTTTCAGGACCAGACACTCACCAAAAAGCCCGGACACGTGTCCGCAATGCTGTTCACTTACGCCGATGTTTCAGGCATATCCGCAGTTGTGGCGAGGGAGCTTGCTCCCGCTGGGGCGCGAAGCGGCCCTGAATTGGGC
>NZ_JBYSXY010000028.1:0-44232 GCF_058782685.1 Pseudomonas sp. FW306-02-D09B
CGTACGGCGCTGCGCGCCCACCCCCTGATGAACACCTCCACTCGGCCTCCCGATAGGGGCGGGTGGATCAAGATCAAAAGCAAAGCACGGCGGCCTGCCGGCCGGCCTGAGTGGTGGTGGGGGAGGGGCGCGGCTTCTAGGCCGCTTCTACATAAAAATCCAGCATGCTCACGCCGGTCAACAGGTCGGTTTCCGGCAGATCGGCGTGTGGGTGGCCGCCCAGGGCGCAGTAGACGAGCCAGTGGCGGTCCTGGACGTTGAAGGCGAGGCTGCCGACGAGGTTTTGTTGTTCGTCGCTTTGGGTGATGAGATAGAGGCGATCCTGGATTTCTGCGTGCAGCATGACAGGCTCCGTGTCGGTTTCGAGGGGCGACAGACTGGCTTGTTAAGGTGACGTTCAGGTGACAGTGCGCATTAATCAGTAAATTACCGGTCACTGGAGTGCAAAGTGCGGGGCGTAAAAAGCGTCTGGCCACTTGCCGCTGTTCTCAGGCCACAAGTGCTGTTTTTTACGTGAGGGGCATGATGTCGCTGCATATGAGCTGGTCTGCTGTCAGCGCTCATCCCGGGAGCCTGATGAATCTTTTTGCGTTGTTGATCGCCTTGCCCGGTGCCTGGCTGTTGCACGTGACCCGTCGCCGCGAGCGGCTGGCGCTGAAGAACCTGGAGGCACAAAGCGCGGTACGGGCGATCGATGAACCGTTGCTGTTTCCGGAAAGCGCGACGCTGCGCCTGAACCGGTTTTGCTACCGTTTCGGCTTTGCCTGCCTGGCCTTGGCGCTACTGCTGTCGTGGATCAGCCGGCATTTTTGAGATTCGCATCGCACATGAAAACGGCGCCCCGAGGCGCCGTTTTTGTATTCAACCGAAACCTTACAGCGGCAAACCCGCTTTGACCCGGTACTGATTGCGCACCGGTGTTGCGTATTGCAGCACCAGGAACGGCCGATGTTCCTCGGGGCAGGCATCGAGGCGGCTTTGCCATTCTTGCTGGGCCTTGGCCAGTTCCTCGGCCGGGAACAGTGTGGCTGCGCTCGGCACCTGCAGTTGCGGGTCGGCGTTGCTCCATTGGGCGTACGCCAGGTAGTGCACCGGGAACAACCGGTAACCGCCGAGGATCTGCCGGTCCATCTCGATTGCCAGTTGCTTGGTGTCTTCGAACAGCTCGCTGATCGGTGCCGCGAAGTTCACGTGGACCCGGCCTTTGTAGCCGGTGATGCCTTTGGCGATGCTTGCATCGTCCTCGCCGGGCACCTTGGTGTAGCTGCCGGTGGTAGCGCGGATGTACAGCTCGCGGGCCTTGGCCTGATCGCACGGGTCGTACTCGTAGCTGATCGACACCGGTGTCAGGTTCAGCGACTGGATGACCTCGCCAAACGGCTCGTCCTTGCGGCTCATGTGGAACATCTTGAGGATCGCCGACTCGGTACGGTCGTCACCGTCCTTGGCGCGGCCTTCGGCCTGGGCGATCCAGATCGACTGGCAGTCGTTGAGGATCGAGTGATTGATATAGGCCGAGAGCAACTGATACGCCGCCATCTTCTCGCGCCGACCGCTGATGGAGCGGTGCACGATAAAGCTCTTGTTCAGGCGCATCAGATCGCTGACGAAGGGCTTTTGCAGCAGGTTGTCGCCAATCGCGATGCGCGGCGTCGGCAGGCCGGCGTGGTAGATCGCGTAGTTGACGAAGGCCGGGTCCATCACGATGTCACGGTGGTTGGCCAGGAACAGATAGGCGCGGCCGGACTTGAATTGCTCGACGCCGGTATAGGTCACGCCGTCGGTGGCCCGCTCGATGGTGTGGTCGACATAAAACTCGACCTTGTCCTGCAACGTTGCAACCGAACGGACGCCGGCAAACTCACGGCGCAGCCGATAAGCTATAAGTGGTTTGAGCATCCAGCCAAAAGCACCGGCAAAACGCGGGAAGCGGAAGTGGGTGAGGATATCTAGAAACGCCTTGTCGCCCAGCAACCGTGCCAGCACCGCTGGGACTTCGCTGTCGTCGTAAGGTCGGATGGTATCGAATTCGCCCATCATGCTCTCTTGTTAGAAACGGCTAGGGTAAGTAATGGATTGGATCGATTACGGCAGGAGTACAGTCTGAAAAATACGCTCAAACAAAAATGGCCCTGCAAATAGACCGGCGATTATACGCACAAGTCACTTGGGAGACCGCGATGCTGGAAACCGAGCGCTACGAATGTCCTTATTGTGGTGAAGAGTCAGAGGCAGTTCTGGATTTGTCGGGAGGGGATCAGACGTATATCGAGGATTGTCCCGTGTGTTGTCGGCCTATCACATTTACTCTGCAGACCGATGGTCATGAATGGATGCTCGAGGTTCACAGCGAAAACGAGTGAAGGGTGGCTTCTATGCAGCGCATCTACGAACCGGAAAACCTGATGGAAGGCGAGTTGCTGCAAGGAATGCTGGCCAGCGAAGGGGTCGAGGCGCATCTGGTGGGGCGTGATCTGCTGGGCGGTGCGGGCGAGTTGCCGGTATTCGGGCTGCTTGGACTGGCGGTGGATAACGATCAGGCGCAATACGCGCGCGAGTTGATCGCTGCGTACAATACCGCACTGCCGATGCCCGGCGACGAACCGGATAGCTTCCCCGACGTCCTGGTCTGTTAGGCTGGCGTCCGTTTTCGTTCAGAGTCGTGTTGCCCCATGTGTGGACGTTTTGCCCTGTTTCGTTGGAACCCCGCGTTCGCGGCCTTGCCCGGCTTCCCGGCCGATCAGCAGGCGCAGTGGAATATTTCGCCCAATGATTCGGTGCTGATCCTGCGCGCCGAGGCGGGGCAGCGCACGCTGGCCCGCGCGCGCTGGGGGCTGACGCCACCGTGGCTGACCGACCTGTCGAAGACTCCGGCCCATGCGCGGGCAGAGACCGTCGCCGAGCAACCGATGTTTCGTGAGGCTTTCCGCTTGCGCCGTTGCCTGTTGCCGGCCAACGGCTTTTACGAATGGCGTGGCACTACCCGTAAACGCCCGTACTGGCTGACGCCAGGCGAAGGTTCGGCGCTGTTTTTTGCGGCGATCTGGGAAGCGTATCCGGTGCAGGAACAGGTGTGGCTGAGCACGGCGGTGGTGACCCAGGCCGCCTCGAATCAGCGTCGTCCGTTGATTCTCGATGCCGCTGGTCAAGAGGCCTGGCTCAACCCCGAAACCCCGTTGCACACCTTGCAGGCGCTGCTTGCCAGCGAACCGGCCGCCTTGCGCGAACGGGTGCTGGCGAACCTGGTGAATGATCCGAAACTCAATGCGCCGGAATGCCTGACGCCGGGTTGATGAGTTGTCTGTGCTGACGCCTTCGCGAGCAAGCCCGCTCCCACATTTGATCCCCAGTGGATACAAAATCCGCGAACAATGGAGATCCAGTGTGGGAGCGGGCTTGCTCGCGAAGGGGCCCTATGATCAAACCCTGAACTGATTGATCAACCGCCGCTGCTGCTCGGCCAGTTTGGTCAGGTCGGCGCTGGCCGCGCTCGACTCATCCGCGCCGCCCGCGACTTCGTTGGCCACCTGACCGATATTGATCACGTTGCGGTTGATGTCATCGGCAACCGCGCTTTGCTCTTCGGCAGCGCTGGCGATCTGGGTGTTCATGTCGTTGATTACCGACACCGCCTGAGTGATGGTCTCCAGCGCCTGCGCCGCCTTGGCCGCGTGCTGCACGCTTTCGTCGGTCTTGTTCTGGCTGTCTTCCATCACCCGAACCACGTCGCGCGTGCCTTGCTGCAACTGCTGAATCATCGACTGGATTTCTTCAGTCGCCTGTTGGGTTTTCTGCGCCAGGTTGCGCACTTCATCGGCCACCACCGCAAAGCCTCTGCCTTGTTCACCGGCGCGTGCGGCCTCGATGGCGGCGTTCAAGGCCAGCAAATTAGTCTGTTCGGCAATCCCGCGAATGGCGATCAGGATCGCGTTGATGTTCTCGCTGTCCTTGGCCAGGGTTTGCACCACGCCGACCGCTTTACCGATTTCCACCGCGAGCACGCCAATCGAGGTCGAGGTGTCGCGCACGATCTGCATGCCTTGGGCGGCGGCCTGATCCGCGTGGCTGGCGGCTTGGGCAGCCTGGGTCGCATTGCGCGCCACGTCCTGGGCGGTGGCGGTCATTTCCTGCACCGCGGTGGCCACCTGATCGATTTCGGCCATTTGCTTGTGCACGCCGAGGTTGGTGCGAATGGCGATGTCGGCGGTGTGTTCGGACGAATCGCTGACGCTCTGCACCGAGGTCACCACTTGGGTGATCATCGCCTGCAACTTGGCGAGGAAGGTATTGAAGCCCTTGGCGATCGAGCCGAGTTCGTCGGCGCGGTCGCTGCTCAGGCGGCGCGTCAGGTCACCTTCGCCCTGGGCGATGTCATCGAGCATCGCGACCATCTGCTTCAGTGGCCGGGCGATACCGTGGCCCACCAGCCAGATCACCAGCAAGCCCAGGCCGGCAATCACCAGACCGACCATAGCCATGCCGAAGGTGTCGGCCTTGCGCTGGGTGTTCAGGTCGCCTTGCAGTTGTTGCAGGTCGGCCATGACCGCGTTCAACGGTAATTGCAGCAGCAGGGTCCAGCGTGCATCGGTCTGGCCGATGCCGAATGGCAGGTACAGCTCGATCCTGCCATTGGCCTTGTCGACGTTATAGGTCACTTCGCCGCGATTGAGCTTGCCGAGGTTGGCAACCTGAGTGGCGTCGAGGATGTCGCTGACCTTTTCGCCGAACTTGCTCGGGTCCTTGGTGTAGGCGACCAGACGCTGGTTGCCACCAATCAGGGCCATTTCGCCGGCACCGTTATAAAGCTTCTGGTTCGCAGCCAGGAGCATTTCCTGAATGAAGTTCACCGACAAGTCAGCGCCGACGATGCCCTGAAAGGTGCCGTTGAGCATGATCGGTTCAATAAAGGAGGCGAGCATGACGATTTTGTCGCCGACCTTGTAAGGCGCCGGGTCGATCACACAGGATTTTTTGCTTTCCTGGGAGCACAGGTAGTACTCACTGGAGCGCACACCCGTGGACAACACGGTACGGTCGTTGACATCCGCCAGCTTGTCGACGCCCAGCGTGCCATTGTCGTTGCGAAACCACCACGGCAGGAAGCGCCCGGTGGTGGCGTCGATGCCGACGGTTTTACTGCCGATGTAGGCTGCGTCATTGTGATCCAGTGCGTTCGGTTCCCAGCCGATGTACGTGCCGAGAATCTTCGGATTTTTCGCGACGTTTTCCTTGATCAGGCTGATCAACTGCTCACGGCTGAGGGTAAGCGCCGGTTTGCCGTCGGCATCCTGGGAGCCGATCAAGGCGTTGACCCGAACCAGACCGCCGGCGATCAGCAGGGGCGCTTCGAGTTCGCGCTGGATCTGGCTGACCTGGGTTTGCGCCAGCCCACGCAGGCGTTGCTCGATGACTTGCTCGAATTGCGCCTGGGTCCGCTGCTGGACCATTTCCTGGGTTCGCGCGCCGGAAAACAGTGCATACAGCACCAGCGCAGCCACCACGCTGAGCACAATGGCGCCGGCAAGCGCGGCGACAGAAAACTGGATCGACTTGAATTTCATAAAGACTCCGCACGCAATATGACGTCTGCCGGGTTGTATCGGCGCACGTGAGGCGGTCCATGAGCGGGTTTTTTGCCGATGACTGTTTTTGATCTGTGCGGGTCGCATAGAGACAGGTATCAGGCCCGCGTGCTCTCGGGGCACGGTGTTTTATGAATTTATTGCGACAGTGGGGGGGAATGTATCGGTAAATGAGGCGCTACATGTCTGTTGTATCTAGCGCTGATACAAAGCACCGCCTAGGATACGCGCCATATTTCCAGGGAGGCTGTTCATGAGTAAGGCATTGGTTTTGTGTGCACTGGGTGCAAGTCTGCTGCTCAGTGGTTGCCAGTCGGTCAACACCACCAACGGCGGCGCGGTGGGCGTGGAGCGCAAGCAGTACATGTTCAGCATGCTGTCGACCGATGAGGTCAACCAGATGTATGCCCAGTCCTACCAAAAGACGGTGGGTGAGGCGAGCAACAAGGGTGTGCTGGACAAGAACAGCAGCGAGGCCAAACGGGTCCAGGCGATTGCCAATCGGCTGATCGCGCAGGCACCGGTCTTCCGTCCTGATTCGGCGCAGTGGACGTGGGAAGTCAATCTGATCAAGAGTGACGAGCTCAACGCCAACTGCGGTCCTGGCGGCAAGATCATTTTCTATACCGGGTTGATCGACAGCCTGAAACTCACTGACGATGAAATCGCCGCAGTCATGGGCCATGAAATCGCCCACGCCTTGCGTGAGCATGGTCGTGAAGCGATGTCCAAGGCCTATGGCATCGAAATGGCCAAGCAGGGCGCCGGTGCCTTGCTCGGGCTGGGGCAGGACACGCTGGCCCTGGCCGACACCGTGGCCAACTACGGCATGACCTTGCCCAACAGCCGCGCCAATGAAAACGAAGCTGACCTGATCGGCCTGGAACTGGCCGCCCGCGCCGGCTACAACCCGAACGCGGCGATCACCCTGTGGGACAAGATGAGCAAGGCTTCCGAAGGTTCGCCGCCAGAATTCATGAGCACTCACCCGGCATCCAGCAGCCGGGTTGCGTCGCTCCAGGCAGCGATTCCGAAAGTCATGCCGCTTTATCTGAAGGCCAAAAAATCCTGAATCCTGAAGTGAGCCACAAGAGCTGAAGTCGTGCAGCTCTTGTGGCGAGGGGGCTTGCCCCCGTTCGACCGGGCTGGCGCTCGAGTGCGCAGCAGTCGCAAAGCCAGCGAGTGCGGTGTATCTGGCGGATCTCGGTTGCAGGGGGGAGGGCTGCTTCGCACCCCAACGGGGGCAAGCCCCCTCGCCACAGTTATCTGCCAGGCAGTGACATGTCAGTCGAGAGTGTTACACCCACCCGCTGCTCTGCATCGCCTTGTACACCGCGACGATGGCCAGGATGAAGAACGCCGATGCTGCCAGGCGGCGGATCAGGGTCAGGGGCAGTTTGTCTGCGGCAAAATTACCCGCCAGCACCACCGGCACGTTGGCAATCAGCATGCCGAGCGTGGTGCCAATGACCACCAGCCACAACTCAGGGTACTGAGCGGCGAGCATCACGGTGGCGATCTGGGTCTTGTCACCGATCTCGGCGAGGAAGAACGCAATCAGCGTGGTCAGGAACGGTCCGAATTTACGCGCAGTGCTGGCTTCGTCCTCATCCATCTTGTCCGGCACCAGGGTCCATAGCGCGGTCGCGGTAAAGCTTGCGGCGAGGATCCAGTGCAGCGTCGCATCCGAGAAGAAACTCCCGAACCAGGCACCGACAGCACCCGCAGCCGCGTGGTTGGCCAGGGTTGCAGCGACGATACCGGCGATGATCGGCCAGGGTTTGCGAAAGCGTGCGGCGAGAATGAGCGCGAGCAATTGCGTCTTGTCACCGATTTCGGCCAAGGCAACGACAGCGGTGGGAACGAGAAGAGAATCCAGCATCAGGGTTTTCCTAAGGGGCGGGTCGACACGGCTATGACACGTACAGCCTCCCCGCCCCGGGTAAGGTGTGCGTGTCATAGGTCTTGTCAAACCCTGCGATCCGTCTGTGCGGTCGCTTGGGTCGCATACGCCATGGTCTGAGGACCAAGTATGTTGACGTATGCCGGACGAGCATGGCGCTCGTGGGAGACTACTCCCCTAGGACGGAGCGGATTCTGCCTAGGCAAAATCCATTCGGCAAGCGCTAATTTCTAGCCGCGCTTGGCCCGGTAGATCCGGAAACCTTGCCCTTCAGCCTTGATCGCACACACACCGAGATGCTCCTCGATCAGCGGCTGATACTTCAGGAAGCTGTTGGCTACCAGGCGAAGTTCGCCGCCGTTTTTCAGGTGTTTGGCTGCTTTTCGCAGCAGATTCTCGGTGGCGTGATAATCGGTGTGAACCCCGACATGAAACGGCGGATTGCTCAGAATCGCGCTCAAACCCATCGGTGCAGCGTCGATGCCATCGCCGGTCAGCACCTCGGCCTCCAGGCCGTTGGCCGCCAATGTCAGGCGACTGCTGGCCGCGGCGAACGCATCAACGTCGAGTAGGGTGACGGTGTTGTGTGGATAACGCCGTTTCACCGCCGCGCCCAACACGCCAGCACCGCAACCGAAATCCAGCAAGTGACCGCTTGGCAGTTTGTCCAGATGTTCGAGCAGCAGCGCGCTGCCGCGATCCAGTCGACCGTGACTGAACACGCCCGGCAGGCTGATCACTTTCAGTGGGCCTTCAGCCAGCGGCAGTTCGTATTCCTGCGCCAGGCTTTCCAGCGATTTGGCCTCGGGCGCATTGGCCACGGTGACCTGCCAGAGCTGGCAGTGGCGGGCGCTGTCGAGCTTGCGCGGTTTGCCGAAGGGGTTCAACTGTTTGGCCGCGCCTTCGATGCCGCTGCGTTTTTCACCCACCAGGTACAGTTCACGACCGGCCAGGCGCGAGGCGAGGGCGTTGAGGATGTAGTCGGTCAGGTCCTTGGATTTGGGCAGGAACACCACCGCCGTTTCAAACTCGCGGCTCGGAGCATTCACGCCAAAGTGGCTGCGCTCGGCAAAGCGGGCGTCCAGCGCTGCCTGGTCGCCTGCGTGCCAGCACCAGCCGTGAGCGTTGGGCAATTTGCCCAGCAAGTCATCGGCGGGCAAACCGGCCAGCAGCAACTCGCCTTGAAACAAATCGGCCTGACGAAGCAGTACTTCACTGCGCGGATCCATACTCTGCTCCTTGAAAAAAAGTGCGGCAGTTTATCAACTGACGACCCGCAGCGCTGTACCGCTGAAGAAGCCTTGGGCGTTTTCGGTCAGTTGACCGACAATCCTCTGTCGCGCTTCGCGGCTGCCCCAGGCGTTGTGCGGGGTGACGATCAAGCGCGGGATGTCGGCGGCCAACAGCGGATTGCCGGCGGTAGGGGGCTCGACACTCAGGACGTCGGTCGCCGCGCCGCCCAGATGCCCGTTGCGCAACGCATCGGCCAAGGCTTGTTCGTCGATCAGCCCACCGCGTGCGGTATTGACCACAAAGGCGCCGGGTTTGAGCAGCGCCAGTTCGCGGGCACCAATGAAGTTACGGGTATGTTCGTTGAGCGGGCAGTGCAGGGTCAGCGCGTCGATTTGCGGCAGCAGCTCATCCAGCGGCAAGCGGTCGGCGCGGGCCGGACGCCCAGGCAATTGGCCGAGCAACACGCGCATGCCAAAGGCTTCGGCCAGCCGCGCGACGGCGCCACCCAATTCACCATGGCCGAGCAGGCCGAGGGTTTTGCCTTCGAGTTCGACGATCGGGAAATCCAGCAGGCAGAATTGTTTGGCCTGCTGCCAGCGACCTTCAGCGACGGCTTTCTGGTAATCGCTCAGGCGGGTGGCGAGGTTCAGCAGCAACATGATCGTGTGCTGCGCCACCGACGGCGTGCCATAACCCTGGCAGTTGCTCACGGTAATCCCTTGGGCGCGGGCGGCGGCCAGGTCGACATTGTTGGTGCCGGTGGCGGCGATCAGGATCAGCTGCAGTTCGGGGCAGGCCTTGAGGGTTTCGGCGTTCAGCGGGACTTTATTGCTGATTGCCACGCTGGCGCCTTGCAACCGTTCGACGATGTTGTCGGGCGTGGTCAGTGAGCGCAGCTGCAAGTCATCGAAGCACTGCTGCAACCCACTGAGGTCGAGGTCGCCGAGGTCCAGTGAACTGTGGTCGAGGAATACGGCGCGGCGATTGTTCGTCATTAACTGTACCTTTTGCGCAGGAGTCTGAAGGCGTACTCTGCCGAGCCTACCAGATGAAACAAATGGTTATGCACTGAGCTAAAACAGACACCAAAACTGTGGCGAGGGGGCTTGCCCCCGTTCGGCTGCAAAGCAGTCGTAAAGCGGATGATGCGTTCTGTCTGATAAAACACGGTGCTGGGTTGGGGGCCGCTTCGCGACCCAACGGGGGCAAGCCCCCTCGCCACAGGCGTGAAGATTGTCTCGGATATTTTTATTTAATCGGCCTACCCCGGAGGAGCCCCCCATGTACTGGACAGAGTTTTTGACCGTTGCGCTGATTCACCTGCTTGCCGTGGCAAGCCCAGGTCCGGACTTTGCCGTGGTGGTGCGCGAGGCCGTGACCCACGGTCGTCGCGCCGGGACCTGGACGGCGCTGGGTGTCGGCTCGGCGATTTTCCTGCACGTGGGCTACTCGCTGCTCGGTATCGGCCTGATCGTCTCGCAGTCGATCATGCTGTTCAACGCGCTGAAATGGCTGGCGGCCGCCTACCTGCTGTACATCGGCTTCAAGGCGCTGCGCGCGCAGCCGGCGAAACCTGCCACTGAAAACCTGCACAAGGAAGCCGGCGAGCGCACCGCACGCGGCGCATTTACCTCAGGTTTCGTGACCAACGGCCTGAACCCCAAAGCCACGCTGTTTTTCCTGTCGCTGTTTACCGTGGTGATCAACCCGAATACACCACTGGCGATTCAGGCCGGTTACGGCGTTTACCTGGCTGCGGCCACCGCGATCTGGTTCTGCCTGGTGGCAATGCTGTTCAGCCAACAGCGCGTACGGGCCGGTTTTGCCCGCATGGGCCACTGGTTCGACCGCACGATGGGCGTGGTGCTGATCGCCATCGGCGTGAAGCTGGCCCTGACCGAAATGCATTGATCCACTCTCGGAAACAAATGCTGGCGCAAAGCTAGCATTTGTACGGCTCTGCAAATCATCCCTTTGGCTGATTTAGCTGGCGCTCCGGCTGACTAAAGTGCTTATCTTTTCAGTCACGACCGTGTAGTCAGATAAAGGGATGCTTATGTTGGAGACGCGCGTTATTCCGCCAGCCGAAGGCGCTTATCAATACCCGCTGTTGATCAAGCGGCTGCTGATGTCCGGCAGCCGTTACGAGAAAACCCGCGAGATTGTCTACCGCGACCAGTTGCGCTACAGCTACCCGACCCTCATCGAGCGTGTCGCGCGGCTGGCCAACGTGCTCACGGCGGCCGGGGTCAAGGCCGGGGATACCGTGGCCGTGATGGACTGGGACAGCCATCGCTACCTCGAATGCATGTTTGCCATCCCGATGATCGGTGCGGTGATCCACACCATCAACGTGCGCCTGTCGCCCGAGCAGATCCTCTACACCATGAACCACGCCGAGGACCGCTTCGTGCTGGTCAACAGTGAGTTCGTCGGGCTGTACCAGGCGCTTGCCGGGCACCTGACCACGGTCGAGAAAACCCTGCTGCTCACCGATCTGCCGGAAAAAACCGCCGACTTGCCCAACCTGGTCGGCGAGTACGAGCAACTGCTGGCTGCCGCGAGCACCCAGTACACCTTCGAAGATTTCGACGAAAACTCGGTGGCGACCACCTTCTACACCACCGGCACCACCGGCAATCCCAAGGGCGTGTATTTCACCCATCGGCAACTGGTGCTGCACACCATGGGCGTGTCGACGATCATGGGCAGCATCGACAGCGTGCGCCTGCTGGGCACCAACGATGTGTACATGCCGATCACCCCGATGTTCCACGTGCATGCCTGGGGCTTGCCGTACGTGGCGACCATGCTGGGGCTCAAGCAGGTTTACCCCGGCCGCTACGACCCGGAATACCTGGTGGAGTTGTGGCGCAAGGAAAAGGTCAGCTTCTCCCATTGCGTGCCGACCATCCTGCAAATGGTCCTCAACGCCAAGTCCGCGCAAGGCACGGATTTCGGCGGCTGGAAAATCGTCATCGGCGGCAGCGCCCTGAACCGCGCGCTGTACGAAGCGGCCAAGGCCAAGGGCATTCAGTTGACCGCCGCCTATGGCATGTCGGAAACCGGTCCGCTGGTGTCCTGCGCTCACCTTAACGATGAGCTGATGGCCGGCACCGAAGACGAACGCACCACGTATCGCATCAAGGCTGGCGTGCCGGGTCCCTTGGTGGAAGCGGCGATCATCGACGCCGATGGCAACTTCCTGCCGGCCGACGGCGAGTCCCAGGGCGAACTGGTGCTGCGTGCGCCGTGGCTCACCGAAGGTTATTTCAACGAACCCGAGAAGGGCAAAGAGCTCTGGGCCGGGGGCTGGCTGCACACGGGCGACGTGGCGACCCTGGACAGCATGGGGGTGATCGACATCCGTGACCGGATCAAGGATGTGATCAAGACCGGTGGCGAGTGGATTTCCTCCCTCGACCTCGAAGACCTGATCAGCCGCCATCCGGGGGTACGGGAAGTAGCAGTGGTCGGTATCCCTGACCCGCAATGGGGCGAGCGCCCGTTTGCCTTGCTGGTGCTCCGTGAAGGCCATGCGATAGGCGCCAGGGAACTCAAGGAACACCTCAAGCCTTTCGTCGAACTGGGGCACCTGAGCAAGTGGGCCATCCCGAGCCAGATCGCCCTTGTTACTGAAATTCCCAAGACCAGTGTCGGCAAGCTCGACAAGAAGCGTATCCGCGTCGACATCGCACAATGGCAGGCCAGCAACAGCACCTTCCTTTCGACGCTGTAAGCGTCCTTTGCCGGGCCCGAAAGGGCCCGGCAAGCCCACCAAGCAAGCGCTTGGCTTGTTTATTCAGAATTTTCAGCCATCCTTGCCGGGCCGACATCTGTCGGATTGGCAACAGGACTGTTCCAGAGTGGTGGGGGCTGTAAATCACACTTTAGAGGGATCAAGCAGTACTACCTGCTGGCTATAGTCCGCTCAAGGATTTTTAAGAACGGGGCAAACGCACAAAACGGGGCGATGCAACTTTGGATGACTTCGGGACGACATGGGCTCCCCGTTATTCAGAGCGTTTTTAGAAGTGCTCAATGCCATAACAATAAAAGCACATGGAGTAGCGTCGATGACATCAATAAACCAGTTCTGGCGCCGGGCGAAACTGCCTTTGGCAGTCAGTCTCGCCTCTACGCTCGCCGGACCCGCATTCGGCGTCAGTTTCAACGTCGGTGAAATCGAAGGTCAGTTCGACTCGTCCCTCTCCCTGGGCATGAGCGTGTCTACCCAACAACCGAACAAGAACCTGATCGGTGTCAACAACGGTGGCAAGGGCCTGTCCCAGACCTCCGATGACGGGCACTTGAACTTCAAGAGCGGGCAAGCCTTTTCGAAAATCTTCAAGGGCATCCATGACCTTGAACTGAAATACGGCGATACCGGCGTCTTCGTGCGCGGTAAATACTGGTACGACTTCGCGCTGCAAAACCAGGACCTGGAATTCAAGAACGTCAGTAATGAGGGACGCAAGGAAGGCGCCAAGTCGTCGGGTGGGGAAATCCTCGACGCCTTCGTCTACCACAACTACTCCATTGCCGATGAGCCGGGTTCCGTGCGCTTGGGCAAGCAGGTGGTCAACTGGGGTGAAAGCACCTTCATCGGCGGCGGCATCAACTCGATCAACCCGATCGACGTGTCTGCATTCCGTCGTCCCGGTGCCGAGATCAAGGAAGGCCTGATCCCGGTCAACATGTTCTACATCTCGCAAAGCCTGACCGAGAACCTGTCGGCTCAAGCGTTTTACCAGATCGGCTGGGACCAGACCGTTGTCGACAACTGCGGTACCTTTTTCTCGCAGCCAGACATCATTGCCAACGGTTGCACCGACAACCTGCGCGTCCTGAACAAGCGCTCGACCATCCCCGCCGTCGCCTTGGGGCCATTGGCCGCAAACGGTGTCAACGTCAACGAAGAGGGCGTGCTGGTGCGTCGCGGGCAAGACCGCGAGGCGAGCAACAGCGGCCAGTGGGGTGCGGCGTTCAAGTACATGTTCGATCCGCTGGACACCGAGTTCGGTGCCTATTTCATGAACTACCACAGCCGTGCGCCGATCTTCAGTGCCACTGGTGCTCCGCAGTCGGTCTACAACGGCGTCAAGGCATTGCCCGGTCCGTTCCAGGCCCTCGGGCCGCTGCTGGTCGCGGGTAATTCGCAGTACTTCGTCGAGTACCCGGAAGACATCCGCCTCTATGGCCTGAGCTTCTCCACCACCCTGCCTACCGGTACGGCGTGGAGCGGTGAGATCAGCTACCGGCCGAATGCGCCGATGCAGTTGAACTCCACCGATATTCTCTTCGCCGGTGTTCGTCCGCTGGGTGGCGCGCTGACCAACGCTTCGTTGCTCCAGGGTGTTCCAGGGGAAGACCTGCACGGCTATCGCCGCAAGGAAATCACCCAGATCCAGACCACTTTCACGCACTTCTTCGATCAGGTCATGGGCGCCCAGCGTCTGACTGTGGTGGGTGAAGTCGGACTGACTCACGTCGGTGGCCTCGAAAGCACGTCCGATGTCCGTTATGGCCGCGATCCGGTCTTCGGCCCAGGCGAACTGCCCGCCACGGGCGGTCTGGACACCTGCTCGCAGATTCTTAACACCTCCACCATCAACGGTGCCGGGCCAGGTGCTGCGACCAACAACCGTAGCTCCAACTGCAACAACGACGGTTTCACCACCGCCAACTCCTGGGGCTACCGCGCCCGCGCCATCTGGGAATACCCGGACGTCTTCGCCGGTGTGAACCTCAAGCCCAACGTCGCCTGGTCGCATGACGTCAGCGGTTACTCGCCAGGCCCTGGCGGCAACTTCGAGGAAGGTCGCAAAGCGGTCAGCCTGGGTCTCGATGCCGAGTACCAGAACACCTACACCGCGAGCCTCGCCTACACCAACTTCTTTGGCGGCAAGTACAGCACCGTGGATGATCGCGACTTCGTTGCGCTCAGCGTCGGCGTGAACTTCTAAGCACTGCATCTTCAGGACGAACAAGAATATGAAAGTAACCAAAAGTCTGTTGCAAGCGGGTGTCCTCGGGCTTTCGCTGTTGGCAACCGCGGTCATGGCAGCAGTTCCGGCCGCTGAAGCGGACAAGTTGGGCAAGAGCCTGACGCCGATGGGTGCTGAAATGGCAGGCAATGCCGATGGCTCGATCCCGGCCTGGAAACCCATGGAGAAAAACGCCGGCAGCGTCGACAGCAAAGGCTTCCTGTCCAACCCGTATGCCAGTGAGCAACCGCTGTTCACCATCACCGCGCAAAACGTCGACAAGTACAAAGACAAACTGGCGCCGGGCCAATACGCAATGTTCAAGCGTTACCCGGACACCTTCAAAATGCCGGTTTACCCGTCGCATCGTGGCGCGACCGTGCCGGATCAGGTGTTCGTCGCCATCAAGAAGAACGCCACCAACACCAACCTGGTGTCCGGCGGCAACGGTCTGGAAAACTTCGAAACTGCCGTGCCGTTTCCGATTCCGAAAAGCGGCGTCGAGGTCATCTGGAACCACATCACCCGCTATCGCGGTGGCAGCGTGACCCGTCTGGTGACCCAGGCCACGCCGCAACCGAACGGTTCCTACAGCCTGGTGTACTTCCAGGACCAGTTCGTGTTCCGCGACAAGATGAAGGATTACGACCCGAAAAACCCGGGCAACATCCTGTTCTACTTCAAGCAGAAAGTGACCGCGCCGGCGCGTCTGGCCGGTGGCGTGCTGCTGGTTCACGAAACCCTCGACCAGGTGAAGGAACCGCGTTCGGCGTGGGTCTACAACGCCGGTCAGCGTCGTGTGCGGCGTGCCCCGCAAGTGTCTTATGACGGGCCGGGTACGGCTGCCGATGGCCTGCGTACTTCCGATAACCTGGACATGTACAACGGTGCACCGGATCGTTACGACTGGAAGCTCGAAGGCAAGAAAGAGATGTACATCGCCTCCGACAGCTACAAGCTCGACTCGCCGACGCTCAAGTACGACGAAATCATCAAGGCCGGTCATATCAACCAGGACCTGGCGCGTTACGAACTGCGTCGCGTCTGGCATGTGGTTGCGACCCTGAAGGAAGGTCAGCGCCACATTTATGCCAAGCGTGACTTCTACATTGACGAAGACACCTGGCAAGCCGCGGTCATCGATCACTACGACGGTCGTGGTCAACTCTGGCGCGTGGCTGAGGCGCATGCCGAGAACTACTACGACCAGCAAGTGCCGTGGTATGCCCTGGAAACCCTCTATGACCTGCAGTCCGGGCGCTATCTGGCGCTGGGCATGAAGAACGAAGAGAAACGTGCGTATGACTTCGGTTTTACCGCGAGCACCAGTGATTTCACCCCGGCTGCACTGGCTCAGGACGGTGTTCGCTAACGTGTCGTAACACCGAGGCCGCATCCTCGAAAAACGCCCCGACTGGTTCGGGGCGTTTTTTTTGTCTCGAAAAAAGATCGGTGCATAACCAGCCCGGTAACTTTTGTTCGTAGTCTTTTTGTAGCCATTTGTAGCAGGAACCTTCAATCCGCTCCGGTTTACCGCTAGTCTGCGGACATCTGCAATGCCGACAACAGCACTTAAACAAGAGTTGGCTATGACTGACCTGTTCCGAATCCAAAGGCCATCCGGTGCGGCAATGCCTGTGCTGGAAGGGCGTTTTTACCGGCCCCCCTTGCCCGACGGCTATGTGCTGCGGCCTCGTCTGTGCGAGCGGCTGAGTGCCGGGTTGCAAGGGCGATTGCTGCTGGTCAGCGCGCCGGCGGGGTTCGGTAAAAGCTCATTGGCGGTGGAGTTCTGTCAGAGCCTGCCGGCGCATTGGCAAAGTCTCTGGCTGGGGTTGAGCCCGCGCGACAATGATCCCGGGCGCTTCCTCGAACGGCTGCTTGAAGGCCTGCAAAACTATTTTCCACAGCTGGGCAGCCAGGCCCTTGGCCTGCTGAAAATGCGTCAACGCCATCAACCGTTCGCCTTCGAAGAATGGCTGGACGGGCTGCTCGATGAGCTGGCCATTCACCTGTCACCGAGCGCGCCGTTGCTGCTGGTTCTGGATGACTACCATCTGGCACAGGGCCCGGTGCTCGATCGCTGCCTGCAATTTTTCCTCAATCATTTGCCCGATGGCCTGTTGGTGCTGGTGACCAGTCGCCAGCGTCCCGACTGGCACCTGGCGCGTTTGCGCCTGTCGCGGCAATTGCTTGAGCTGAGCGAACAGGACCTGCGCCTGACCCACGACGAATCCCAGGCCCTGCTGGATCGACACAGCAGCTCATTGCGCGGCGAGGCGCTGGAGAATCTGATCCAGCGCAGCGAAGGCTGGGTCGCGGGGCTGCGTTTCTGGTTGCTGGCTGCCTCTGAAGCGCGCAATGGCGGCGCGTTGCCGCAGCCGCTGCACGGTGGCGAAGGCTTGATACGCGACTACCTGCTTGAAGAAGTCATCGACTGCCTGCCCGCCGAAGTGCAGGCATTTCTATACGACACCGCACCGCAAGAGCGCTTCTGCAGCGAGCTCTGCGACGCCGTGCGCGAAGCCCATGACAGCGCCGAGATCCTGCGCTTTCTGCTGTCCCATCAAGTGTTCCTGGTGCCGCTCGACGAGCACGGCCATTGGTACCGTTATCACCATCTGTTTTCCGACCTGTTGCGCAGTCGGCCGACCGCCAATGCGATGGTGCCCACCGCCAGCCTGCATTTGCGCGCCTGCCGCTGGTTCAACGCCCAGGGTCTGCTCGATGAAGCGGTGGAGCAGGCATTACGTGCCGGGCACCTGGATGTAGCGGCGAACCTGGTGCAGAACCTTTCCGAAGAACAGCTGCTGGCCGAACAGAACGTCGGCATGCTGCTGCGCTGGAAAATGGACTTGCCCGACAGCCTGCTGATCAGCACTCCGCGACTGATCGTGCTGTACAGCTGGGCGCTGGGGCTGGCCTGCCAGCTCGATGCGGCTGAAGAATTGGCCAGCCACTTGAGTCGCTTCCTGCCGGCACCGTCGGCCACCGCGCAGAAATCCATGCTGGCGCAGTGGCTCGCGCTTAGCGGGATCATCGCGCGTGGTCGCGGCCAGCGTGAACTGACGCTGCTGTATTGCACCGAAGCGCTGGAGAGCCTGCCGCACAAACGCTACGGGCAGCGCTTGATGTGCCTGTCGACCTTGTCCAACCTGGCGATCGCCGACGCGGACCTGTGGCGCGCCCGGGGCTTGAACCGCGAGTCGCTGGAGCTGGCGCAACGGGTCGGCAATCCGCTGTTCGAAGCGCTGGCCCATTACGACCGCGCACGGGTGCTGCAAGCGCGCGGGGAAATTCTCCGTTCGCTGGATGAAGTGCATCAGGGCCAGCAACGTTTGCAGGGTTTATCGCCGCAGCGGCTGTATGCGATTCGCGCACGTCTGACCTTGTACGAAGGTTTTCTGCTGACCCTGCGCCTGCAGCCCGAAGCCGGGCTGGCGCGTTTGCGGACAGGGCTGAACGAAGCGCGGGCCTGTCGCGATATCAGCGTGCTGATCGGTCATTGCGTGATCGCCAAGCTGGAAGGCTGCAATGGCGAGTTCGCCCGGGCGTTTGCCGAACTGGCCGAGGCTGAACGGCTGATGCACATCTGGGATGTGCCACCGATTTACTACCTGGCGATGATCACACTGGTGAAATGCGAGCTGTGGCTGGCTCAGGGCCGCACCGATCTGGCTGAAGCCTGGCTGGCGCGATTGGGTCAAACCTACAACGGCGAGCAAGCTGCGGCACCGCCGGAGTTTCATCCACAAATGCCGCTGCACATCGAACTGCAACAGGCGCTGCTGGAGTCCATCCAAGGGCAGCCGATGCTGGCGGAAGGGCGTTTGAACGCATTGCTGGAACATGGGCAGAAGACCGGAAGGCAGATGCTCAGCGTGATGGCGTTGAATCAGAAGGTCGCGCTGTTGCTGAACAATGGCCGTGAACCTGAAGCGCGTCAGGCGTTGGGGCTGGCCTTCGAGGCGGCGGCCGGTGGTGTCCTGCAACCTTTTGGTGAGTTATTGCGCGATCACCCGGACTGGCTGCGTGAGCAACTGGCACAGTGTCCGACCGGTGCACTGCGTGAGAGCCTGATCGAGCGCTTACCCCAAGCCACTGCCCGCGAGACGGTTGAGTTGCAGCACCCCGGTGAAGCACTCAGCGCCCGCGAACAGGCAGTCCTGCAATTGATCGCCCAAGGCTGCTCGAACCAGGAAATCAGCGATCAGCTGTTCATCTCGCTGCACACCGTCAAAACCCACGCCAGCCACATCAACGGCAAACTCGGTGTCGAACGCCGTACCCAGGCCGTGGCTCGGGCCAAGGAACTGGGCTTGTTGGCGTAACGTCCAGCGATCAGGGGCGGGCCTTGGCGGTCAGCTGCTCGCGACAATAATCGGCAAACAACTGCGCCGGTTTGGTCAGTTGCCCGCGTTTGAGCCAGGCCGCCACCAACCCCGAACCGGTGACGTCTTCGACAATGTCGACGCACACCACTTTCTGCCCGTCGTAGGTGCATTCCGAATGCGGCCGGGTGACCAGAATTGAAAAGCCGAAACCCTGGCCAACCATCCCGCGCACCATCTCGATCGACGGCGAGCTGAAAGCAATTCTGGGCGTCAGTCCGAGTTCTTCAAACAAACTGACGAAGTAGGTTCGGCTTGGCTGCACGTCGAGCAGAATCATCGGTTCCAGGCACAGGTCACGCAGGGACACTTGCGCTTGCTGGGCAAAACGATGATCGGCCGGCAGCAGCGCGTAAGGCCGTTGCGCCGGCATCAGCGGTTCGGTTTCGATGGTGGCGTCCAGGTCGTGCTCGTAAAGGATCGCCAGATCGAAAGCGCCCGAGGTCAGGTTCTGTACCAGCTCTTGCTGCTCGCCGTCACGGATGCGGATTTCCACCCCCGGATACAGCGCCGAGAACCCGGCAATCAATTGCGGCAGGTACAACGGCGCGACGGTTTCGAAGCAGCCGATATCGATCTGCCCGGACACTACGTCGTTGTCGGCCAGGGCGTTCTGTTCGAACTCCTTGGCCATGCGCAGCAGCTCCTGAGCCTTGCGGTAGAAACGTGCGCCACTGGGTGTCAGGGAAACGCCCTGGGCGTGGTGACGAATCAGCAACTGCACGCCAAAGCTGTTTTCCAGGCCCTTGATCGCCGTGGAAATCGACGGCTGGGCGATGTACAGCTTCCGCGACGCCTCGGCGACGCTGCCGCACTCGACGGTGGTAATGAAGTACTTCAATTGACGCAGATTGTAGGCAGCCACAGCAAACCTCGGGGTGGATGGATTCGACGCCAGTCTTGACCGTTGAACCCAAGCAATTTGCGCACCGCCCTTATCCACTGGGGCGACGGTTTTGTTGTGCTTGAACAATAACCACATGGCGCGCACGCGGGGAGTTTGGCTGCCCAGTTTTTTCATGGCCTGCGACCACATATTTACTATTTTTCCCCTGCCGCCGCCTGAGCCACCATCGATCGCACACTAAAAAGTCCAAGGAGCATCCGAACGTGTTCGAGCGTGAATATTGGCAAGGCCAGGCCGCCGCGCTGCAGTTTCCTACGCAGGCGTTGATTGAGGGCAAACAACGGCCGGCACAGTCCGGGCAAACCTTCGCCGCGATCAACCCGGCCACCGGCGCAGTGCTGGCCGAGGTGGCGGCGTGCGGTAATGCAGACGTCGATGCGGCGGTTATTAGCGCACGACAGGCGTTTGAGTCGGGCGTGTGGTCGGCGCGCTCGCCCGGCGAGCGTAAACAGGTGCTGCTACGGTTGGCCGAGTTGATCATGGCCAACCGCGAAGAACTGGCGTTGCTCGATTCGCTGAACATGGGCAAACCGGTGATGGACGCCTACACCATCGATGTGCCAGGCGCCGCCGGGGTGTTTCGCTGGTACGCCGAAAGCCTCGACAAACTCTACGACCAGATCGCCCCGAGTGCGCAGAACGTGCTGGCAACCATCACCCGCGAAGCCCTTGGCGTGGTAGCCGCCGTGGTGCCGTGGAATTTTCCGCTGGACATGGCCGCGTGGAAACTTGCACCGGCGCTGGCCGCCGGCAATTCGGTGATCCTCAAACCGGCCGAGCAATCGCCGTTCTCCGCCTTGCGTCTGGGCGAGCTGGCGCTGGAAGCGGGTGTGCCGCCAGGCGTGCTGAACGTGCTGCCGGGCCTCGGCGAACAGGCCGGCAAGGCCTTGGGGTTGCACCCGGACATCGATTGCCTGGTGTTTACCGGATCCACCGAAGTCGGCAAATATTTCATGCAGTACTCGGCGCACTCGAACCTCAAACAGGTGTGGCTGGAGTGCGGCGGCAAGAGCGCCAATCTGGTGTTCGCCGACTGTCAGGACCTCGATCTGGCGGCGCAGAAAGCTGCGTTCGGGATCTTCTTCAATCAGGGCGAAGTCTGCTCGGCCAACTCGCGGCTGCTGGTGGAGCGTTCGATCCATGACGAGTTTGTCGAGCGCCTCAAGGTTCAGGTCGAGCGCTGGCAACCGGGCGATCCACTGGACCCGTCGAGCACTGCCGGGGCAATAGTCGACAGCCGGCAAACGGCGCGAATCATGAAGTTCATCCAGCAGGCTGAACGCCAGGGTGCGAAGCGCGTGTGCGGTGGTCAGCAGTCGATTTTCAACGGCTCGGACAACTTCATTCAGCCGACGATTTTTACCGGCGTGACGGCGGACATGCCGCTGTTTCGCGATGAAGTGTTCGGCCCGGTGTTGGCAGTCACGGCGTTCGATGACGAAGCCAGCGCACTGCAACTGGCCAACGACAGCGTCTATGGTTTAGCCGCATCGTTGTGGACCGACGACCTCAACCGCGCCCACCGAGTGGCGCGGCAATTGCGCGCCGGGACGGTGTCGGTCAACAGTGTCGATGCGCTTGATGTAACGGTGCCTTTTGGCGGCGGCAAGCAGTCCGGTTTTGGCCGTGACCTGTCGCTGCACTCATTCGATAAATACACCCAGTTGAAGACCACCTGGTTTCAACTGCGCTGACAATAAAAAGGAGAACTGGCGATGACCACCCCACGTGAAACCCGCGACTATCAGGCCGCCGATGCTGCGCATCACATCCACGCGTTCGTCGATCAGAAAGCCCTCAACGACGAAGGGCCACGGGTGATGGTCCGTGGCGACCGCCTGCACCTGTGGGACAACGACGGTCGGCGTTATCTGGATGGCATGTCCGGGCTGTGGTGCACCAACCTCGGTTACGGGCGCAAGGATCTGACCGCCGCAGCGAGCCGGCAACTGGAGCAGTTGCCGTACTACAACATGTTTTTCCACACCACCCACCCGCAGGTGATCGAGCTCTCCGAGCTGTTGTTCAGCCTGCTGCCGGGGCACTACAGCCACGCGATCTACACCAACTCCGGTTCCGAGGCCAACGAGGTGTTGATCCGCACGGTACGGCGCTACTGGACGATCCTCGGCAAGCCCGACAAGAAAGTCATGATCGGCCGCTGGAACGGTTATCACGGCTCGACCCTGGCCGCCACGGCGCTGGGCGGGATGAAGTTCATGCACGAAATGGGCGGGATGATTCCGGACATCGCGCACATCGACGAACCGTATTTTTTCGCCCACGAAGGCAACCTCACGCCCGCCGAATTTGGTCTGCGGGCGGCGCAGCAACTCGAAGAGAAGATTCTTGAACTGGGCGCCGACAAGGTCGCCGGGTTCATCGCCGAACCGTTCCAGGGTGCTGGCGGGATGATCTTTCCGCCAGAGAGCTACTGGCCGGAAATTCAGCGGATCTGCCGCAAGTACGATGTGCTGCTGTGCGCTGATGAAGTGATCGGCGGCTTCGGTCGCACCGGTGAATGGTTCGCCCACGAGCACTTCGGTTTCGAGCCTGACACCTTGTCCATCGCCAAGGGCCTGACCTCGGGTTATATCCCCATGGGCGGGCTGGTTCTGTCGAAAAAAATGGCCCAGGTGTTGGTGGAGCAGGGCGGGGTATTCGCCCACGGCCTGACCTATTCCGGGCACCCGGTCGCGGCGGCAGTGGCCATCGCCAACCTCAAGGCCTTGCGCGATGAAGGCGTGGTCACGCGGGTCAAGGACGACATCGGCCCGTACCTGCAGAAATGTTTGCGCGAAGTGTTCGGCAATCACCCGTTGGTCGGTGATATCCAGGGCGTGGGCATGGTCGCGGCCTTGCAATTGGCCGAGGACAAAACCAGCCGCAAACGCTTCGCCAACGAGAACGACATCGCCTGGCGCTGCCGTACGATTGGCTTCGAAGAAGGGGTGATCATTCGCTCCACACTCGGCCGGATGATTATGGCTCCGGCGCTGATTGCCACGCGTGAAGAAGTGGATGAACTGGTCGGCAAAACCTTGTGCGCGGTGGATCGTACGGCACAGGAATACGACCGGCTCTAATTTTGTAGCGTTCTTGCGGGCCTCTTCGCGAGCAAGCCCGCTCCCACATTGGAACTGTGTTGAACCCCGTTAATGAGGTCGACACGGAACCCCTGTGGGAGCGGGCTTGCTCGCGAAAGCTATTTCCCATTCAACCGATTTTTTATTCCTTGCACCCACCCCGGGCACCCCCGCCCACAGCGCCCTTTTGCAGTGCGCGCTACCGAGGTTTTTCTTCATTCTCGGCGACATATTTCCTCGTTTTCCTATGGTCTTCCTTGGGCCAACATCAACCTCGCCAGTCAGCCGAACGCTGACCACCTCAAGGTCCATTCAGAGACCGCAGGTAGCACCTGTTCCAAGGCCGCTGGCCGTACTGCCCAGGACAAAACTAAATCAACAGCTGTGGGAGTGCTCCATGATCAAGTCCTTGCTAACCCGTTTCGCTCAACCACTCGCGATCACCGCCATCGCTGCCGGGGTCGCCACCAGCGCCCAGGCCGGCACCCTGTCCATCGGCCACACCACGTGGGTCGGTTACGGCACCCTCTACCTCGCCCAGGACCTGGGCTACTTCAAGGAGAACGGCCTGAGCGTCGAACTGCCGGTGGTAGAAGAAGCCTCGATGTACATGGCCGCCCAAGCCTCGGGCCAGCTCTCCGGCTCGGCCTCGACCATCGATGAAGTGCTCAAGTATCGCCCGCAGTTCTGCTTCAAAGCGGTAGCGGCTCTGGATGACAGCCATGGTGGCGACGGTGTGTTGGTGGGCAAGGACGTCATGAGCCTGCAAGAGCTCAAAGGCAAAGCCGTGGCGGTGAACGAAGGTTCGACCTCGCAGTTCTGGCTCTCCTACCTGCTGAAAAAGAACGGCATGAAAATGAGCGACATCACCGTGCAGAACATGACCGCCGACGATGCCGCCACCGCCTTCATCGCCGGTCGCGTACCGGCCGCCGTGACCTGGGAACCCCATCTGTCGATGGTCCGTGACAAGAAGCAAGGCAAAGTGCTGATCGACAGCAGCACCACCCCCGGCGTGATCGTCGACGTGGTCGCGCTCAACTGCAACGTCATCGAGAAACAACCGGAAGACGTAAAAGCCCTGGTCGCCGGTTTGTATAAAGCGGTGAAGTACACCCAGGAGCATCCGGACGAAGCTTACGCAATCATGGCCAAAGGCGTCGGCGGATACCTCGCCGATCCGAAGGAACTGGCCGCGGCCGCCAAAGGCGTGCGCTTCTACGATCAGGCCATGAGCGAAAAACTCCTTGGCTCGCCGGGCAAACCGGGTGACAGCGCAGCGCTGATCAAAATCGCCAATGAAACCGCCAGCGAACTGCAAGGCAAACCCTACAACGTCAGCCACGACGAACTGGTCGACAACCGCTTCGTCAGCCCGCTGTAGGAGGTGGTCATGTTCAAGCGAAATTCATGGTTGAGCCGCTGCATCACACCCAAGACCGGCTTGCCGGTCAAGGTGATCTGGAGCGCCAGCGGCCTGGCCTGGGTGCTGCTGGTCGGCCTCTGGGCCGGGTTGTCGTACGGCGGCGTGGTGCCGGGCATGTTCCTGCCGACACCCGGCGCGGTACTCGATGCCGCCGTGCGCCTGGCGCGCGACGGCACACTTGGGGTCCACGTTTGGGCAAGCCTGGAAGTGGTGATGGTCGGCTTCATCGTTTCGTCGCTGGTGGCGGTGCCGTTGGGGTTGCTGATGGGCAGTTTCCGCATCGTCCAGGCGTTCCTCGAACCGATGGTCAACTTCATCCGCTACCTGCCGGTGACCTCCTTTGTGCCGCTGTTCATCCTGTGGATCGGTATCGGTCTGGAGCAGCGGGTCTCGGTGATCATTTTCGGCGTGTTCTTCCAGCAACTGGTGATGATCGCCGATGTCTCCAAAGGCATCTCCAAGGACCTGATCAACGCCTCGTACACCCTCGGTTCCAATCGCCGCGATGCGGTGCTGCATGTGATCGCTCCGGCCTCGTTGCCGGGTGTGCTCGACACCTTGCGCGTCACCATGGGCTGGGCCTGGACGTACCTGGTGGTCGCCGAACTGGTGGCCGCTTCCAGTGGTCTCGGCTACCTGAGCCTCAAAGCCATGCGCGGCTTTCAGGTGGATGTGATCTTTCTGGCGATCGCGATCATCGGCCTGCTGGGCCTGATCACCGATCAACTGTTCCGTTTTCTTCGACTGAGGATCGCCGCATGGGCTCAGTAACCGCCGCCAATCATCGTTTCACCACACCCACTGCAGCGCTGGTGCACGCCGCGCCACGGCTGCAAGTGGACAAGGTCAGCTTGCGCTACCAGAAGCCTGACGGCGGGATGTTTACGGCGCTGGAAAAGGTTTCGTTCGAAGTGCCGGACCAGCAATTCGCGGTGCTGGTCGGGCCCTCGGGCTGCGGCAAATCCAGCCTGCTGTACCTGACGGCAGGCCTGGCCGAACCCACCGAAGGCGAGATCTACGTCGGCGGCCGGCACGTCGAAGGCCCCGGCGCGGATCGCGGGATGGTCTTCCAGAGCTACACGCTGTTCCCCTGGCTGACCGTGCGACAAAACGTCGAGTTCGGCCTCAAGCGTCGCGGCATGCCGGCGGCCCAGCGCAAGGAAATTGTCGACTACTACGTCAACGAAGTCGGCCTCACCGGCTTCGCCGACAACTACGCCAAGCAACTCTCCGGCGGCATGATGCAGCGCGTGGCCATCGCCCGCGCTTTGGCCAACGACCCGCAAATCCTGCTGATGGACGAACCCTTCGGCGCCCTCGACAGTCAGACCCGCCTGCAAATGCAACAACTGCTGTTGCGGGTCTGGGGCAACAGCAAGAAGACCGTGCTGTTCGTCACCCATGACATCGACGAAGCGATCCTGCTCGGCGACCGGGTCTACGTCATGGGCGCCCGACCTGGGCGGATCAAACAGATTCTCGACGTGCCGATCGAGCGTCCACGCACGCTGGACATGGTCATGGAGCGCTCGTTCATCGAGATGAAGCGCGAAATCTTCGGCTTGCTGCATGACGAGTTGGAGGAGGCGCATTAATCGCAGTGCTGCATCAGACACAAAACCCGTGGCGAGGGAGCTTGCTCCCGCTCGCCTGCGAAGCAGGCGCAAAACCTGCTGATGGGGTTTGCCTGGCAACACGTTTTGGGGGGCGCTCTGCGCCCCAGCGGGAGCAAGCTCCCTCGCCACAAATCGCCACGCATTCCGCCATCAAATTCATAGAGATGAAGCGCGAAATCTTTGGCTTGCTGCATGACGAGTTGGAGGAGGCGCATTAATCGCAGTGTCGCGCCAGACACAAAACCCGTGGCGAGGGAGCTTGCTCCCGCTCGCCTGCGAAGCAGGCGCAAAACCTGCTGACGGGGTTTGCCTGGCAAAACGTTTTGGGGGGCGCTCTGCGTCCCAGCGGGAGCAAGCTCCCTCGCCACAAATCGCCACGCATTCCGCCATCAAGCTCATCGAGATGAAGCGCGAAATCTTTGGCTTGCTGCATGACGAGTTGGAGGAGGCGTGTTGACAAGGACTCAGGCGTCCGTTGTCTCCGGGAGCGGCTCCGGTGCCTGAGCTGAAAAGTTCAGGGTAACCGTGAAGCGGTTCTTTTCGGGCGCGACCTCGATGTGCCAGCCCAGTTTTGCGCAGAGCTGGTGCATCAGTTCGAGCCCGAGGCCGTAACCGAAATCGGTAGATTCCTGATGCAGCGGGGTGTCGCGTATCCGGTTGACGATGCGCAGTTGCAGCTGTTCGAAGGTGATTTCGACGCTGCCATCGTCAGCATATTGCAAGGCGTTGCGCAGGAAGTTACCCACCACGATGCGGCACGCGGTCAGGGGCAGCCGGCAAGGCTCGTCGCTAATGCGCAGGATCAATTCGATATCGCGTTTGCCGATCAGGTAGCGATGTTCCTTGATCAGTTCATTGAGCAACTGGCGCATGTCGAGCGGATCTTCGCGCAGCGCTTCCGGGCTCTCGCGGCTCATCCACAACAACGTCTCGGCAATCCGCTGCATGTTCAGCACCGAGCGTTCGATCCGCTGCAAGGGCGGGGGCAGTTCGCCGCCGGACTGCACGGCGAGCAATTCGACATTGGCCTTGAGCACCGCCAGCGGCGTACGCAGTTCATGGCTGGTATAGCGCAGCAGACGCTCTTCACGCAGGCTTGCGGCTTTAACCTGTTGCACGCTGTGGGCCAGCGAATCGGCCAGCACATTGAATTCGCGAAAGATGAAATGCGGCCGGCCATTCGGCGCCGCGCCGACGCATTCCAGGCGGGTCGACCACTGCGTCAGCCGGCCGAGTGGCCGGACCACCCACCACACCAGCAGGGCGATGATGATCAGCGCGGGAATGAACACTGCCAGACCGATCATGCTGATCATCGCCAACTCGTGTTCCAGGTAGGCATCGGACAACGGCGTCTCAACCACGCCACCTGCTTCATGGTCGTGGTCGGTGCCGTACATATACAGCGTTTTACCGTCGTACAACGGGTGGATCAGGATGGCCGTACCGTCATCCTCGTCGTCGGATTCCATGTCACTGAAGAACTGCACGGCGCCGAAGACCAATGTCGGCGTGGTGTCGAGCAGGTCGCGGATGTTCTTCGGCAAGGCCTCCTTGCCGATAGCACTCTTGACGAAGTAGTTATCGGGCGGCGGGGTCGTCGGGTCCTGCTGGTAATGCCGGGCGAAGTATTGCGCTTCCTCTTCCATCATCGCGCTGGCGGTAAACAGGAACCCGCGCATGGTGTACACCGGCAGCAGCTGGTTATAGATGATCAGCACCACGGCAATGATCAACAGCAGACTGCCACTGATCACCCACTTCAGGCTCAGGCCTTTGCGCATGTCGCCCCCAACTGAACGCCGATACCGGGTAACGTCTGGATCAACGCCACGTCGAAGTCTTTGTCGACCGCCTTGCGCAGACGGTGCATGTGCACCTTGAGCGTGTTGCTGTCCGGCAGTTCGTCGCCCCAGATCGCTGCTTCCAGGCGTTCGCGGTTGACCGGCGCGGGGCTGGCGCGCATCAGGCATTCGAGCAACGTCCAGCCGGTCGGTGACAGGTGCAGCTCCTGACCGTTGCGACTGACCTTGCGCGTTGAAAGGTCCATGATCAGGTCCGCAACTTGCAGCCGGCTGGCCTGGCCACTGCGGCGCAGGCTCAGGGCACGGATCCGCGCAACCAGTTCCGGCAGCTCGAACGGCTTGACCAGATAGTCGTCGGCCCCGACCGAGAAACTGGCGAGTTTGTCGGCCAGGGCATCCAGCGAGGTGAGCATCAGGATCGGCGTCTGATTACCGTGCTCGCGCAGCTTTTTACACAGCTGCTGACCGTCCAGGCGCGGCAGCATGATGTCCAGCAAGATCACGTCATAGTGCTGAGCAAGTGCCAGGTTCAAACCCATTTGCCCGTCACTGGCGTGGTCGCAGACGATCCCGGTGATTTCCAGGTATTCGATGACAGTGTTCGCCAGGTCGATGTTGTCTTCGACCAACAACAGATGAATATGCACGCACAGACCCACGGTTTTTTACTGGTGGGGCAGAGGATAGCGGAGTTGCGATTCTTCGCGACAATGTTCACCTGACGTTAACCCGCTGGCCCCTATTGTGGCGGCGTGTTTCAACAACAGGACCTCGACATGCAACCCGCAGGCTCGGAAAAGGAAAGCGACCACTACACCGCACAGTTTGTTTTGTGCTTGCTGCTGGTGCTGAGCATCGCCATTGGCATGGCCATCTACATCTCCCAACTGAATGCCTGGATCGACAAGAGAAGAGCCTATTCAACCCCCCACTCGTTTGAGTGCGGCAGAGGGCAGGGCGTCTTCATCATCGACCCCAACGGCAAACGCCGTGATTGCTACTTTGTTGAAGAGACTGAGGACGCTGAAGATCAATAGCGCCAAATGCCGATGGCATCAGCCCGCGAAATTCAATCGCAAGAAACGTAGTTCTTGCGTTTGAACCCACAATTACTCTGAATACGTCCTCTGACACAGATGAACGATCGCCTTCAGCGTCCGGCGACGTCTGAAATTACTGTCGGATCAAGGAGTCAACCATGTCGTACGTATTCAAACTGATGAAATCCCCCGTCGGCACCCTCACCCTGGTCGCCAAAGGCAGCAAGCTCTGCGCGATCCTCTGGGAGAACGACAAACCCGACCGCGTTCGCCTTGGCCCGTTGCACGAAGATATCCACAGCCCGGCGCTGCTTGAGGCTGAGCGCCAACTCAATGAGTACTTCGCGGGTGAGCGGGATTGCTTTGAGCTGGAGCTTGATTTTGCTGGCACCGATTTTCAGCAGAAGGTTTGGCAGGCGCTGCTGACGATACCGTTTGGGGAGACGCGCAGTTATAGCCAGATTGCGGTGCAGATTGGTAACCCGAAAGCGGTTCGGGCGGTGGGGGCGGCGAATGGGAAAAATCCGATTTCGATTGTTGCGCCGTGCCATCGGGTGATTGGGGCTTCGGGGAGTTTGACCGGGTTTGCGGGTGGGTTGGGGGCGAAGCAGTTTTTGTTGAGTCTGGAGGGGAAGGAGACCTTGCAGTTGGCATTTTGATGGGCGAGATGTTGTTGTGGGGGCCGCAGTCGGTGGTCAGAACATATCGCTGAACTGCGCCTCAGAACAGGTTGATCGGCACGTTGGCGACAATGCGGAACTCGTCGTAACTGCCGTCAATCTGCCCGCCGCTGGCGAGGTGGTTGTAGACGATGGTACGCAGCACCGAGTTTTTGAGTTTTCCGGACTGGATGATATAGCCCAGCATCAAACCGTTTTCGCTGTGTTTGGCGTCGTCCAGGCCGCGTACGTTGTAGCCGGTATTGCGGCCGTAGCGGTCGCCGTCGTAGTGGGTGCCGTCGATGTCCCAGCCTTTGGCGTGCCACAGGCTGGCGGTGAGACCAGGGACTCCGTAGGTCGTGAAGTCCAGGTCGTAGCGCAGTTGCCAGGACTTTTCGTTGGGGCCGTTGTAGTCCGCGTATAACGAGTTGGCCATGTAGTTGCCAGTGGATTCCCACACATAGTCAAAGTACTCGTTGCCGAATATTTGCTGCCAGGCAAGCGTCAGGCTATGGGCCTGGTGAGTGGTGGTGAAGGCCAGGCTGGCGGCGTTGTTGTCGATGTAGCCGAGGTTCTTTTTGCCGGAATCACTGGTGTGGTAGTAGTTGAAGGCAGTCTTGAGGGCCAGATTATCTTGGTCGCCCATGCGGTGCGTAACGCCGACGTAGGTCTGGTCCCACATGTCTTCGAAACGCGAGGCGTAGACGCTGGCTTCCAGCCCATAACCCGGTTTGACCGTAGCCCCCAGGTAGCTGATGCGCGCGCCACTGTAGGCGCGGTTGCCGAAGGTGGTGGTCAGCTTTTCGGCGCCGGTGCCGGTGCGTGGAATCGCCCGTTCGAAGCTGCCGCCCTGTATCGACAGCCAGTCGAGTTCGTTGCTGAGCAGGCCCACGCCCTGGAAGCTGGAGGGCAGGGCGCGGTTGTCCTTGTAGCGCAGGATCGGATTGTCGGTCATTAGCCGGCCGGCCTTGAGCTCGGTGTTGGACAGGCGAACACGCACATCGCCTATCCCTAGGCGACTCCATGTGGGAATCGCATCGCCGTCGCCGTCCACCAGCACCCGGTCGCCGCCGTTGGCCACCTTTCCGTGGCCGCGCTCCAGGTTTACGGCACTGAAGATCCCTGCATCCATGCCGACGCCGATCAGGCCCTGGGTATAGCCGGAGCTGTACTTGAGCATGCTCGCCTGTACCCAGGTTTCGCGAATACGGGTGGGCTCGATGCCGCCGGGTTTCTTGATGCTCAGGTGAGTGGTGCGTTTGGTGTGCTGGTTGGAATAGTAGTGACGCAGGTTCAGGTCCAGGGTGCTGCCTTCCAGAAAGCCTGGCGCGTTAACTTGGGCCTGCTCTTGGGGGAATGGCTGAGCGAAAGCCTGGGTGCCGGATGCCAAAGTGACGGCCAGCAAAAGATGTGGATACATGGTAAATCCCATACAAATCAGATGTAAGGCAACCGCCCCGGGAAGGCCCCGGGGCGCATTTATCAGCGGACCTGGGCTTCTGCAAGCAGGGTTTCGCGGGCGGGGCGTTCGGGCAGCGACGGACGCGTTTCCTTGGCGAACCAGGCGGCGGTCAGGCACACAAGGTTAGCGATCAGCAGGTACCAGACTGGCGACATCGGGTCACCGGTGGTGCCGATCAGCCAGGTAATGATGATCTGCGCCGTACCGCCAAACGCTGCTACACCGAAGGCGTAGACGATGGAGAAACCGGTGGCGCGCACCGATTTCGGGAAGCTCTCCACCAGCAGCACGATCAACGCTGCGCCGCTCATGCCATGCAGGCCCGAGAGTACCGCCAGGGTCAGCAGGAAGGTCGCCGGGCTGGGGTGCTCGGTCATCAGTTGCAGGGCCGGGAACAGGATCAACAGCAACACCACTCGGGGTGTCATCAGGATCACCCGACGCCCAAAGCGGTCGCAGAGCATGCCACCGGCCACTGCGCACACCGCCATGGCGGCGCCGGCCACCAGGGTCGAGAGCATGGCAATGCTGGTGGGCAGCTTCAATTCGGTGAGGGCGAAGGTGGTCATGTAGTTCAGGAAATACTGGGTGATGGTGCTGCCGGAAAGAATCAGCAGCCCCAACACCAGAGCGCGCCGGTGTTTGCCGACTATTTCCCGTACCAGATCGCCGGTGCGGGTTTGTTCGGTGTGGCCGTGGAAGGTTTCAGCAAGATTGCGACGGATGTAGATACCGATCGGCAACACCAGCAGACCGAACACGAACGGTACACGCCAGCCCCAACTATTGAGGTCTTCCGGGGACAGGACTTTTGTCAGGGTGAACCCCACCAGCCCGGCTACCATCGCGGCGACGCCTTGGGCAACCACTTGCCAGCAGGCGTAGGTGCCGCGTTTGTGGGGGGGCGCCGCTTCAAGGATGTAGGTAGTGGCGGGGCCGGCTTCACCGCCCCAGGCCAGGCCCTGGATCATGCGGGTGACCACCAGCAGGATCGGCGCGGCGATGCCGATGGTCTCGTAGCCGGGCAATATCGCGATGCTGCCGGTGCCCACAGCCATCATCACCAGGGTCAAAAGCATCGCCGGTTTGCGCCCGACGCGGTCGGCGTAGGCGCCGATCAGCACCGCACCCAGGGGCCGGACGATAAAGCCGGTGCCGAACGCGATGACCGATAGCATCAGGCTGACGAAGGCACTGTCGGACGGGAAAAACGTGTGGCCGATCATCACCGCAAAAGTTGCGTATACACCAAAGTCGAAAAATTCCACGGCGTTACCCAGGACTACAGCGAAGATGCTCTTTTTGCCGGCGTCCGGAGGTGATGTGTCGAGTGCAGGATCGGGTCGTGTCAATGGTTGTGCGGGCATTCCATTGCCTTTCAGGTCGATAGCGTTCTGGCCGGGACGGCCCGGAGCAACTAGGTGGGAGGGGCGTTCTTGAGGGGCCGAAGTCAGGCAGGACTCGGCCAGCAGTGGATTGCGCCACGCCAGTTTTCGTAGGTTTTGGCGATTTGCAGCAGCCACTGATCGGCAAAGCGCGGGGCGATCATCTGCAGCCCGATGGGCATGCCGTCGTCGGCGAAACCGCAATTGATCGACAGCGCCGGTTGTTCGCCCATGTTCCAGGGCACAGTGAACACGATGTGTTCGAACGGTTGCTGCGGGTCATTGCTCGGTGACGGCCAGTCGGCCGCAAAGGCGTTGATCTGGTTGGTGGGAGAGAGCACCAGGTCGAATGTGTCGAACAACTGCGCGGCGCGGCGGCGCATTTCGAAGGTCTGGTTGAAGCCCCGTACGGCTTCCACGCCGGTGATATCGGCGCCTGGGGCGGCCCAGTCGCGGATATACGGCAAGACTTTGTCGAATTGCTCGCTGCTCAAGGCCGACAGCTCAGCCCATTGGCGAGCGCGCCAGAACTGGTCGAGGCCGTCGAGCTGGGCGCGGTCCATGATCGGTGCAATCACTGTGACCTTGGCACCGTGGGCTTCGAACAGCCGCGCTGCTTGCTCCACGGCGTTACAGACGAAAGCTTCAGGTGCGAGGCCGGTGCCGGGTTCGAGCATCAGGCCGACACGCAGGCCCTTTACCGACAGCGGCTGATTGCTCCATTGCGTGGTGAGCGGTGGCAGGCTGGTAGCGTCGCGCGAATCGGGGCGGGCCAGGTGTTGCATCAACAACACGCAATCATCGACCGTGCGGGTCATCGGGCCGGCCGTGCGGCCGGTGTAATACGGGTCGATGGGGATGCGCCCCAGTGTCGGCTTGAAGCCGACCAGCCCGCACCAAGCCGCGGGCAGTCGCACCGATCCGCCGATGTCAGTGCCGACGTGCAGCGGCCCGTAACCGGCAGCTGCAGCAGCGGCGGCCCCGGCACTCGATCCACCCGGGTTGTTGGCTGTGTTCCAGGGGTTGCGGGTGATGCCGTGGAAGCTGGAAAGGCCCGAAGAGAGCATGCCGAAATCCGGAACGGTGGTCTTGGCCAGGATGATTGCCCCGGCTTCACGCAAGCGCGCGGCGGGCGGTGCATCCTTCAGCGCCGGCGTCAGGCGGGTGGCGGCGCTACCCAACGGGATGGGTTGGCCCTCGGTGGCGATCAGTTCCTTGAGGGTCACCGGCACACCGTCGAGGGCGCCGTTAGGTTGGCCTTTGTTCCAGCGTTCGGTGGAGGCCTGGGCCTGCTGACGCACTTGTTGCGGGTCGAAGGCGTAGAGCGCATTGATCTGCGGCTCCCAGCGTTCGATGTGGCTCAGAAGCTGGTCGTAGTAGTCGATGGGAGTGAGTTGCCGGCTGGCGAATCGGGCCAGCAGTTCGGCGGCCGTAAGGGTGTGCAGGTCACTCATCATTCTCTTCCTTGGAATGGGCCGGCGGGTTGCAATGGGGGCGACTATATACACCCCGCCGTGCATCGGCCAACACCTGTTCAGCAAAAGCGGTGGGGCATTTCTGTTCAGACCTTTGTTTTTTGGCGCAGGGAACGACGTCGAGGATATGCCAGGTTATTGGCCAGCGTCGGTTGCCAACAGTTCAAGCCATTGCTGTGCCGCTACCGACAGCTGTGCGTTTTTGCGCCAGATTACGACGAGTTGCCACTGCAGTTCGGCGCATTCGAGCGGGACGATTTCCACACCGGGTGGGATATGGTGTTGAGCCAATAGCCTGGGTAATACCATCAGGCCTGCATTCGCGGCCACTAATGACAGGCAAAAGGCCAGGTTGTCGCTCTTGGCTGCCTGTAGGCGACTGACGTCCAGAGCAGGGCAACAGAGCTTGATACGGTGATTGAGGATAGAGGCGCCCTGCAGCTGTACCCATGGGTGATGCGCCAAATCTGGCAGAGTCAGTCGATGGCGGCTGGCGAGTGGGTGGCGAGGCGGCAGGACGACAACGAGTGGCTCCTCACAAATCGGCAGCCAAGCCAGGTCGTCGCCCTCTGGTCGCAGACTGATAGCCAGCTCTATCTCGCCCTTGCGAACGGCCTCTTCCAGGGCTTGGCCTCCTTGTTCACACAATTGGAGTTCCACTTGGGGAAAGCGTCGCCGAAACTCGGTCAACACGACCGCTATATGATCGGTACTGCCTAAAGGGGGTAACCCCAGCCGAAGGACGCCGGTGACGAGGCTATTGAGCAGGTTTACGTCGGTCAGCATTTGCTTGCTGCGGTTCAGTAATCCTTTGGCATGGCGGAATACCACTTCACCCGACGGGGTCAAGCGTGACGGCACGCCTGGACGGCTGCGAACCAATAGCGTCGTACCCAGTTCTTCTTCGAGTAATTGAACGGCTTTGCTAAGTGCCGATTGGGTGACGTGAATAGTGTGGGATGCCCTCGAGAAGCTTCCATGCTCAGTCACTTCCACGAAATAGCGCAAGTTCTTCAGGTCCATCTTGTATTCCATTTCCGCATAGAGTTTATAAAAATTGTTCACTCACTCCGGTTGGAGAAATGCTTCTACTATCGCCCCGCCAAAAAACGTCCGGATGCCAAGACGGGGAACATCAAATCAGTAGTAGAGGCCAACCTTGTTCAGTGATTGTATTCGGCTTGATCAGACGCTGGTTGAATCTGCACAGCGCTATCCACAGAGGCCCGCGCTACAAGCGGAAGATGCGTCATTCAGCTATCAACAACTGAACGAAACGGTTAATAAGTTATGCGAGTTGATGCGTGCGGAAGGCGTGCAGGCCGGTGATCGAGTAGGCATCTATGTTGCGAAGAGCGCAGCCGCTGTTGTGGCTATTTATGCCGCATTAAGGCTGGGGGCATTAGTCGCTCCGATGGATGTCAAGGACCCCGCGGAACGGGGCGCACGGATGTTGGCCAACGCCGACCTGGATTTTTTATTGGCTGCCCCTGCAAGCCAGGCAGCAGCCTCCAGGGTGGTTTCCATTCATGGTCAGTCTGGCGACGCTCGCGCAGTGGGCGATCTATGGCTGTTCCCCTTGCGAGGACAACCACGTCGACATGCCGGGTGCGAGGGTGGCTATGTTTTGTTTACATCAGGCAGTACCGGCGCGCCCAAGGGTGTATGCCTATCGCATGCCAACGTCCTGCATTTTGCTGCCTGGGCGGCACGCGCAATTGCTCTGGACTGTGAAGACCGTGTTGGATCACAAGCGGCACTCACCTTCGATCTGACGACCTTCGATCTGTTCTCGACCGCACTGGCCGGCGCCTGTCTTTGCCTGTTGCCAGACTACCTCAAGACTTTTCCTCGCGATGTGACGCGCTGGCTGGGTGAGCAGTGTATCTCAGTGTTCTACGCAGTACCGACCTTGTACCAGATGCTGCTACAGCAGGGCGCGATTGAGCAAGCGAGGCCGTCCGCACTACGCGCCGCGTTGTACGCGGGTGAACCGTTCCCGCCACAACTGCTTAAGCGCTATCTGACTGCATTCCCCGACTTGCCGTTCTACAACCTGTATGGGCCTACGGAAACCAATGTGTGCACCGCAGAACAGGTGAGCCTGCCGAGTATAGAGACGGTTTTGCCGTCGATCGGTTGGGCGATTGATGGAGTGGACGTCGACATCATCGGTGACGACGGTCGCGCAGCGTCGGAGGGTGAGATTTTCGTTGCAGGGCCGACGGTATTCGCTGGTTATCTGGTTGATGGCATCTGTCGCGATGCCCGCCGTGCAGTGTACTTCCGCGATGGAGTGGAAAGGTTGGCCTATGGCACGGGGGATATCGGGTATCAGGCGGCGGATGGTCGCTTTCATCTGCAAGGTCGACGAGACCATCAGGTGAAGCGTCGCGGCCACCGCATTGATCTTCTGGACATAGAAAGTGCGGTATTGGCCTTGCCAGGTGTTGAAACTGCCGCCGTTGTAGTTCGCCATGGCACAGCGCCGGACTGTGAGATCTGGGTACACGTGGTGAGTGCAAGTACAGGTCGTGATGAGATTGTTCGCGGCTTGAGCGCAACATTGCCGAAGAGGATGCAACCGGATGGAGTTCGTATGGCGCGAAAGTTACCGGCGACTGCCAACGGCAAAATAGATCGACGTGCTTTAAGCATGTTGAGTGTAAACATGGAAGAGACAAGTCATGAAGAACATTGAAACGCTGTGCGCGCTGATTCATTCGAATCTGCTGACTCAATATCAAGGTGCGGACCTTAATGTGGTACCGGATACGGCGCTATTGGAGGAGGGCTGGCTGGACTCTCTCACGATCATATCCATCGTCGCCGACGTTGAGAAAAAGTTCGAAATAGCGTTCCCCGAAAACAAAGTTGTCGCGGCTTCATTTCGCACGCCGGCCGCACTATGGGCCGTTATTGAGGCCAGCCTGGTCGAGCTCGCTTGAGTCTGTGCCGATAACAGAGAGGGCGAGTGATGCTGTTCGCAGACGAAGACAAGTTAGTTGAACAAGCGGTGCAGGAGAGTTGCCTCCAGGGGCAGGCTTTGTTGCCTGAGCTGGAAGGAAAAACGTTCCGCGAGCAATGGTTGCTGGCAGCGGCTACAGGGCTGCTGCGCACCTCCAATAGCACCGTGACAAACAAGCTCGCGATGGTGGAAGGATTGGGCATGAGCGGTCTGAGCCCTGCCCTTTGCTATGCGCTGGCTTCACAGTTGTTCGGTATGCAATTGCCTATGCAGCCTTGGCTGAATGCCGAACAGCGCAAACAGCTGGCAGGCCTGGAAACCGGAGAGACGCTGTTGTGTCACGCGCTGACTGAAGTGCAGGGCGGTAGTGATCCGAAGTCGATGGAAACCGTGGCTGAACGTCAGGCGGACGGTAGTTATCGGTTGACGGGCGAGAAGCGCTTCATTACCGCCGCCCCGGTAGCCGATCACGCTTTGGTGTTCGTTCGTACCGGCAAGGGCCGATCACCATTCGATTTATCAGTCGCACTGGTTGACCTGTCGGATGCGGGCGTAGTGCGCAGTGAGCCGCTGGACAAGACCGCGTTGCCCGGCGTACCGATGGGGGTGTTGACCTTTGACGGTGTGCGGTTGGAAGAGCACAGCCTGTTGGGAGGCGAGGGTGCGGGTTTCTCTGTAATGACCGCGACCACGACCTGGGAACGAGCGCTGCTGATGGGGTATGCGCTAGGCCCCATGCGCAGGATGCTGGATCAGACGGTGGAGTGGAGCCGGGAGCGAACTCACTTCGGTAGATCCATGAGCTCCAGTCACCTGGTGGCGGGGCATGTGGCCGACATGAGCATGTACCTTTACCGTTCGCGAAAACTGCTCTACGGCATTGCGCGGCGCATCGATGCCGGGGTGACGATTCGTCAATTGAGCGGTGAGGCCGCGATGGTAAAGATTTCGGTTTCTGAAGACTTTACGCGGCTGTCGCAGTTGGCAGCCCAGTTAGGTGGTGTGCGTTCTTACATCGCCGATTCCGGTCGGGCGATCGATCTCATCAGCCCATTGGCGTCAATGACCTATGCGGGGGCGAACGATCTGCTACGTATCAGCGTGGCGCGCCAGGCTGGTTTGCCAGTCGAGAACTGAGCGCTCGCTAGAGTTTTTGAATCATACACATAAGGTCAACGCATATGGCTTTGCCACATCAAATCGATGAAATTCTCACGTTGGTGGATCGCATCGGTACACGGCTGGTCGACTTGGCTCCGTTGGTAGATAACCAACAATCGGATAGTAGCGAGAGCTATCAACTGATCAAGGAGTCTGGTCTGTTGGGCTTGCTGATCCCTCGCGAGGCTGGGGGGGCGGGTCTGAATTATCTGGAATATAGCCAGGTTCTGGCGCGACTTGCTCAGTATGACGCGGCAACTGCGCTGGGATTCAATATGCACAATGTGGCGCTTGGCTCGTTATGTGAGTCGGCGGGGAAATCGCTGTCAGCGGCTGCGGATGCCTTCCGCTCCTGGGTATTTGATGAGGTGATATCGCACAACAAAATGTTTGCATCTGCGACGTCAGAGCTGGGTAGTGGTGCGCGGTTGCGAGGTATCCAGACACATTACCGCCCGCATGAAGGCGGCTTCCTGCTCAATGGCAACAAGTCTTTCGTGTCGTTGGCAGGCGCTGCAGACTATATCGTAGTAACGGCAAAACCTGAGGGTAACGACAGCGACAGCGAAATCAGCCACTTCGTGGTCGGTCGCAATGACGAAGGTGTGCGTTACGGCCAAGTTTGGGACGGGTTTGCCATGAATGGTACCCAGACCGCCAGCATGACTTTTGAAAATGTACTTTTGACCCGCCAGCGTTTGTTTCTGGCAGTCGAAGGGATGTCTTTATTCAAGCTGGTACGTGAGCCTCATTGGATGATTTCCGGTTATACCGGTGTTTATCTTGGGATTGCTACCGCGTTGCTGCAACACATCACCGAGGCCGTGCGTTCCACGCCTTCCCAACTCGAATCCAGCGCGATCCATCAGGAAGTAGGCCGGCTATCGGCTGAGTTGCAAGCGGGTCGAGCGTTGCTGAATGAGGCCGGCACACTCATCGTGCAACGGCGCGGAACGATAGAGGCGAATGCCGCTGTGCATGCTGCCAAGTACTTCATCGGTGAGCTTGCGCCGAAAATGGCAATGGCGGCGGTCAAGATTTGTGGTGCGAGCACATTGAATCGTAGCCGACCGCTGGAACGATTCCTGCGCGAATCGTTCTTTTGCAGTGTTATGCCGGCCAAGCCAATGGACTGTCTGGAGTACTTAGGCAAGGCCCAACTGGGGGTTAATCTGTTCGATGCACGACAGATTAACTGGTAGTGACTCATGCGAGTCCCAACCCAATTCAGACGCGCCGCCTGGCTCAGCACTTATCTGTTGTTGGTGGTGATGATGGTGGGGACCTTGCCGACACCGTTGTATCCGCTCTATGCCACGCAATTAGGCTTGTCTCCATTTGTGGTGACGTTGGTATTCGCGTCCTACGCACTCGCCATCCTGTTCAAATTGATGGTGTTTGGTCGATTGTCTGATTTGTTGGGCAGACGCGCAGTGCTGGGGCTCGGGCTCGGGCTGACATTTGCCAGTCTGTTGAGTTTTTTGCTCTGGCCCACGTTAGCCGGTTTGTTCGTCGGGCGAATATTGTCCGGGATGGCAGTAGGGTTGATGGTGGGGGCCACGACTGCCTATCTGAGCGAGTTGCTGAGTAATCGGTCACTCGCCGCACTGATCTCCAGCTTGAGCAACATGAGCGGTCTGGGGCTTGGGGCGTTACTGTCTGGCTGGGTGGCAGAGACTGCCGCGCAGCCGCTCCATGCCAGTTATATCGCGCTGCTGTTCATGCTGTTGCCGGGTTTGCTGTTGCCATGGCTACCCGAAACAGTGATCCACGGAGGTACTCGCCCACCGTTGCGATTGCAGCGATTGAGGATACCGAGTGAGATGCGGCAAGCCTTTATGGCCGTGGCAATGTCGGTGTTGTGCGGCTTTAGCTTTCTTGGCTTGTTCGCCGCACTGGCTGGTCGTTTCCTCGCAATTGGATTGCATCACAGTGGCCTTCTGTTGAGCGGAGGCATTGTCTTTTTGACTTTCTGCAGTGCTGCAATCGGCCAGTTGCTGGTGTTGCGATTGTCGCCCCGTCGAGTCGTTCCCGTTGGTGTCTGGCTGCTGCCCTTGGCTTTGGCCTGTGTCTGGCTGGCCTTTCATTTTGCATCCTTGTCCTTGTTCCTGGGGGGAGCGGTCTTGGGAGGGATGGGGGCGGGCATGGTGCTGCGCGCAGGTCTGGGACTGGTGACGATGTTGTCTCCTGCCGATCGTATTGCGGAGGTCAGTTCAGGCTTTTTCGTCGCGGCCTATTTGGGGTTGATTGTGCCCGTGGTCGGGGTGGGTTTGCTTTTGTCCGTATGGGATATGTCTTCAACCATTGGCCTGTTCGGCGCACTGGTGACGATATTGGTGATTTTCAGCAGCCGTGCGGTTTTGGGGCTTGGCCCCGCACCCGGTTTGCCTATCGCAGTAGGGGGTGAATGATGGCGACGATCTCGCTGAATGGCGGAGAAATTGATTATTTGCTGATCGACGGTGAGTCAGATCTTCCTCCGCTTGTACTGCTGCATGAGGGACTCGGTTGCATTGCGATGTGGCGACGTTTCCCTTATCGACTGGCAGCAATGACCGGACGCCGAGTGCTCACTTATAGCCGCTATGGTTACGGTCACTCGTCTCGAGCGGATTTGCCACGTCGTTCTGACTATATGCACGTGGAGGCGCAGCAGGTATTGCCTGAACTGCTGGAAAAACTGCAGCTTCGCAATCCAGTGCTGGTGGGGCATAGCGATGGCGCGTCTATCGCGCTGCTCCATGCGAGCAAATTCCCTGTTGCGGGGCTGGTGCTGTTTGCTCCACATGTTTTCGTCGAATCCATCACCTTGAGTGGCATCGACGCCGCGCGAAATTCGTTCCTGGCCGGGAACCTGGAACGACAACTCGCTCTGTTTCACCCCGACCCCAAAGCAGTCTTCGAGGGGTGGAGCAGTGTCTGGAGGTCCGATCATTTTCTTGACTGGAATATTGAGCCGTGCCTGGCCGATATCCATTGCCCTGTCTTGTTGTTGCAGGGAGATCGAGACGAGTACGGAACGCTGGCGCAGCTGAGCGCGATTCAACGCAAGGTACCCGCAGTGGTCACCCCGCATTACCTGATCGATTGCGGACACTCGCCGCATCTTGATCAGACCGCCCACACACTTGATCTGATAGTCGAATTCTTTGACCAGATGACGGGCGTATCGCCCAGAGCCGAATTGGCGTCCGCGTCGATTTAAGAGGTCCTTCCTTCAACGCTATTTTCGCGAGGAGCTAACTTCATGAGTACCGCAATCAGTGAAACCCGCCGTCTAACCGTACCCGACATCAGGGCTTGCAAGGGCAACCGCAAGATCGTGTCGTTGACCGCGCACAATCGATCGCTCGCTGAAATCGTTGACGAATTTGTCGACGTTATCCTGATGGGGGATTCGACCGCGATGGTTGCCTACGGGCAGCCCAACACACTGGATTTCACTTTGGATCAGACGATCCAACACAGTCGCGCGGTAGTGCGTGCTACACGTCGCGCGTGTGTGGTGGCTGATCTGCCGTTCGCCTCCTATCAGGAGTCGCCGGCTCAGGCTTTCCGCAGTGCAGCGCGGTTGATGAAGGAAGCGAATGTCGCAGCGGTAAAAGTGGAAGGTAATGCGGCCATGGCGCCCACCGTGCAGTTTCTGGTGGAGCGGGGCATTCCAGTGATGGCGCATATCGGGTTGATGCCCCAGTTCGTCAACACCATGGGTGGGTTCAAAGCCCAAGGTATGGATGAGCAATCGGCAGACTCTATCTGTGAGGCAGCCATGGCGATGGAATCAGCAGGGGCCTTTTGCATTGTGCTGGAGGGGGTAGCAGAGCCGCTGGCCCGAGAGTTGACCGAGGTACTGCGCGTGCCGACGATCGGAATCGGGGCCTCGCCCGCGTGCGATGGCCAGGTGCTGGTGATCGAAGATATCCTGGGTCTTGGTGGTGAGTTCGTACCGCGTTTCGCGAAACGTTATGTCGATGCCCATGCGGTTATCCGCGATGCAGTGGGCCAGTACGCATCGGATGTCCGCAATGGCTGCTTTCCTGAACTCTCGCACTGCTTTGGAGTGAAACGCTGACATTAATACTGCTTGACTCGGAATGCTCGGCAAGCGTCCGAGCTATCCCCTCTTAAAACTCAGACCTTAAGGGGATTGCGCGCAGACTGATAGAGGAAGTCTATGCACAAGCGGGGTCGCTTCAGCTTCGCTGCGGCTGACGAACGCGCCGGCATCCATTTCCCGCTCTATCATGGTCGCCCGGGGTTTTGCTTCGAGCTGGGTATTGAATGTGTGTGTCTGTTGGGGTCAACCTTTACGTCTGATTTGGGCGTGCCATTGGTGGGGGCCTTTCTTTCTAAACCTCGCCATCGCTTTTCGCACTGTGCCAAAAATGTGCCATTAACCTTTCAGGAACGCCCATGGACGCTGTCAAACCCGCTCTGATCCGCGAGACCTTTCCCGTTGGGCCGTTGCAGTGCAACTGCACGATCATCGGTGATCCGATCACCAAGAAGGCCATCGTTGTCGATCCGGGTGGCAATCATGAGTTGATTCTGGCGCGGCTCGAGGCGTTGGGGTTGAAGGTGGTGAGCATCATTCATACACACGCGCATCTGGATCACTTCCTTGCGTCGGGCCAGTTGAAAGAGAAAACCGGCGCGACGTTGCACCTGCATAAAGAGGATCAGTTCCTTTGGGACAATCTGGAGATGCAGTGCCAGATGTTCAGGGTGCCATACACGCCGGTGCCATCGCCGGATCGTTGGTTGGCCGATGATGAAGAGCTTGCCTGCGGTTGTGGCGTGGCATTGCACACGCCGGGTCATACACCGGGTTCCATGAGCTTTTGGTTTTCTGAGGCTAAGCTGCTGATTGCCGGCGACACGCTGTTTCGTCGCGGGGTAGGGCGTACGGACTTGTGGGGCGGTGATCAGACGACCATCGTGCGTTCGATCAAGCAGCGTTTGTACACCCTTGATGAAGAGGCGACAGTCATCACCGGACACGGTCCCGATACTCGTCTGGGCGATGAAATGCGTGAAAATCCTTTTGTGCGGGCCTGATTTTCCGGGCTGCGTAATGGCCTGATGGAATTTTTGCCTTAGGTCGTGTTCCAACGCCCGCAGGGGTCTATTGCCAACGTCCGTTGCACCACAGAATGTAAAAGTAGGAGCTCTCCATGTTCACCTCGAGTCGTTTGATTATTGTCGCTACTGCCGTGGCCATGCTGGCTGGCTGTGCCAACCAGAACCCGTATGACAATCAGGGGCAGGCTGACAGCGGCTCCACGGGCTCCACGGGCATGAGCAAAACCGCCAAGTACGGCGGCCTGGGTGCGCTGGCCGGTGCTTTGGCCGGTGCAGCCATCGACCACAACAACCGTGGCAAGGGCGCGCTGATTGGCGCCGCTGTTGTCGGTGCTTCCGCCGCCGGTTACGGTTACTACGCTGACCAGCAGGAAAAGAAACTGCGCGCCAGCATGGCCAACACCGGGGTTGAAGTGCAGCGTCAAGGCGATCAGATCAAGCTGATCATGCCGGGCAACATTACGTTCGGTACCGACTCGGCAAACATCGCTCCAAGCTTCTACCAGCCGCTGAACAACCTGGCCGGTTCGCTTAAAGAGTTCAGTCAGAACCAGATTGAAATCGTCGGCTACACTGACAGCACCGGCAGCCGCCAGCACAACATGGACCTGTCCCAGCGTCGTGCTCAAAGCGTGGCAACTTACCTGACGTCGCAAGGTGTCAGCGGTGCCAACCTGTCGGCACGTGGTGCCGGTCCGGATAACCCGATTGCCAGCAATGGCGATGTCAATGGTCGGGCGCAGAACCGTCGTGTAGAGGTTAACCTCAAGGCGATTCCGGGCCAGCAGTATGGCCAACCTGCCCAGCAGCAAGGTCAGCAGTACCAGTAACAAAAAACCTGACTGAACCCCAGGTGTAGAAAGCCCGCCCGATTCTCAGCAGATCGGGTGGGCTTTTTTTTTTTGTTGCCTGTGCGGGCCTCTTCGCGAGCAAGCCCGCTCCCACATTTGATCTTCGGTGGACACAAAATCTGTGCCCTACGCGGTCCAGTGTGGGAGATTCTATGTTGCAGGACAACCCTGCAACGGTCGATTCGGTTGGTATTCGCTCTGGTTTTTCATCAGGGC
>NZ_JBYSXY010000029.1:0-43613 GCF_058782685.1 Pseudomonas sp. FW306-02-D09B
CTGCCGAAGCACTAAACAAGTATCTAAAATCAATTCAACAATCCAGTGTTGCGACGACCGGTTGAATCCGCCCAATATGGCAGCCGTCAGTTTCGCCAACGACTCTGGCGTTACCCCGCATGCGCCAGAGCATGAGCCGTCGTGGAAACTGCTGGGACAATGCCCCGATGGAGCACGGGTTTCGCAGCTTGAAAACTGAATGGATACCGACCGTGGGCTACACGACGGCTCAAGAAGCACACCGAGACATCAGCCATTACCTGAAGCATCGGTACAACTGGATTCGGCCCCATCAATTCAACGGTGGGCTGGCGCCAGCTCAGGCCGAGAAAAAACTTAACGTCGTGTCCGGGATTAGTTGACCACTACATTTCCACCGCACCGGCCTTGACCCCGGCACGCGCCAATACATCCTTGAGCAGCACCCCGGTCCACTGTAACGCGCCCCATTAGACGATTCTTAAAAATCCATTAATTCAATCCACCCTCGCGACGTGCACACGGTTAAATAAAATACCCCCCCTAGACTATCAACTTTGCACTATCAGAATCGTCCCATGGCCGCCACTCACATCCGCACTTAACATTTGGCCTGTGCCCGAAGGACACACTACTTTCGCCTTACTTTTGTGGACAACCCGATGAAAAAGCTTTCGCTGACCTTGTTGACACTTTCAATGCTTGCTGCCGCAGGCCAGTCTTTTGCAGCCGACCCTGTAGTACCGACCAAGGCAGGTAGCGGCACCATCAATTTCAGTGGTGTTATCAACAATGACGCCTGCTCGATCGAAGATGCCGGAATCGGTAAAACCATCTCCGTGCCCATGGGCGACGTTTCCATTAAAGATATGGGCACCGCTTCCGCGCCGAAAGGCAGCGGCAAACTGAGCGCTGAAAACTTTGATATGAAAATCAACTGCAATGCCGGTACTAAGGTGGCCATGATCTTCCAGCCCACTACGGGTGCGGGTACAGGCTTGGTGACTGGTACCAAGGTGTTGAAGTTGATTGATGGTGTCGGTGCGGCGAGAGGTATCGGTATCGCTCTGCTCGACGCCAATGGCGATCAGATCGACCTGAGTTCGCCGACTGCCGCAAAGATTGAAAACACCCTGCAAGACGGTAACGCAACTCTGAAGTTCTCCGCTGCCTACGTCACCACCGGTGATGTCAAAACCGCTGTGGCCGGCCGTGGCGATGCCACCCTGCCGTTCACCTTGCAATACGAGTAATAACCACCAGGGCTACATTGCGCGGGGCTGCATGTCCCGCCTTTATTCACCTAAAGGGCCTTGCACATGTTCAACCGTCGTTTCATCTCCCTCTGCATGGGCTTGCACTGTGCATTCCTGGCCACGCACGCCAGCGCGGGTATTTCGCTGAGCGCCACTCGCCTGGTGTTTGACGGCGAACACAAAGAAGTCAGTATCAAAGTGCGCAACAACGGCGATGATTTGTTAATTCAGTCATGGATCGACAGCGATTCTAACGTCGGTTCGGCGCCGTTTGCCGTCACGCCACCGCTGGCAAAAATCCTTGGCAAGCAACAACAGTTACTTCGAGTGATCTATGAGGGCACCGGTATGCCGGCCGATAAAGAATCTGTCGTATGGCTCAACGTGCAGGAGATCCCTCAAACCTCAACGACAAAGAACACCTTACAATTGGCGGTCCGTCAGCGCATTAAAGTTTTTTTCCGCCCCGCCGGACTGACGGCCAAAGCTTACTTGGCGCCGACACAGTTAATGTGGCAAGTAGCCGAGCAAAATGGACATGCAATATTACAGGTCACCAATCCAGGACTTTATCATGTTTCACTGGCGGAGCTGACGCTTAAATCAGGCGTTATAACCGAGCAGCCCTTCGACTCGACCATGATTGCACCCGGTCAACACAAAAATTTTCCACTTGAAAAGTTGAACAGTTCACACCCCATCAAGTTGGACTTTCTCAGTATCAATGATTACGGCGCGCAAGATCGTTACGTTGCCGATTTGTCACGCGGGACTGCTGTCAGCGCCACCGCCAAGCACTAGCTTACGGTATTCACTTACCGTACATCTCGAACGTTTTGTAATTCAAACATGAATGTATTCTGTCTTTTATCGCTTTATAGGGCTGGGCATGTATTTATACCCACGCGGCAATTCCAACGACGTAAAAAAACAGGATAGTTTGGCTAATGCAGGGCTAAATGCGCTGTCGCTAGCCATTGCCCTCGGCGTGCCTCTAATGGCCAAAGCCGACGCCCCCTCTCTCGCCGAGCCTGCTCAAGTTTCACGGTTCAACACTTCGTTTTTGCAAGGTGCCGGGTCCGACGTGGACCTTGACCTGTTGCTCGTGCCAAACAGCGTGATACCTGGCACTTACCGGGTCGACGTGTACAGCAACGAGGTAATGGTAGGGCGCCGCGATATCGACTTTCGACTGATGTCGACGTCCAATAAAGTCCAAGCATGCCTAACCCTGGATATCATTCGTCAACTGGGCATCGACATGAGCAAGCTCGAAACCGGCGGTCAGCTCAATCCCGACGCGCCGGGCACCTGTTACGATCTGCCGAGCCTGATCGACAAAGCTACCGTGAACTACGACCCCGGCCGCCTGCGGCTCTCCATCACGATACCGCAGGTTGCCCTGCAACGCGGAATGCGCGGCTACGTCGACCCGGCCCTATGGGACGCCGGCATATCGGCGGCCTTCATCAATTACCAGTTGAGCGGCAATCGCAACGACACGGACTATTCCACGTCGATCTCCAATAGTCTCGGGTTGCGTAACGGCATCAACCTTGGCGCGTGGCGTTTGCGCAATGAATCGAACTTCAGCAGCCGTACCGGCGAATCGAATTCGTTCACCAGCAATCGCAGCTACGTGGAGCATGACGTGACTGCCTTGAAGGGGCAGTTCAGCGCAGGTGATATTTTTTCCGACTCGCAGCTTTACGACAGCGTGCGTTATCGCGGCGTAAAACTGAGTTCGGATGAGGGGATGCGCGCCGACAGCGAACGCGGCTATGCCCCGGTTGTCCGAGGCGTGGCGCAAACCAATGCCACCGTCGAGATTCGTCAGGACAACTACATTATCTACACCACCAGCGTGCCGCCGGGCCCGTTCGAGATCAACGATATTTACCCCAGCGGCTCCAACGGCGACTTGCAGGTCACAGTCATCGAGGCCGACGGTCGTCGCCGCGAAACCCGCCAGGCCTTCTCAAGCTTGCCGATCATGGTGCGCAAGGGCCAGATCAAATACAGCGCATCGGCAGGCAAATACAACAGCAACTCCGAAGGGCTGGCCTCGCCGAAGCTCTTCAGCGGTACGCTGGCCTACGGCATCAGCAGTAATCTCACCGGCATTGTCGGCATGCAGTCTTCGGACAACTTCAGTGCGATGTCGCTGGGTATGGGCCGCAATACAACCTTCGGCGCTTTTTCATTCGACCTGACCCACTCCTCCAGTCAGGTACGAGATAGCTCGAGCAAGGGCAACAGCCTGCGCATGCTGTATGCAAAAACCTTCACCGGTACCGATACCAACTTCACGCTGGCCGCCTATCGTTACTCCACCGAAGGCTACCGCACGCTGTCCGAGCATATCGAAGATCAGAGCTATACCGATCAACGGCGCGGTAACTCCAAGACTCGGACAGATTTGACCATCAATCAAAGCCTGGGTCGCAATCAACAGTTGGGCAGTGTCTACCTCAATGCCACTGACCAGCGTTATTGGGGCAGTGGCGGCTCACAAAGCCTGTCCGCTGGCTACAGCAATAGCTGGCGCGACCTGACTTATAACCTGGGTGTGACCCATACCAAGGATGTGGGCAATCGCGGCTCCGCGAATAACGACACTCAGGTCAATCTGTCGCTGTCTTTCCCACTGGGCTCCACGCCTCGGGCACCGAGAGCGTTCATCTCGAGCAGTACGCAAAAATCCGGTAACAGTACCCAGTTGGGCGTAAACGGCTATGTGTCCGAAGACAGCGACACCTACTATTCCCTGCAAGCAGGCAATAGCAGCAATGGCGGAAATACGGGTTCGGCAAGCATCAGCACACACAGCGCGTTTGTAGATGCCAACGTTGGTTACAGCCAAGGGCGCGGCTACAACTCACAAAACCTCAACCTGGCAGGCTCGATCGTCGCACATGCAGGTGGCATCAATCTGGGGCAGACCCTCGGCGAGACCTTCGCCCTGGCCGAAGTGCCTGGTGTACCAGGCGGGGTCAAGATCAATAGCTTCAGCGGCACGAAAACCGGCTCGAATGGCTTTGCCGTGATCCCCAACACCCAGCCCTACCGGGTCAATTGGATCAGCCTGGACACGCGCGACCTTGGCGCCGACGTCGAAATCGAAAACGCCACCCAGCAAGTCGTGCCTCGCCGTGGCGCCGCGGTGCTGGTGCGCTATCTCTCCGAGACCGGGCGTCGCGTGCAATTCGAGTTATTCGACAGCGCACACCGACGCTTGCCGTTTGGTGCAGCCCTGGAAGATGCAAGCGGTAAACAGATCGCCATTGCCGACCCCAATGGCAAGGCCCTGGCACTGGTTCAAGACCCGCGCGCCCTGCTCACTATCAAATGGGCGGACCGGCAATGCCAGGCGACCTATTCACTGCCAGAGCGCGATAAGGCACTGAACTATGAGCGCGTACCGTTGGTTTGCTCGCCCTGAAGTCTGTTCAGAAACCTTCTTCAATCACCCAAGGCTATCGGTGTCTCCATGCATTCTATAAAAGATCACATTGACCGAAATCCAGCGATGAAAAAACTGTTATGCCTCACCTCAATAGCACTGGTCGGCTGCATGAATGACGCAATGGCCAGTTGTTCTTTCAAAAACAATGACAAGCCCCGCGTCATAAATTTTACCGCGCCCAGTACAATCAACGTCCCGGTGGACGGTACCGCATTGACGGTGGTGGACGTACAAACCGCAGGTCCGGCTTCATACATTGTATTGACTTGCTCTCCAAGGGAGGATTCCGGCTTTTTACTGAACCCCTCTCTCGGTGCGCAGCCCGCCACTGGCACTGTATTCCCTTTAAGGGAAAGCGGACTTGATATGAGGCTCAGGATCGAGGGGCTCAGCCCGTTCCATTCTCTAACTGAAAAAAACAGTACTTTCACGGTGGGCACAAATGAAACTTTCAAAGACGGGCCCTACAGGCTGTTCTTGATCAAAAACGGCCCAATCAAACCAGGCGTGACTATTCCGGCGGGCCTACTCGGAACATGGGTTACAACCGGCGGTTTCGAGGTCGCTCGCTTCAATTTGCTGAACCCCATCCAAGTGGTAGCTGCGTCATGTTCGGTCAGCGACGTCAATGTGCAGATGGGTGACAGCTACCAATTGTATGAACTTGAACATCCTGGCGATAGTACGCCACCGATACCTTTCAAGATCCGTTTGAATGACTGCGATGAAGGTATCAACAAAATCCAGCTGTCATTCGAGGCGGTCAATGGAATCGAAGAAGAGAGCAGCGGTATTGTGTCATTGGACAAGCAATCCACGTCCAGAGGCATAGGGTTAAAGCTAACTGACACACTGGGCGGTGCCGTCACAATGAATAAGACCTATAAACTGGGGAGTTATGTAACCGGCAATAAAACCGCAGAAGCCAATTTCAACGCCGCTTACGTCCGAGTTCCGGGTGATATTCAAGCAGGCACGGCGAACACAAGTATCAGGTTCACCATGACGTATCAATAAACCCAAGTAGTGGGGTCAAGTTACTGACCGAGGGTACGGTAAAGAGCCCCTCCTTGCGGCGTTTAGGAATCATCTCATGGCCCTGAGTCAATGGAATGTTCTCCCTTGCTGAATCTGCCCATCTAATCCTGCGGCATGACACACCTACCGGTGTTGAAATTGGCACGGTTTTTTTCACTCCCTGCGTCGATGCTACCGCACTGCCGAATGGCTCACGCTTACAGGTACACAACTGCTGTTCAAAATCAACGAAAACCAGTTCGCGCTGTAAGCTGCCATCATGGAACTTTCAAATGGGGAAGAGAAGCGCGGATCGGCTGAAGTTGCGGACAACGTTCGCGGCGCCTGGCTGCACTTTACCGAAACGAAGAGTTCATCAAGATGACCCTAGCGGTGATGATGGCGCCGAAGTGATTACGAGTGTTTTTGCCTTCAACAACTCAACGCAATCGATTGGCTAGACCCAGATACTAAAAAGCAAAAAAACGCCCGTATTATCGGGCGCTAAATCAAACACCAATCCCAAGTGAGCCGAGTATAAAAGAAGTGAATATCGGGAACGCTTCGAATAATCAGATATCGGGTTGTTGCTTCTGTTCGATAGTGTCTGCTGCGGAAGAACCGTTGTTTTTGGTCTGGGCTGTCAGGGTCTTTTGTGCGGCTTCAGCGTGGGCTTCCACCTGGCTGGCCTGAAACGCCTCCCATCGGGCGCGGGCCCGGTCAGAACCATCTTCGGCAAAGACGGCGACAGAGATAACGGACAATAGGCCGGCAATGACAAGGGTGGACAGTTTCATAGAATAAATTTCCTGAGGTGATAAAGAAGAGTGCCGCTTGGGCTATATGAAATTTATGGATAGCACTTTAGGAAGTGTCATTATTAACAGAGCGTTAAGTGCTCATCAGTTTTCGTTCGTACAACGTCCTTGAACCAGATAGTCCAAAACATGCTCCCGCCCCTGATGATCCAGGTAATCGAGACGCGCGGGAATCACACCGCACTGGTCCGAGATATCAGTAATTGATATGATTTTTGCAACATCCATATGAACATAGAAGCCGGTCTTGTCATGAATCACCGGTGACTTCTCGGTAGTATCGGCAAAAACTGAACCGCAGGTGAGCAAGGTAGCAAATCCAAGCATAAACAATTTCATTAAACTATCTCTCTACTGGTAAGTTTCTTGCTAGCTGATAATTAGCCTACAGCAACTAATCCGACTCAAACATTCTACAAACAGAACAATGGCAAAGTTGTAGTGCAAACTCGCCCACCCTTAAGACTCATGAGGCGTAACTGCATGAGATGTGTATAGGACTAATGAGCCGGACACTCACAATTGGGATACCGCCTAGAAAAGCCTGATTCCCCATCTGGCAAAACAGAATATTGCCTCTGTGAAAAAGGACAGTGGTGCCCCAGAGGGCATTGGTGAGCACAGCGCTAGGACAGCTGTTCCTATAGTGGTGGCTCATCAGTTCGGGGTGAACGGGTGAACGACCTCGCGGGACGAGTTCAGCGCGGAAAAAGGGATGAGAAATAACCATGGTGGTGTCCATTAGCAGGTAATGCGGGATGAGCCGGTGAATGATTCGATTTCATCCTTCCACTCTCACCCGATATGCACGATGACATTTTTCGCATGTACGCCATGCCCTAACGGCATGGCTTACGTTCCCCAGCCCAACGAGAGGGTCAAATCCACCCACACGGCAGCATCGCGCCAATGCATACCAAAAAGGCATGCCACCTATTAAAAACAAGCAATGGTGCATACGTCAGCAGTAGGTGACGATGTGTAACACCTCATTGGTGCTGCTTGGCACCACTCGGTGACTCGCACATTCCACTTCAGTCCGCTTGGAGCCTCACTGTGAAAAAAATCTTGCGAATCGCCACCGCTCTCGGCTTCGCGGCACTCTCCACCGGCACATTCGCCGCTACGACCAGTGCTGACACAACGCACTCCATGGGCATCCAACTGCTCGGCTCTGGTGGCCCCATCTCTGACGACGCCCGTGCTTCATCGGGCGAGATTGTCTGGATCGATGGCAAGTCGCGGCTGCTCATCGACGCCGGCGGCGGTACATACCTGCGCTTTGGCCAGGCGCATGCCCGGTTGGAAGACCTGCACTTCATCGGTATTTCGCACTTCCACACGGACCATAGTGCCGATTTACCCGCCATCTTGAAGGGCGCGTACTTTATGGCCTCGGGCAACACGACCGCACTGGTCGGTCCGGACGGATCTGACTCATTCCCGAGCATGACGGAATTCTTCCATGACACGTTCGGCGCCAAGACTGGCTCGTTTGCCTACCTCGAGGGTCTGCATGATGGCAGTGATGGGTTGAATCTAAAGGTCAGCCCGATTATCAACGTGGATCGTCACGCCGAGAAAGCGTCCCTCGTATATCAAGACGCCGAGGTTAAGGTATATGCCTACGGCATTCCGCACGGTGATGTGCCGACCCTGGCGTTTCGCATCGAAGGCAAGTGCGGCACGATCGTGATCTCAGCGGATCAGAACGGCAGCCGCGCTGGATTCGTCGACTTTGCCAAGGGCGCAGACATTTTGGTCATGCCGGCTGCCATCGATGACGATGCCGACGCCACCTCTAAATTCCTCCATGCAACGCCCACGGTCGTTGGCAAGATTGCCGCAGCCGTCAATCCCAAAATGCTTGTCCTCAATCACTTCATGGGCAGATCCCTGAAGAACAAGGATAGCAACGTCGCAATCATCAAACGCTACTACCACGGCCCGGTCTACGCAGGTCGTGATCTCTCGCGCTTCGAAATGCCATTACCCAGGAGCACCCAATGAAACACACACTCGCGCTATCCATCGCCGTTGCCTCGCTCGCCTCGCTCGCCGTCATCAGCCAGCCAGCTCACGCCAGTGAAACCCCACCACCGGCCATTGCCAAGACCACCAAGGGTGGCGGCAAGTGTGCCAGCGGTAAGTGCGGCACCGAGAAGATCTACGGCAAGGCCAAGATCAATCAGGACCCACAGGATCGATTGGTCCGCACACGTGACGGTAAATGTGGTCTGACTGCTCAAGGTTACGACGTCGCCGAAACGCCCCTGAAGAAGCTCGCAGAAGGGGTTTGTGGCCAATGATCATCCAAGGACGAGGGCTTGGGCTCCGACGTGAGTTTGCCTTGTCTCTCGCCAACGGCCCTATTCGGAATGACTTCGACTTTCTAGAAGTCGTACCGGACAACTGGATGGGGTTGGGTGGAGAGAGCATGGAACAACTCGACGCCATCGCGGATAAATATCCAATGGTGGCACACAGCTTGAGCCTGTCCATCGGCGACGCACAACCGCTGGATATGGATTACTTGAGCGCAGTGAAGACCTTCTTAGACAACTACGACATTGCGATCTATAGCGATCACGTCAGCATGTCACGCGATAGCTGCGGCTACCTTTACGAGCTGATTCCTGTGCGTCGCACGCAGGCAAGCCTGCAGCTTATGGTCGATAAGATCAAGGCAGTGCAGGATTACCTGTCCCGGCGTATCGCGTTGGAGAACATCTCCTACTACTACGATGAGGAGGGACAGATGGCCGAAACCGAATTCATCGCTCGGCTGGTCGACACCTCGGGCTGCGGGCTGCTATTGGATGTCAATAATGCGTATGTGAACGCGCGCAACCACGGATTCGATCCGCGCGCATTCATAGATGCATTGCCGACGGACGCGGTGACCTACTTTCACGTGGCCGGTCATCTAGATAATGGACCTCAAGAGCGGGTCCTGGATACGCATGGAACCGATGTTTCGGCCGCCGTGCTGAACCTGGGTGCTTATGCGGTTCATCGGTTCGGCGAGCAGCCCATTGTGCTAGAGCGCGACAACAATATACCCAGCCTCGACGAGCTATGTGAGGAACTGCGCGGCATCCACCAGGCCATGACCGGCTCGACAGGGAAGCTGCAATGAACCTTCGCATCGCACCAGATGTCGCCAGCGAAGCAGAGCGTCGGTGTCAGGCCGTACGCAGCGGTGATCTCGGCCCGTATGGAGAATTGGTCCGGGCGAACGCGCAAGAGCTAGTCACCACGATGTTCCCACGGTTTACCCAACATCGCGGTGCCGAGCGTCTGCGCCAGGATATCGACGCATTCTACAAATGCTTTGGCGCAACGCGGGCCGAATTCATTCACCTCGCGACCGAGTTTGTCCGCTTCATACAGCCGCGCCTGCCACCGGGTATCGGGCGCCCCCTTATCGAGTACGAATGGATGTTGTTTGACGTTGAGGTCGATAAGACCCCAGTTCCCCGCCCCCATGGGGAGGACGCTCGTCGCCCTACCCGCATTTACCTCAACCCCACCGTGCGATGGCTGGCCACTCCGTTTGATCTGCACGAGGACGACCAACATGCGGCGCAAGCGCCGCTAAACCACGACGCGCCTTATGTCTATGCCGTCTTTCGCACATTCGACCATAGGGTCGTGACGCAACGGCTTTCAAACCACGACATTGCAGAACTGTCCACCTTCACGGGCGGCGAGCGGCTCGTATCTCCAACAGAGTCAGCACACTGGTTCACGCACGCGCTTCGGCACGAACTCATTACTTTACACCACGAATAGTAAGGCATCGCCATGGATAAACTGATCGCACTTCTCAATCGAGGCCTCGAAAAGTCCAAAAAGCTGGATTTCGTAGCGCTACTTTCCATCCGTCTGTATCTGCTACCCACCCTCTACGAGGGCGCCCACGCCAAAGTCACCGGCTTCAGTGGCCTGGTCGAGTGGTTCGCCACTCCGGTGGCCCAAGGCGGTCTCGGCATGCCTTTGCCCACTCTGATGGCCACGCTTGCTACGGGAACCGAAGTAGCAGGGCTCATCTGCATCGCTCTGGGTCTGTTCACCCGCATTGTCACCATTCCGCTGGCGATATTGATGACCGTCGCCGGTTTGTCCGTGCACTGGTCGCACGGCTGGGCCGCGATTGCCGACAAAACCACCGAAGCCAGTATGCGCCTCAGTGGTCTCATGACTTGGCTGCAGCATTCCTTTCCGGGCCGCTTCAACTATGTTACGGAATTGGGTGACCCAATAATCCTCAACAACGGCATCGAATTCACGGTGACCTATGCCGTCATGATTATGGTGCTGTTCTTCTATGGCGCAGGTCGCTATGTCAGCGCAGACCATTGGCTGGCCAAGGTCTTCCCGCGTTGGCCGAAGTGACCATACGGCCAGCGTAGCGGTTCGATTCAATTTAGGACGCGCTACGTAGCCGCGTGGTCAATGTCGCCAGGTATGTCCATCAACGACCGACGACGGGTAACAGCTAAACCCAAGCCGGGTTCTGAGAGTTCCGTTTGAATAGCTTTGGGCTGAGTTCGTTGCTCAGCCCTTTTTTTGTATCTTCACAAAGTTCCAGAAGACACAGAAACGAGAACGCCGATTTGATTGATGGTGTTCGTGCGAGCAAACACATCTGAAAAAAGGCGTTCTCATCCAGTTCGCCAAACGGCTAAAGACTTACTGGCAAGACAACCTAAGTCGGAGTCGCTGACGATGCACACAAGGCAGTTGGAAGGGATAAACAATCGAATCAAGTGATCAAGCGGATGGCTTATGGTTAGCGGGATAGCGAGTCTTTTTCATGTAGAACCTCTATTTGCCCGTCGTTTGCAGTTACTGCTCGAGCAAGGAAAGTAATTCGCGCTCGGCCGGCCCATCAGGTACGGCAGCGCGACGCACAATACTCAACGTTCGGCGAAGCGTGAGCTGCGCGCAAGGTAGAGGGATGAGTACGTCATTGGCCAATTCATCGGTGATACTGATGGAGGGCAGCCAGGCAATGCCGCCGCCATGAATGGTAGCCTGCTTGATGGCCTCAGTGTTGCCAAACTCCATGATTGATCCTTGCTGCACACCAAGATCTTCGAGTACTGCCGCAACCAATTCGCGCGTGCCCGATCCCACCTCGCGCATCAGTAATGGCTCGTCATTGATATCCTGGGGTTTAATGGCGGTAGCATCGGCCAACCGGTGCCACGCGGCTACTACCGGCAACAAATCGTCCTCGCGAAAACTGGTCGCGGTCAAACCATTTATATGCAAAGGACCTTCAATGAACCCCAGCGAGTAGCGCATATCTGCAACGGCCTGAGAAACCTGTTCAGTGTTATTCACGAAAAGACTTACCTTTACACCTGGATTGTTATTGCGAAAACGTGCAAGAACGCGCGGCAATACATATGTACCGATGGTGCTGCTCGCCGCTATGGATAAGTGCCCAATCTTGGCACTTGCGAGTTCCTTCATCGCCAGGTCAGCCGTTCTGGCAATATCAAAGAGTCGATCGGCATATTCGGCAAGAACTTCGCCGGCGTGCGTCAAACGCATACCACGCGGTTGTCGTTCAAAAAGTGTTAGACCGAAGCGCTCCTCCAGTTTGCGCAATTCGCGAGACAAAGCCGGTTGCGAGATGTGCAACGCTTTTGCGCAGGCAGTAACACTGCCTGTTTTGGTAATCGTATGAAAGACTAAGAGATGATGAAGGTTCATATAAGGGAAGAAAGAATGGCCATGAGCGAATGCTAGCGGGTACTCAGTCTATCCAGGATCTGGACGATGCAGTCAGCGCTAAGTGAACAGCGCTGACTTGGCACCATGGCTAAGCAAGTCAAACAACTGCATGATATTATCCTATCCGCTACTCCCTGGACATCAGATCGGTGCACGCCACGACAAACTGGTGAAAAGCTTTGGCGCAATGGTCTCAGTGGCTAGCACCATACGCTGTTTACGACATTACTTCTCGAGGACGTAACGTAAGCCCGCCTTGTCTGTCCCGGATTTGGTGGATAGACCGGGCCCAAGTTTGGTTCACAAACCATGACTAAGCTGTACCAGCGCCGATAGCTGTAGAGTTAAAGGATCAGCCACACCAATCCACTATCTGCTGCGCGGATGCGTGCAACTCGACATCAGGCGTGAGCGATTCCAGATCGGGATGCTGCTGCCGTAGCGTCTCCAGAACCTGTCCATGGCTCTGACGGAACTACGCAAACTGTTCCGTGTAGACTGCAATCGAACCTCTTGCTGAAAGAGCTCCAGCCGGAAGCAGACTAACGGCCTCACCGGTAGTCATGAATAATCGTTTTATGTCGGCCACGTCAATCGATAGCCCCCAACAAAGAACAAACGATGCTGGAGGCTGTACACTCTAATCGTGCAACTTTACCAACTGCGTGAGAGCGGCAGGCACTGCCTCGGGGGAACCCACCATGCTGGCGTCGGTGAAGTATTTGTCATTCACCACAAAACTGGGCACCGCCTGGATTTTATAGCGTTGGGCAAGTTTATCGCCTTGAGCCATCCGACTTTTAACTGCGAATGAGTTGATTTGTTGCTCGGCAACTTTTCTTTCTACGCCGAGCCCAACGAAAAAGTTAGCAATCTCCTCAGCAGTCTCCAGCTTCCCGCCGCGATGCGCTAGTTCAAATAGCGCGTGATTCGTGACGACTTGAATATCAAGGACTTCACCAACATAAAAGGCTTTAGCGTAGCCTTCCCATTGTTTGCTGCCAAAAGTGACAGGAACCCGAGTCAGGACCACGTCATTTCCAGCCTTGGCAGCCCATTGGGTCATGCTCGGATCGAGTTGCCGACAGTGAGAGCAGACATACGAAAAAAACTCGAGCACTTTTGGCGTTTGGCTTACTGGCTCATCCGTCACTGTATAATTCTTTCCAGCCTGTAATGAAATAACCGGGGCCGCCATCCCTATTGGAATATAAAATATCGCAGGCATAATCAAAGCCAAGCAGAACTTACGCATCAAAGTATCTCACTCATTTTATGAATCGAAGTGTATTTGTGACGATCACTGCGCCAGAACAAAGTCCGCCAACTGTTTCAGCTCGGCCGGCTGTAAACCTGGGAATGGTGGCATAGGTATCGCCCCCCAACGTCCAGCGCCACCGTGACTGATGTGATCGATAACTTGCGAAATGGCCTGGGCATCACCTTTGTAGTGCACAGCAACATCGTGGTACGCGGGGCCAACAATCTTTCGATCAATCGCATGGCAGCCGAGACAGCCATTCTGCTCCAGAAGCGCCTTCGCATCGGCAACTTTAGGGTTATCCACTGTATGAGCCACACGTTCGATGGTCTTGATCGCAGATTTACTCTCGAGAGCAGGTTGACCTGAATAAGTAGCGGCCAGGTATTCACCCACCAGCCCTACTTCACTCTCTGAAAGTGGGGCGCCATAAGACTCTTTCATTTTTCTGGCCAGCCCTGTCCACTGTTTCTGGCTGAAGCCGGGTGGTTGATACTCAATATAATCGGCCGAATGACATATTCCGCACTTCTGCTGAGCAACGGAGTAACCCGGCAAGTCCGAGGGGCGCAGGCTGATAGTCTCGGCAGGCAGATTAATTGTTAATGGAGAAGCTACTGCGCAAATCGGAAAGGTACAAAATGCAAACAGCAACGCTTTGTAGTGCTCAAATACACTTTTCATCCTGGAGTCCTATACAACCGTGATCGGGGTGGTTTCAATATTGTTCTTTACATAGATAGCGGGGTTCCACAAGGCTCTCACCGGTTGTTGTTCGCCCTGCCCGTTCGTGGCACGAACTTGCAAACCTACTTTGCCCTTTTCTCGAGGTACCCACTGCAGTGTCCATTCGCGAAATGAGTAATTGCCCAGGTTCTCGCCCAATACAGCCAACTGCCAATTTCTGCCGCCATCTTCAGACAATTCAACTGACTGGATGCCGTGCCCACCATCAAATGCAAAGCCTTTCAAGGTAATGGGCTCGTTAAGCTTCACCTTGGCACCAGGCTGCAAACTGGTAATAAAGGATCGTACTTTCAGCCTACCGATCGGACGGGTTTTGTCTGGTACCGTTCCTGGCGGTACGCATTGGCAATCATTGTCAGGAACGCGGTAGGCCTTTTCCATAAAGTAGCCTTCGAAGGTATGGTCGATGACCTCAATTTCACTTAAATGCTTGACCCAATAGGTACCGAAGTAGCCAGGAACGATCAGTTTGATGGGGTAACCATTAAGGAAAGGGATATCGGTGCCGTTCATGGCCCAGGCAATCATCGGCTCATCGCTAAGCGCCAGATCGATACCCAGTGCCTTGATGAACTCTGGTGTTGTCGGCAATACCGGGTGGTCCAGGCCGCGAAAGGTCACTTGTTTAGCCCCCGCCTGCACCCCAGCCTGTTCAAGCACTGCTTTTAACGGGATGCCCGTCCACCGCGCGTTACCTACCGAGCCGTTACCCAGCTGCGCACCAAATACCCGCGGCGATCCATAACCTCGGCTGTTACCGGAACACTGGTTGACAGCCACTACCTCGACGGTCTTTCCCAACGCCTTGAGTTCCGCGAGGCTCAAGCTGAGCGGTTTGTCCACCAGGCCTTTGATCTGTAGCTGATAGTTGTCCGCATCAATCGAGGTAGGAAGATTAGCGAGGTGGTAGCGAACAAAAAAAGCATCATTGGGCGTCAGTATCGACTCGTTGAACACCGAAAACGGTGTTTCCAGATGCGGTGGACGAGCCGTGACACGCATCAGCGGTCTTTTCTGCGGATAAGCCACCAACTCCCGGGTTCCATTGGCAAAGTCCTGAGCCTCAGTTTCTGCCGCTCGACTATGCAACGGTTTAAATGCAAGCCCCGCAGCTACCAGACTTGCCCCCTGGAGAAAGACACGGCGCTTAATAGTGTTTCTGTTATCAATAGACATAAGTTCTACACTCTCAACACGAATAAGGATCGAAGATCAGACTCTTTACTTTATTTTTCCCAAGCGCTACCAATGGCCTGCTCTACGCGCCTGTTGTTCGTCAGATAGGTAATACAGTAGGCCAAGTTGGTCGCTGACCTCAGACTTGCAAGCCTGAGGCAGCTATTGATGAGTTGACTATTTAGCCAAAGAAGCGATGCATGGCGAGACGAAAAGATTTCCTCGATACGCACCAGCAATCGTCCTGAAAGCCACGATCAACCACAGGACCGCCAACACCAACACCAGGCATCCACCAAAAATACTGAAGAAGCTGGAATGCAGAACAGAGCCCAACTTGAGAGTCGTGACGGCATAGACGCCGATAGGAAAAGTAAACCCCCACCACCCCAGGTTAAAAGGAACACCCGCCTTAAAGTAGCGGATCGTGATTAGGGCGGCCATTGCCATCCACCACAACCCCAGGCCCCAGAAAAGAATGCCGGAAATCAGTCCAATGCCTTGAGCAACCTCGCCAATCCCTTGCAGTCCCTGCGCCGAAAAGATTGCGGGGGCCTCGCCGCCTATGACCAGCATGCCCAGTGCGCCTGTACCAATAGGACCCAGCGATAACCAGCTGGATGCGGCCATGCTTTCGTGGGGAAGTTTGTGCAACGCCATGCGCAACAGCAGGATGACCAGAATGCTCAGCGCGACAGGAACCGAATAGGCCCACAGTACATAGCTGGTAATCAACATAACGAATTGCGCGCCGGTATCGAGCAGGTGCGGAGCCAGCGACCCACCACTTGCAGCCGCTACTTCCGCGGCTACTACTGGCAGCAACCAGACGGCCGTCATTTGATCGATACTGTGTTGTTGACGGGTGAACATCATGTAAGGAATCAGCACACCGCAGGCGAGCGCCATGACGACATCGATCCACCACAGGGCTTCAGCCAGCGGTATGACACCTGTGCCCCAACGAGGAACGCCGAACACCAGAAGACCATTGATAATGGTCGCAAGCCCCATCGGAATAGTGCCGAAGAACATCGAGACCGTGGAGTGCCCGAAGATCTGCTTGGCCTCATCAAAAAACATGATCCACCGAGCCATGTACAGGACACTGAAGGTGCAGAACAGAACGATGTTCAACATCCAGAGCCCTTCAGCAATGGATCTCAAGCCAGGGATGGCTAGAGGAAACTGAGCCAGGGCCAAGGCAAGGATGCCGGTGCCCATGGTCGCGGCGAACCAGTTCGGCGTGAATTGGCGTATCGCCTCCCGTGGTCGGCTCAAATGGCTAAGGGGTTTGGCTCCCGCATTGATAGTTGCGAGATCTCTAAGCGACATGACAATCTTCCTGATGAGTGTGTAATGATCGTGTGCTCATTCTAGGTGATTTTCTTATCGGCTTTTCGCCGTATTATCGTCATAGCTTATCGACTTTACCGATAAGGAATTTTCTACGATGACGTGCTACGTGATATGTGCGAGCCAAACCGGCAATTGTGCCAGAGCAGACTGTGAGCAACGAATAGACAGATTGGGCAATAGTGAGTGCTGATTTGTGCATCATTTGCCTAAATAACAGGGGTATCACCGAGCGTTACTTGAGCAGAAGAAGTAACCTTATCGCCTAAAGACAAAGGTTGCTCACCAGTGCTGTACTGGATGACAACATCCCCCCCTTAACTTCGATTGGTTAATGCTGGTACAGACAAAGTACTTGGCAATGGTGATATCGATAGATACCCCCATGAATGAGTATGAGCTGATAGCAAAGAACAGCCTCCTCGACCCAGGGTCCATTTCCTGAAGAGGCTGTATCCAGCATCGGAAAGTTGGTCAGTGCGACTTCATCCCCGCCGCCTGCATGAACAGTCGGATCAGCATGGCAAACACACCCAGTGCCGCCACGCTGCCCGCATAAATCACCAGCATCCAGCCCAGCCGCTGCCGCAGTAGTGGCTTATGTCCGGCCGGTTCAACAATTGTCTTACTGTCCATTGGAGCGCTCCTCTGCTAGTGGTAACCGTCCTCGTGGGTGACCTTGCCGCGGAACACGTAGTAGCTCCAGAAGGTGTAACCCAGGATGAACGGGATAATGAACAAGGTGCCAACCAGGAGAAAGCCCTGGCTTTGCGGTGGTGCGGCGGCGTCCCAGATCGAGATCGACGGCGGCACGATGTTCGGCCACAGACTGATGCCCAAACCGCTGTAGCCGAGGAAGACCAGCAGCAGGGTCAGCAGGAACGGCGTGTAGTGCGCGTTACGCGCCACCGCCTTGAACAGACCCCAGGTTGTTACCAGCACCAGGATCGGCACCGGCAGAAACCAGAACAGGTTCGACAAGGTGAACCAACGTGAGGCAATCTCGGGATGAGTTATTGGGGTCCAGATACTGACGATAGCGATTACCACCAGTAGCACGAGGACCAGCGGCCGCGCCAGGTCATGCATCAACTCCTGCAACTTGCCTTCGGTTTTCATGATCAGCCAGGTACAACCCAGCAAGGCATACGCGACGATCAGCGCCACGCCACAGAACAGGCTGAAGGGTGTCAACCAGTCCAGCCCACCGCCAGCGAACTGCCGATTGACCACCGGTATGCCGTCGATAAACGCCCCCAGCGCCACGCCCTGGAAGAATGTGGCGACCAGCGAACCACCGATGAAGGCTTTGTCCCATATATGGCGCTTGTCTTCTTTGGCCTTGAAGCGGAACTCGAAGGCCACGCCCCGGAAGATCAGCCCGAACAGCATCAGAATCAGTGGCAGATACAGCGCCGACAGCACCACCGAATACGCCAGCGGGAAGGCGCCAAATAACGCCGCACCGCCCAATACCAGCCAGGTTTCGTTACCGTCCCAGACGGGCGCGACAGTGTTCATCATCACATCGCGGTCACGGTGACCCTTGATGAAGGGAAAGAGAATGCCGATTCCCAGGTCAAAACCATCCATGACCACGTACATCATGATCCCGAAGATGATGATCACGGCCCAAATCAATGGAAGATCAATACCCATGACTCAATTCCCCTTGTTCAGGCTAAGGCTGTGATCACCTTCACCGTTGTCGTCGGCAGCAGAAAGTGGACGAGCCGGCGTACGTTGCTGACCAGGACCTCCGTGGCTGATTTCTGCGCCTTCGTTGGTCTTTGGACCTTTGCGCACCAGGCGCATCATGTAGCCGAAACCGGTCCCGAACAGCGCGAAATACACCACGACAAACAGACCCAGGGTAAGGCTCATCTGTGCCACGCTATGGTTCGACGAGGCATCGGTAGTACGCAGCAGGCCATACACCACCCACGGTTGACGACCGATTTCAGTGGTGAACCAACCGGCGAGAATCGCGATCAGACCGGACGGCCCCATGAACATCGCCAAGTACAGAAACGGGCGGCACTGGTAAAGCGTTCCGCGCTTGCGCAACCACAAGCTCCACAATCCGGTGAAGACCATCAACATACCGAGGCCGGCCATGACCCGGAACGACCAGAACACGATGGTCGAGTTGGGGCGGTCTTCAGGGGGAAACGATTTCAGTGCGGGCACCTGTTTGTCCAGGCTATGGGTCAGGATCAGGCTGCCCAGGTACGGAATTTCGACGGTGAATTTAGTCTTCTCGGCTTTCATGTCCGGCCAGCCGAACAGAATCAGCGGAGTCGCTTCATTACCATGGTCTTGCCAATGACCTTCAATCGCAGCGATTTTCGCCGGTTGATGTTTCAGGGTATTCAGGCCGTGCATATCACCGACCATGATCTGAATGGGCATGACGATCAGGGCCATCCACATGGCCATCGACAGCATGGTGCGGATCGCAGGGTTGTCACGGCCGCGCAACAGATGCCAGGCAGCCGATGAGCCGACGAAGAAGGCGGTGGCAACGAACGCAGCAATTGACATGTGTGCGAGGCGGTAGGGAAACGAAGGGCTGAAAATTACCGCCAGCCAGTCCGTCGGAATCACCTGGCCGTTAACGATTTCGAAGCCCTGAGGGGTCTGCATCCAGCTATTGGACGCCAAGATCCAAAAGGACGATATCAGCGTTCCAAGAGACACCATAACGGTAGAAAAAAAATGCAGTCCTCGCCCGACCCGGTTCCAGCCGAACAACATCACTCCCAGAAAACCCGCCTCAAGAAAGAAGGCGGTGAGTACCTCATAGGTAAGCAGAGTACCGGTGATGGGGCCGGCGAAGTCCGAAAAACGGCTCCAGTTGGTACCGAACTGATAGGCCATAACAACACCGGACACCACGCCCATGCCGAAGTTGACAGCAAAGATCTTCGACCAGAAGTGGTACAGATCACGATAGATGTCGTTACGGGTCTTCAGCCACAAACCCTCAAGAACTGCCAGGTAACCGGCCAAACCGACTGTGATAGCCGGGAACAGAATATGGAACGAGACCGTAAATGCGAACTGCATTCGCGCCAAGTCTAATGCCTGTAGATTAAACATAACTGCCCTCTTATATACGGATAAAGCGTGACTGCAACAGTGCTTTCAAGTTAGCTACTGAGGTTCTACATGACCGACATACTTTCTCTGCCGGGATGGCATGCAGAATCACAGACGGCAAGCCGGCTCAAATTTTTTTCAATCAGTAAAAGACCGAACTTTAACCACCAGGATTGAAATACAAGAAGCGAGTCATTGGAGTACGGCGAGCGTTGAGCTCATTACCTAACACCTCGAAGAAAAGTCATACCTGAGCAGTACTAGTTTGTCAGTAGCTGATAAACCACGGAATTAGTCTCACACTCTCCAATGCCACACTCCAGGACTGTAGATACCAGGTTTGCAGCTATCAGGAAAATAAATACGACCATGGCCAACTTCCCAAGAACATGCGCCTGTTGCCTGATAGGTGATGGTTGCTCCCAGTTCTTAAGCAGTAGAAGCCCCGAGATAAACCCCATGGGTGCAAGGGTAGACACTACGCCCCCCCGTATAGAAATGTGCGTCCAAAAGCGTCACCCCATAGCCCGGATCCTCTGGAAGAACATGCAGAAACATCTGGCGTGAGGCGATAGCTCCGGCTAGCAAACTCCCTAGTAGCGCACACCGAAACGCACATTCATTAAAAATCCAGAACCTATGATAATCATACTCAATCGTTGTAGCACGCATACCGGGCATGGCAGCTCATGCCAAAACAACTGGTAATAAAATGCAATTACCAGCGACAAACTGACGCCCAGAAGACCAAGAATATTTAACGCATCACCACTACTGAGCTTGGAGAGCTGAGAAGCACTCTCCCCCATCAAGGCCGCGAACTGCAATTACCCACTCCCTAACACCTTTCAAAAGTGCAAGTCAAGAAGATCAGTTGAGTGAGAGTTAAACCACACGAGACTGATAATTAATAACACCCCACATTCCGAAGCCAGTTCGCTTTTTCCAGAAAAATATAGAAACGGAGCTCAGCAGAGCGATTAAGAACGGCAAGAACATATACATTGCCGCCACTCCTTTACAAGAAGTGATCCAGCGCTTTTTATTTAGAATCAGCCAAAACCCTAAATTAGTCAGCCGCGCTAAAGCGCATCCTGAAATCTGCTTATCTCATCAAAAACAAGTCCCACCGAACCGTGTACAAACACTACAGTATGAAAAACAGAACGATGTTCAATACCCTTCAGAAATGGAGCGCGAACTTGGAGATCCATGAAAATCAGTCAAGATCAATGAAAAGCTGCTAGCCCCTGGTCGCCAGAATGAATTGGCGTACCACCCAATGGTCCGCTCATATGGTCAAATGTTTAACCAGCAAGATACCTATGCGTTATGGCAATCTTCCTAATATGTGTGAGTGACCATGTACGCAGTCTAAGTCATTTTCTTATCGGTTTTTTACCGTATTATCGACAAGTCTTATCGATTTTACCGATAAGGCTTTTGGCAAGGGTCATTTCTGTCTTGTTGCAGGCAAGCTGGCGAAGCGTTTGGCTCCAGACTTCAAAACCATTGCCGACTTTCGCAAAGACAACGGCAAAGCCGTTCGCAGCGTATGCCGCCAGCTTGCAGTTCTTTGCCGCAACCTCAATCTCTTTTCTCAGCTGATCATCGCCATCGACGGCCGCAAATTCAAAGCCATCAATAACCGCGACCGCAATTTTATTCAGGGCAAGCTGAAGGCACGCATGCAGCAGATCGAGCAGAGTATTGATCGATATCTGACGGCAATGGATTCGGCGGATAGGACAACGCCCGAAGTGGCCGAGGCCAAGGCGAGCGGCTGAAAGAAAAGATAGAAAACTGAAAAAGCAGATGCAGAAAATTAAGGAAATCGAGGCGCAACGCAGCTCCACGAAAGTCCAGAACAGCAGATCTCCCTCACAGCCCAAGATGCACGTTCAATGGCCACGAGCGGCCGAGGCACCATAACGGCCAGCTACAACGTACAAACAGCTGTCGACGACAAACACCATCTGATCATTACCCATGAGGTGACCAACGTTGATCGTGGGCAACTGAGCAGTATGGCGAACCTGGCGCGTATAGAAATCGAGGCTGAATCGCTGACGGGGCTCGTTCAGGTAACTAATAGCGTCACTCCCGCCGCCAAGTACTTACTGTCCATGTGAATAACCCTAACTGAAGTAGTTAAGATCTACGTCGACAATGGCGTAGCGATCTTTAATGGAGGGAAGAGGTGGCAGTTTGTTGGACAAAACGACCAGACAATCAGGTTCAAAACGAGCGTCCATCGCTACAGATAGACGATCTCCATCATCAGGGTTGCGTTATAGCTACCAATGGCAGGTAACTCTTGTGCGCCGAGTACCGGTCTGACCGAGAGTTTGAGATTCAGCGCTGTCGCCTCCACGAAGAACGTAAATTGCTCGCCAAGGTTGAAATGTACATCGCGGACAGTGCCTGTCACGTCGCTCAGACGGGTTTTCAATCCCAGTTTGTCCAACGTGGTACGCAACGTAGCGGTGTCGTAGGCGCCGTTGCCGGCAGTGAAGCGCAATTGCAATTTACTGCCTTTCGTGCATTGAAAATCAAACGCTACGTCAGTCCAGTCGGTCATTCCAGAACCCAAAGCGTTCAGATTGACCTTGGGAATTTCAACGTTTTGCGTGGACGGAAAATTGGCTGAGCAAGGCGGCTGTATCAAGGTTCCGCGGATATCCAGCCGGGCCGTTGGCGCCGCCTGGCACACTTGAGCCGAACACAACACCGCAACGGTCAAAAGCGCTCCCCACAGCGTCAGCCTGATCGCCATAGGCACCTCACAGGTACTCGATATTGATCACTGTCGAGGCACTGAACTTGCCCTCGGTCAACTCGCCGTTCTTTAGCAGTTTTGCCTTCATGCTCAGGTCGACGTTACCGTTTTGCTTGGTGAGGGTGCGCTTCGCGCCCGTGATATCCACGGCCGAGTTGTCGCTGCTGAGCGTCAGTGTATAGGCCAGGTTGGCTTTGTCCGTAGTGGCCTGGGTTGTCGAACCTGAAACGGCACCGGACGCCTTGATACTAACACTCAGGGATGAATTGGCAGGGCATATCAGGGTGATGGGCACTGGAACGACTGGGGCGGACTCTACTTGGTCGTAGCGCAAGCTGCCGAAGTCGACGCTCAGTGTCTTGCTGCTTGTCACGTTGCACGGTGGGCGTGTCAAGGTGCCGCTCACGTTGATCGTGACCGTATCGGTGATTGCAAAGGCGGACTGGCAGGTTATGCCGGCGACGAGTAAGACGGTAGCGGATCCCAGTAATTTCATGAGTGTGCTCCTGCGGGAATCATGGATAAGTGAGGTTGAGTGTGTATTGGCTGGAGAACGCTCCGGTCGGTAAAGCACCGGCGTTAACCACGGGGCGAAAGTTGAGGCTTATCAGGTTACTACCGGTACTCAGGCTGAAACTTCGCGTCACATTGAAGTCAACCGCCTGACCGTTATCGGCCCAGGTCGCCGCCATGGACAAACCCTCAAGGCTGGTTGCAGATAATCCGGTACCGACCGCGCTTTGTGTAGGCACGAGCCTGGCCCTGGCGGTGACGCCAGACAGGCAGTTGACGGTGATATCGGCGGTGCGTTGGGCGCCAACATCATTGGGGGACAGCGTACCGAACTGAAGCGCCAGACTGGTTGCTGAACCAATAGAGCAGGCCGGTTCTACGACGATGTAGGTATAGGTGACCTCCGCGATCTTGGCCTTACGCTTAACATTATCTATGGGCGAATAACCGTAAACGGTAACGACAGTGCTGTAGATACCTGTCGCACGCTCAGCATTGAACACCACAAAAAAATCATAGGGAAACACACTGCCTTCAAGAAGTTCGCCACGGCAATTGCTCGGCACGAAGCATGCCGTTTGTGACCCACTGGCGTCTGATGGAACCACGACTCTCGTATCCTTCGCTACAACTATAAATGTCAGATTCCCGCTAGGGCTTACCGGACTTTGGGTCTGGGTGTAATAGCCGCCCAACGGGTACCAGCCATCCGTTCTACAGGTGCCTGAAGCAAAGGGTAATTGAAACATAGTGCCCGGACGTACCGCCCCGAGTAAAACGCTTGATGAGACCGGGCTACCTGAACACGTTACGGAGGGATCAACATAAGCACTCGCCGACGGCCCAACGACACCGCACAATAGTGCAACCACTAAACAGCTTACTCGTCTTCTGATTAAATATTTTAGGTTCGCAAAACAGTACATCAGTACGCTTCCTTAATTATCACTAGCGCCAGTAGTGGGGTTACAGGTCAACTTGAATTGTCCAATGCCGGCTTGAGGCAAGGTGTAATGACTCAAGTCCAGGTCCTGACGGCACCAAGTCTTACCGTTGACCTTGATAGCCAATCGAGACTGCTCCGGTACACCGGTGATAAATACCCGTCCTTTATCGGCAACCATGGCCTCGCTGAGCACGGCACCGGTCGAATCGAAGAGCTGGACGTTTGCCGCGAATGGCGCGGCCATCCCCTGCGCCGTTTCAACGGTCACCAACAGGCGGCGACCGTTTTGGGTCTTGAAGCGGGCCATCACAAAGGCCCCACGCTTGGGCGTGACTTCCTGTACCAGCCCGGCGATATCGACGTTGTCGGACAATGAATCCGTGTCGAGCGATACGCGGTTATCCCGGTAAGGCTGCGCCGACGAGATGATCGTATAGCCACTGTTGTTGGTCCTGACCCCGCTGCGGGTCAATACCCCCACATCGGCAGCGCCTGGGGTGGCAACGATGATGTTGGTTTCCCCCAGCGGCTGGGTAAACATCAGGGTGTCGCGCATGGCGACCACGCCGCCCTCGACGCCGTAATCCATTTGCCGAGTATTTCGATCTTGGTTGTACGAGCCATGCCAGATCGCATTGGCGGCGTTGTAGCGTGCGGCAACCGAGCCGCCCAATATGCGATCCTCATCACTCAGCTGCTGGTTGACGCCGAGGCTGTAGGACAGCGCGTCATCCTTGAAGCTTGAGCCGCTGAATGTGGCTGCGCGCGTTGCATTGCCATTGGAGTCCTGGTTGTTGCTCAAGCCGATGCGACTGCTGCTGCCCGGATCGCCAAGCGGAAGGCTCACGCTCAACGACAGGCTGCGAATGTCATCATCACTGCCGCCATTCTGCGCCAGGCCCAGGTTGTAAGAAGCGCGCCCCACACTGAAGCTGTAGCCCAGTTGAATCGACGTATTGCTCTTGGCCATGTTCCAATAAGCCGTCTTGGTCAGGTTGGCGTACAGGCCGCCGTAGTTGCCGAATTGCTGCGACACATTGGCGGTAAAACTGCTCTTCATATGACCTTGCAAGTAAGGCGAAAAGTGTTCGCCATTCGATAGCGATTCATCGACATAGGGGGCCAGGGACCGGTTGGCACGCGCGTTGTTCGCCTCACTGAAACTGTAATAACCACTGGTGGAGTAGCGGTAGCCGATCAGGCTGAAGTTGGTGTCGGTCAGGCTCAATGTCTTGGAATACCGGAAACGGTATGACTGCCCGGCCAGGGTTTTGCGTTCCGGGCCCAGGTCGTCGCTGACCGCATGCGTCACATCAAGGGAGATGGCGCCGAAACCGGCATAATCGTGAGCGAAACCCAACAGTGAGGATTTGTATTGATCGCTGACGAGCGCCCCGCCAAACAGCGTAGTGCCGTCGCTCAAACCACGGCGCAGGGTGCCCAGGACGAACGCCGGCTTAGCCTGATCACGGGCGCCGTCCGCCGGACGATACTGCCCCGCTGTCAGCGAATAGCTCTGTTGACCTTCGCGCATCATATACGGCACCGACGAGAACGATTGCGTGTACACCTGACGCTCGCCGTTGGGGCCCTGAACCGTGACTTCGATGTCGCCGTTGCTGGGCGTGGAATACAGGTCCTTGAGTGCGAACGGCCCTGAAGGCACCCACTGTTCACTGATCACATAGCCGCGCTGGCGCAGGGTCACCAACGAACGGCCATTGGCGACGCCGCGCACCACCGGGGCAAAGTTACGCGACTCTTCGGGCAGCATGTCCAAGTCGGACTCGATGCCGATACCACGATAGGAGATGGAGTCGAACAGGTCGCTGTCGGTTGAGCTTTCGCCGATGGTGGCGATTGCCATCATGTTGCCCATGTCACGCTGGACATAGGTGTCCAGCGACTTCCACTGGCCTTCGACGTTGGTGCTTTTTTGCCAGTTCGAGAAATTGCGCAAGCGCCAGGCGCCTGTATTAATCCCGCTGCGCACGCTACCGAACTGCGATTGACGGTTGTTGTAGTCCGTCTGGTACTGACTGCCGGAAAAACTGTAGTTAGCGAAGGCAACTTGCTCGCCATCACTCCAGCGTTTGCGTCGGGTGGCAAACGGCACACTGCCGACGAAGGCTTGCGGGATCTGCAAATCCAGGCGCTGTTTGTGGAAGTCGTAGGTGTACGTCACACCCGCCAGGTCACGATTGAAATACACACACTGTTCGGTACTGATATCGGCATGCGCCAGCCGCGCAGGGTCGACCCCCAATGCCGTGAGCTGATCAATGCTCAAACAAGGAAACAGCCCGGTGAGGGTGGGTTTCTGCTGAGCCGTCTCACGCACAAAGCGCACGTCCCGCTGTTCGATCATGCGGTTATCGACCGTCACATTGACTCGATAGATACCCGGCAGTTGCCCCTGGCTCATCGTTTTGACTTGCTCGGCCACTTCGGCCGAAGTGTTACCTCCGCCAATTTCCAGGAATGAAGCATCAAAGCTGTAATCAGCGTAAACCGCAGTGGTTGTCAAACCTGAAGTGATCAGGGCAAAACAACTCCAATACTTAGATAGGCGCGCATAGACACACATGCGCAAAGGGGGCATGAGAGAGTCCTTTCTTTAAGACTTACAACTTAATGCTTAGTGAACTTTTATGGGATCTGTCTTGACGGTGCTGCCGTATTCATTTATGTAACTTAGTACAATCTTGTCGCCAGCTTTAAGTGCTTGTACGGATTTTAGCGTACTAACAGGCTTAATGACCTCAGGCAAATCCTTGTTAATAGCGTTATTGACCAATAACTCACTAACCACCACATTGAAGCCTGAGAGATTACGAACACTCAGCTTGCCATCGTCAACGCTCCACTCCAGCTGATCAACAGCTTCCTTCAGTGATCCCTTCAAGTTTTCCGGACGATAAAAAAGTTTGATAGTCGTTTTTAACGCAATCTGCAGTACGTTCTGACTATGCTGCTCGGCGCTCACCGCCGGGATGGCCTTGACGTTGACAAAGAACAGGCTTTCCCTGTCGTTGGGCAAGCTCTGTACGTTGGTCGCGATTATCCGCAGAATGTTCTGACTTTTCGCATCGAGTCTAAACAGCGGCGGAGTAATAATGAACTCATCGGCGCTGGCGTCGCGATTGTCATAGGGACTTACCCAGGACTGAATCAGATAAGGCGAGTCATCATCGGTGTTGGCCAGGGAAAGATTCGCCTCTTTGTCTTTACCTTGGTAAACCACTCGTGTGGTGCCCACGTTGACGCCCGCCTGAAGTTGGGGAAGCCAAAGACACGCCGCCAAAGCCGTAAAAGCCGCAACTTTTAAGCGCATAATAAGTTTTCCTCGGTTAACATCAGGACTCGCTGGTGAATTCGACCCCTGGCGTTAATATCATGATTACTTGTAGGTCACATCGAAACTGGCCAGCGCATTCACCTGGCCGGTACCGATACCGCGAACGCCAGGCTTGCCATCAGCACCGTCTGTGTCTGCAACCAGGCGCACATAGGATGCGGTGAAATCGAAGGTATTGGACTGCGGGCGCAACACGTAATCCGTGCTGGCGGTGTTGAGTGGTAGCTTGGTTCCGGTGCGGGCATCGTTGATTTGAATGCCGACTCCCGCTACCTGATTGGCACCGGTCATGCCCAGGATCGTTGGATCTGAAGACGACTGCTGTCCGCGGAAGGTGATCGCCGCATTTTTCAACGTGGCACTGCTGCAGTTTTCCAGCGAGATGGAAAACGGAACGGATCCAGCGGTGGCGCCGACCGTGTTGGCGAAGTCAGCCAAGCGGACCTGCCCCATATCCACCGACTTCTTCACATTTTCGCTGCTGATGGTACAAGCGTTGTCATTGATCGAACCAGTAAATTCAACTTGACCATCCGATGCCCGCGCGCTGGCGGCGGCCATCAGGATCAACAATGAGGAGCCACACAGGGCGGTGCATTTACAGAAATTCTTAACCATGAAAGTTACCCTTAGCTGTAGTCGATGTGCGATTTAATCATTTAACTTCCCTGTTCCACGGCTCGCCGCAGCAGGTGAATCAATGATTTACCGGCACAAGCACCCAGTCCATAAGACGATTCTTAAACGTCACTTATCTGCACGAATAAAAATGCGCGGCAAGGCCGCAATGCTGTTCACTCACTGACTGACTGACGCCGTGATACGTTGGTCGGCGCCCAGGGTTGATGCCGGACTCTCTACTTTTAGGTTTACCCCTTCCACCGCATCTGGATGTATTCCACAGAAAAGCATTTTTAATCTGTCCCATACTCCAATACCTAAACAACAGCCGATAGATTTGCTTTCTATCAACGCCCATCACCTCGGCATGTTCTTTTACATCTGCACAGAAATTAACGGTCAGAAAATCCAGAGGTGACTTACCCTCGACCATATCCTTGATCAAACTCCAGGTCTTCTCACGACTGCTTTTTTCTCGATCATTCAGTTCATCTTCACGGCGAATCATAAAATTAAGAGGCAGTTCAACATTTAGGATTGTGAAATTAAGCATGACGGGAATCCTCAACCGATGAGAATTCACTCAAGCTCATCACCTCTACATGCAAAGGCTTTGACAGCTCGGTAATCTTTGATTTCAGGTCACTCTCAGCCTTCCGACCCAAATCAGGTGGAAAAATAGGCACTTCACTCCCATGTGTTCCATGTATAGAGATTTCGTGATTTTGAGCAGGAGGGTATTCAGCGGTATCTCATCTGTTCTTGCCGTGGAGATAACCTCTAACATCCGACTTATATTTTTTCACTCACAAGCGCTGGAGAGATAAGCGCGTAGCTTCTAAGAATCAGCAGATTCCTAATTCTGACTTGCGAAAGTCTTTCGTAGTTAACCAGCTTCCACTCGATATCTCTTCTGGCCCAGAAAAGTCGCTCAATCCCGAGTTTTTTGAGCCATCTGCCCTGCTCGGCTTTCGGGGCGTCTTCGATCTCTTTTGCATACTTCATTGATCTCGCGACCAGTCGTTCCTTACCCGTACTGTCCACCTGCGTGATTAGAAAATCGGTCGTTAGCACTAGAGAAACGGAAGTCCCAGGGTAAACCGCTGGCCGGACGTTCAAGCTCGAAGCAATTGCATGGGTTTCAGCTGCAGGCAGCAGGGGAACTGCTCACGAATATCAATGATTGACCGGTCATGCTCAAGCATCACGTGGTAGTGGTACTCAGCATTCGAAAGCAGGTGGTGAGCTCAATGGACTTTCACTCCTGGCACGATGTGAGAAGTACCACGCGATACAAATGCCCGCACCTTGATCCAGGGAATGTATTCTTCTCTGACCCCCTTGGCCATCGCCGGCGGCTATCCGTTTATCTATCTTTCCCTGTGTAAAACGACCTTCGAGCGCACTGGTTTGCAAGGTGACAATTTAACCTGGCTCATCTGGCTAACCGGACTACCTGAATGACGTGGCAACGCTCCAAAAGGAGCATTGCTGGTAGAGAGGGGGAACTCATGCTGTCGAATCGCAGCGCAGGATGCATAGCATCACAACCTCACAAAAGATTGTGAACCTGATTAATGATTGCGGTTGCTACCTCGACGTAGGGAAGCAACCGTGACAAGGTTTATTTACTTGTGACATCAGTCTGACGAAACACTCCCGCAGGGTTAAGGAGTGCTTCGCACTCCAGCGCGAGCAAGCTCCCTCGCCACAACGTCAACACAGACGTTACTGCTGCAACTCTTGCTCAGTAAACAAATCGCTGAACAACATGCTCGACAGATAACGCTCACCAGAGTCCGGCAGGATCACCACGATGGTCTTGCCCTGCATTTCCGGGGTTTCGGCCAGACGCACGGCAACCGCCATGGCCGCACCGCAGGAAATCCCGGAGAGAATCCCCTCCTCCTGCATCAGGCGCAGGGCCATGGCCTTGGATTCTTCATCGCTGACCAGCTCGACCCGGTCAACCATCGACAGATCAAGGTTTTTCGGCACAAAACCAGCACCGATGCCCTGGATCTTGTGCGGGCTTGGCTTGATTTCCTCACCGGCCATGGCCTGGGTAATCACCGGCGAGACCAGCGGCTCTACCGCCACCGACAGAATCGGCTTGCCCTTGGTGTTCTTGATATAGCGCGAAATACCGGTGATGGTCCCGCCCGTGCCGACTCCCGCAACCAACACATCAATGGCGCCGTCGGTGTCGTTCCAGATTTCCGGACCGGTGGTTTTTTCGTGGATCGCCGGGTTGGCCGGGTTCTCGAACTGCTGCGGCATGTAGTAGCGGGCCGGATCACTGGCCAGAATCTCGGTAGCCTTTGCAATGGCACCGTTCATACCTTTGGCCGGCTCGGTCAGTACCAGTTCGGCGCCCAGGGCCTTGAGCACCTTGCGCCGTTCGATGCTCATCGACGCTGGCATGGTCAGCATCAGCTTGTAGCCACGCGCGGCGGCGACGAACGCCAGGCCGATGCCAGTGTTGCCGGAGGTCGGTTCGATGATGGTCATGCCCGGCTTGAGTTTGCCGCTGCTTTCGGCATCCCAGATCATGTTCGCGCCGATCCGGCATTTGACTGAATAGCCCGGATTGCGCCCTTCAATCTTCGCCAGAATGGTCACGCCGCGAGGCGCAATGCGGTTGATCTGAACCAATGGCGTATTGCCAATGGAATGCGCGTTATCAGCAAAAATGCGGCTCATGGCTGGGTCCTTGTACAGCGTTGGAGAAGCCTTCAAGGGTATGCCTCGCACCCCTCGTGCGTCCAGTCGCGACGCGTGAGTGGCCTGCATATGCAGGCAATCGTGGAACTGACCGAGTCACCATGTGACGCCCCATTCAGAGACTGAATAAGCCGTCTGCGTTCACAGTCGACCGGGCGCCGCGTTATAGTCGGGCATACTTTTATTTCGCCCGCCCTGCCCGGCGCAGATCGGCGTTACCGTTCGAGGAATTACCGATGAAGTTCGAAGGCACCCGCGCATATGTCGCCACCGATGACCTGAAGCTGGCGGTCAACGCCGCCATCACCCTGGAGCGGCCCTTGCTGGTCAAGGGCGAACCCGGCACCGGCAAGACCATGCTCGCCGAGCAACTGGCCGAATCCTTCGGTGCACGCTTGATCACCTGGCACATCAAGTCCACCACCAAGGCTCACCAGGGCCTGTACGAGTACGACGCGGTCAGCCGCCTGCGTGACTCGCAGTTGGGTGTGGACAAGGTCCATGACATCCGCAACTACCTGAAAAAGGGCAAGCTGTGGGAGGCCTTTGAGTCCGAAGAGCGGGTGATTCTGCTGATCGATGAAATCGACAAGGCCGACATCGAGTTCCCGAACGACCTGCTGCAAGAACTCGACAAGATGGAGTTCTACGTTTACGAGATCGACGAGACCATCAAGGCCAAGCAGCGTCCGATCATCATCATTACCTCCAACAACGAGAAAGAGCTGCCGGACGCCTTCCTGCGCCGTTGCTTCTTCCACTACATCGCCTTCCCGGACCGCGTCACCCTGCAAAAAATCGTCGACGTGCACTACCCGGACATCAAGAAAGACCTGGTCAGCGAGGCGCTGGACGTGTTCTTCGATGTGCGCAAGGTCCCTGGCCTGAAGAAGAAGCCATCGACGTCCGAACTGGTCGACTGGCTCAAATTGCTGATGGCCGACAACATCGGCGAAGCGGTACTGCGCGAACGCGATCCGACCAAGGCCATCCCGCCACTGGCCGGCGCCCTGGTGAAGAACGAACAGGACGTGCAGTTGCTTGAGCGTCTGGCGTTCATGAGCCGTCGCGGCACCCGCTGATACTCTTCTTACAAGATCAAGGGCGAAAGCCATGCTGCTCAACCTGTTCAATGAAATGCGTGCAGCCAAGGTACCGGTCTCGGTGCGTGAGTTGCTGGACCTGATCAACGCGCTGAAACAGCGCGTGACCTTCGCCGACATGGACGAGTTTTATTACTTGTCGCGGGCGATTCTGGTGAAGGACGAACGGCATTTCGACAAGTTTGACCGAGCGTTCAGTGCCTACTTCAATGGCCTGGAAAAACTCGACGATCACCTTCAGGCGCTGATTCCCGAAGACTGGTTGCGCAAGGAATTCGAACGTTCGCTGACCGATGAAGAACGCGCGCAGATCCAGTCCCTCGGTGGCCTCGACAAGCTGATCGAAGAATTCAAGAAGCGTCTCGAAGAACAGAAAGAACGTCATGCCGGCGGCAACAAGTGGATCGGCACCGGTGGTACCAGCCCGTTCGGTTCCGGCGGTTTCAACCCGGAAGGCATCCGGGTCGGCGATGCCGGAAAACGCCAGGGCAAAGCGGTCAAGGTCTGGGACCAGCGCGAGTACAAGAACCTCGACGATCAGGTCGAGTTGGGCACGCGCAACATCAAGGTGGCGCTGCGCAGGCTACGCAAATTCGCCCGCCAGGGTGCGGCGGACGAGCTGGACATCGACGGCACCATCGACCACACCGCGCGTGACGCAGGGTTGCTGAATATTCAAATGCGCCCGGAACGCCGCAACAACATCAAGCTGTTGCTGCTGTTCGACATCGGCGGCTCGATGGACGCCCATGTGAAGATCTGCGAGGAGCTGTTCTCGGCCTGCAAGACCGAGTTCAAGCACCTGGAGTACTTCTACTTCCACAACTTCATTTATGAATCGGTGTGGAAGAACAACATGCGCCGTGGCTCGGAACGCACGGCCACCATGGACCTGCTGCATAAGTACGGCGCCGACTACAAAGTGATCTTCGTCGGCGATGCCGCCATGGCGCCTTACGAAATCACCCAGGCCGGCGGCAGCGTCGAGCACTGGAACGAAGAAGCCGGTTACGTGTGGATGCAGCGCTTCATGGAGAAGTACAAGAAGCTCATCTGGATCAATCCGTACCCGAAAGACACCTGGGGCTACACCTCCTCGACCAAGATCGTGCGCGATCTGATCGAGGACCAGATGTTCCCGCTAACCTTGCGCGGGCTGGAAGAAGGGATGCGATTTCTCTCCAAATAACTGCGTTCTCTGTGGCGAGGGGGCTTGTCGGAACGCCGCAGCGCCCCGTTCGGCTGCGCAGCAGTCGCAAATCGGCTGCATGCGTTTACCCGATAGAACCACGCCACAGGTTTTAGGGTCGCTTTGCGACCCAACGGGGGCAAGCCCCCTCGCCACAATGCTCGGCTGTGCTTAAAGAAACCTGCGCAAATACTCGACCTGCTGCCGATGCGCCGTTTCCTGCACCATCGGCGCCAATCGAATCTGCTGCCCCGGCAAACACTGCGCCAGTCGTGCCAACGCCAACGGCGTCAACGCGCCTAACCGTGGATAACCGCCAATGGTCTGCCGATCATTGAGCAGCACGATCGGCTGCCCGTCCGGTGGCACTTGAACCGCGCCCAGCGGGATGCCTTCGGAAATCATCGGTTTGCCTTGGTACTGCAACGCCGTCCCCAGCAAACGGATGCCCATGCGGTCGGCACGACTGTCGAGGGTCCAGACACGGTTGAAGGCGTCGAACAGGCTTTGCCCGCTGAACTCGCCATGTTGCGCACCGAGCACCAGATCCAGCGGCTGATTCAGCGTGAAGTCCGGTCGCTGCGCGCGCGGTACCTCCCGCAGAGCCTGCGCCGGCCCCGAATAACCCAATTCGGCAGCGCGTGCCAGGGGGCGGCCAAAACCGTCGAGACCACCGAGTTCCTCACGCACCACCGTCGCACAACTGCCCAACACCTTGGGCGCGTTGAAACCGCCAGGCGCCGCCAGATAGGCGCGGGCACCGTGCACCGGTTGGGTAAATTGCAAACGCTGGCCTTTTTTCAGCTGAAAACTGCGCCACGGCGCCAGCGGCTGGCCGTCGAGTAGCGCACCGAGGTCCGCCCCCGCCAGCGCCAGACAACAATCGTCTCGCGCCTCCAGGGTCAAACCGCCGAGGGTGACTTCAATCACCGCGGCCTCCAGCGAATTGCCCAGCAGCCAGTTGGCCCAGGACATCGACAGCCAATCCGCCGCACCGCCCTGGGTCACGCCCAGATGCCGCACACCAAACCGGCCGGCATCCTGCAGCAGGCACAACGGCGTGCTGGCTTCGATCGTCAAACGGCTCATGCCAGCACCTCCAGCGGCGTATCGTCGCCGCCCAGATTGACGAATTCGGCATGACTGACCGCTGCAAAACGCACCGTATCGCCCGGTTGCATCAGGCTGTAGCCCTCACATTCGCGGTCAAACAGTTTGGCCGGGGTGCGACCGATCAGGTTCCAGCCACCCGGCGACACCACCGGATAAGCCGCGGTCTGCCGCTCGGCAATCCCCACGCTGCCGGCCGCCACGCGCTTGCGCGGGGTATTCAATCGGGGCGCGGCCAGCACTTCTTCAACCAGTCCCATAAAGGCAAACCCCGGCGCAAACCCCAGCGCGAACACTTGATACTCACGCTCGCTGTGGCGACGAATCACCTCCTCCATGGCCAGCCCGCTGCGCTGCGAAAGCAGGCTCAGCTCAGGCCCGACACTGAGGTCATACCAGACCGGCAACACATGGCATTGACCACTGGCCCGTGCGTTGGGGCTCAGATCGGTCAAGGCTTCGGCGATCAGCTCCCGCGCCTGAGCCGGACTCAAGGCGAGCAGGTCGTAATGCACCATCAGGGTTGTATAAGACGGTACCAGATCGATCAAATGCCCGGCGAATCCTGCACGCAGTCGCTCGCTGGCGGCGAGCATCCACGGCATGTTGGCTTCGGCGATTTCATCGAATAGCCGCACCATCAGGCAATCGATGGCCACCACTTCAACCCGTGGCTTCATGGCGCGCTCTGCTGATTCAACGCTTCACGGATCCGCTGCACAGCTGCCACCGAACTGGCGTTGTCGCCGTGTACGCAGAGGGTGTTGGCCTGCAAATGCAAAGCGCTGCCGTCGCTGGCGACAAGGTTGTCACCGCGAGCGATGGTCAGTGCCTGTTGAATGATTATCTCGGGATCGTGATGCACCGAACCCGGCAACTGCCGCGAAACCAGATGCCCGGCGCTGTCATAGGCGCGGTCGGCGAACGCTTCGAACCACAGCGTCACCCCGTACTCGTCGCCCATCAGTTGAGCCGCGTGGTTGTCACGGGTGGCCATCAGCATCAACGGCAGTTGAGGGTCATACGCCGCGACAGCCTGAATCACCGCCCGCAGTTGCGCCGGGTTGGCCATCATGTCGTTGTACATCGCACCGTGGGGTTTGACATAACTGACGCGAGTTCCCTGCGCCCGGCAAATGCCGTCCAGCGCACCGATCTGGTAGTGCAGCAGATCCTGAAGTTCCTGCGCAGTGTAGGCCATGGAACGGCGGCCAAACCCCACCAGATCCTGATAGGCCGGATGCGCACCGATCTGCACGCCATGGCTCAGCGCCAGGCTGACGGTCTTGCGCATGATGCTCGGGTCACCGGCATGGAAACCGCAGGCAATGTTGGCGCAATCGATGTACGGCATCACTTCGGCATCCAGCCCCATGGTCCAGTGACCAAAGCTTTCGCCGATATCGCAGTTCAATAGCAGGCGGCTCACGGTGAGTACTCCTGAGGGTTTTATCGTTTTAACCGGGGACGTTCGAGCGGTCTCCAGATTATCAGTTACTGCGCGTCGAGTTGCTTGCCACGGGTTTCCGGCAGGCTCAACGCCGCCAGGATCACTACACCGTAGGACACCGCCGCAAACGCGCCGATTCCGACACTCAGCGGTACTTTCTGGCTGAGCAAACCGATCAGCAGCGGAAACAGCGCCGCCAGTGCCCGGCCAATGTTGTAGCAAAAGCCCTGGCCCGAACCGCGAATCCGCGTTGGAAACAGCTCGGTGAGAAACGCGCCCATGCCACTGAAAATCCCCGAGGCGAAGAACCCCAGCGGAAAACCCAGCCAGAGCATCACGCCGTTGCTGACCGGCAGTTGGGTGTAGAGCAGCACAATGGTGAACGAGCCGACCGCGAACAGAATGAAGTTCTTCTTGCGACCCAGAATGTCGGTCAGGTAGGCGCTGATCACATAGCCAGCGTAAGACCCGAGAATCACCATCGCCAGATAACCGCCGGTGCCGAGCACGCTCAGTCCGCGCTCGTTTTTCAGGAAGGTCGGCAGCCAGGAAGTGATCGCGTAGTAACCGCCCAGGGCGCCAGTGGTCAGCAAGGATGCGCGAAGCGTGGTGCTGAGCATGCCGGGGGCGAAGATCTCGTAGAACTTCGACGGGTTGCTCGGTTCCTGCCGGGCCTTGGCCTGGCGGTAGATTTCCGGGTCCTTGACCAACCGGCGGACGAAGATCACGAAAATTGCCGGCACAATGCCGAGGATGAACAGCGCACGCCAGGCATCCTCCGGCGGCAGGACCGAGAACAGCAGCGCATAGAGAATCGCCGTCAGGCCCCAGCCCAGGGCCCAACCGGATTGCACCATGCCCACCGCCTTGCCGCGGTCCTTGGCGCGGATCACCTCGCCCATCAGTACCGCGCCGGCGGTCCATTCGCCACCGAAACCGAAGCCCATCAAGGTTCGGGCAATCAACAGTTGTTCGTAGTTTTGCGCGAACCCGCAGAGGAAGGTGAAGAAGGCGAACCACAGCACCGTCAGTTGCAAGGTGCGCACGCGACCGATGCGGTCAGAGAGAATCCCGGCGACCCAACCGCCAATCGCCGAAGCGATCAGCGTGCTGGTGTGGATCAGCCCCGCTTGGCCAGTGGTGATGCCCCACATGGCGATCAGTGTCGGCACCACAAAGCTCAGCATTTGGGTGTCCATGCCGTCCAGGCCATAGCCGACCTTGCAGCTCCAGAAGGTTCGGCGTTCCTGCTGATTGATGTTGCGGTACCAGTCGAACGGGCCGGGGCGGCTCTCGATCTTGGGTTTGGCGACATCGAGCGTGTCGGGCGCACTCATGGCAAATCTCCAACTGAATTTTATTGGTATTGTTCTGAACACCGACGACGCCTATCGTGGGTTCGGCGCATTTTTCGACGACGGCGCCCTGCTCGTCCAACTAATAAAAACCCTGCCAAGGCATAAGAAAAAGTTGATCGCATGAACCTCAAATTTCTCGAAACCTTCGTTTGGGTCGCCCGGCTGAAAAGCTTTCGCCTGACTGCCGACAAGCTCTTCACCACCCAGGCCTCGATTTCCAGCCGCATCGCGGTGCTTGAAAGCGAGCTTGGGGTGAAGCTGTTCCTGCGTGATTCACGCGGCGTGAAGCTGACGCCCGAAGGCGTGAAGGTGCTCGATTACGCCGAGCAAATGATCGACACCATGCAAGCGCTCAAGCAGTCGCTGGAAACCCGCTCAAGCAAGGTCGGACGGGTTCGCATCGGCGTGATGGACACGGTCATTCACACCTGGCTCAGCCCGCTGGTGGCGCAAATGACCGATCACTATCCGCTGGTAGAAATCGAGTTGGTCGCCGATACCTCGCTGAATCTCTGCGATCAGCTGCAAAAAGGTTTTCTCGACCTGATTCTGCAAACTGACCTGCTGCGCCAGGAAAGCGTGCGCAGCCTGGAACTGGCCAGCCACCCGATGGGCTGGATCGTCGCCAGCCATTCGATCTACAACCGCAACTATGCGAGCGTCGCTGAACTGGCCCGTGAACGGATCATCACCTACTCGAAAAACTCTCACCCGCATCAGGACGTGCTCAGCCTGATGCAGGCCAATGGCGTACTCGCGCCAAAGCTCAATTGTGTGAACTCGGTGTCGGCGATTACCCGATTGCTGCGTGACGGTTTCGGCATTGGAGCCTTGCCGCCGGTGCTGGTCAGTGAAGAACTGGCCCGGGGCGAATTGACCTTGCTGGCCATCGACCAACGCCCGCCCAACCTGCAAGTGGTGGTGTCATGGCGGGTCGGCGCGGAATGGGTCGAGGAGATCGTGGCGTTGTGTCAGCACGTGGTGGAGGGCTATGCGCAGAAGGTCGGTGAGCACTACATCGTCTTGAGCAAAGACTAAGCCGGCCTCTGAATAGGAGCTTTCCCACACCACAAGTAGGAATTACTATCATTTGCATTATTATTTTTAGACGGTATTCTCAGCGCGCATTCAGCTAAACAACTGTCCAGAAGGAGTCGGACCTGATGCGCGCCTACACGCAACAACAGCAGCAACTGCTCGCACACTGGAGCGAAGCCCTTGGCACCCAGGCTTTCCAGTCCCACCGCATCACCCTCGATCATTTGAGCAATGCGCTGGAACCCGCCGCCCAGCGCTGTTTTCAACGCCTGATCCAGGCGCTGTTTCGTGAAGACCTGATCAACCCCGACACCTGCGAATACGATGACAACCGCCGCTGCTGGTTGCCGCTGGGCAACGGCGCACACCTGTGCTTCGATCATCTGTCCGGCGGCAGGATGAACAGTTGGGATGTGCGCGGCAGCATCGTCCTGCACACCCCCGACGCACTGCCGCACAAGATCCAGCTGCCCAGCGAACTGCTCGCCCATCTCTCCACCCAGCTGAACCCGCCCGCCTCCCCGCAAGTACTGGAACGTCTGGCCCGCGAGCTGGATGACAGCTACAGCAACGACACCCTGTGCCTGGCGTTCCACCATGGATGGACCGAACGTCTGAGAGAGCAGATCGGCACCGAACACGACGACAACCTGCTCGCCTGGCTCAAAACCAGCCCCGGTCAGCGGAACCCGACGTCGTTGCTCGAACAGTGGGGCACGCTCGGCCATCCGTGGCACCCCAACTACAAGACCAAACTGGGCTTGAGCGCCACTCAGGTCATCGCTTTCTCGCCGGAGTTCGAAGCGAGCTTCCCTGTTGTGCTGTGCGCCCTGCACCGCCAATACGCCCACGTCGAAACGCTGGCCGGCAGCGCCGATTACTGGGAGTGGTGGCAAGGTCACTTCCCGCAGGCCGCCGAACAATTACAGCGCCATTTGCAGCAACTGGGCCTGGAAGTAACGGACTACCTCCCGCTCCCGTCGCACCCATGGCAAGCCGATGAAGAGCTGCCAAAATCGTTCGCCAACGAAATCGCCGACAACCTGCTGATCGTCACCGACATCGTGGCCTTCACTGGCCATCCGACCATGTCGTTCCGCACGGTCGTACCGGAGGCCAGTCGCGTTGCGCCGATGGTCAAGTTGCCGGTGGCCTTGCGCCTGACCAGCGTGCAGCGCACCGTGTCGCCGCGCTCGGCCCGGATGGGGCCGCGCATCAGTCAGCTGTTGCTGGATATTCTCGATCAGGAGCCGCAGATTCAGCGTCTGCTGAACATCGTGCCGGAGCGCATCGGCGTGCATTACGCGCCACAACCGGCCAATGACGAACTGTCCCGGCATGCCGCCGTGCTGTACCGCGACAACCCGCTGACCCTGCTGCAAGCAGGCGAGTTGGCGATACCGGTCGGCAGCCTGTTCGCCGTCAACGAATTCGAACAACCGTTGCTGCGCGATTGGGTACGCCTGGCTCAGGGCCGTGACGACAGCGAGGCCATGCTGGCGTTCTTCGATGACTACCTGTCGATTGCCGTACCGAGCCTGTTGGGCATTTACCTGATGTATGGCGTGGCGTTCGAAGCGCACCAGCAAAACAGCTTCATGGTGATGGGCGCTGACGGGCAGTTGAATCGGCTGTTACTGCGTGACTTCGGCGACATCCGCATCGATCGCAAGACCCTGCATGCCAAGGGTCTGGATATCCAGCTGCACGATCCGAAAATGACCCTGTACGACGAGTCCGGTTTTGTCCGCGACAAACTCCTGCACACCACGTTCATGTGCCACCTCGGCGAGCTGACGTTGCTCTGCGCCCGTCACTGGAACGTATCGGAAAACCTCCTGTGGGAGCGATTGGCAGCGCACGTTGCAGAGTGCTTCGACGCCTTGCGCGAACACGTCGAACCGGCACGCTGGGACAGCGAGCGCGCGGCCTTGCTGGAACAGGACTGGCCGGCCAAATCGTTCATGCGCATGCGCTTGCACGACAGCCACGCCGACATCGTCGGACGCTTGAGCAACCCACTGCGATCCAGCGCCCATGCTCGCTGACAGTCGCGCGTTGCGACTGCTGATCGTCATCCAGTTGGTCTCCATGGGTGCCATGGAAATGAGCGGCCCGTTCTGGCCCTTGCAGATCCGCCATCTGCTCGGGCCAGAGGGCGCCGGCTACACCGCGCTGTTATCGGCGCTGGTCTATGCCGGCCCGATGCTCGCCGCCATGCTCCTGACTCCCGTGTGGGGCCAGTTGGGTGATCGCACCGGGCACAAGCCGATGATCGTTCGGGCGTTGCTGGCATTGGCGTTGTGCCAAGGGTTGGCGGCCATCACCGTCGACCCGTGGCTGCTGGTGGGCATTCGCGTGATGCAAGGCGCATTGGCCGGGTTTCTCGCCGCCGCGCAAGCCTATGCCCTGGCCTGCTGCGACAGTTCCCGGCGCGGCCACACCCTGGCCCGCCTGCAATCGGCGACCGCCGTCGGCTCGCTGATCGGCCCGGTGCTGGGCGGCTGGTTGATGGATATCTCGGGATTCGCCCTGCTCTGTTATGGCGCGACGGCGATTTGCCTGCTGTGCGCACTGGGGAGTTTTTTCCTGCCGGCCGACAAGGCCCGGGCCTCGACGAAAAAACCAGTCGCGCCAGTGGCCCTGCCCAAAGGCTGGCTCGGTGGAATTTTGCTGGTGATCGTGTTGATTCAGGCCGCGAAGATGATGCCGCAGCCGTTCTATGCGCTGTACGTCGCCGAGATTCTGCACGCACCGAGCTGGCTGATCGGCGCCACTTATGCGGCGAGCGCCGCGACCCTGGCCATTTCCGCCCCGCTGTGGGGACGCCTGTTCGACCGCTGGCAACCGGCCTACACCTTGCGCGTCATCGAGGGCGTCGCCTGGCTGTGCGCCCTGACACTGGCGGCCACGGCACTGGCCAACGAATGGCTGGGGTTCCTCGTCAGCCGGCTGGTCTGGGGTGTCTGGCAAGGCGCCCTGCTGCCGGTCGCCTATGCACTGATCGCCAACACCGTTGCTTCAAGCCAACAGGGTTTTGCCCTCGGCCTCGGTAACAGCGCGGCCAAGGCTGGCGCCTTGCTCGGTGCCGTACTCGGCGGGATCGGCATGGGGCTGGTCGGGCTGGCGCACAGTTTCTGGCTGGTGGCGCTGACTTATGCGCTGGCCGCCATCGGAATTCGCTGGGTGCGGTCCTTCACCTCCACACCCGGCCCAACACCCTTATCCACCCACACTTATCAAAACTAAAAAAAGACCACGTCATGACCCGAACCAAACTTTCTCTGTTGATTCCGCTGCTTGGCTCCTTCAGCGCCCAAACCTGGGCCGAGGAGGCCGAGCAGCAACCCGGCACCCTGAACATGCAAGCCACCGTCGTCTCCGCAACTCGTAGCGAGGCGAGCATCGCCTCGATTCCAGGCTCGGTCCAGGTCATCGACGAACAGCAAGTCCGCGAGCAAAGCGGCGCGGGTCGCCGGGTCTCCGACATTCTTGGGCAATTGGTGCCCGGTCTTGCGCCGTCCAGCGGCGGGATGAGCAACTTCGGCCAGACCCTGCGCGGGCGCAACATGCTGGTGTTGATCGACGGCGTATCGCAGAACGCTACGCGCGACAACTTCCGCCAGCTCAACAGCATCGCGCCGGCCAGCATCGAGCGCATCGAAGTGATTTCCGGCGCCAGCAGCATCTACGGTGCCGGCGCTTCGGGCGGCATCATCAACATCATCACCAAGCGCAATCAGGGCCAGGACATTGCCTACAGCAGCAAACTGGGCCTGACCAGCGGCAACAACCTCAACAGCAAAGGTTTCGCCTATGAAGCTTTCCAGAGTGCGACCGGGCGCAAGGACGCGCTGGACTGGTACGTCTCCGCCGACCTGACCCAGCGCAACGATCAGTTTGATGGCAACGGCAAGCGCATCCCTCAGGACACCTCTCAGGGCAGCAACATGGACACCGAAACCTATGACCTGCAAGGTCGTTTCGGTTATGAACTGGATGCCGATAAAAAACTCAGCCTGTCGCTGCAGGACTACAAGGACCAGCAAGACACGGACTTCACCAAAGACCCGAAAAACCTGCAGCAAGCCGTAGCGGTCAAAGGGCTGAAACTCGACGACCAGCCCTACACCCATAACCAGGCGGTCAACCTCAACTACACCGACAAGGACTTCTACGGTCAGGGCCTGCAACTGGAAAGCTACTGGCGCCGGGCCGACGCGCTGTTCTTCCCGGACCTGTCGCGGGGCAAGGCCGGGATCGCCGACAACAACAGCGTGCAGGATGTCTACGGCTTGCGCGCGGCCATCGACACGCCGTTGCCGGCCATCGGCAGCGCTACGGGCAATCTGGTCTGGGGCGCCGACTACGATCACGAGCGCTCGCGCCAACGTGGCGACCAGTACACCCTCAAAGGGCTGACTTACACCAAGACCGGCACCACCTACGAGATGGGCCCGGATCTCGAAACCACCACCAAGGCGCTGTTCGGGCAAATGTCCTGGGACGTTGGCGACTGGACCTTGCGTGGCGGTGTGCGTCGCGAGTGGATCGAAAGTGAGGTCGCCGACAGCATCGCCTACGGTCAGATCGTCCAGACCGGTGTCCGCGCCACCCTGCCCGGCGACACCCTCAAATATGACGCCACGCTCTATAACCTCGGTGCGGTCTATCACCTGAGTGAAAATCAGGACCTCTTCGCCAATTACAGCCAGGGTTTTTCGCTGCCGGATATCCAGCGCTTCTTGCGTGACGTCAACAGCACTTTCGACATCCAGAGCCTCAACGCCCAGGCCATCAAGGTCGACAGCTACGAGTTGGGCTGGCGCGGTAACTGGGACCAGTGGCAGGCCGACGTCACCGTGTATGAAAACACCTCGGACGTGACCCAGTTCTACGATGCCAATGATCGCGTCCTGCGCCTGATCAACCAGAAGGAACGGGTGCGCGGCATCGAAAACAGCCTGACCTACCGCGCGACCGATCACTGGTCGGTGGGGGGCACATACGCGTGGGCCAAAGGCGAGACCGAGCAGAACGGCAAATGGATCGACCTGCCGGCGACACGCATCTCACCGGCCAAGACCACGCTGTTCGTCGGCTACACCGAAGATGACTACACCCTGCGCTTGCAAGGCATGCGCCTGGCCAGCTACGACGCCGCCGCCAAGGACAACAACGGGCGCGACATCAAGGGCTATACGCTGGTGGACCTGCTGGGCTCGGTGCGATTGCCGGTCGGGCGTCTCGAAGGTGGGGTGTACAACCTGACCGACCGTACCTACGTCAACCTGTTCGCCCAGGCCAACGCCAAAGCGCCGTTCGCCAACGCCGAAGGCCGTACGTTGAGCATGAGCTACTCGATCGACTGGTAAAAAACCCAATCGCCGTAGGAGTCGGTTCCGGTTTCGGGGGATCGAGATCGAGGGCTTGCGCAGATGCTGTAGGAGCACGGCTTGCCGGCGATGGCGATCTCACGGACGCCATCGCCGGCAAGC
>NZ_JBYSXY010000002.1:0-241108 GCF_058782685.1 Pseudomonas sp. FW306-02-D09B
AGAAGACGGGCATCGCACGGATCATTTTTAGCTCGTTGGCCGACACCGCGGCGGTAATGACTCAAGCGATAACCGTCCACGACGTAGACCTGATGACCCAACTCATGGGCCAACTCAACCGTGTCCAAGTGGTAAATGTTGGTGGCCTCGACGGCAATGCCACTTTTGGCGGGCAGCGTCTTGAGCCAGCGTTTGAGTGCTGCCCGATTATTGGGGATGGCTTGTGTGGTTTGCAGATCGGCGCGATAGACGAGCACCTCGGCCTTGGCCACATCAACACCCACGACCGTTTGCGAAGTAAGGATTGTCATGACGAATCCTCGGAGCTAGGGTTTAAGAGCTTGTTGGGGTCTACCGTTGCGCTGGCTTGTCTCTATCGTCGGCCTTGCCGATGAATTCCTTATTGGCGCTTTTGGGTAGAAGGGGTGGGACGAAGTCTCCCACGGTCTGTACTGGCTAGAGTCAGAATCGGGCTTTTAGTCCCACCCACCCCTTCAAGTCTAAACATACAAGCGGGCTTGCTCGCGAAGACGGTTTAACAGTCGCTGCAGGACTCAGCAATCGATCAGAACTTGTCCAGCGTCCGCGGATTGCTCTCGCGCACGACTTCTTTCGGCTTGTACGCGCAATACCCAGGCCGCGGACCGATTTTCGGGTGGTTGCGGCAAGTATCCGGGCGCTTTTCATAAATAGTGCACAAACGGCTCTTACGATCCAGATACAGGCAATCGTTGTTGCTCATGCGTTGGAGCGTGAAGATCTCGGACTTCTGGTTGTAGCGCTCGACAATCCCTTCCTTCTGCAAGCGCTTGGCGATGTTTTTGGGTGGATCGCCCAGTTCGAATTCGTCGACGATGCCGATGCGGATCAGGTCTTTGATCTTGACCTCGACCGGCAGCGTGCAGCAGCTGGACACGCACGAGCCGCACATCGGGGCGGAGTACTTGGCCCAGGTATCGAGACGGTCGATCTCCGCGGCGGCGATCAGGTTCGGCTTCATCATGTGGAATTACCAGCGTGCATCAGGGCGCGCGATCATACCGGGACTGGTGATTTTTTGAACGACCATTTGCCGGTTTTTTTATGGCTACACTGAATTTTTCGAGGGATCGGCATGGCATCTGCATCTTTTCAACGTGTATCGGCAAGGGGATAGGCTCGATTCAGGCGATTGAAAAAAACGCCGAACGAGTGCATTTATCTCATGTCAGACCGACTAGGCTCAGTCAATTTCATGCTCGTCCGAGGTCCTATCGATGACTCAAGAACCACTAGTTCGCGAAGCTGAAGTGGCCGCATTTCGCGACGCCGTATTGACCAAACTTACCTATGCAGTGGGCAAGGACCCGGATCACGCCTTTGACCATGACTGGTTTGAAGCCATTGCCTTGGCGGCGCGCGATCACATGGTCGAGCACTGGATGGACCACACGCGGCAGATCTACCGCAAAGGCCAGAAGCGCGTTTACTACCTCTCGCTGGAATTCCTCATCGGCCGCCTGCTCTACGACAGCCTGAGCAACCTTGGCCTGCTCGACGTGGCTCGTGAAGCGCTGACCGAGCTGGGCGTCGACCTTGAACGCATACGCCTGCTGGAGCCGGACGCCGCACTGGGTAACGGTGGCCTCGGTCGCCTGGCAGCGTGTTTCATGGAAAGCATGTCGACGCTCGGCATCGCCGGCCATGGCTACGGTATTCGTTATGAACACGGTTTGTTCCGTCAGGCGGTTGTCGATGGCTGGCAGCAGGAGCAAACAGAAAACTGGCTGGATTTCGGCAACCCCTGGGAATTCGAGCGGCCGGAAGTGGCTTACCCGATCGGCTTTGGTGGCAGCGTTGAAACCGTGAGCGATGAGAGCGGCAGGTCCAAGCAGGTCTGGACGCCAGCGGAAACCGTTCGAGCGATTGCTTACGACACGCCAGTCGTCGGCTGGCGTGGCGCTAGCGTCAACACCTTGCGCCTCTGGCGTGCACGCGCCATGGAGGACTTGCACCTGGAGCGTTTCAACGCCGGCGACCACTTGGGTGCGGTGGCTGAAGTGGCCCGCGCGGAAAGCATCTCCCGCGTGCTCTATCCCGCCGACAGCACCGAGGCCGGTCAGGAGCTGCGGCTGCGTCAGGAGTACTTCTTCGTCGCCGCGTCCTTGCAGGATCTGCTGCGCCGTCACCGCAATATGCACACCTCGGTGCTGACCCTGGGCGATCACGCGGCGATCCAGCTCAACGACACGCACCCCTCGATCGCCGTGGCCGAGTTGATGCGGCAACTGGTCGATGTGTACGACGTGGCGTGGGACGCGGCCTGGCAGATCACCGTCGATACGCTTTCCTACACCAACCACACACTCTTGCCCGAAGCGCTGGAAACCTGGCCAGTCGGTTTGATGGAGCGGATGCTGCCACGGCACATGCAGATCATCTATTTGATCAACGCCCATCACATCGATTCGCTGCGCGCCAAAGGCATGCATGACTTTGACGTATTGCGCGCGGTGTCGCTGATCGAGGAAGACAACGGTCGCCGGGTGCGCATGGGCAACTTGGCGTTTCTAGGTTCCCACAGTGTCAACGGCGTGTCCGCCCTGCACACCCAGCTGATGCGCAGCACGGTGTTTTCCGAGCTGCACAAGCTGTATCCAGAGCGAATCAACAACAAGACCAACGGCATTACGTTCCGCCGCTGGCTCTATCAGGCCAACCCGGAACTGACCTCGATGATGGTCGATGCACTGGGCCCGGATCTGTTGGATAACCCGGAACAGAAACTGATCGGCCTGGAGCCGTTTGCCGAGAAAGCGGCATTCCGCAACAAGTTCGCCGAGCAGCGCCTGCACAGTAAAAAAGCCTTGGCCTATCTGATTCATGAACGATTGGGGATCGCGGTCAATCCGGCGGCAATGTTCGACGTGCAGGTTAAACGGATTCACGAGTACAAGCGCCAGTTGCTCAACCTGATGCACACCGTGGCGCTGTATCAGGCGATCCGCGCCGAGCCGGAAGTCGATTGGGTGCCGCGGGTGAAGATCTTTGCCGGCAAAGCTGCCGCGAGTTATCACCAGGCCAAGCTGATCATCAAACTGACCAACGACATCGCCCGGGTGGTCAACAATGACCCGACGGTGCGCGGCTTGCTGAAAGTGGTGTTCTTGCCCAACTACAACGTCAGCCTGGCGGAAAGCATCATTCCGGCGGCCGACCTGTCGGAGCAGATATCCACGGCCGGTTTTGAGGCTTCCGGTACCAGTAACATGAAGTTCGGCCTCAACGGCGCGCTGACCATCGGCACCCTGGACGGTGCCAACGTGGAAATGAGCGAGCGCATTGGCGTCGAGCACATGTTCATTTTTGGCCTGACGGCTCAGCAGGTTGAGGCGCGCAAGCAGAATCACGAGTTCTATGCCGCACCGGACATCGCCGCCTCCCGTCGATTGGGGGATGTGCTGCAAGCGATTCGTGGCGGTGTGTTCTCGCCCGATGAGCCGTCGCGTTACACCGGGTTGATCGATTCGTTGATCGAATATGACCGCTTCCTGGTCTGCGCCGACTTCGATTCCTACTGGAATGCCCAGGTGCGGGTTGAAGAGCATTGGCACGACTCGAAGGAGTGGTGGCGCTCGGCGGTGCTCAACAGCGCGCGCATGGGCTGGTTCTCGTCCGACCGGACCATTCGCGAGTACGCCACGGATATCTGGAAAGCGCTGGAGTAACTTTTAGCAATAATTGCGAGCAAGGCCCCACGGTTGTGGGGCCGGATCGATATACTAAGCGTCAACTTCACCCCTGTGGGAGCGGGCTTGCTCGCGAAAGCGGACTGACATTCGACATCCGTGTTGAACGTTACGCCCTCTTCGCGAGCAAGCCCGCTCCCACAGTGGATTTGTGGTGCAGATACAATCTGCTCCCACACTGGATTCCGGGTGTCTGGTTACTAGACTGAGCCAGACGCTGTATCGCCCGGACTCGCCCGGCAATGGGCCGCTTAGGGATATCGACCATGCAATGGATGTTCATGCTGATAGGGATGGTGCTGGGCTGGGTGCTCGATGAGTCACTCAGCGATGCGCTGATTGGCGCGTTGATCGGCCTGGGTGCGGGGCAGGCGATTGTGCTCAGGCGCCTGAATTCACAAACGGACGAACAGCGTCGTCAACTGGAACAGGCGCAGGTTGCCCTCGACGTGGTCGAGCAGCGGCTGGCGTTACTGGAAACCCGTGGCGTCCAGGCAGCTCCGCCCCCCGAGTCGACAACGGCCAGCGAGCCGACTATTTCTCCTGATATCGTCTTTGACCAAGCGCCCGAGCCTGGCCCGGCGCCGTTGTCTGCCGCGCAGGAACTGGTTTGGGAATTGCCGCCCGAATTCGAACCGGTACACGCGAGCATCACACCTGAGCCTGCCGATCTCTGGGCCCCGCAACCCAGCGAACCACCACAACCGACCGAACCCCGAGGCCCGAATCTGTTCGAGCGCGGTATTGCCGCCGCACGCAATTGGCTGTTCGGTGGCAACACCGTACTGCGGGTCGGCGTGGTGCTGTTGTTCTTCGGTCTGGCGTTTTTGCTGCGCTACGCCACCGAAGGCATGGTGGTGCCAATTGAATTGCGTTACGCCGGGGTCGCTGCGGCCGCGTTGGCGTTGCTGGGCCTGGGTTGGTGGTTGCGCCTGCGCAACACCAACTACGCGTTGATCCTGCAGGGCACCGGCATCGCCGTGCTGTACCTGACGGTATTCGCCGCCATGCGCTTGCACCCTTTGCTCGACCCGTCGGCGGCGTTGGGCTTGCTGGTGGCGGTGACGATCTTCTCGGCGATTCTGGCGATCACCCAGGACTCGCTCGCGCTGGCCTGCGCGGCGGCATTGGGCGGGTTCGCCGCGCCGATCCTGACCTCCACCGGCGCCGGCAACCATGTCGCGCTGTTCAGCTACTTCGCCTTGCTCAACACCGGCATCCTCGCCATTGCCTGGTTCAAGGCCTGGCGGCCGCTGAACCTGATTGGCTTCGCCGGCACCTTCGGCATTGGCTTTGCCTGGGGCGTGCGTTCCTATACGCCGGAACTGCTGTGGAGCACCGAGCCGTTCCTGATCCTGTTCTTCCTCATGTACCTGGCGATCGGCTTGTTGTTCACCCGCCGCAAACTGCTCGAGATGACTGACGCGCCGGAAGATGACAGCCGTGACGCGCTGCTGCGCTGGTCGGCGCGCAAGGGCGACTACGTCGACGGCACGATGCTGTTCGGTCCGCCGCTGGTGGGCTTTGGTATGCAGTTCGCGCTGATTCATCATTTTGAGTTCGCTGCCGCGTTCAGCGCGCTGGCGTTGGGCATCGTGTACATGGGCCTGGCGCGTTTTCTCAGCGGAGGTCGAGCCCTGCTGCTGGCGGAAACCTGCCTGGCGCTGGGGGTGATTTTCGCCAGCCTGGCGATCCCGCTGGGTCTCGATGCGCGCTGGACGGCGGCCGCCTGGGCGGTGGAGGGCGCGGGAATCTTCTGGCTTGGCTTGCGTCAGCATCGGCCGTTGGCGCGGGCTTTTGCCTTGCTGTTGCAGCTGGGTTCGGCGCTGGCGTTCCTCAGCAAACTGAGCCTGGGCGACAGCAGTCTGCTCGATGGTTCAGCGCTTGGTGCGCTGATGCTCGGCGTGGCGTTGCTGTTCAGTTTCTACCACTTGCGCAACGCTTCCCCTGAGCAAACCTCGGCCTGGGAACGCAAGGGCTTGCCGGTGTTGGCCTGTGCAGGACTGACGTTCCTTTATCTGTTGGCGCCGTTGTCCTTCTTCACCCACGGTACTGCGATCAGTTGGGCGCTGGCCGGTTTGGTGACGTTGTTTGTCGGCTTGCGCCTGCAATCGCGGACCTTCCTGTTTACGGCGTTTGGGGTGCAACTGCTGGGCGGTGTGTTGTTCCTGCTGCGGCTGCAAGGTGCCAGTGGTGAGGCAGCAGCGGTGTTCAGCGCGGGCTGGAGCGGTTTGCTCACTGCATCGTTGATTGGCCTGGCGTTGATCGGCGGAATGCTGTTCGCCGCTCGCGACGACATGGTGCGCAGTGACGCACGATTGCTGCGTGGGTTGTCGGTGGTGTTGCTGGCCGGGTTGGTGCTGATCAATCTGGCGGTGCTGTTTGTGTTGCCGTGGCAAACGGCGAGCGCGGTGTGGGCGGCCAGCGGTCTGTTGATCATCTGGCTGAGCCTGTACTTGCAGCAGCGGGTGAGTTTTGTCTTTGGCTTGTTGTTGCAGGTGATCGGCGGCGCGGCGTTCCTGATCGCGGGGCCCGAACTGCTCGGGCCGCTCGCCAGCGAAGGTCTGCGGCCACTGGGCCACAGCGGTTTCTGGACGCCGATGGTGCTCGGGCTGGCGGCGATGGTCGGTGCCTGGCGCTTGCAGCTTGGCAATCATGCCAGTGCGTTCGATGCCTTGAGTTTGCAGCGCTTGTCCGAGTTGCTGCTGGTGTGGGGCGCCGCCTGGTGGGCGCTGGCGCTGATCAGCGAAGTGCTGCGGTTTGCACCGCTGAACCTGCAAGCCACGCTGTTGCTGGGCCTCGCAGCGCTGAGCGTCGCAGTGTGGACGTTGTTGTCCCGACGACTGCAATGGCCGGCACTGGGCGTTCTCTGCACGTTGCTGATTCCAGCGGCGGCGCTGGTATTGGTCGCGGCCTGGCATTCGCGTTATAACCCTGCAGCGAATTTCGGCTGGCTGGCGTGGGCGATGGTGTTCGGGGTGCATGTCGTCTCGTTGCGGCGCTTGGCGCCGATGCTCCCCGCGCGAGTATTGAGCGTTGCTCATGTGGCGGGTTGCTGGCTGTTGATCGGCGTGTTGGCGCTGGAGCTGCGTTACGGCTTGCTGGTGTTGTCCGAGCAGTACAACGCCTGGCGCTGGCTGGGTTGGGCGATCTTGCCGAGCCTGTATCTGGTGCTGATGGCCGCACCGCGCGCCTGGCCGTGGCCGGTGTCGGCGTATGCCCGCGAGTACCGCGTGTACGCCGCGCTACCGCTGGCGCTGTTGATGCTCGGCTGGTTCTGGCTGGCGAACATTGCCAGCGACGGCACCGCCGAACCGTTGCCTTATCTGCCGTTGCTCAACCCGTTGGACATCGGCCTGCTGTTTGCCTTGTTCGGCGTTTATATGTGGTCGCGCAGTGCGGTCAGCCAATTGGCGATTCGTGCCGATTACGCCGAGGGTGCCACGCAAGTGGTGGCCGGAGTCTCGCTGTTTGCCTTCTTCACCGCGCTGGTGATGCGCAGCGCTCACCATTGGGCTGGCGTGCCGTATGAGTTGGATGCGTTGCTGGAGTCGATGTTGGTGCAGGCGGGCTTGTCGATCGTCTGGACCCTGATTGCCCTGAGCCTGATGATCGGCGGGCATTTGCGCCATCGTCGGGAAGTCTGGCTGGTCGGCGCGGCGTTGATTGCGCTGGTGGTCGCCAAACTGGTCTTTGTCGAACTGAGTAACCGCGGCGGTCTGGCGCGGATCGTGTCGTTTATCGGCGTGGGCGTGTTGCTGCTGGTAGTGGGCTATTTCGCACCGCTGCCACCCAAACGCGCCGAACCAACGCCCGGGCCTGAGAAACCGGCCAATGAATCTGAAGGAGTGTCGTCTTGAATCGGAAGTGGTCGCTGGGCGTTGTTGGACTCTGTGTGGCGTTGTCGGCCACGGCTCAGGAAGCACCGGCAGACTTCACTACGCAGGTGCCGTTGAGCCTGAGCGGCGAAGGGCCGTGGTATCGCCTCGAGTTGCCGCTGGCGGTGCAATTGAATGCGCGCCAGACCGATCTCAGCGACGTGCGGGTATTCAACGCAGCCGGTGAAGTGCAGGCCTATTCGCTGGCGCGGGAACAGGCGCAGAGTCGCGAAAGTCTGGTGGTGAATAACGTCAAGTGGTTCCCGATTTACGACTCGGCCTCTGCTAGCGAGGCGGTGCCGAGCGTGCGCGTGCAGTCGAATGCCAGCGGCACGTTGGTGGAGGTCCAGCCATCGAACCCGCTCAAGGCTGGCGAAGAAGTACTGCGCGGCTGGTTGCTGGATGCCAGTGCGATCAAGGCGCCGTTGCAGCAGTTGATCCTTGACTGGAGTAGAGAACGCGACGGTTTCCAGCGTTTCAGCATCGAAGCCAGTGATGATTTGCAGCATTGGCAGCCGTGGGGCGAAGGTCAGGTAGCGCGGCTGTCGTTTGCCGACGAACGCGTCGAACAGCATGACGTCGATTTGCCGGGGCAGAGCGCGCGTTATCTGCGCTTGCTGTGGAAAACCCCGCAAGCGGCGCCCGCGCTGACCTCGGCGCAACTGCAAAGCACCAGTTCCAGCTACCTGCCGCAGCCGTTGGTCTGGTCCGAGCCGTTGGCCGGCAGCAGCACCAGGGCCGGCGAATACACCTGGCAATTGCCGATGGGTTTGAGCGTGGAGCGCTTGCAGGTCGAGTTGAGCCAGGCCAACAGCCTGGCGCCGGTGACCCTGTCGGGACGTCGCGAAAGCAGTTTGCCGTGGCAGCCCTTGAGCAGCGGTTTGCTCTATCGGCTGACGCAAAATGGTCAGGACGTGGTGCAGAACCAATTGCAGCTGCCTGGCCATGTGGTGCAGCAGTTGAAACTGACCGTCGATGAGCGCGGCGGCGGCTTGGGCGCACAGGCTCCGACAGTGCGCTATGCCGTGCGCTCGACCCAAGTGGTGTTCCTCGCTCGCGGGGTGGGGCCGTACACACTGGCGCTGGGTAGCGCGACGGTTAAAGCGGCGAGTTTGCCGCTGTCGACGCTGATTCCCGATTACAGTCCCAAGCGTCTGGCAACGTTAGGCCAGGCCAAGGTCGATGGTGCGGCGGTGGTGACTTCGCCGGCGGCAGCAGTGGTGCCGATTGTCCCGGGCATGAACTGGAAGAAGATCGGCTTGTGGGCGGTGCTCTTGCTAGGAGTGGCAGGCTTGGCAGGGATGGCGTTCAGTTTGCTGCGCAAACCACCAGTGAAATCCTAGGGCTGGCGCTGCGCACCAGATCGCGAGCAAGCTTTGCTCCTACAGGATTTACGCCGCTCTTGTAGGAGCAAGGCTTGCCCGCGATGGCGTCCTTGAAACCGCCAAAAATATTGAAACTGGCACCAATCTCGCGGGCACACGCGTCCGGTTTCGAACTACGCTCAACCTCGCGCATGAACTCTATTCAGTGAATCTCGTCTGATAAGAGGAATTGCGCACCGACTCGCGTTAAACTGCGCGGGTTTTTAGCCCCCATTCCTTCGGAGCCTTCCATGTCCCGCGTTACCTTGAGTCGCTATCTGATTGAGCAGACCCGTAGCAACAACACTCCTGCCGATCTGCGCTTTCTGATCGAAGTAGTGGCGCGTGCTTGCAAGGAAATCAGCCACGCCGTTTCCAAAGGCGCCCTGGGCGGCGTTCTGGGCAGCATGGGCACTGAAAACGTGCAAGGCGAAGTCCAGAAGAAACTCGACGTGATCTCCAACGAGATCCTGCTCGAAGCCAACGAATGGGGCGGTCACCTGGCCGGCATGGCGTCCGAAGAAATGGACAATGCCTACCAGATCCCGGGCAAATACCCGAAAGGCGCGTACCTGCTGGTTTTCGACCCACTGGATGGTTCGTCGAACATCGATATCAACGCGCCGGTCGGTACGATCTTCTCGGTGCTGCGTTGCCCTAACGAGTACCTGAGCCAGAACGAACCCTTGAACGAAAAGGCGTTCCTGCAGCCAGGCACCCAACAGGTAGCCGCCGGTTATGCCATCTACGGCCCGCAAACCATGCTGGTGCTGACCCTCGGTGATGGCGTGAAAGGTTTTACCCTGGACCGTGAAATGGGCAGCTTCGTACTGACTCACGAAGACATCAAGATCCCGTCCTCCACTCAGGAATTCGCGATCAACATGTCCAACCAGCGTCACTGGGAAGCGCCGGTACAGCGCTACGTGAGCGAGTTGCTGGCAGGTGAAACCGGTCCGCTGAAAAAGAACTACAACATGCGCTGGGTCGCCGCGATGGTGGCCGACGTGCACCGCATCCTGACCCGTGGTGGCCTGTTCATGTACCCACGTGACAGCCGCGAGCCGTCCAAGCCGGGCAAACTGCGTTTGATGTACGAAGCCAACCCGATGTCGTTCCTGGTTGAACAGGCCGGCGGCGCGTCCACTGACGGTCACCAGCGCATTCTCGACATCCAGCCTGAAGGCCTGCACCAGCGTGTAGCGGTGTTCCTGGGGTCGAAAGAAGAAGTCGAACGCGCCACGGCTTACCACAAGGAATAAACCATGACCGCGCCCTGGCAGCCGTTGCTCGAATGGTGGTTCGGTTCAGCCGACGATCCCAACGAAGTGGCGGCGCAGAAGGGCACGTTATGGTTCGGTAAGCGTGACAGCCAGGACCTCGAAGCGCGCAGGCGTTTCGGGGATCTGGTGGAACAGGCACTGGCCGGCGGATTGACCGAGTGGACGCAATGTCCCGAAGGTTGGCTGGCCCTGGTGTTATTGCTTGATCAGTTACCGCGGATGATCTTTCGCGAAACCCCCAAATCCTTTGCCGGCGACTTGAGAGCCCAGGCTCTGGTAGCGCAAGGCATTGCCGCAGATCTCGATCGGCAACTGCGGCCTATCCAGCGGGTGTTCATCTACCTGGTGTTCGAGCATTGCGAGCATCTGGCGGTGCAGAACCAAGCCATCTCACGCTTTGCCGACTTGCTGGCTGAGCAACCCGAGGCGGATCGTGCGGTGTTTGCCGATAACCTCGATTACGCCGAACGGCATCAGAAAATCATTGCAAGGTTTGGACGCTTTCCCCATCGCAATGCGATTCTTGGGCGGGAAAGTACGCCTGAAGAGATGGTATTTTTGAGTGGGCCCGGCGCACGGTTTTAACTACGGCATTGATCTCATGTGTTCACTTGCAGAAGTCGTTTCATCAACAGTGTCGGCAGATTTTTTCGTGTGTCGGCAATGATGTGGATGTAGACAGTCTTTTCCCTGACTTCATAAATGACCCGGTTCATCCCTGACAGGACTTGCCGATACTGGCTGATATTGAGTCTCTTGATTTCTTCCGGGATTGAGCCTGCATAAGGCTGTGTCGCCAAATGACGGATGGCTGCCTTCAAAGTGGCATAGGTGTTTTGCCATGTGTGGGCAGAGAACTGTTGGGTAAGGTAGCTGCGGAGCTCTTTGAGGTCTGTTTCTGCGGACTGAAGAATGACGACATTGAAGCTCATTGATGCTCGGCCTCGTCAAGCTCTGCGAAGACGTCCTCCGCACCCCGGAATTTTCCTTCCTCAATTTCACGATTGCCCATTGCCAGTAGCTTGAGAAGGGCCATTGTGTCTTCTTGCTCTTCGAAGCTTTTCACATCCATGACCACCAGTTTTGCTTCACCGTTTTGGGTGATAACCAAGGGTTCACGGCTTTCGGTGATCGTCTTGACGATTTCGGCAGTATGGCTTTTCAGGTAGCTGATGGGTTTGATTTGAGAGGAAAGCTTCATAAGATTGATCTCCTTCTGGTGAGCAGGACTGAGTTTAGTCTGAATTCAGTCCTGCGTCAGATTCACCAGACGGGCGCACTCAAAGTGCGCCGTTTGGTTTTAGATCCTGAAACTACCCACCAACTGCTTCAACCGCGCCGCTTGCTGCTCAAGATCGGCACAGGCGCGCAAGGTCGATTGCAGGTTTTCCACGCCTTCCTGGTTCAGGGTGTTGATCTCGGTGATGTCGACGTTGATCGATTCGACCACGGCGGTTTGCTCTTCGGTGGCGGTGGCCACCGACTGGTTCATGCCGTCGATTTCGCCGATGCGCTGGGTCACGCTGCCCAGGCGCTCACCGGCCTGGTTGGCGATGCCGACGCTGCTTTCGCTCTGGCGCTGACTGTCGGTCATGATGGCGACCGCCTCACGGGCGCCGACTTGCAGCTCTTCAATCATCTTCTGCACTTGCTGCGCCGAGTCCTGGGTGCGATGCGCGAGGTTGCGCACTTCGTCGGCAACCACGGCGAAACCACGCCCGGCTTCACCCGCGCGCGCCGCTTCGATCGCGGCGTTGAGGGCCAGCAGGTTGGTCTGCTGCGAGATGCTGGTGATGACTTCGAGAATCTGCCCGATGTTCACCGTGTTGCTGTTGAGCGTTTCGATGTTGCCGCACGAGTCGCTGATTTTGGCTGACAGTTGCTGCATCGCCGCGATGGTTTTATCCACCACTTGCTGACCCTCTTCAGCCAGGCTGCGGGCATCGCTGGAATGTTGCGAGGCGAGGGCGGCGTTCTGGGCGATTTCCTCGGCGGCGGCGCCCAGCTGGTTGATCGCCGCGGCCACGCTGCTGGTGCGCGAGGCTTGCTGGTCGGAATTGAACATCGACGAGTTGGAAGCGCTGACGACACGCAGGGCGACTTCGTTGACCTGGCCGGTGGCCGACGACACTTCGCGGATCGAGGTATGAATACGCTCTACAAAACGGTTGAACGAGGTGCCCAGCGCCCCGAATTCGTCCTGGCCATGAATGGTCAGGCGTTTGGTCAGGTCGCCTTCGCCTTCGGCGATGTCATGCATGGCACGGCCCATGGTCAGCAACGGCTGCATCAGGACGCGGATCAGCATGCCGAGCAACGCGATGATGATCACCACGGCAATCACCATGGCGATGATCGCCGAGGTGCGGAACTCACTGAGCATCGAGAATGCGGTGTTCTGGTCGAGCACCAGGGCCACGTACCAGTCAGCCGACGGCACGCCGTTGACGTGGGTGAACGAGATGAACTGCGTCTTGCCGTCCACCTCGACTTCCTTCATGCCGGGGCTGACCTTCGGCGCACCCGCGGGATAAGCCTCGGTGAGGCTTTTGAGCACCAGTTTGCTGTCCGGGTGAATGAGGATCTTGCCCTCGCTGCTGACGATGAATGCGTGGCCGTGGCCGCCGAAGTTCAGCGAGTTGATGATGGTGCTGATGCTGCTCAGGTCGATGTCCGCACCGGCCACGCCGATCATCTGGTTCTGATGCTGCACCGGGGTAGCGACGGTGATCACCAGCTTGCCCGACGAGGCGGCGATGTACGGTTCGGTAACGATGGTCTGCTGTGCACTGTTGGCGGCTTTGTACCAGCCACGGGCACGAGGGTCGTAGTCCGCCGCGCGATTACCGGCCGGCACCGAGAACATCACGCCGTCGGCACCGCCGAAGTAGCTCAACTGAAAGTTGCTGGTGTACGCCGGCAGGCCGACCGCGCGTTTCAGGTTGTCCAGCGCCGGACCGTCGACGGCCACTTGCTGGGCCAGCGATTGCAGCAACTGGATGCGGCTTTCCAGCCAGGTCTGGATGTTGCTGGTGGTCAGGCTGCCGAGTTCTTGCATCGAGGACTCGGTGCTATTGCGCAGGGTTTGGCGCTGACGGTAGTCGTTGAACAGAATGAAACAGGCGAACGCTACCGCGACCACAAGGGCAGCGGCGAGCAGGATCTTGTGGCTGAACTTCATGTTTCTGGTCATTAAAGGCGCTACCGCGGGAGGACTGATCAACGAGGAGCGTCAAATTGCCACAGGGCAGCCTTGGCGCTGCTTCTATGTCGACAGGGAAGCGCCAAAGATTAGGCGGGTTTGACGAAAACCGACGAAATACCGATCAGCGCAAAAAAATGCCTGATTTTGGTGCGAAATGTCGATTTTACCCTTCAAGAAATACCCGGTACGGGTGGGAACCAGAAGGGGGTTTTCTCTTCTAAGCTTCTGGTTGGCAGCCATGCCTCCCCCTCTTTACCAGGAGTTACACCATGTCGCTGCGATCTATCGCCTTGTTGTCTTTTTGCGTGCTGTTGGCTGCGTGCAGCAAGATCAACCAGGAAAACTATTCGAAACTGTCGACGGGCATGCCCAAGGCCGAGGTCGAAGCCTTGTTGGGTAAACCTGCCGATTGTTCAGGCGCGTTGGGCATGTCCAGCTGTACCTGGGGCGACAAGAACAGCTTTATCAGCGTGCAGTACGCCGGTGACAAAGTGCTGATGTTTTCCGGGCAAGGCCTGAAGTAAACCGGGGCCAAACGCCCTCGGGAGAAAAATAATGATGCGGTTAGTAATAGTTCTTTTGGCCGGTCTGTTGTTGGCCGGCTGCGCCACTTCTGGCGATGATGCGCTCGCGCCGAAAACGGTCAATAGCGTCAACCTCAAGCGTTACCAGGGTAAATGGTACGAGTTGGCGCGCATGCCGATGTACTTCCAGCGTAACTGCGCGCAATCCGAAGCCCATTACACCCTCAAGACCGATGGCGACATGGAAGTGTTGAACCGTTGCCTGACCCCAGAGTGGAAATGGGAAGAGGCCAAGGGCACGGCAACGCCGCAGATTCCCGGCAAGAACGACAAGCTGTGGGTGAATTTCGATAACTGGTTTACCCGGTTGTTGCCAGGCATGAGCAAGGGTAATTACTGGGTGCTGTATGTCAGCGATGACTACCAGACCGCGATAGTCGGTAGCCCCAATCGGCGCAACCTGTGGCTGCTGTCACGCAAGCCGGAAGTCAACGCCGATACTCGTGAGGAGCTGCTGAGCAGGGCGCGTCAGCAGGGTTACGACACCACACGCCTGATCTGGCGGGTGTCGGACACCAAAATGGCCCAGACCTCGAAATAAGCGGCGTGCGGTTGGACTCCGTGGCGAGGGAGCTTGCTCCCGCTCGGCTGCGCAGCAGTCGTCACTCAGCTGATGAGATCTTTCTGAAAGAGCTCAATTGCTGATTTGGGGTCGCTTCGCAACCCAGCGCGAGCAAGCTCCCTCGCCACAGAAGCGGTGATCAGCCCAACAGCTCGCGCAGCACTTGGGTGAACGCGCGGTTACTGTCTTCTTCGCCAGCGTGATGCCCGTCGCGTACCACCCACTTGCCATTCACCAGCACGTCACGCACCTGGCGGTCGCCACCAGCAAACAGCCAACGGTTCAGAATCCCGTCGCCACTGGCGGTTGCCAGGTAAGGGTCGTTGCCGTCGAGCACCAGCCAGTCAGCGCGTTTGCCGACTTCCAATGCGCCAATCGGCTGGCCCAGCGCCTGTGCGCCACCGTCGAGTGCGGCGTCGTATAGGGTGCGCCCGACCATCGGCTGATCGGCGCCATACAAGCGGTTACGTCGCTGATCGCGCAGGCGCTGGCCGTATTCCAGCCAGCGCAGTTCTTCCACCACACTCAGCGACACATGGCTGTCGGAGCCAATGCCCATGCGCCCGCCTTGGGCGAGGAAGTCCACGGCCGGGAAAATCCCGTCGCCCAGGTTAGCTTCCGTGGTCAGGCACAGGCCGGCGATGGCGCGACTCTTGGCCATCAGGCTGACTTCTTCCGGGTTGGCGTGGGTCGCGTGGACCAGGCACCAGCGCTGATCGACGTCGGTATTTTCATACAGCCATTGCAGCGGACGGCGACCACTCCAGGTCAGGCAGTCGTCGACTTCCTTTTGTTGCTCGGCGATGTGGATGTGCACCGGGCAGTGCTTGTCGCTGGCTGCCAGCACTTCGCTGATTTGCTGCGGGGTCACGGCACGCAACGAGTGGAAGCACAGGCCCAGTTGTTGCGCCGGTTGCTGCGCCAGCAGCGGCTGCAAGCGGGCTTGTAGCTTCAGGTAGTTTTCAGTGCTGTTGATGAAGCGTCGCTGGCCTTCATTGGGTGCCAGGCCACCGAAACCGGAGTGGCTGTAGAGCACGGGTAGCAAGGTCAGGCCGATGCCGGAAGCGCTGGCGGCCTGACTGATTTGCAACGACAGCTCGGCCGGGTCCGCGTACGGATGACCAGTGTGGTCGTGGTGCACGTAATGAAATTCGGCGACCGAGGTGTAACCGGCCTTGAGCATTTCGATGTAGAGCTGACGGGCGATGATCCCGAGTTGTTCCGGACTGATTTTTCCGACGAGGCGATACATCAGATCGCGCCAGGTCCAGAAACTGTCGTTCGGATTGCCCGCTACTTCGGCCAGTCCGGCCATCGCCCGCTGGAAGGCGTGGGAGTGCAGATTCGGCATGCCCGGCAGCAGCGGACCGCTCAGCCGTTCGGCGCCTTCAGCGCTGGCATCGGCCTGGATGTGGGTCAGCAGGCCATTGGCACTGACCTCAAGACGTACATTGTTGGCCCATCCACTAGGCAAAAGCGCGCGTTCGGCAAAGAAGGCGGACATGGTTCAGTACCCCATCGTGTGTTATTTGTATATACATATACAGACGTTTGCCTGCTCGGTAAACTCCGGCAAGCTAGCGACTTTCATCAACGAACAAGGATTTCCTGTGCCGACTCCGCCTGTAGTTTCACCGCTGAGTGCCAATCTGGGCGACAGTCCGGCGCCCTTGTACGCTCGCGTCAAACAGATGATCACCCAGCAAATCGACAGTGGAAACTGGCCGCCGCATTACCGCGTGCCGTCGGAAAGCGAGCTGGTCAGTCAGTTGGGTTTCAGCCGCATGACCATCAATCGCGCCCTGCGCGAGATGACGGCTGACGGCCTGTTGGTGCGCATGCAGGGCGTCGGCACCTTTGTCGCTGAACCCAAGAGCCAGTCCGCGCTGTTCGAAGTGCATAACATTGCTGACGAAATCGCCTCCCGTGGCCATCGCCACACGTGCAAGGTGATTACTCTGGAAGAAGAGGCCGCCGGTTCCGAGCGCGCCCTGGCACTGGACATGCGTGAAGGCCAAAAGGTCTTCCACTCGCTGATCGTGCATTTCGAGAACGATATTCCCGTGCAAATCGAGGACCGTTTCGTCAATGCCCTGGTCGCGCCGGAATACCTCAAGCAAGACTTCACCCTGCAAACGCCTTATGCCTATCTGAATCAGGTCGCGCCATTGACCGAAGGCGAGCACGTGGTCGAGGCGATTCTTGCCGAGCCTTCCGAATGCAAATTGCTGCAGATCGAAAAAGGCGAGCCATGCCTGCTGATCCGTCGTCGGACCTGGTCCGGACGTCAACCAGTGACGGCCGCTCGTCTGATTCATCCCGGTTCCCGCCATCGTCTGGAAGGGCGGTTCCACAAATAAAGAGCCATCAATAAAGAGACATAAATGGGCCAGTTGAACGTTTTGCGCGCGGCCAATTATCCGCGCATGCCGTGGAAAAACGGCGGCGGCAGCACCGAAGAAATCACCCGCGATGCAGGCACCGGCCTGGATGGCTTTGGCTGGCGCCTGTCGATTGCCGATATCGGTGAGTCGGGCGGGTTCTCGACCTTTGCAGGTTATGAGCGGGTCATCACCGTGCTGCAGGGTGAAGGCATGACCTTGACGGTCGACGGCCAGAACACGCGGCCCCTGTTACCACTGGACCCGTTTGCGTTCAGTGGCGAAAGCCATGTTTCCTGCACCCTGCTTGGCGGTGCGATCCGCGACTTCAACCTGATTTATGCGCCAAATCGCTACCAGGCGCGGTTGCAGTGGCTGAAGGGCGAGCAACGGTTTTTCAGTTCTGCCGGAACGCTGCTGGTTTTCAGCGTGGCTGATGCGCTTGAAGTTCGAATCAATGGCAGTGCGGCCCAAGTGCTGGGTCGTCATGATTGTCTGCAACTGGGCGGTAACACTGGGCTGCTGGATGTTTCCGCCAACGGCCAATGCTGCGTGATTGAACTGACAGCACACTAAGCTCCCTATTCCGGGAGCTTTTCTGTGGTGAGGGGGCTTGCCCCCGCTGGGTGGCGAAGCCGCCCCAATGGCTGCATACCCACCCTGTCCCCTGTATTGAATCTCTGATTCTGCGACTGCTACGCCCGAGCGCGGACCGGTCGACGGGGGCAAGCTCCCTCGCCACAAAAAACAACCTCCAGCGTTTCCCTGTGCGCACCAGTTTGTTACCGAACGCCCCAGCGTGGCGCAAAACCGCGCTCAGGTAACAACTGTCACTCCTCGAAAAAATCCTTCCCCAAAAAATATCGACAGCCACAAAACCCTTGTCCCAAGGGCTTTTCAGCCAGGTTCAGCGCTTTGTTGAAGCGCCATCCAGAAAGTTGGCCGCTTGATTGCATATGCTTGTATGTACAAGTAAAGACGTATGCGTATGAGTCACGAAGACTCGACCATCGTCCACTGATTCGCCGGTGTGCACCATCTGCACATTGGCTTGCTCGCCCACTGCCTGGGCTGGTTTGGATTGATTGCTGAGGAGCTTTTTTCGTGACTGACAATACCCAGAAACCGACCCCCGTTACTTTTACTAAGCACCGTGACGTTGAAATCCGTGCTGCTCGCGGCAACAAGCTGACCGCCAAAAGCTGGCTGACCGAAGCGCCGCTGCGCATGTTGATGAACAACCTCGACCCGGAAGTTGCCGAGAACCCTAAAGAACTGGTGGTTTACGGCGGTATCGGCCGCGCGGCGCGTAACTGGGAATGCTACGACAAGATCGTCGAGAGCCTGACCAACCTGAATGACGACGAGACCCTGCTGGTGCAATCCGGCAAGCCGGTCGGCGTCTTCAAGACTCACAGCAACGCCCCACGCGTACTGATCGCCAACTCCAACCTGGTACCACACTGGGCGAGCTGGGAGCACTTCAACGAACTCGACGCCAAAGGCCTGGCCATGTACGGCCAGATGACCGCCGGCAGCTGGATCTACATCGGCAGCCAGGGCATCGTTCAAGGCACCTACGAAACCTTCGTTGAAGCCGGTCGCCAGCACTACAACGACAACCTCACCGGTCGCTGGGTCCTGACCGCCGGTCTGGGCGGCATGGGCGGCGCTCAACCACTGGCTGCAACTCTGGCCGGCGCGTGCTCGCTGAACATCGAATGCCAACAAGTGAGCATCGATTTCCGCCTGAAAAGCCGTTACGTCGACGAGCAAGCCAAAGACCTCGACGACGCACTGGCGCGCATCGCCAAATACACCAAAGAAGGCAAAGCGATTTCCATCGCCCTGCTGGGTAACGCGGCAGAAATCCTGCCGGAATTGGTCCGTCGCGGTGTGCGTCCGGACATGGTCACCGACCAGACCAGCGCCCACGATCCGCTCAACGGTTACCTGCCAGCCGGTTGGACCTGGGAAGAGTACCGTGCTCGCGCCAAGACCGAGCCGGCAGCTGTGATCAAAGCCGCCAAGCAATCGATGGCCGTGCACGTCAAAGCGATGCTCGACTTCCAGAAGCAAGGCATCCCGACGTTCGACTACGGCAACAACATCCGTCAGATGGCGCAAGAAGAAGGCGTCGAGAACGCATTCGACTTCCCGGGCTTCGTGCCGGCCTACATCCGCCCGCTGTTCTGCCGCGGTATCGGTCCGTTCCGTTGGGCTGCACTGTCGGGTAATGCTGAAGACATCTACAAAACCGACGCCAAGGTCAAAGAGCTGATCCCGGACGACGCCCACCTGCACAACTGGCTGGACATGGCGCGCGAGCGCATCAGCTTCCAGGGTCTGCCGGCGCGTATCTGCTGGGTGGGCCTGGGTCTGCGCGCCAAGCTGGGCCTTGCGTTCAACGAAATGGTCCGCAGCGGCGAGCTGTCGGCACCGATCGTGATCGGCCGCGACCACCTGGACTCCGGTTCGGTGTCGAGCCCTAACCGCGAAACCGAATCCATGCAGGACGGTTCCGATGCCGTGTCCGACTGGCCACTGCTCAACGCTCTGCTGAACACCGCGAGCGGCGCGACCTGGGTTTCTCTGCACCACGGCGGCGGCGTCGGCATGGGCTTCTCCCAGCACTCGGGCATGGTGATTGTCTGCGACGGTACTGACGAAGCGGCCGAGCGTATCGCTCGCGTACTGCACAACGACCCGGCCACCGGCGTTATGCGTCACGCCGATGCCGGTTACCAGATCGCTATCGACTGTGCCAAGGAGCAGGGCCTGAACCTGCCGATGATCACTGGTAAATAAAAAACGGGCCTCGGCCTGATGCGAACCTGTAGGAGCAAAGCTTGCTCGCGATGAACGATGACGCGGTGTGTCAGGTACATCGCCATCGCGAGCAAGCTCAGCTCCTACAGGGACAGATTGAATTCCACGAACAATCCACAGAGGTTGACCCATGGCTAATGATGATCGTGCACGCAGTAAGCCGTTGATCGAGAAACGTTCGATCGACTACATCCCGGAAGCGGAAAGACACGGTCGTCTATTGAGTCAGTTCACCCTGTGGTTGGGTGCCAACCTGCAAATCACCGCGATTGTGACGGGTGCATTGGCGGTGGTACTGGGCGGGGATGTGTTCTGGTCGTTGATCGGTTTGCTGATCGGCCAATTGCTCGGCGGTGGCGTCATGGCGCTGCACGCCGCACAAGGTCCGCAACTCGGCTTGCCGCAAATGATCTCCAGCCGCGTGCAGTTTGGCGTGTATGGGGCGGTGATTCCGCTGGTGCTGGTGTGCCTGATGTACATCGGCTTCTCGGCCAGCGGATCCTTGCTGGCAGGGCAGGCTGTTGCGCAGTTGCTGCACGTCGAAGACTGGGTCGGTATCACGCTGTTCGCCGGCTCGATCATGGTCTTCACCATCTTCGGCTATCGGGTGATCCACGGCATAGGCCGGGTCGCCAGTGTGCTGGGCGTGGTGGCGTTCATCTACCTGTTCTACAAACTGCTGGCCGGTAACGACATCGGCGCATTGCTGGGCAACAAGCACTTCTCGGTGGCGAGTTTCCTGTTGGCGGTGTCGCTGTCGGCGTCCTGGCAGATCGCGTTCGGCCCTTATGTGGCGGACTACTCGCGTTACCTGCCGCGCAGCACCTCGGCGTCGAAAACCTTCTGGGCCGTCGGCCTGGGTTCGGTGATCGGTGCACAGGCGTCGATGGTCTTCGGCGTGTTCGCCGCAGCCCTGGCCGGTTCGCAGTTTGCTCACCACGAGGTGTCGTTCATCGTCAGCCTTGGCGGTACCGGGATTGTCGCGGCGCTGCTGTACTTCGCCGTGGCTTTCGGCAAAGTCACTGTGACCACGTTGAACGCCTACGGCAGCTTCATGTCGATCGCGACAATCATCAGTGGCTTCCGTGGCAGCCGCCACATTGGAAGCGGTGTACGCCTGTTGTACATCTTCATCATGGTGTCGCTTGCCGCTGCTCTGGCATTGCTTGGCAAGGACTCGTTCCTCAAGGAATTCTCCGCGTTCATCCTGTTCCTGCTGGCGTTCTTCACGCCGTGGAGCGCGATTAACCTGGTGGACTTCTACTGCATCACCAAAGAACGCTATGACATTCCGGCACTGTCCAATCCCGAGGGTCGCTACGGTCGCTGGAACATCATGGGCATCAGCATTTACGTGTTCGGCGTGTTGATTCAAATGCCGTTCATTTCCACCCACTTCTACACTGGCCCTCTGGTCGCAAGCCTCGGTGATACCGACATCTCGTGGATCATCGGTCTGGTGGTTCCGGCGGCGATGTACTACTTCGCAGCCAAGAAGTGGCATAGCGCAGTACCTGATCGGCTGATACTGCCGGCAGAGCAGGACGAGGCTGTAAAAGTGAAAACAAGCGGGGCGGATCGCGTTGCAGCAATCTGACTGGACGAAACTGGCGAAGATCTTCGTGAAGGCACATCCTGAGATCTGGCAGTTGCGGGTCACCACCGACACTGCCAGGAAAATCAACGCGGAACTGTAGGCAGATACCTCCCGGCTAACCGAGAGGCTGGCCGGGACGTTCGCTACATCCACTTGATTGAGAGTCTCTTATGTTTCCCGAAAGCTTCACCTTTTCCATCGCCGACCGGGTCAACGTTTGGGTTGATTCGCTGGTCGTCAACTACGGGGATGTGTTCCGCCATATCTCCGACACCTTGCTCTGGGCCATCGTCAACCTCGAAGGCCTGCTGCGTGCGGCGCCGTGGTGGTTGATGCTGGTGATCGTTGCCGGCATCGCCTGGCACGCGACCCGCAAGTTGGTGACGACGGCGGTGATCGTTGGTTTGCTGTTCCTGGTGGGCGCTGTCGGCCTCTGGGACAAGCTCATGCAAACGTTGGCACTGATGCTGGTGGCGACGGTTATTTCGGTGTTGATCGGCATTCCGTTGGGCATTTTGTCGGCACGCAGCAATCGCCTGCGTTCAGTGTTGATGCCGCTGCTCGACATCATGCAGACCATGCCCAGCTTCGTGTACCTGATCCCGGTGCTGATGCTGTTCGGTCTGGGCAAGGTCCCGGCGATTTTCGCCACCGTGATCTACGCCGTACCGCCGCTGATTCGCCTGACCGATCTGGGCATTCGCCAGGTCGATCGCGAAGTCATGGAAGCGATCAATGCCTTTGGTGCCAACCGCTGGCAGCAACTGTTCGGCGTGCAACTGCCGCTGGCGCTGCCGAGCATCATGGCCGGGATCAACCAGACCACCATGATGGCCCTGTCGATGGTGGTGATCGCCTCGATGATCGGTGCGCGTGGCCTGGGTGAAGACGTGCTGGTGGGGATCCAGACCCTTAATGTCGGACGCGGTCTTGAAGCCGGTCTGGCGATTGTGATTCTGGCGGTGGTCATTGACCGCATTACCCAGGCCTACGGTCGTCCACGGCATGAGGTGAACCAATGAGCAATGCCGCGAAGATCGAAGTCAAAAACGTTTTCAAGATTTTCGGTGACCGTTCGGCCGATGCGCTGAACATGATCCGACAGAACAAGAGCAAGGATCAGGTACTGGCCGAGACCGGCTGCGTGATCGGCGTGAATGATCTGTCACTGAGCATCGCTACTGGCGAGATATTCGTGATCATGGGCCTGTCGGGTTCCGGCAAGTCGACACTGGTGCGGCACATAAACCGCCTGATCGACCCGACCAGCGGCGTGATCCTGGTGGATGGCGTGGACATCCTGCAATACGACATGGAAGCCCTGCGCGAATTTCGTCGGCACAAGATCAGCATGGTGTTCCAGAGCTTCGGCCTGTTGCCCCACAAGAGCGTACTGGACAACGTCGCCTACGGTTTGAAAGTGCGCGGTGAAAGCAGGCAAGTGTGCGCAGAGCGCGCGCAGCACTGGATCAACACCGTGGGCCTTCAAGGCTACGAAAACAAATACCCGCATCAGCTGTCTGGCGGTATGCGTCAGCGTGTGGGCCTGGCTCGCGCCTTGGCGGCGGACACCGACATCATCCTGATGGATGAAGCCTTCAGTGCCCTTGACCCGCTGATCCGCGCCGAGATGCAGGACCAGTTGCTCGAACTGCAACAGACGCTGCACAAGACCATCGTGTTCATCACCCATGACCTCGATGAAGCCGTGCGCATTGGCAACCGGATTGCGATTCTCAAGGATGGGCAGTTGATCCAGGTCGGCACGCCGAAAGAGATCCTTCACTCGCCGGCCGATGAATACGTCGACCGGTTTGTCCAGCGGCGTGCGGCGGTGGTTTAGGAGAGATGCCATGTTCCAGGCTGAATTGATTTTGAAAGACCCGATACTGCTGTAAACCGCGTTACCCAAGTTGTACTGATTTCTACAAAAGCCAGCGCGCCAAGGCGCCACCCCCTCAAGAAGCGGGCGGCGACGGACAACGGAATCATCCGGAGCGTCTGGTTAGTTAACTGCTCTTATATAAAGAGCATAAAAAACTCTCAAAAGGAGAATAAATGTGACTGCTCTGAATCTTATCCCTGGCCAACTGAGTCTTGCCCAACTGCGCGCTGTTTATCAGCAACCGGTCAACGTCCGTCTCGACGACAGTGCCTCCGCCCAGATCGAAGCCAGTGTTGCCTGCGTGGAACAGATCCTCGTGGAAAACCGTACCGCGTACGGCATCAACACCGGTTTCGGCCTGCTGGCTTCGACCCGCATTGCCAGCGAAGACCTGGAAAACCTCCAGCGTTCGCTGGTGTTGTCCCACGCTGCCGGTGTGGGCGAGCCAATCAGCGACGCTCTGGTGCGTCTGATCATGGTGCTCAAGGTCAACAGCCTGAGCCGTGGTTTCTCCGGCATTCGCCGGGTGGTGATCGACGCGCTGATCGCCTTGATCAACGCTGAGGTTTACCCACACATTCCGTTGAAAGGTTCGGTCGGTGCTTCCGGTGACCTGGCGCCTCTGGCCCACATGTCGCTGGTGCTGCTGGGCGAAGGCAAGGCCCGTTACAAAGGTGAATGGCTGCCAGCAACTGAAGCGCTGAAAGTCGCAGGCCTGCAACCGCTGACCCTGGCGGCAAAAGAAGGCCTGGCGCTGCTCAACGGTACTCAGGTGTCCACCGCTTATGCTCTGCGTGGCCTGTTCGAAGGCGAAGACCTGTTCGCTGGCGCCCTGGCCCTCGGCGGTCTGACCGTTGAAGCCGTGCTGGGCTCGCGCTCGCCATTCGACGCTCGCATCCATGCTGCCCGTGGTCAAAAAGGCCAGATCGACGCTGCTGCCGCTTACCGCGACCTGCTGGGTGAACGCAGTGAAGTTTCCGATTCGCACGAGAACTGCGAAAAGGTTCAGGACCCGTACTCGCTGCGCTGCCAGCCGCAAGTCATGGGCGCTTGCCTGACTCAGTTCCGTCAGGCCGCTGAAGTGTTGGCGATCGAAGCTAACGCCGTGTCGGATAACCCATTGGTCTTCGCGGCTGAAGGCGACGTGATCTCCGGCGGTAACTTCCACGCCGAACCGGTTGCCATGGCGGCCGACAACATGGCCCTGGCCATCGCTGAAATCGGTTCCCTGAGCGAGCGTCGCATCTCGCTGATGATGGACAAGCACATGTCGCAACTGCCGCCGTTCCTGGTGGCCAACGGCGGCGTGAACTCCGGCTTCATGATCGCCCAGGTGACTGCGGCGGCTCTGGCCAGCGAAAACAAGGCACTGGCGCATCCGCATTCGGTCGACAGTCTGCCGACGTCCGCCAACCAGGAAGACCACGTTTCCATGGCCCCGGCCGCTGGCAAGCGTCTGTGGGAAATGGCTGAAAACACTCGCGGCGTTCTGGCTGTCGAGTGGCTGGCTGCCTGCCAGGGCCTGGACCTGCGCGACGGTCTGAAGACTTCGTCGAAACTGGAAAAAGCTCGCAGCACCCTGCGCGCCAAAGTACCGTTCTACGAGAAGGACCGTTTCTTTGCACCGGACATCAACGCCGCGAGCGAGCTGCTGGCTTCGCGCTGCCTGAATGAGCTGGTGATGGCGAAGTTGTTGCCTAGCCTGTAATGCCCCATCGCGAGCAGGCTCGCTCCCACAAGGATTACGCTGAACCTGTGGGAGCGAGCCTGCTCGCGATTCGATTTTTGCGTCGATAAGAACAACTAAGGACGAGAAATGCAAAAGCCAGCAAACGGCTTGAAACGCGGGCTATCGGCCCGACATATTCGCTTTATGGCACTGGGGTCGGCGATCGGCACCGGGCTGTTTTACGGTTCTGCCTCGGCCATCCAGATGGCCGGTCCTGCGGTGCTGCTTGCCTACCTGATTGGTGGCGCAGCGGTGTTCATGGTCATGCGCGCCCTTGGCGAGATGGCCGTGCACAACCCGGTCGCAGGTTCTTTCGGTCAATACGCCAGCACCTACCTGGGACCGATGGCAGGCTTCATCCTCGGTTGGACGTACGCATTCGAAATGGTCATCGTCGGCATGGCCGACGTCACTGCGTTCGGTATTTACATGGGCTTCTGGTTCCCGGAAGTCTCTCGCTGGATTTGGGTATTGGGCGTCGTTTCCATCGTCGGCGGCTTGAACCTGTGCAACGTCAAAGTCTTCGGTGAAATGGAGTTCTGGCTGTCGCTGCTCAAGGTCGCCGCCATCGTTGCGATGATCCTCGGGGGCTTCGGCATCATGCTGTTCGGTATCAGCACGGCCCCAGGCCAGGTGACCGACATCAGCAACCTCTGGACCCAAGGTGGCTTCATGCCTAATGGCATGGGCGGTCTGATCGCTTCGTTCGCAGTGGTGATGTTTGCGTTTGGCGGTATTGAAATCATCGGCGTCACCGCCGGTGAGGCCAAAGACCCACAGCACGTGCTGCCTCGTGCAATCAACGCCGTACCGTTGCGGATTCTGCTGTTCTACGTGCTGACGATGCTGGTGCTGATGTCGATCTTTCCTTGGCAGCAGATCGGTAGCCAGGGCAGCCCGTTCGTGCAGATCTTCGATAAGCTGGGGATCAGCTCGGCGGCCACCATCCTTAATATTGTGGTGATTACGGCGGCGATTTCGGCGATCAACAGTGACATCTTCGGCGCCGGCCGCATGATGTTCGGTCTGGCCCAGCAAGGGCACGCACCGAAGGGCTTCGCCCACCTGTCGCGCAATGGCGTGCCATGGATGACCGTGGTGGTGATGAGTGTCGCGCTGCTGCTGGGCGTGTTGCTGAACTACCTGATCCCGGAAAACGTGTTTCTGCTGATCGCGTCCATTGCGACCTTTGCGACCGTCTGGGTCTGGCTGATGATTCTGTTCACTCAGGTAGCGATGCGTCGCTCCATGACGCCTGAGCAAGTGGCGCAGCTGAAATTCCCGGTACCGTTCTGGCCGTATGCGCCGATGGCGGCGATTGCCTTCATGCTATTTGTCTTCGGCGTGCTGGGTTATTTCCCGGATACCCAAGCGGCGCTGATCGTCGGCGTGGTCTGGATCGTGTTGCTGGTGCTGGCCTACCTGACGTGGGTCAAGCCGGCGGCAGGGCAGGCGGCGCTGGTCGCGCGTGATCCTTCTTTTTCCAATCGATAACTAACGGAGGCCTCGGATGAAAACTCTCTGGCAACACTGCCACGTTGCAAGCATGGCGCAGGGCACTTACTCGATCATCGAGGATGCCGCCATCGTGACGTCAGGAGCGCACATTGAGTGGATCGGCCCACGTAGCGAGCTGCCGTCCGGCGAGTACCCCGAGGTCCATGACCTCGCGGGGGCCTGGGTCACCCCGGGCCTGATCGACTGCCACACCCACACGGTGTTCGGCGGCAATCGCAGCGGCGAGTTCGAGCAACGCCTGCAAGGCGTGAGCTACGCAGAAATCGCTGCGGCCGGTGGCGGCATCGCCAGCACCGTGCGCGCGACGCGTGCGGCGACCGAGGACGAGCTGTTCGCCAGTGCGAAGAAGCGTCTGAAAAGCCTGATGCGTGACGGTGTGACCAGCATCGAGATGAAATCCGGTTATGGCCTCGACCTCGCCAGTGAGCGGAAGATCCTGCGGGTGATCCGTCGTCTCGGCGCCGAACTGCCGATCAGTGTGCGCAGCACCTGCTTGGCCGCTCACGCCTTGCCGCCAGAGTACGTCGACCGCGCCGACGACTACATCGAACATATCTGCAGCGAAATGCTGCCGGCGCTGGCTGCCGAAGGCCTGGTGGATGCGGTGGATGCGTTCTGCGAATACCTGGCGTTTTCGCCAGCGCAGGTCGAGCGGGTGTTCGTCGCCGCGCAGAAGCTCGGTTTGCCGGTGAAGCTGCATGCCGAGCAACTGTCGTCCTTGCACGGCTCCAGCCTGGCGGCGCGTTATCACGCGCTGTCGGCCGACCATCTGGAGTTCATGACCGAAGAGGACGCCATCGCCATGGCGGCCTCCGGGACCGTTGCCGTGTTGCTGCCAGGAGCCTTCTACTTCCTGCGGGAAACCCAATTGCCGCCGATGGATGCCTTGCGCAAGCACGGGGTGAAAATCGCCATCGCCAGCGACCTTAACCCTGGCACTTCGCCGGCGTTGTCGGTTCGGTTGATGTTGAACATGGCCTGCACCTGCTTCCGCATGACCCCGGAAGAGGCCCTGGCCGGCGCGACCATTCACGCCGCGACGGCATTGGGCATGGAGCGTACCCACGGTTCACTTGAAGTCGGCAAAGTCGCCGACTTCGTGGCCTGGCAAATCGATCGTCCAGCCGACCTGTCGTACTGGTTGGGCGGTGACCTGGAAAAACGCGTCGTGCGTCACGGCGTTGAAGTCGAGTTATAGGAGAACGGTTGTGGATAAGGTTCTGAACTTCAAACAAGGCCGGGTGCCGCTGCTGATCAGCATGCCTCACGCTGGCGTGCGTCTGACGCCTGCGGTTGAAGCCGGTTTGATTCCCGAGGCACAAAGCCTGCCGGACACCGACTGGCATATACCCACGCTCTACGAGTTCGCCGCCGAGCTGGGTGCCAGCACCCTGGCTGCCGAGTATTCGCGGTTCGTCATCGACCTCAACCGGCCGTCGGACGACAAGCCGATGTATGTCGGTGCGACGACCGGCCTGTACCCGGCGACATTGTTCGATGGCGTGCCGTTGTTCCGCGAAGGGCTGGAGCCGTCTGCTGAGGAACGTGCGAGCTACCTGGAAAAGGTCTGGACGCCGTACCACAGCACCCTGCAGCAAGAACTGGCGCGGCTGAAGGCCGAGTTCGGTTATGCGCTGTTGTTCGATGCGCATTCGATCCGTTCGGTGATCCCGCACCTGTTCGACGGCAAGCTGCCGGACTTCAACCTCGGCACGTTCAACGGCGCCAGTTGCGATCCGCAGCTGGCCAGCCAACTGGAAGCCATCTGCGCTCGGCACACGGATTACAGCCATGTGCTCAACGGGCGTTTCAAGGGCGGCCACATCACCCGTCATTACGGCAACCCGGCCGAAAACATCCATGCGGTGCAGCTGGAGTTGGGGCAGTGCACTTACATGGAAGAGGTCGAACCGTTCCGCTATCGGCCTGACCTGGCGGCACCGACGCAGGTGGTGCTCAAGGAGTTGCTGCAAGGGTTGTTGGCCTGGGGGCAACAGCGTTATCCAGGATAAACATCAACCTGTGGCGAGGGGGCTTGCCCCCGTTGGGACGCGAAGCGGCCCCAAAACATTCAACCGATTTTCGTCAGATGTACCGCGTTACCGGGTTTTACGCCTGCTTCGCAGCCGAGCGGGGGCAAGCCCCCTCGCCACAACGATCGGTTGCGGTCGCCACCGTGCAAGACACGGTCGCCTCAGGGCGTTTTTGTCGCTCAGACGCTGAGTAACGTTGTGGGCACGGTGCACGAAGACACCGGGCCCACAATAACCAGCTGCCGAGCGAGCCTTCCCGATGAAACGACTGTTCAACCGCTGTCTGTTAATCCTTACCGGCACCGCACTCCTGAGCGCCAACACCTTCGCTAGCGAACCGGCGTCCTGCCAATCCGTGCGCATGGGCGTGGTCAACTGGACCGACGTGATCGCCACCAGTGGCATGGCCGAAGTCTTGCTCAACGGGCTTGGCTACGAAAGCAAGCAAACCAGCGCCGTGCAGCAAATCATCTTCGCCGGCATCCGCGACAAACGCCTGGATATCTTCCTCGGCTACTGGAAGCCCGCGATGGACAAGAACATCGCGCCGTTCATCGCCGCCAATCAGCTCAAAGTCATGGACAAGCCCAGCCTGTCTGACGCCCAGGCCACCCTCGCAGTGCCTGACTATGTCGCGGCAGCGGGCCTGAAAACCTTCGGCGATATCGCCAGATTCAAAGACCAGCTGGGTGGCAAGATCTACGGCATCGAGCCGGGCAGCGGCGCCAACACCACGATCAAAACCATGATCGAGACCAATCACTTTGGTCTCAAGGACTTCAAGCTGATCGAATCCGGCGAGGCCGGCATGCTGGCCGCCGTGCAGCGGGCAATCAATCGCAAGGAGTTCGTGGTGTTCGTCGGCTGGACCCCGCATCCGATGAACATCAACATGAAGATCAACTACCTGACCGGCAGCGAAGATGTCTACGGTCCTAACGAAGGTGCGGCGACGGTATCGACCGTGACCGCGCCTGACTACGCCCAACGTTGCCCGAACGTGAACCGCCTGTTGGAAAACCTGACATTCACTGCCGCCCAGGAAAGCCAGTTGATGGTGCCGATCATGGAGCGCAAGACCGCACAGGACGTTGCCCACCAATGGCTGCGTGACCATCCCGAGGATCTTCAACGCTGGTTGGCGGGTGTCAGCAGTTTCGATGGCAAGAAGGATGGAGTGGCGGCGGTACAAGCCAGCCTGAAATAGGCCTCAAGGCCAACACAAGAACCTGTGGCGAGCGGGCTTGCCCGCGCCGGGTTGCGCAGCGGCCCTGAAACCGGCAATCGTGGTCTTTCAGACAGAACGCATCCGTTGGTTTTACGACTGCTACGCAGCCGAGCGGGGCGGTGCGGCGTTCCGACAAGCCCGCCCGCCACAGGGTATGCGCAGACGCTGAATCGTCTGAATCGTCTGAACCCGTTGCTACCCAGGCCTTCCCAGCATGTCCGAATACCCGCTTTCACCGCAGCTCTCGGCCTTTGTCGAGAAAACCCTCAGCTTCAACAGCCCTGACAGCAGTCTGGACGGGCTGCGTCAGACTTACAGTCAAATGTGTCGGGCATTTACCCCGGCTCGCCCGGACGGACTGAAGGTTGCCGACTTCACGCTGGAAGGTGTTCGCGTCCGGTCTTACCAACCAGCGGTTGCACCGCCGGATTCGGGTTGGCCGTGCATCTTTTATCTGCACGGCGGTGGCTGGGTGGTGGGAGATCTGGACTCGCACGACTTCATCTGCACCGAGTTGTCGGCGGTTTTGGGCGTGCTGGTGATAGCCGTCGATTACCGACTGGCTCCGGAGCATCCCTTTCCGGCGGCGTTCGATGACTGCCTGAGCGTCTGGCGAGCGCTGTGCGCGGGAGTGAGCCCGTTTGCGCTGGACGCGACGCGGATGCTGGTGGCCGGTGACAGCGCCGGAGGCAATCTTGCTGCTGCGTTGTGCCTGGCATTGCGTGACCGGGGCGAGCGCCTGCCCTGCGCACAAGTCTTGATCTACCCGGGACTGGGCGGTGACGCCAGGCTTCCATCGCGCAGCGAATGTGCGGATGCGCCGCTACTCAGCAGCAGCGACCTGGACTGCTATCACGCGTTGTACTTGCGCGGTACGCGGCAACCGTCGGCCTACGCCATGCCATTGCTCGCCGATGATTTCAGCGGTTTGCCAGCGGCAATGATCGCCGTCGCACAGTTCGACCCGCTACGCGACGACGGCGTCAGTTATGCCCGGCGACTTGAAGCCGCCGGGGGCGAGGTCAACCTGTATTCAGGCAAAGGGCTGATTCACGGGTGTTTGCGGGGCCGGGGCGAGGTCGCGGAAGTGGATCTGCTCTATGAAAACCTGTTGGCATATTTGCATCGGTTTCTTGTAAGCGAAGTCTGATTTTTTGTGGGCATGCTCATTCAGGTAATTCGGGTTTATGATGCCGGACGGCAGAATAATTGAAGTCCCCCCAGGGATGAACTCGACCCCTTACGGAGCGCGCAATGCAGACTTTGTACCCGCAGATCAAACCCTACGCCCGGCACGATCTGGCCGTCGATGCAATACACACGCTGTACGTCGACGAAAGTGGTTCACCGGAAGGTTTGCCGGTGGTGTTCATTCACGGAGGCCCGGGGGCCGGTTGTGATGCGCAGAGTCGGCGCTACTTCGATCCGAACCTGTACCGCATCGTTACCTTCGATCAGCGCGGCTGCGGTCGTTCCACGCCCCACGCCAACCTCGAAAACAACACCACCTGGGATCTGGTCGCCGACCTTGAGCGGATTCGCCAGCACCTGGGGATCGACAAATGGGTGCTGTTCGGCGGCTCCTGGGGTTCGACCCTGGCCCTGGCCTACGCACAAACCCACCCGGAGCGTGTGCACGGTCTGATCCTGCGCGGGATCTTTCTCTGCCGCCCTCAGGAAATCGAATGGTTCTATCAGGCTGGCGCCAGCCGTCTGTTCCCGGATTACTGGCAGGACTACATCGCGCCGATCCCGCTGGACGAGCGCGATGACCTGCTCAGCGCGTTCCACAAGCGCCTGATCGGCAACGACCAGATTGCCCAGATGCACGCGGCCAAGGCCTGGTCGACCTGGGAAGGCCGCACGGCTACCTTGCGGCCGAACCCGATGGTGGTCGACCGCTTCTCCGAGCCACAGCGCGCGCTGTCGATTGCCCGGATCGAATGCCACTACTTCACCAACAACGCGTTCCTGGAGCCGAACCAACTGATTCGCGACATGGGCAAGATCGCCCATTTGCCCGGCGTCATCGTCCACGGCCGTTACGATGTGATCTGCCCGCTGGATAATGCCTGGGAACTGCATCAGGCCTGGCCGAACAGCGAACTGCAGGTGATCCGCGATGCCGGACACGCAGCGTCCGAACCGGGTATCACCGATGCATTGGTGCGTGCGGCCAGCCAGATGGCCCGGCGTTTGCTTGATCTGCCGCCTGAAGAAGCATGAAGGGCCTGTTACAACGCGTGCGAAGTGCACGCGTCGAAGTGGCGGAGGAGGTTGTTGGCGCTGTAGACAAGGGTTTGCTGGTGCTGGTGGCGGTCGAGCCGCAAGACACTCGGGCCAGCGCCGACAAACTTCTGCATAAGCTGCTTAACTATCGGGTATTCAGTGACGCCGAGGGCAAGATGAATCTGTCCTTGGCCGATGTCGGCGGTGGTTTGCTGTTGGTCTCGCAGTTCACCCTGGCCGCCGATACCAAAAATGGTTTGCGTCCGAGCTTTTCTACCGCGGCCCCACCGGCACTCGGAGAAGAGCTTTTTGGCTATATTTTGACCAAAGCGCAGCAGTTACATGGCAAAGTGGCATCAGGTAGATTTGGCGCAGACATGCAGGTGCATCTGGTCAATGATGGCCCGGTAACCTTCCTGTTACAGACCTGAAGACGCTTGAAACATCTTTTCAGGCGTGTTTCGGTCGAAAATAGGGGTTTTTCGCGATAAATACTTTGCTACCCCTGATGCGTTGTAACGCGGCCTACTAGATAATCCCGCGCTACGGGGATCAGCGTTCGTTGGCCCATTTTTGACTTAGGTAGAGACTTGTCCGCAACCGTTTGGGGAATCATTTAGCCCCATCGGAGTCGGAACAATGCTCGCCAACCTGGCATGAGTGGTCTGTACGGTTGGTTTTGTGAGCATTATTTCGGATGTCAGGTAGCCAGAAACAAGGCGCTGCGACGAGTCATAGCCCGCTATGGCGAGAAGCAGCAACGCAGTATCTGGTTACCTGACGCCGAAGTAAGCTCACAAAACCGACCACACAGACCGCCTAGTCTGGCCGTTGGTTTTTTGATCTGTTTTCGGCGAGGGTTGCTCGTGATTGTTAGTCCCTGTAATGCACCAAAATTGTCTGCCAAACGGTTACGAAACGCACTGGTGACGGGCTCTGCTTTGCTTTGCCTGCTCAGCGCTGGCCAGCTTTGGGCATTCAATCTGGATGATGTGTCGGCCAAGGCAAAAGAGCTGGCCGGGCAGAAATACGAAGCTCCGCGCAGCAATCTGCCGAACGAATTCCGTGAGATGAAATTCGCGGATTATCAGAAAATTCGTTTCCTGACCGAAAAAGCCGAATGGGCCGACCAGAAAACCCCGTTCAAGCTGTCGTTCTATCACCAGGGCATGCACTTCGACACGCCGGTGAAGATCAATGAAATCACTGCCAACAACGTTGAAGAGATCAAGTACGACCCAAGTCGTTTCGATTTCGGCGACGTGAAGTTCGATCCTAAATCCACCGAAAAGCTGGGTTATGCCGGCTTCCGTGTGCTGTACCCGATCAACAAGGCCGACAAGCAAGACGAAATCATGACCATGCTCGGCGCGAGTTACTTCCGCGTCGTCGGCAAAGGCCACACCTATGGCCTGTCCGCCCGTGGCCTGGCGATCGACACTGCGTTGCCGTCCGGTGAAGAATTCCCGCGCTTTACCGAGTTCTGGATCGAGCAACCCAAACCGACCGACAAGCACCTGGTGATCTACGCGCTGCTGGACTCGCCGCGTGCCACCGGCGCCTACCGCCTGACCCTGCGTCCGGGCAGCGACACCATTGTCGACGTCAAGGCGCAGATGTTCCTGCGTGACAAGGTCAGCAAATTGGGCATCGCGCCACTGACCAGCATGTTCCTGTTCGGCGCCAACCAGCCGTCGAAAGTGCTCAACTACCGTCGCGAACTGCACGACTCCAGCGGTTTGTCGATCCATGCCGGCAATGGTGAGTGGATCTGGCGCCCGTTGAACAATCCGAAACACCTGGCTGTCAGCAACTTTTCGGTCGAGAACCCGCGTGGTTTCGGCTTGCTGCAACGTGGTCGCGACTTCAGCCACTACGAAGACCTCGATGACCGCTACGACAAGCGCCCAAGCGCCTGGATCGAGCCACAGGGCGACTGGGGCAAAGGCACCGTCGACCTCGTAGAGATCCCGACCGCCGACGAAACCAACGACAACATCGTTGCCTTCTGGAGCCCGGAAAAACTGCCTGAGCCCGGCCAACCGCTGGACTTCTCCTACCGTCTGCACTGGACCATCGACGAAGCTGCCCTGCACTCGGCAGACAGCGCCTGGGTTCAACAGACCCTGCGCTCCACTGGTGACGTGAAACAGTCCAACCTGATTCGTCAGCCAGATGGCAGCGTTGCCTACCTGGTGGACTTCACTGGCCCGTCCCTCAAGGCACTGCCGGAAGATGCGCCGGTTCGCAGCCAGGTCAGCGTTGGCGACAACGCCGAAGTGGTCGAGAACAGCGTGCGCTACAACCCTGAGACCCAGGGCTGGCGTTTGACCCTGCGCATGAAGATCAAGGACCCGGGCAAATCCACCGAGATGCGTGCTGCGCTGGTCAAGGAAATCGTCGCCCCTGAGCCGGTGAAGGCTTCGCTGCCGAACGCCAATTCTTCCATTGCCAAGGCCGACAAGATCGCCGCCAAGCAACTCGAGAAGAAAGAAAAGGAATCCAAGGAAGCGAAAGACAAAGATGCCAAGCAGCCTGCCGCTGCCGAAGCAGCCCCTGCCACACCTCCTGCCCCGGATGCAGCCAAGACTGAACAAGTGCTGACCGAGACCTGGAGCTACCAGTTGCCAGCCGATGAGTAATTCCCAAGTACAGCCAGAAACTCTCAACGAGTATCTGGCGCACCTGCCAATGACCGATGAGCAGCGCGCAGAACTTGCGGGCTGCACATCTTTCAGCGAACTGCATGAGCGCCTGTCGTCGAAGACCTTCGACGCACCGGGCGAAGCGAACCAGGCTTCGGTCGGTCGCCGGCTGACCCTCAACTCCGCCGAGGAGCTGGAAGAAGCCGAGATGTTGGCGCTCGACGCCGCCGGTCGTGTGTGCCTGAAGGCAACCCCGCCGATTCGTCGGACCAAGGTCGTGCCCGAGCCATGGCGTACCAATATCCTGGTGCGTGGCTGGCGTCGCCTGACCGGTCGCACCAACCCTCCGGCACCGCCGAAGGATGAGCGCGTGCTGCCGGCGGCTCGCTGGCGCACCGTCGGTTCGATCCGCCGCTACATCCTGCTGGTGTTGATGCTGGGCCAGACCATCGTCGCGGGCTGGTACATGAAAGGCATCATGCCGTACCAGGGCTGGTCGTTCGTCGACCTCAACGAAGTCCTGCACCAGCCGCTGCTGCAGACCGCCACGCAAGTGCTGCCCTATGCCTTGCAAACCAGCATCCTGATTCTGTTCGGGATTCTGTTCTGCTGGGTGTCGGCCGGTTTCTGGACCGCACTGATGGGCTTCCTCGAGTTGCTCACCGGGCACGACAAGTACCGCATTTCCGGCGCCAGCGCCGGCAACGAGCCGATTCCCAAGGACGCTCGCACCGCGTTGGTGATGCCGATCTGCAACGAAGACGTACCGCGAGTGTTCGCCGGTTTACGCGCGACCTTCGAGTCGGTCGCCGCCACCGGTGACCTGGATCGCTTCGACTTCTTTGTCCTCAGTGACAGTAACGACACCGATATCTGCGTTGCCGAGCAGCAAGCCTGGCTGGACGTCTGCCGCGAAGCCAAGGGCTTTGGCAAGATCTTCTATCGCCGTCGTCGCCGTCGCGTGAAACGCAAGAGCGGCAACCTCGACGACTTCTGCCGTCGTTGGGGCAGTGATTACAAGTACATGGTCGTACTCGACGCGGACAGCGTGATGAGTGGCGAATGCCTGACCAGTCTGGTGCGCTTGATGGAAGCCACGCCGGATGCCGGGATCATTCAGACCGCGCCACGTGCCTCGGGCATGGACACGCTGTATGCGCGCATGCAGCAGTTCGCCACACGGGTCTACGGTCCGCTGTTTACCGCCGGCCTGCACTTCTGGCAGTTGGGCGAATCCCACTACTGGGGCCACAACGCGATCATCCGCATGAAACCGTTCATCGAGCACTGCGCCCTGGCGCCGTTGCCCGGTAAAGGCGCATTTGCGGGGGCGATCCTTTCCCACGACTTCGTTGAAGCGGCGCTGATGCGCCGAGCCGGCTGGGGCGTGTGGATTGCCTACGACCTGCCTGGCAGCTACGAAGAACTGCCGCCGAACCTGCTCGACGAGCTCAAGCGTGACCGTCGCTGGTGCCACGGCAACCTGATGAACTTCCGGCTGTTCCTGGTCAAGGGCATGCACCCGGTGCACCGTGCGGTGTTCCTGACCGGCGTGATGTCTTACCTGTCGGCACCGCTGTGGTTCTTCTTCCTGGTGTTGTCGACGGCGCTGTTAGCGGTCAACACGCTGATGGAACCGCAGTACTTCATGGAGCCACGACAGCTGTATCCGTTGTGGCCGCAATGGCATCCGGACAAGGCCGTTGCGCTGTTCTCGACGACCATCGTGCTGCTGTTCTTGCCGAAGTTGCTGAGCATCATCCTGATCTGGGCCAAGGGCGCGAAAGAGTTCGGCGGCAAGTTCAAGGTGACCCTGTCGATGCTACTGGAGATGCTGTTCTCCATGCTGCTGGCGCCGGTGCGGATGATCTTCCACACCCGTTTCGTACTCGCTGCGTTCCTCGGCTGGGCGGCGACCTGGAACTCGCCGCAACGTGACGACGATTCCACGCCGTGGAGCGAAGCGGTACGCCGCCATGGTCCGCAAACCTTGCTGGGCTTTTTCTGGGCCTTGCTGGTGGTCTGGCTGAACCCGAGTTTCCTCTGGTGGCTGGTACCGATCGTCGGTTCGTTGATGCTGTCGATCCCGGTGTCGGTGATCTCCAGCCGCGTGAAGCTCGGCCTCAAGTCCCGCGACGAGAGCCTGTTCCTGATCCCTGAGGAATACGCACCGCCGCAGGCCTTGCTGGCAACCGATCAGTACACCCACGAAAACCGTTGGCACGCACTGAACGACGGCTTCATCCGCGCCGTGGTCGATCCGCAGCAGAATGCCCTGGCGTGCGCGCTGGCGACTTCGCGTCACGGTCAGGCCGAGCCGATTGAGTGGCTGCGTATCGAACGGGTTCGTCATGCGCTGAAAGCCGGCCCTGCCGGGTTGAACAACCATGAGCGTCTGCAACTGCTGAGCGACCCTGTAGCACTGGGTCGCCTGCATGAGCAGGTCTGGAGCGACAGTCACGCCGAGTGGCTGGATGCCTGGCGAGCGTCGGTGAAAGCCGATCCTCACGCACCGTTGTTGCCGCTCAAACCACTGAGCACACAGGCACAACCGGCCTGATGAAAAAGCCCCGCTACCGAGCGGGGCTTTTTTTTTGCGTGAGTGATCAGCAAACAACAAATCCCCTTCTGCCCCCTTGTGCAAACGGACGAGTGAGTTAGCATCGCTCCCCTCTTTGGTGCGCCCGGACAACTTTCTGTCCGTAACTGTCGGTTTTAAAAAGAAAATCGGCTTTTTGCGCGCCTGACAACACTATGGGTTAGGGGAGTTGATGATGAAGAAGTATCTCTCGAGGCTGCTGCTCGGCGTCACGGCGCTGGTTGCCGTCAACGCGGCGCACGCCGGCGCCATCGACGACGCAGTCAAGCGTGGCACGCTGAAAGTCGGCATGGACCCGACCTACATGCCGTTTGAAATGACCAACAAGCGCGGCGAGATCATCGGCTTCGAAGTCGACATCCTCAAAGCCATGGCCAAGGCCATGGGCGTCAAGCTGGAGATGGTCTCCACCGGCTACGATGGGATCATCCCGGCCCTGATGACCGACAAGTTCGACATGATCGGCAGTGGCATGACCCTGACCCAGGAACGCAACCTGCGCCTGAATTTCAGCGAACCGTTCATCGTGGTCGGCCAGACATTGCTGATCCGCAAGGAGCTGGAAGGCACCATCACCTCCTACAAAGACCTGAACACCGCGGACTACCGCATCACCTCCAAGCTTGGCACCACCGGGGAAATGGTCGCGAAGAAGCTGATCTCGAAAGCCAAGTACCACGGTTACGACAACGAGCAGGAAGCCGTGCTCGACGTGGTCAACGGCAAGGCTGACGCCTTCATCTATGACGCGCCTTACAACGTCGTGGCGGTGAACAAGGTCGGCAACGGCAAACTGGTGTTCCTCGACAAGCCGTTCACCTACGAGCCACTGGCCTTCGGTCTGAAGAAGGGTGACTACGACAGCATCAACTTCATCAACAACTTCCTGCACCAGATCCACGAAGACGGCACCTACGATCGCATCCATGACAAGTGGTTCAAAGACTCCGCCTGGCTCAAGGACATGGAATAACGCCTGACAGGCGGCCTCAGTCAGATAGACCGCGCCGCCCCATTCGCGAGCAAGCCCGCTCCCACAGTAGACCGAGTCGCTAGCTAAGCACGCGATCCAATGTGGGAAGGGCCGGGCGACGTTCGCTTGCTCGCGAAGACGGCCTCACTGGCGACATAGAATTCGGAATTTGCTGACAAATGAAACAAAAAAAAGCCCAATGGCCCTGGCACGTGTTGACCGTGCTGGTGCTGATCGGCATGGCTGGTGCGTTGTATTACGCCACCTCGCTGATGTCTTACGAATGGCGCTGGAATCGCGTGCCGCAGTATTTCGCCTATCAGGCCGAAGAAACCCAGCGTGCCGCTGACATTTCCACCGTTAGCGAGCTGGTGCGCACTGGCAATAAGGCCGAAGTGACCCTGCGCAATGACGCCGGTGTCGAACAGCTGCTGAGCGTTGATGACAACAGCCTGCAAGTGGCCCGTGGCGACGACGTGGCGGAAGGCGATGTGGTCGGCGTGACCCGGCATTGGGCGGCAGGACCGCTGTTGTGGGGCCTGTGGACAACGTTGTGGCTGTCGCTGGTGTCGGGCGTGCTCGGGCTGTTGATCGGCCTGGCGACCGGTCTCTGTCGGCTGTCGAATAACCCGACCCTGCGTGATCTGTCGACCGTCTACATCGAGCTGGTGCGCGGTACGCCGCTACTGGTGCAGATATTCATCTTCTACTTCTTCATCGGTACGGTGCTGAACCTGTCCCGCGAGTTTGCCGGGATTGCCGCTCTGTCGCTGTTCACCGGTGCCTATGTGGCCGAGATCATTCGTTCTGGCGTGCAGTCGATTGCCCGTGGGCAGAACGAAGCCGCCCGTTCGCTGGGCTTGAGCGCTGGCCAGTCGATGCGCCACGTGGTGTTGCCGCAAGCGTTCAAGCGCGTGCTGCCACCGTTGGCCGGGCAATTCATCAGTCTGGTCAAGGACACCTCGCTGGTGTCGGTGATCGCTATTACCGAGTTGCTCAAGAGTGGCCGTGAAGTCATCACCACCTCGTTCTCGCCGTTCGAAATCCTGTTCTGCGTGGCGGGTCTGTACCTGTTGATCAACCTGCCGCTGTCGAAAATCGCCAGCCGGCTTGAGCGGAGGCTCGCGCAAAGTGATTGAAGTCCGCGATCTGGTAAAAGTCTTCGACACCCGCGGCCAAGTGGTCCGTGCGGTGGATAACGTCACCACTCGAGTGGCCAAGGGCGAAGTGTTGGTGGTGATTGGGCCGTCGGGTTCCGGCAAGTCGACCTTTCTGCGCTGCCTGAATGGCCTGGAAGCGTTCGACTCAGGCTCGGTGAGCATCGACGGTTTGCAACTGGCCGACCCGAAAACCGACGTCAACGCTTACCGCCGTGAAGTCGGGATGGTGTTCCAGCACTTCAACCTGTTCCCGCACATGACCGTGCTGGAAAACCTCTGCCTGGCGCAGAAAGTCGTGCGCAAGCGCGGCAAGCAGGAGCGCGAGGCCAAGGCTCTGGCACTGCTGGAAAAAGTTGGCATCGCGCAGAAGGCCCACGAGTTTCCGTCACGCCTCTCTGGCGGTCAGCAACAGCGCGTAGCGATTGCCCGGGCGCTGGCCATGGAGCCTAAGGTGATGTTGTTCGATGAGCCGACGTCGGCGCTGGACCCGGAAATGGTCGGCGAAGTGCTGGACGTGATGAAGACCCTGGCCGTGGAAGGCATGACCATGGTCTGCGTGACCCACGAAATGGGCTTTGCGCGGGAAGTCGCGGATCGGGTGCTGTTCTTCGATCATGGCAAATTGCTCGAAGACGCCTCGCCGGCCGAGTTCTTCGATGCGCCGAAGGACCCGCGAGCGCAGGCGTTTTTGCGGCAGGTTCTGTAACCTCGTCGCCTGTCGAATCGCTTTCGCGAGCAAGCCCGCTCCCACATTAGATTTTCGGCGAAAGCACTTTTTGTGTTTGACCGAGATCCAGTGTGGGAGCGGGCTTGCTCGCGAAAGCATCACCTCGGTCCAAAGCGAACCGAGGTATCTGCATCGCCTCAAACCCTGAACTTGCCCACCAGCATCTGCAAATGGGTGCCCAACCGCGCCAGCTCGACGCTGGAGGCCGCGGTCTCTTCGCTGGCGGCCGAGGTCTGGTCGGAAACGTCGCGCACGTTCAGCACGCTGCGGTTGATTTCCTCGGCCACGGCGCTCTGTTGTTCGGCGGCTGCGGCGATCTGCTGGTTCATCGCCTGAATTGCCGAGACAGTGCGAGTGATGTTGGACAGCGAACCGCCAGCGCGGCGGGTCAGTTCAACACTGCTGTCGGTCAGGCTGCGGCTGTTGTCCATGATGCTGGCGACCTGTTGAGTACCGCTTTGCAGGCCGACAATCAGCTCTTCGATCTCTTCGGTGGACTTCTGGGTGCGTTGCGCCAGGCTGCGCACTTCGTCGGCAACCACGGCAAAACCACGTCCGGCCTCACCGGCCCGTGCAGCCTCGATGGCCGCGTTGAGGGCCAGCAGGTTGGTTTGTTGGGCCACGGACTTGATCACATCCAGCACGCTGCCGATCTTGTCGCTCTCACGCTTGAGATGCCCCATGGCTTCAGTGGAGTTGCCGACTTCGGTGGCCAGGCGTTCGATCTGGGCGATGGCTTCGCCGACCACCTTGTCGCCTTCGCGGGCCTGCTGGTCAGCGGCGACGGCGGCTTCCGATGCTTCCTCGGCGTTGCGTGCGACTTCCTGTACGGTGGCGGCCATTTCGTTCATGGCGGTGGCCACCTGGTCGGTTTCAATCTTCTGGTTGTTGACCCCGGCGCTGGTCTGCTCGGTCACGGCTGAAAGTTCTTCGGCGGCGCTGGCGATCTGTGTCACGCCTTCGCTGATGCCGCCGATCAGTTCGCGCAGGCCGACGGTCATGCTCTGCATCGCGCGTTGCAGCTGGCCGAGTTCGTCGCGACGCTGGGAGACGAGATTGTGAGTCAAGTCGCCGGCAGCCACCCGTTCAGCAACTTTAAGAGTCTGGTTCAACGGGATGATGATCTGCCGGGTGATGGCCCAGGCAGCGAGCAGACCGAATGCCAGTGCCAGCGCGGTCACCAGCAGCAAGGTGTTTTTGGCTGCGGTGGCATCGCTATCACGCACGACGGTTTGGGCGGTGGTGAGTTTCTTGCTCAGCTCGAACAGCAGGTCGCCTTGCTCGGCCATGTCCTTGAGGGCGGTGGCGCTGGCCACCTGGGAATCGCGGTATTGGCTGACGGCAGCGCGGTAGGCGATCAACATGTCGGTGGCTTGTTGCAGGTTGGCGGTGTGCTGTTCCGGGAGTTTTTCCGGCAGGGTCTTGAGGTACTTCAAGGCGTTGTCGATGGCGTCCAGCGCCGGTTGCTCAGCCTCGACCTTGCCGCTGTAGGTGTAGCCGCGCACCTGGAAGCGTGCCTGCTGGATCAATTTGCTCAGCTCGATGACGCTATTGAACTGGGCGACGCTGTCACCTTGCAGCAGGGCTTTTTCGACTTCTGCCACGTGGGCTACGGCATTGTCGGCGCTGGCACCGAGTTTGGCACGGGCCGCTTCGCGGTTGGCGGTAGCCTGGGTCATGTCGGCAAAGGCGTGCTTGTACTTGCTGACGGCTTCAATCTGCTGATTGAGCATCGCCACATCGGCTGGCTGCTCGATCATCTTGAGAGCGCCTTGCAGGCCTGAGTCGAGCTTGTCCAGCAACTCGCTGACAGCGGCGGGGCCTTGTTCACCGCGACGCATTTCATAGTCCAGGCGAGCAATACGCAGGTCTTTGGTCAGCTCATTGAGGCTGGAAATATACCCGAGCTTGTCGCCGCGACTGATGATGCCGCTCATGCCCGTCCAGCCATCCACAGTGATCAGCAGGGTCAGGAGCAACACCAGGCCAAAGCCGATGCCAAGCTTGCGATTGACGCTCACATTTCCCAGGTGTTCGGCTAACCATCGGTACATGCTGCGGACTCCCTACGACCACGTTAATTGGATTTATAGAGAGACTATCGGCCGGAAGATGGAGATCTGTAGGCCGCCGCAATGTCTGGGGCGGCAGTCACTTGTGGCGAGGGAGCTTGCTCCCGTTCGGCTGCAAAGCAGTCGTAAAGTCGGTGGATGCGTTCTTGCTCGAAAAAAGCGATGGCCGCTTCGCGCCCAAGCGGGAGCAAGCTCCCTCGCCACAGGGCTGTGTTAGAAAAGGCGCGAAAGCAGGGCCGTGACGGCGGTTTCGACCCGCAGGATGCGGTCGCCGAGCTGTACCGGTTGCAGGCCGGCCTTGCTCAGCAGGTCGACTTCGTAGGGGATCCAGCCGCCTTCCGGGCCGATCGCCAGGGTTACCGGTTCGTCCAGCCCGCGGGGGCAGGGCGGGTACTGGCCGGGGTGGCCGATCAGCCCAAGGGTGCCGTCGGCGATGGCCGGGAGGCGATCTTCGACGAAGGGCTTGAAGCGTTTCTCGATAACGATCTCGGGCAACACGCTGTCGCGAGCCTGTTCGAGACCGAGGATCAGTTGCTCACGGATGGCCTCGGGTTCGAGGAACGGCGTCTGCCAGAAGCTCTTCTCGACCCGATAGCTGTTCACCAGCACGATTCGCGGCACACCCATGGCGGCGACCGTCTGGAACACTCTGCGCAGCATCTTCGGCCGTGGCAGGGCCAGCAGCAGGGTCAGCGGCAGCTTGGCCGGTGGCGGTTGGTCGAGGATGACACGCAGTTCGGCTTCGGTGGCTTCCAGGCGCAGCACTTCGGCTGAGCCCATCAAGCCGCCAATCCGCCCGACCCGCAGGCTGTCGCCGACTTCACAGCGGTGGACTTCCTGCATGTGAGTGAGTCGACGATCACGCAGGATCACCCGGTCGGCCGCAATGAAATCGGCCTCTTCGAGGAGCAGCAGGTTCACGGTTGAGTCGCTGGCGGCTGGTCGTTGTGATCGTCTGCCGGCTGGTCATCCGCCGGTTTTTCGCGTTTGCTGACCAGGCTGCCAAACACTATGCCGATCTCGAACAACAGCCACATCGGCACGGCCAGCAGGGTCTGCGAGAAGATGTCCGGCGGGGTCAGGATCATACCGACCACGAAGCAGCCGATGACCACGTACGGGCGGATCTTCTTCAGGTATTTGACGTCGACCACGCCGATCCACACCAGCAGCACCACGGCCACCGGGATCTCGAACGCCACGCCGAAGGCGAAGAACAGCGTCATGACGAAATCCAGGTAACTGGTGATGTCGGTCATCATTTCTACACCCGCCGGAGTGGCCGAGGCGAAGAACTTGAAGATCAGCGGGAACACCAGGAAGTAGGCGAACGCCATGCCGGTGTAGAACAACAGGATGCTGGAGACCAGCAGCGGCACCGCGATACGCTTTTCATGCTTGTACAGGCCCGGCGCGATGAAACCCCAGATCTGATGCAGGATCACCGGGATCGCCAGGAACAGCGAGACCATCATGGTCAGCTTCAACGGCGTCAGGAATGGCGAGGACACGTCGGTGGCGATCATCGTCGCGCCGGCCGGCAAATACTGGCGTAGCGGTATCGAGACGAAGGTGTAGATCTGCTGGGTGAAGGCGAACAACCCGGCGAAGATCAGGAAAATCGCCGCGACGCAGCGCAGCAGGCGAGTGCGCAACTCGGTGAGGTGCGAAACCAGCGGCATGTGCTGGTCGGATTCCGGAATATCGCTCATGGGGCTCGCGGCGGCAGTGTTGGGTCGTGGGGAGCCGGCGCAGTGGTTGCCGCCGCAGGAGTAACAGGGGCTGTCGGTGGTGCGGCAACGACCGCTGGAGGCGGCTCGACCGGTGTTGCGACAGCTGCAGTTTCGGCAGCAGGCGCAGGCGCCTGAACCGTCTGCTCGGCTACCGTCTCGACTGGCGTCGGCTGCTGGGCTGGATTGAGGATTTTGCGGGCCTCTTGTTCCAGCGACAGAATGTGCTCGTTGTGCAGTTGCCGGCGAATCTCGTCGGCACCGATTTCACGTTCAACTTCCTGTTTGATCGCGTTAAAGCTGCGCTTCAGGCGTCCGATCCACAGGCCGGCGGTGCGCGCAGCGCCCGGCAGACGCTCGGGGCCCAGCACCAGCAGGGCAACGAGGCCGACAAGCAGCAGTTCAGAGAAGCTGATACCGAACATTAGTCTGTGCTCACGAGTCTTTGCGGGTCGGCTCTTCGACTTTATGGGCCTGCACGTCGATGGTGTGCGGCTCTTTCAGGGTCGAGGCCTGTGGCTGCACCGGCGCTGTTGGCTGTGCAGTGGTCGGCGGCACGACGGGTTCGGCAGGCTTCTCTTCGTCGTTCATGGCTTTGCGAAAGCCCTTGATCGTTTCGCCGACATCGGTGCCGAGGTTTTTCAGTTTTTTGGTGCCGAATACCAGTACGACGACAATCAGGATGACGATCCAGTGTTTCCAGTCAAAAATGCCCATGTTGCTGCTCCTCTCTAATAGTTATTCAGGCGGACGGGCGCGAGGCTTTCTCGACGTGACCGGACAGGCCGAAGCGGCGGTCCAGCTCATCGAGGACAGCCTGCGGATGCTGCCCCAGTTGGGCGAGCATGACCATACTATGGAACCACAGATCAGCGGTTTCGTAGATTACATCACTGCAATCTCCGCTGATGGCGGCGTCTTTGGCGGCAATGATCGTCTCGACCGATTCTTCGCCGACTTTTTCCAGAATCTTGTTCAAGCCCTTGTGGTAAAGGCTGGCGACATAGGAGCTGTCGGCGGCAGCGCCTTTACGCTCTTCCAGCACTTGGGCCAGACGGGTCAGGGTGTCAGTCATGTTTGTGGTCCGAATAGATGGCGTGCGGGTCCTTGAGCACCGGGTCGACGGTTTTCCAGTCGCCGTTTTCATAGACGCGGTAGAAGCAGCTTTGGCGGCCGGTGTGACAGGCGATGTCGCCGATCTGCTCGACCATCAGAATGATCACGTCGGCGTCACAGTCCAGGCGCATCTCATGCAGTGTTTGCACATGCCCGGACTCTTCGCCCTTGCGCCACAGCTTGCCACGCGAACGTGACCAGTAGATGGCGCGGTTCTCGGCGGCGGTCAGTTCCAGCGCTTCGCGGTTCATCCAGGCCATCATCAGCACGCGCCCGGTTTTATGGTCCTGGGCGATCGCCGGCACCAGGCCGTCGCTGTCCCATTTGATCTCGTCCAGCCAATCTTTCATCTTCGACTCCGACAGCGGGCTCGACACTTCAGTAGTGGAACCCTGGCGTTGGAACAGTGTGCCAGCGTGCAGCGCGGCTGGCTATCGTCGAACGATCAGATACAAGCCCACGGCTACCATGATTGCGCCGGGCCAATGGCCCAGTCCGTCCAGAGGGCCGCCGGCCAGCAGGATCGCACCGCCCGCCAGATGCGCGGTGCCAAGCAGGCGCAGGAACCAGTCATCCGAACGACGATGCCAGGCCGGTGGCGGGTTTATGGCGTGTGGCTGCGACAGGCGATCGAGCAGGTCGCGGGTCATGTTGGCCAGGTGCGGCAGTTGTTCGACCTGGTTGTGCAGATTGCCAAGCAAGGTTTTCGGGCTGACGCGTTCGCGCATCCAGCGTTCGAGGAACGGTTGGGCGGTGTTCCACAGGTCCAGTTCCGGGTACAGCTGACGGCCCAGGCCTTCGATGTTGAGCAGGGTTTTCTGCAAAAGAACCAGTTGTGGCTGCACTTCCATGTTGAAGCGTCGCGCCGTCTGGAACAGGCGCATCAGCACCTGGCCGAAGGAAATATCCTTTAGCGGTTTTTCGAAAATCGGCTCGCAGACCGTACGGATTGCCGCTTCGAATTCGTTGAGTTTGGTTTCCGCCGGCACCCAGCCCGAATCGATGTGCAGTTGGGCGACCCGGCGATAGTCGCGCTTGAAGAAGGCGAACAGGTTGCGTGCCAGATAGTCCTGGTCTTCAGGCGTCAGGCTGCCGACGATCCCGCAGTCGATCGCAATGTACTGCGGGCTCCACGGCTGCACGGTGCTGACGAAGATGTTGCCGGGGTGCATGTCGGCGTGGAAGAAGCTGTCGCGGAACACCTGGGTGAAGAAGATCTCCACGCCACGTTCGGCGAGCATTTTCATGTCGGTGCGCTGGTCGGCGAGGGTCGCCAGGTCCGTGACCTGAATCCCGTAGATGCGCTCCATCACCAACACTTTTGGTCGGCACCAGTCCCAGTAGACTTGCGGCACGTACAACAACGGCGAGCCGTCGAAGTTGCGCCTCAGTTGGCTGGCATTAGCCGCTTCGCGCAACAGGTCGAGTTCGTCGAAGATGGTTTTTTCGTAGTCGCTGACCACCTCCACCGGGTGCAGCAGGCGGGCGTCGGCGGAGAGTTTTTCCGCTGCGCGGGCGAGGATGAACAGCCAGGCCAGGTCTTGTGCGATCACCGGTTTGAGGCCCGGGCGTATGACCTTGACCACCACTTCTTCGCCGCTCTTCAACTGCGCCGCATGAACTTGCGCCACCGAAGCCGAAGCCAGTGGCTCGATGTCGAATCGGCTGAACACATCGCTGATTTTTTTGCCCAGCTGTTCTTCGATCAGCTTGACCGCTACCTGCGAGTCAAACGGCGGCACGCGGTCCTGCAACAGCATCAGCTCATCGGCGATGTCTTCGGGCAGCAGGTCGCGGCGGGTCGAAAGAATCTGTCCGAACTTGATGAAAATCGGCCCCAGGTCCTGCAAGGCCAGCCGCAGGCGCGCGCCCCGGCTCAGGTCCAGGGTTTTACGCGGAAACCAGCGCCATGGCAGCGCATAACGCAGCCCCAGCAGGAACCACGGCAGTGGCAGGGCGAACAGCAGGTCATCGAGGCGGTAGCGGATCACGACGCGCTGGATGCGCAACAAACGGCGGACGGCAAGCAGCTTCATGCGTTATCGCTTGAATCAAGGGATCGGGAAAGACGCTCGAAGCGCGCCTCAAGACGTTCCAGATCAAGTTTGATCTGGTCCAGTTCACTAAACCGCGCTTCGGCTTCGCGCTGGCCGACGAGGGCGCGCGATTCTTCGGCGAGGTAGTCTGCAAGATTCTGGTTCAGGCTGGCGAAACCTTGCTGATACCAGCGTGCGCGGCTGCGCAAGTGACCGCCCAGCAGTTGCGTGGCGACCGGGCCGAGCCAGCGCGAGAGTTCGTATTCCCAGTCCAGCTCCAGGTCCTGAAGGACTGCCGCGAGTTCCAGCAGCACGCCGCTGTCGCCGTCGAGTTCAACTTCAGGAGCATGCAGGACCGCCGTCTTGTCCTTGCTCAGGGCCAGCTTGAGCAGGCTTGCCGCCGGTGCGCGCAAGGTGCAGTCGGCGTCCGCGGCCCAGTGTGCTGCCAGCATCAGGCCTTCGTTGCTGGGCACAATGAACATCTGCAACGCCGGGCTGCGGCAATCGACGGCAATCACCTTGCCGCTCAAATGCGCCAGACGCGGCAGCGCCGTGCTGTCGAGCCGCAACACCCGGTTGAGGCCGAGTTCGACGCTGGCGAGCAGGCCGGCGAGCAACATCAGGGTTTGATGCCGCGGTGCAGGGCGACGATGCCTGCGGTCATGTTGTGGTAGGTCACGCGGTCGAAACCGGCTTCAACCATCATCGACTTCAGGGTTTCCTGATTCGGGTGCATGCGGATCGATTCGGCCAGGTAGCGATAGCTTTCCGAGTCATTGGTGATCAGCTTGCCCATCAACGGCATGAAGGCGAACGAGTAGGCGTCGTAGGCCTTGGACATCAGCGCGTTGGTCGGTTTGGAGAATTCCAGCACCAGCAAGCGCCCGCCCGGTTTGAGCACCCGCAGCATGGAGCGCAGGGCGTCTTCCTTGTGGGTGACGTTGCGCAGGCCGAACGCGATGGTCACGCAGTCGAAGTGGTTGTCCGGGAACGGCAGCTTTTCAGCGTCGGCCTGAACGAATTCGACGTTGCCGGCCACACCCAGATCCAGCAGGCGGTCACGACCGACCTTGAGCATGGATTCGTTGATGTCGGCGAGCACGACCTGGCCGGTCGGACCGACAAGGTGCGAGAACTTTCTGGTCAGGTCGCCGGTGCCACCGGCGATGTCCAGCACGCGGTTGCCGGTGCGAACGCCCGACAGTTCGATCGCGAAACGCTTCCACAAACGATGCATGCCGCCCGACAGGAGGTCGTTCATCAGGTCGTATTTGGCGGCTACCGAGTGGAAAACCTCAGCGACTTTTTCCGCTTTCTGGCTTTCCGGAACGTTTTTGAAGCCGAAGTGAGTGGTGGGTTCGGCATCGCTGCCTTTGCGCTGATCAGTCATATCGCTGTCACCAAAAGAGAATGCGCGACATTCTAATCCCCAAGGCATGCTTTGTCTTGGCAAGGCTGAAGGTAAGATAGGCAACCGCCCGGACGTTTTGACGCAGCAGGGGTCAGAATGCGTGAGGCAAGTCCCGATAAAGCAGGAGTCATTCAGTGGCCCATATTAGTGTTGAGCGTACCCACGGCCTGGGTAAGGAAGCAGCCCGCGAGAAGGCTGACAAACTGGCGGAAAAACTGGCGACGCAATATGGCCTGGAACCTCAGTGGTCGGGCGACACCCTGAACCTCAAGCGTTCCGGGGTAAAAGGCGCCGTGTATGTGGGCGACACCTCGATCAGGGTCGATGTCGAACTCGGCCTGTTGATGTCAGCCATGAGCGGCACCATCAAGTCGGAAATCGAAAGAGCCCTCGATAAAGCACTGGTCTGACCGGGTCTTTGCGTGGAATGAGATTAAATGTGGGAGCGGGCTTGCTCGCGAAAGCGCCAGGTCAGTCGATATCAATGTTGAATGACACACCGCATTCGCGAGCAAGCGAACGTCGCCCGGCCCTTCCCACATTTGCCTGTGGTTCGCCCGAAGGTTTATGTCAGTTGTTAGGGTGCCGTTTCTAATTTTTCTCACTACGTTGTGCCTGAGCCCGACGCTTGACGGGCAGTTCCTCAAACCTTCTGCGCGTGAGGTGCACCATGGCCAAAGTTACTTTGAAGAAAAAAACTGACGTTCAGCCGACTGCGTTGAACGAAGTGAAATCCTATGCCCGCAAGATCTGGCTGGCAGGCCTGGGTGCCTACACCAAGGTCGGTCAGGAAGGCAGCGAGTACTTTCAGGAGTTGATCAAGGCTGGTCAAACTGTTGAAAAGAAAGGCAAAAAAGTCGTTGCCGAGAAGCTTGAAGCGGCCAACGCCGAGATTGATGAAGCCAAGAGTGAAGTCAGTACCTTCAAAGGCAAAGTCGAAGTTCAGCTCGACAAAGTCGAGAAGGCTTTCGACACGCGTGTCGCAAGTGCCTTGAATCGTATCGGCATTCCGTCTAAACATGACGTTGAGACACTCTCTGCTAAGCTCGATGAGCTGACGGCATTGCTCGAACGCGTCGCGCGTAAACATTAAGGAGAACGGGATGGCTGGTAAAAAGAACACCGAGAAAGAAGGCAGCTCGTGGATTGGGAAAGTCGAAGACTACTCCCGCAAAATCTGGCTTGCTGGTTTAGGCGTGTACTCGAAGATCGACACTGACGGCAGCAAACTCTTCGAGTCATTGGTCAAAGATGGCGAGAAAGCCGAGAAGCTCACCAAGAGCGCTGTCGGCAAAACTGTCGACGCTGCCAAAGACTCCGCTCAATCGGCCAAGTCGCGTATCAGTGGTGTCAAAGATCGCGCGCTGGGCAAGTGGGATGAACTGGAAGGGGCTTTCGACAAGCGTCTGAACAGTGCGATTTCGCGTCTTGGCGTGCCAAGCCGCAATGAAGTCAAAGCGCTGCACAGTAAGGTCGATACCCTGACCAAGCAAATCGAAAAACTCACCGGTGCCAAGGTTGCGCCTGTTGCCGCTAAAACGGCAGCAGCCAAACCGGCCGCTAAAACTGCCGCCAAACCCCTGGTCAAAGCTGCCGCAAAAACGGCTGCCAAACCAGCGGCTAAAGCGCCAGCCAAGCCGGCAGCTAAAACCGCGGCAGCCAAACCTGCAGCGGCCAAGCCAGCAGCCAAACCGGCAGTTGCCAAAGCCGCCGTCAAGCCTGCTGCTGCGAAGAAGCCAGTAGCCAAAAAGCCTGCAGCCCCGAAAGTGGCCGCAGCGAAACCGGCAGTGGCCGCCGCCAAACCGGCAGCACCGGTCAGCCCGGCGAACTCCGCCGCGGCGCCAACCCCTGCTGTGACCCCGACTGTAGCGCCAACCCCATCGGCGCCAACCAGTCAGTCCTGATTAACCCAGGGCACGCAAAAACGCCCGGCCTGCGAAGGTCGGGCGTTTTTGTTTGTGCTGAATGCATTCTCGAAAACACTAAAGAACCAATGTGGGAGCGGGCTTGCTCGCGAAGGGGTCATAACATTCAGCATCAAAGTTGAATGTCAGATCGCTTTCGCGAGCAAGCCCGCTCCCACACTGGATTTTCGTCGCATGGAGGCTGTGCTAGTCGTGCTCTTCCAGATACTGCAACGCCAACTGCTCGGTTGCGAGTTTCGCCGACGGCGGCAGGTGCGGCGCCACCAGCATCATGATCTGGTAGACCACCACGCGTACTTCGCCTTCGCGATCGAGAATCCGTTGATAGTCCAGGGAAAACAGCAAGGTCATGGTGATCTGTTCCACCAGTTGCCCCAGTGCCTGGGTATCGCTGACCAATTGCCCCTGAGCCTTCAGCTGCGCCAGTAACGAGGCCAGTGTGCGCTTGAGGGCATTGAGCAGATTACGAATGCCCTTGGCCAGTTTCGGCAAGCGCCCGGCCAGGTTCGACAGGTCCTGGAACAGGAAGCGGTAGTGCGCCAGGCGTTCGACGATCAGGTGCAGGAACAGCCAGTAATCCTCCGGTGCCAGTTGCACGTCCGACGGCGGATCGAGCAAGGGCGTCAATTCGCTCTGGAAGCGCTCGAACAACCCGAGAATCAGCGGCTCCTTGCCGTGAAAGTGGTAGTAGAGGTTGCCGGGGCTGATCCCCAGCTCATTGGCAACTTCCATGGTAGAGACATTTGGCTCGCCCTTTTGGTTGAACAGCAGCAGGGCACATTCAAGAATCCGGTCGCGGGTTTTCATCCAGTCTTCTTAGTGATTCGTCAGGCCACGGCCGACACTTCAGGCCGTGGCGCGGGGAGAGTTCAGCGTACGCGCACGTAGGTGCCTGGCGCCGCCTCCATCGGTGGATAGTTCTGGTTGCCAAGGGCCATCAGCGTTTCGCGCTGAGTGCCGGAACGTTCCTGAATCCAGCTCAGCCACTGGTTCCACCAACTGCCGTCGACGTGTTTGGCGTCGTAGTACCAGGCCCGTGGATCGCTGCTCAGTTTCGGGCTCTCGACGTAGTTGGCCTTGGGGTTGCTCGGTGGGTTGAGAATGCTCTGCACGTGGCCGCTGTTGGACAGCACGAAGCGCCGCTCACCGCCCAGCAGCAGTGTCGAGCGGTACACCGCATCCCAAGGTGTGATGTGGTCGTTGATCCCGGCGACGCTGAAGCTGTCGACGTTGACCTTCTGCAAGTCGATCGGCGTGCCGCAGACCTCCAGTCCGCCAGGATGGGTCAGCGGGTTGTGCTTGAAGAAGTCCAGCAGGTCGCCATGAAAAGCGGCCGGCAGGCGAGTGTTGTCGTTGTTCCAGTAGAGAATGTCGAAGGCTGGCGGCTCTTTGCCCAGCAGGTAGTTGTTGACCCAGTAGTTCCAGATCAGGTCGTTGGGGCGCATCCAGGCGAATACCTTGGCCATGTCGCGACCTTCGAGTACACCTTTCTGGTAGGAGCGTCGCTTGGCCGCCTCGAGGGTTTGTTCGTCGGCAAACAGGGTCGCCGGGCTTTCCAGTTCACTGTCGAGCAGGCTCACCAGATAGGTCGCGCTCGAGACCCGACGCAGCTGCCTCTTGGCTTGCAGATGTCCTTGCAGGGCGGCGATGGTCAGGCCGCCGGCGCAGGCGCCCATCAGGTTGACCTCGCGGCTGCCGCTGATCGCCCGGCAGACGTTCAGTGCTTCTTCCACGGCCTCGACGTAACTCGACAAACCCCATTCGCGATGACGGACATCCGGGTTGCGCCAGCTGACCATGAACACCTGCAGGCCGTTTTTCAGCGCGAACTGGACGAAGCTGTTGTGCGGGCTCAAGTCGAAAATGTAGTACTTGTTGATCTGCGGCGGTACCACCAGCAGCGGCCTTGCGTACTGCTTTTCGCTCATCGGCTTGTACTGCATCAACTCCAGCAGTTCATTGCGAAACACCACGGCACCGGTGGTGGTGGCTACCGTTTTGCCGACTTCGAAGGCGTGCTTGGTCACCTGGCTGGGCAGGCCATTGTTGTGCATCAGGTCGTCGAACAGATGGCTGAGGCCGCGCACCAGACTGTGGCCGCCTGAGTTGAACAGCTCCTTGACCGCCAGCGGGTTAAGCAAGGTGTTGGACGGCGAGACGGCGTCGTTGAGCAGGGTAAAGGCAAAGTGCGCGCGTGCTCGGTCATCGGCGGGCATGCCGCTTTCATCGATCCATTTTTTGATCTGCTTCTGCCAGCTCAGGTAAGTCTGAAGGCCGCGTCGGTAAAACGGATTGAGGGCCCAGCTCGGGTCGGCGAAGCGGCTGTCCGAAGGGTTGGGCTGATGCAGGGTCTCGCCCAGTAGTACCCGGCCCAGCTGGCCACCCAACGCCAGTGCGTGTTTGGCACTCTGTACAGGGTGACGCAAGCCGTGAGCGGCGACACTGCGCAGAGTCGAGAACAGATCCCGGCCGCGCAGACCGGTGATCGCACTCTGGGCATTGATGAATGCGGCGGGTGGAGGAAAGGCGCCCGGCGCTTTTTTGTCTCGCATGAGTCAACACTCCTTCGTCAAGCCATCAACAAGTACATCAATTCCGAATAGACACCATAGTCGCTTCGGACCTCCCTTGCGGCTTTCGACACGCCTGTCGACATACGCAGTACGTTATGTGCCGCCGAACGATCCCGGGTGCGGATGCATCACCGCCCGTTGGCGTTCTTCCTGGAGAAATTTCATGATGATCGGAGCGACGGCTTCAGCCCGAGTGATCAGGAATAAATGGCCGTCGTCGATTATGTGTAGCTGGGCATTGGGAATACGCCAGGCGAGTACCCGCATATTGATCAGCGGAATGAGCGGGTCATCGTCACCGGCCAGCACCAGGGTCGGCTGATTGATTTTGTGCAGCCAGTGAATACTGGTCCAGCCCAGGCCCGCGAACAGCTGCCAGTAGTAGCCAAGCTTGCCCGCCGAACGCACTTTGCTGGCGTGCTCCGCCGCGAGGTTCGGATCACGACGGAACGAACCACCATAAATCAGCGGCGCAATGCGAATCACGTGGGATGGCTGGATATAGCGTCTTGGGCTGGCCATCATCCACAGCACTTTCGGTTTGCCCGGCACCATCACCATGCCCGCTGCCGTCGCTGCCAACACCAGTTTCTTGCAGCGCTCGGGGTAGTCGAATGCGAACTGTTGGGCGAGTGCCCCGCCCCACGAAACACCGACCACGTTGACTTGCCCGTAATCGAGGTAGTCGAGCATCCGAGCGGTCAGCTTGGCCAGCCCGGGAAAGCGGTAAGGGTGGGTAGGCGTCGATGAACCGCCGACACCGGGGACATCGAAGGCGATCACTTCCAGGTCCGGGTCGAGCGCCTGGACGAACGGAAACACCAGCTCAAGGTTGGCGCCGATGCCGTTGAAAATCAGCAAGGGCGTCAAGTGAGGCTTGCCGGGGCGTACCGCGGTGCGGATGGTTTGACCATCCAGGTCGACAGTACGAAATATGAACGGTTGCGGCATGCTTCAAGCCCTGTGGGTGGATCGTTATCCCTGTAGGAGCACGGCTTGCCGGCGATGGCGTCCTTGAGGTCGCCATCGCGAGCAGGCTCGGCTTCTGCAGGTTTGTGGTCAGTTAACGTTCATGCACATAAGTCCCCGGTGATGCCTCACCTGCCGCATAGGTCTTGTTGCCGAGTACGGTCGGGGCTTTTTTCAGCTTGCCCGAACGCTCGGCCTGCCAGGCCTGCCAGTGCAGCCACCAGGAGTCAGTGTGCTTGGTTGAGTTTTCCATCCAGTCGTTGGCATGGACCGGCATCTCGGTGCTGGTCATGTAACGGGATTTCGGGTTGCCCGGCGGGTTCAGAATGCTCTGGATATGGCCGCTGCTGGACAACACGAATTCGACTTTGCCACCGAACAGCTGCGCCGATTTGTAGCACGACTTCCACGGTGTGATGTGGTCGTTGGTGCCCGCCAGGGAGTAGACGTCTGCCGTGACCTGCTTGAGGTCGATGGGCGTACCGCACACTTCCAGTGCATCAGGACGGATCAGTGGGTTGTTTTTGAACAGTTCGATCAGGTCGCCGTGGAACGCCGCCGGTAGGCGGGTGGTGTCGTTGTTCCAGAACAGAATGTCGAAGACCGGCGGCTCGTTGCCCAGCAGGTAGTTGTTGACCCAGTAGTTCCAGATCAGGTCGTTGGGGCGCATCCAGGCGAAGACCTTGGCCATGTCGCGACCTTCAAGCACACCGGCCTGATAGGAATGACGCTTGGCGGCTTCCAGGGTTTGTTCGTCGACGAACAGCGCGACCTGGGAATCAAGGGTGGTGTCGAGCACGCTGACCAGCAGCGTCAGGGCGTTGACCTTCTTCTCGCCGATCGCCGCGTAGTGGCCCAGCAGCGCGGTGCAGGTGATGCCGCCGGAGCAGGCGCCGAGCATGTTCACGTCTTTGCTGCCGGTGATCGCGGTGACCACATCGACCGCTTCCTTGAGCGCTTCGATGTAGGTCGACAAACCCCATTCACGTTGGGCCTTGGTCGGGTTGCGCCAGCTGACGATGAAGGTCTGCACATTGTTGCGCAGGCAGAAGCGCGCGAGGCTTTTGTCCGGGCTCAGGTCGAAGACGTAGAACTTGTTGATCTGTGGTGGAACGACCAGCAGTGGGCGTTCGTGCACTTGTTCAGTGATTGGCCGGTACTGGATCAGCTCCAGCACATCGTTGCGGAAAACCACCGCGCCTTCGGTGGTGCCCAGGCTCTTGCCGACTTCGAAGGCGCCCATGTTGACCTGGCTCGGCATGCCGCCGTTGTGCACCAGATCCTTGGCCAGGTGCGAGAGGCCGTCGAGCAGGCTTTTGCCGCCGGTTTCGAAGAAGCGTTTGACGGCAGCAGGGTTGGCCGCGCTGTTGGTCGGGGCCATGGCCTCGGTCATCAGGTTGATCACGAAGTGTGCGCGGCTGATGTCCTGGGCGGACAGATTGCTTTCACCAATCCAGTCGTGGAGTTCCTTGCGCCACGCCAGGTAGGTTTGCAGATAACGCCTGTAGAGCGGGTTCTGACTCCACGCCGGATCGTTGAAACGACGGTCATCGTTTTCCGGTTGCAGCTCGGATCTACCGAGCATCACGTTCTTGAGCTCAATGCCAAAATGCGCGACATGCTTGACGCTGTGGATGGGTTGTTTGATGGCCTGGGTCAGCACCATGCGGGCAGAGGTAAGCAGATCCTTTCGACGCAAGCCGATGACCGGATTAAGCCCCAGGGTATTTTCCGAGGCTTGAAGTTTCAGGTCATCGTTATTCTTGTTACTCATCTACGACGCTCCATTGTCCTGAGGCGAGTACCTGAGTCCTGCTGTGTAGTCACACAGCAAATGCCGGGTACACGCTCGGGTGACCGTTAGTTGTACATCGCTGACTTTTTCATTCAGGAGGCGCGCTGCACAGAACTTGCCAGATCCATTGGTTACCCGAGTTTAATTTTTTTCGCAAGCAGGCCGATCCTCGGCACCGCAGCCCAGCATTCAAACAGATGAAATTAGAAAATGCCCTCTAAAGAGCGCGGGCCTTGAGCTAGAGCATCAGCTTGACGACAGACTCGTTTGGATCGCGGGTCTTTCCGGCGGCTTTGAGCTCGGCAAGATAATCGTCCCAGAGTGCGTCATATCGTCGCGCCAACTGATAGAGATATTCCCAGGTGAACAGACCGCTGTCGTGGCCGTCATCGAAGGTCAATTTCAGTGCGTACTGACCGGCCGGTTCTACCTTGGTCAGGCCTACGCCGATCTTGCCAAATTGAAGGATGGGTTTGCCGTGGCCCTGGACCTCGGCGGAAGGAGAGTGCACGCGCAAGAATTCTGCGCTCAGGTGATAGACCTCATCGGGCGCGTATTGCAGCTCCAGGGTTTTCGAGGCTTTGTGCAGTTTGATGGCGGTGGGGAGTTTGGTCATGACCTGTCGTCCGTCTGTAGGGAGCGTTGGCCTGATCCCTGTAGGAGCACGGCTTGCCGGCGATGGCGATTTCAACGGCGCCATCGCCGGCAAGCCGTGCTCCTACGGGAGGCGCATGACCTACAGGATATAACGGGACAGGTCTTCGTTCTGCGCCAATTCGCCGAGGTGGCTGTTGACGTAGTCAGCGTCGATGCGGATCGGCTCTTCGCTGTGGGTGCTGGCCAGATCGCTGGCGCTGAACGACACCTCTTCGAGCAGACGCTCAAGCAGGGTGTGCAGGCGACGGGCACCGATGTTCTCGGTCTTCTCGTTGACCTGCCAGGCGATCTCCGCCACGCGTTTGATGCCGTCCGGCTGGAACTCGATCGTCACGCCTTCGGTTTTCAGCAGGGCGCAATACTGCTCGGTGAGCGAGGCATGCGGCTCGCTGAGGATGCGCTCGAAGTCTTCCGGTGTGAGGGCCTTGAGTTCGACGCGGATCGGCAGGCGGCCTTGCAGTTCGGGCACCAGATCGCTTGGCTTGCTCAGGTGGAACGCACCGGAAGCGATGAACAGGATGTGGTCGGTCTTGACCATGCCCAGTTTGGTGTTGACCGTGCAGCCTTCGATCAGCGGTAGCAGGTCGCGCTGTACGCCTTCGCGGGACACGTCGACGCCGCCGGTATTGCCGCGCTTGGCGACTTTGTCGATTTCGTCGATGAACACGATGCCATGCTGTTCGACCGCTTCCAGCGCCTTGGCCTTGAGTTCTTCATCATTGACCAGGCGGCTGGCTTCTTCGTCGCGCACCAGTCTCAGCGCTTCCTTGACCTTGAGCTTGCGGCTCTTGCGCGCGCCCTTGCCCATGTTGGCGAACAGGCTTTGCAACTGGTTGGTCATTTCTTCCATGCCCGGTGGCGCGGAGATATCGACGCCGGACACTTCGGCGACTTCGATTTCAATCTCCTTGTCATCCAGCTGACCTTCGCGCAGGCGCTTGCGGAACAGTTGGCGGGTGTTGGAATCCTGGGCCGGCGCGGAGTCTTCGTTGCTGAAGCCCATGCGTGCCGGTGGCAGCAGTGCATCGAGGATGCGCTCTTCGGCGGCATCTTCGGCGCGATGGCGAACCTTGGTCATTTCCTGTTCGCGCAGCAACTTGATCGCTGCATCGGCGAGGTCACGAATGATCGACTCGACGTCACGGCCGACATAGCCGACCTCGGTGAACTTGGTCGCTTCAACCTTGATGAATGGCGCATTGGCGAGTTTGGCCAGGCGACGGGCGATTTCGGTTTTACCGACACCGGTCGGGCCAATCATCAGAATGTTCTTGGGTGTTACTTCAACGCGCAGCTCTTCAGGCAGTTGCATCCGGCGCCAGCGGTTACGCAGGGCGATGGCGACGGCGCGCTTGGCATCGTCCTGGCCGATGATATGGCGACTGAGTTCATGGACGATTTCGCGGGGAGTCATTGGCATGGTAATGGGTGGTCCTCAAGCAAAAATGAATGCCGTGGCGTGATGGCCGAAACAGGCTTATTCGCTGAGATCCTGCTCCTCAATGGTGAAGTTGTGGTTGGTGAAAACACAGATGTCGCCGGCGATGCCCAGAGCGGTTTCGACGATTTCACGGGCCGACAGATCGGTTTTCTTCAGCAGGGCGCTGGCCGCGGCCTGAGCGTAACCGCCGCCGGAACCCATGGCGATCAGGCCTTCTTCGGGTTCGACCACATCGCCGTTACCGGTGATGATCAGAGAGGCGTCTTTGTTGGCGACTGCAAGCATCGCTTCGAGGCGGCTGAGGGAGCGGTCGGTGCGCCATTCTTTGGCGAGTTCGACGGCGGCGCGAACCAGGTGGCCCTGGTGCTTTTCAAGCTGGCCTTCGAAACGTTCGAAAAGGGTAAAGGCGTCAGCGGTGGCGCCAGCAAACCCGGCGATGACCTGACCGTGGTACAGGCGGCGAACTTTCTTCGCGTTGCCTTTCATCACGGTATTGCCGAGAGAAACCTGGCCGTCGCCGCCCATGACGACTTTGCCGTGGCGGCGAACTGAAACGATGGTGGTCAAGGGAAGAGTCTCCACGCAGCGGGGCGAAAATGCCTTATCCCAACTCATATGGGGGTGGTGAGGCGTTTTTCAACTGCGGGGCGCAGGAGGGGATGAGCGGTGTACATCAAGCGTGTGGCGAGGGGGCTTGCCCCCGTTGGGGCGCGAAGCGGCCCGGTAATCAGCCACCACGCCGTTTCAGGTCGAGCCGGGATAGCGATTTACGGTCGCTTCGCAACCGAACGGGGGCAAGCCCCCTCGCCACAAAAGCAGATTGCTCCCGCAAATGGGGGAGCAATCATCAGAAGTCAGCGGCTTTGGCGTTGTTGTAACAACAGGTTGCTGAAACCGCTGCCAGCCAGTTGTTTCTGGGCGGTGGTCAGCTGTTCGCGGTTGCTGAACGGGCCGACCAGCACGCGGTACCAGGTCTCGTCCTTCACCGTGCCGGACTCCACCGAAACTGCCTGGCCGAGCAGAATGATCTGCGCACGAACCTTGTCGGCGTCGGCTTCCTTGCGGAACGAGCCAGCCTGCAGGAAGAACTTGGTCACCGGCGCCGCTTTCGCCACGGGTGGCGCTGGCGGCGGGGTAACGCCGCTCAGGGCTGCCTGCGCACGCGCGGTGTCGATCTTCGCCGCTTCTGCCGGGGTTACCGGTGCAACGGGTGCAGTCTGCGGCGTCGGCAGGGTTTTCTCCGGCACGGCATCCGGCGGCACGATGACCTCCGATTCCGGCAGCAAGGTGTAGAAGTCGTATTTCGGCTTCACCGGTTGCGTCGGGCTCGGCGGGGTCTTGTTGGCCTCGGCGATCTTGCTGGCTTTCTGTTGTTCGACCTTCTCGCGCTTGACGCTTTCGCTGCCTTTACCCGGCTCCAGCTTCATCAGGAACACGATGAAGGCGCCCACGGTCAGGCCGATGGCCATCCACAGCCATCCCGGAATCGGCTTTTTTGCAGGAGCTTGGTAACGGCTGGCGCCACGCTTTGGTGCTGGTTTTTTCTTGGCAGCCAACTTACATACGCTCCAGAGTTTCCAGACCCAAGAGTTCCAGGCCTTGCTTGAGGGTGCGACCGGTCAATGCGGCGAGGCGCAAGCGGCTTTGCATTTGTGCCGGAGTTTCGGCGCTGAGGATCGGGCAGTTCTCGTAGAAGCTGGAGAACAGACCGGCTACATCGTACAGGTAGGTGCAGAGGATGTGCGGCGTGCCTTTTTCGGCGACGTTGTTCAGCACTTCACCGAACTGCGCCAGCTTGGCGGCCAGTTCGTGTTCGTGAGTGGCCTCGAGGACGATCTGCCCTTCGACTTCGCTGAAGTCCTTGCCGAGTTTGCGGAACACGCCGGCCACGCGAGTGTAGGCGTACAGCAGGTACGGCGCGGTGTTGCCTTCGAAGTTCAGCATCAGGTCGAAGTTGAAGCTGTAGTCGCTGGTGCGGTGCTTGGACAGGTCGGCGTATTTCACCGCGCCAATGCCCACGACTTTGGCGATGTTGCGCAGGTCGGCTTCGGCAAGCTCGGGGTTCTTTTCCTTCACTAGCGTGTAGGCGCGTTCCTTGGCTTCGTTCAGCAGGTCGATCAGCTTCACGGTGCCGCCATCACGGGTCTTGAACGGACGGCCATCGGCGCCGTTCATGGTGCCGAAGCCCATGTGCTCCATTTCCATCGGATGGGTCACGAAACCGGCCAGGCGAGCCACTTCGAATACCTGCTGGAAATGCAGGGCCTGACGTTGGTCGACGAAGTACAGCACTCGATCGGCTTTCAGCACGCCGTTACGGTAGCGCACGGCCGCCAGGTCAGTGGTGGCGTAGAGGTAGCCGCCATCGGCCTTGACGATGATTACCGGCAGCGGGTCGCCGTCGGCATTCTTGAATTCGTCGAGGAACACGCACTGGGCGCCGTTGCTCTCGACCAGCATGCCTTTGGCCTTGAGGTCGTTGACCACGTTGATCAGGTCGTCGTTGTAGGCACTTTCGCCCATCACGTCGGCCATGGTCAGTTTGACGTTCAGCTGTTCGTAGATTTTCTGGCAGTGGGACAGGGAAATGTCTTTGAACTTGGTCCACAGCGCCAGGCAGTCCGGGTCACCGGCTTGCAGCTTGACCACCAGGCCACGGGCGCGGTCGGCGAATTCTTCGGATTCGTCGAAGCGCTGCTTGGCGGCGCGGTAGAAGTTTTCCAGGTCCGACAGCTCGTCGCTGGTGATCGGGTTTTCTTGCAGGTACGCCATCAGCATGCCGAACTGGGTGCCCCAGTCGCCGACGTGGTTCTGGCGGATCACTGTATCGCCGAGGAACTCCAGTACGCGCGCCACGCCGTCGCCGATGATGGTCGAGCGCAAGTGACCGACGTGCATCTCTTTGGCCAGGTTCGGCGCCGATAAGTCGACCACAGTGCGCTGCACGGGACCTGCCTTGCGCACGCCGATGTGGGCATCGGCCAGGGCGGCGTCCAGGCGCGAGGCCAGGGCCTGGGTGTTCTGGAAGAAGTTGAGGAAGCCCGGGCCGGCGATTTCGGTTTTGCTGACGTTTTCGTCAACCGGCAGCGCAGCGATGATTTTTTCCGCCAGATCGCGCGGTTTCATGCCGGCCGGTTTAGCCAGCATCATGGCGATGTTGCTGGCGAAGTCGCCGTGAGTCTTGTCACGGGAGTTCTCCACCTGAATCGCCGGCGTCAGGCCTTCAGGCAACACACCGTCGGTAACGAGTTGGGTGAGGGCTTGCTGGATCAACTGGCGAATGGTGTCTTTCATGGTCTTCTCTTTCAACCGCAGAGCGGCGGCGCATCAATGCGCAGGTGGAAAAACTGGGCATTATCCGTTGCGAAGTCGGGCTTGCCAACCATTGTAGGTTCATTGCGGACTTACGGTGATTGATTACCTTGTGGCGAGGGAGCTTGCTCCCGCTGGGGCGCGGAGCGGCCCTGAAATCGGGTGCTGCATTCTGTCTGCTGGGAGGGGTGACTTGTTTGCGACTGTTGCACAGCCGAGCGGGAGCAAGCTCCCTCGCCACATGGTTGACTCAATACAAATCAACCGGATCGACATCCAAAGACCAGCGCACCGCCCGCCCGCTCGGCATCTGTTCCAGCGCCAGCAACCAGGCACTCAACAATCGATGCAGCGGCGCCCGTGCCGTGGCTTGCAACAATAATTGCGCACGATAGCGTCCAGCCCGACGCTCCATCGGCGCCGGCACCGGCCCCAGCAATTCGATGCCGGTCAGGGTGTGTTCGGCCAATAATCGCTCCGCCTCGCTGCAGGCTTCATCGAGGAAACTTTCGGCCTGCCCCGGTTTGTGCGCTTCGGCCCGCAACAGCGCCAGGTGCGCGAACGGCGGTAGCCCGGCGGAACGACGTTCGCTCAAGGCCTGCTCGGCAAAGGCGAAATAACCTTGCTCGGTCAGTTGCACCAACAACGGGTGGTCAGCCAGGTGAGTCTGGATGATCACTTTGCCCGGCTCTTCGGCGCGACCGGCACGTCCCGCCACCTGCACGATCAACTGAGCCATGCGCTCGCTGGCGCGGAAATCACCGGAGAACAGTCCGCCGTCGGCATCGAGAATCGACACCAGCGTCACCCGTGGAAAGTGATGCCCTTTGGCGAGCATCTGCGTGCCCACCAGAATGCACGGCTGACCTTTCTGAATGGTCGCGAACAGCTGATTCATCGCGTCTTTACGCGAGGTGCTGTCGCGGTCGACCCGCAATACCGGGTAGTCCGGGAACAGAATGCCCAAACGCTCTTCGGCGCGTTCGGTGCCGGCACCCACGGGGCGCAAATCGACCTTGCCGCATTTCGGGCAGTGCCGAGGGACGCGTTCAACGTAGCCGCAATGGTGGCAACGCAGCTCGCCGGAACGCTGGTGGACGGTCATTCGCGCATCGCAGCGCTGGCACTCGGACATCCAGCCGCAGTCGTGACAGAGCAGGGTGGGCGCAAAGCCGCGACGGTTGAGAAAGACCAATACTTGCTGGCCAGCGGCGAGGGTCTGGCCGATCGCCTGCTGCATCGGCCCGGAAATGCCGCTGTCCAGCGGGCGGCTTTTGACGTCCAGCCGCAGGAAACGGGGTTGTTTCGCCCCGCCGGCGCGCTCGTTCAGGCGCAGCAGTCCGTAACGACCGGTGTAGGCGTTGTGCAGGCTTTCCAGTGACGGCGTCGCCGAGCCAAGGACAATCGGGATGTTTTCCTGTCGTGCTCGGACCAATGCCAGATCGCGGGCGTGATAGCGCAAACCTTCCTGCTGTTTATAAGAGCCGTCGTGCTCTTCATCGATGATGATCAGCCCGGGGTTTTTCATCGGTGTGAACAGCGCCGAGCGGGTGCCGATAATAATGTCGGCCTCGCCATCCCGGGCCGCGAGCCAGGATTCCAGCCGTTCGCGGTCATTGACGGCCGAATGCACCAGGGCAATACGCGCATTGAAGCGCTGTTCGAAGCGCGCCAGGGTTTGCGGCCCGAGGTTGATTTCGGGGATCAACACCAGAGCCTGCTTGCCGGCCTCAAGGGTTTCATGGATCAGCTGCAAATAGACTTCGGTCTTGCCGCTACCAGTGACCCCGGCCAGCAGGAACGCATGAAAACTGTCGAAACCTGCGCGGATCGCTTCATACGCGGCGCGCTGCTCCGGGTTCAGCGGCAGCTCCGGTTGCGCCAGCCAGTGTTCGTGACGTTCTCCGGGGGCGTGTTTGCGGATATCCACTTGCACCAGTTCTTTGGCCAGCAGCAGGTCGAGGCTGTCCTTGCTCAACATCAACTTGCTCAGCAACTGATGGGCAACGCCATGCGGATGCTGGGCCAGCGTTGCCAAGGCTTCGCGCTGACGTGGCGCGCGGGCGATACGCGGATCATCCAGTTTCGCGCCCGGGGTCACCGACCAGAAGCGCTCCTGACGCGCCTCGGCCAGTTCGCCCTGGCGTAACAGCACCGGCAGCGCCCAACTCAAGGTGTCGCCGAGGCTGTGCTGGTAATACTGGGACGTCCACAGGCACAACTTGAACAGTGATGCCGGTAGCGGTGGAGTGGCATCGAGCAGCGCCAGTGCCGGTTTGAGTTTGTCGGCCGGGACTTCGCTGTGGCTGGTGACTTCCACCAGGATCCCGATCATCTCGCGGCGGCCGAACGGCACCCGCAACCGCATGCCCGGGTGCAAATGCGCGCGCAGGACTCCCGCCGGGGCACGGTAGTCGAACAGGCGGCGCAGGGGCGAAGGCAGGGCGAGGCGCAAAATGGCGTCGGGCACGCGGGGGGATCTCATTGAGCAGGCGGTAAAGAAGGGCCGGAGCCTAGCAGACGACTGGATTAGTGTCCTCTATTAGGAAAGTGTTCACTTGCCAGAATCGAACAGTCTTTTCTGATGGAGGGCACTTTGGACAGCTTGCGTGATTGTAAAGGTCTGGTAGAATCCGCGGCCTAATTACGTGCGGTATTCAACAATAGTGTTGAGTGGCGGCACGCTAGCCCGAGGAAGACACCATGAAAGCCGATATCCATCCAACATACGAAATCACCGCAGTTACCTGCAGCTGTGGCAACAAGTTCGAAACTCGTTCGAACCTGGCCAAGCCTCTGGCGATCGACGTATGCAACGAGTGCCACCCGTTCTACACCGGTAAGCAGAAGACTCTGGATACTGGCGGCCGTGTACAGAAGTTCGCCGATCGTTTCGGTGCTTTTGGCAAAAAAGCCTAAGACTGATCATGTTGGAAAGTCGATTAGACTTCTCCAGACTGATGAAAAAGGCGCCCCTAGCGGGCGCCTTTTTTATGTCCGCGATTTGGCTCTCCAGCGCCCAGGCCCTCTGTCCTGCGCCAGCCAGTCAGCTGGAAGCTGTCAGCGTGCAGCGCGTGGTGGATGGCGACACGGTGCGCCTGCGCGACGGCCGCAGTGTGCGCATGATCGGTTTGAATACCCCGGAACTGGGCAAGAAAGGTCGCTCCGACGAACCTTTCGCTGCGGCTGCACGCACGCGTCTGGAAGCGTTGGTGGCGGCAAGCGACGGACGGTTGGGTTTGCTGGCGGGACAAGAAGGCAAGGATCGTTACGGGCGCACCCTGGCCCATCTTTACAGCGCCAACGGTGACAATCTCGAAGCGCAGATGCTTGCCGAGGGGCTTGGTTACCTGGTGGCAGTGGCGCCGAACGTCGATTTTGTCAGTTGCCAACAGACCGCTGAACGCACTGCGCGGCAGGCCCGGCTGGGGTTATGGCGGCAGTCTCCTGTACTGAAAGCGGAACAGATCAACCAATCGGGTTTTGCCGTGCTCAGTGGGCGTGTGAGCAAGGTTCAGCGCAATCGTGGCGGAATTTGGATCGAGTTGCAGGATTCGGTTGTATTGCGCGTTGCACCCAATCTACTCGGTCAATTCGATCTGGCGGCTCTGGAGCGGCTCAACGGCAAGCAGATCGAGGCGCGTGGCTGGGTGCTCGATCGCTCACGGCGTGGTGGTCTGGATTCCGGCGAGGCGCGCTGGTTGTTGCCATTGACCCATCCGGCCATGCTGCAAGCAGTGCCGTAAAAAGAAATTGTCGACATTTTTTAAGTCGATTGTGAACAGTTGAGCCCTTGTGTTCCGTGGCTCTTGGCCCAAAGTCGTAGGGTAGGGCGCTTGACAGGGGTGACCGGTCAGTCTTGTGGGGACTTTGCGACGCGAGTATCCTCGGCGGTCCGTCGTTCAACAGTAAAAGCGGAATGCCCACATGTCTGATTTGAAAACTGCCGCTCTCGAATATCACGCCCATCCTCGTCCAGGTAAGCTGAGTGTCGAGCTCACCAAGGCCACCGCTACCGCCCGCGATCTGTCGCTGGCCTACAGCCCCGGCGTAGCCGAACCAGTACGCGAAATCGCCCGCGATCCTGAACTGGCCTACAAATACACCGGCAAGGGCAACCTGGTTGCAGTCATTTCCGATGGCACCGCGATTCTCGGCCTGGGTAACCTTGGCCCATTGGCTTCCAAGCCGGTGATGGAAGGTAAAGGCGTGCTGTTCAAGCGCTTCGCCGGTATCGACGTGTTCGACATCGAAGTCGACTCCGAAAGCCCGCAAGCCTTCATCGACACCGTCAAGCGTATCTCCATCACCTTCGGTGGCATCAACCTGGAAGACATCAAGGCACCCGAGTGCTTTGAGATCGAACGTGCTCTGATCGAGCAGTGCGACATTCCGGTGTTCCACGATGACCAGCACGGCACCGCGATCGTGACCGCTGCCGGCATGATCAACGCCCTGGAAATCGCTGGTAAAACCCTGCCGGAAGCCAAGATCGTCTGCCTGGGCGCTGGCGCTGCCGCTATCTCCTGCATGAAGTTGCTGGTGAGCATGGGTGCCAAGATCGAAAACATCTTCATGGTTGACCGTACCGGCGTGATCCACTCCGAGCGTGACGACCTGAACCAGTACAAGGCTGTCTTCGCTCACGCGACCGACAAGCGCACGCTGACTGACGCCCTGAAAGGCGCAGACGTGTTCGTTGGCCTGTCCGGTCCGAACCTGCTGAGCGCTGAAAACCTGATGCTGATGGCGGCCAACCCGATCGTGTTCGCGTGCTCGAACCCTGATCCGGAAATCGCCCCGGAACTGGCTCACGCCACCCGTAACGACGTGATCATGGCGACCGGCCGTTCGGACTACCCGAACCAGGTGAACAACGTACTGGGCTTCCCGTTCATTTTCCGTGGTGCTCTGGACGTTCGCGCCAAGCGCATCAACGAAGAAATGAAAGTGGCTGCGGCCAACGCTCTGCGTGAATTGGCCAAGCTGCCAGTGCCTCAGGAAGTGTGTGACGCTTACGGTGGCATCAAGCTGGAGTTCGGTCGTGAGTACATCATTCCGAAGCCAATGGATGCTCGTTTGATCACTGTGATCTCGGATGCTGTGGCCAAGGCTGCGATCGAGACGGGTGTGGCGACTCTGCCGTATCCAAAGAACTACCCGCTGAAAAGCGTGGATGACGTGTTCAACGGCTAAGCCGTTGTAGCGCTTCAACAGAAAGCCCCGGCTCTTGTGAGTCGGGGCTTTTTTGTATCTGTCTTTCGCAGATGTACCCCAACCAAACCTGTAGGACCTGAGCTTGCTCGCGAAGGCGGCCTGACAGCCGACCAATCTGCTGCAGATGTACGCAGTTCTACTGTGGGAGCCGAGCTTGCTCGCGATGGCGGCCTGACAGCCGACCAGTCTCTCGCAAGTGTACATATCCATTCCTGCGGTAACGGCCACTTAGGGTTCCGCTCTTACAGCGGGTCACTTTGGCAAACGCCCCAAAGTAACCAAAAGTCTTCGCCCCAAGCGTACGGCACCTCGCCTAGGCTCGGCGTTCCCTCACTCCGGTGTCCATCAGGGGGCATCGCCTACGGTCTGCTTCGCGACGACCTCCTCTCGATGTGTCCGGCTGCGCCGTACGGCGCTGCGCGCCCACCCCCTGATGAACACCTGCGCTCGGCCTTCCGATAGGGGCGGGTGGATCAAGATCAACAGCAAAGCACGGCGGCCTACCGGCCGGCCTGAGTGGTTGGGGCGTGTGCGGCTTCAGAAGCTGATCGTTCCCACGCGCAGCAAAGGAATGCCGCCAGGGACGCTCCGCGTTCCGCTTCACGAGCTGAAGGGGAGCGTGGGAACGATCATTTGTGTAATGCCCGTAGGATGAGGCCGGAACTTGATGACAGCATCACGGGCAACGTAGAAATCTCCGACAAGCCTTTAAGGTTGCCCCTCGGAAGCGTGGCCTCTAGCCTTTGATCGTCGCTGCCAATTCAGCGACAGGGTGTGAGAACCCAGGAAATTCTGTAGGCGCAAAGCGCTGGCTCTACCATAATCGTCGCCGACGTTTTTCGTCTGCGCCATGCATTATGGCGGCTGTGTGCGGGCAGACTTAGGTCTGGCCGGGTGCCTACGACCGGTATTCTCACCCCGTTCACAGCTGCCACCTCTTCGCCGAGTGAGACCGGCAAGTCGTGGCTCCCACTACCGTAGGAGCTCCATCATGATCAAAGAAACTCCCAATCCGCCCGAACACGACGACGTCTCCCCCTACGAATCCCTCGATTCAAAAAAGCTCCACGACGCTGCGCACCGCGCCCTCGATCACTACCTGAAACCCACCCTCGCCAAACTGCGCTTCAGCGACCTGCGCTCAGACCGCTTGTTCAGTGTTTCACCCGACGTGGGCCTCGAAAGCCTGTTGGCCAATGCCTCGGAAGATCTGGCCTCGGTCAAGGTCATGGCCGCGGACCTGGCATTCGAGATCGAGGGTTCGCGCCGCAGTGTGGCGCTGGCGATTTGCCGGATGGTCGATGGCGCTTTGTTGTTGGTGGACAAGGCGCTGGATGACTACAACCCGTCGGAGTCGGACCAGTTTTACGTCAAAGAATAGAAGCGCGAAGTCCAGAAACTAAAAAGCCCCGCCTTCAAACGAAGAGCGGGGCTTTTTGTTGGGGCTGCGCGATCAGAACAGGTCGATCGGCGCCGCTTCGTCCGCGGGCAGTGGGCTGCCCGGTGCATTGCCGTTGCCCAGTTCGTTGATCGATGGCGGGGAGTCTTCGGACTTGAACAGCTCGAAGTAGGCGCCAGGCGTGCTTGGGGTGGCCGCACGGCCGCTGACCGGGTCAACCCGCAGGCTGAGGATGCCTTCCGGCTCGGCCTGGGTATGCGGTGGTTTGCCTTTGAGCGCGGCGCTCATGTAGTTCATCCAGATCGGCAGCGCCACGGTGCCGCCGAACTCGCGCTTGCCGAGGCTTTCCGGTTGGTCGAAACCGGTCCAGACCGTGGTCACGTAATCGGCGTTGTAGCCCGAGAACCAGGCGTCCTTGGATTCGTTGGTGGTCCCGGTCTTGCCCGCGATGTCGCTGCGGCCCATGGACAGGGCGCGACGTCCGGTACCGAGCTTGATCACGTCTTCGAGCATGCTGTTGAGAATGAAGGTGGTGCGCCCGTCGATGATCCGTTCTGCGACGGCCGGTGCTTGTACGGTGGTTTGCGCTGCCGGGGCTTCACCTGGCGTCGGGTTGACCGTAAAGGTGTTGCTCACCGGCGCTGCAATCCCGTTGCTGGCGATATCGCCCTTCGGCACGCTTGGCGGGTTGGCGACGAACAGCGTGTCACCGTTGCGGCTTTCGATCTTGTCGATGATGTACGGGGTGATCTTGTAGCCGCCGTTGGCAAAGGTGCTCCAGCCGGTGGCGATTTCCATTGGCGTCAGCGTTGCGGTGCCCAGGGCCAGCGACAGGTTGCGCGGCAGGTCCTGCTTGTTGAAACCGAACTTGCTGATGTAGTCGATGGTGCGATCGACGCCCAGCGCCTGGAGCAGGCGGATCGACACCAGGTTGCGCGACTTGTAGAGCGCTTCACGCATGCGGATCGGGCCGAGGAAGGTGTTGGTGTCGTTCTTCGGACGCCAGACCTTGTCCAGGTACTCGTCGACGAACACGATCGGGGCGTCGTTGACCAGCGTTGCCGGGGTGTAGCCGTTATCCAGCGCAGCGCTGTAGACGAATGGCTTGAAGCTCGAGCCCGGCTGGCGCTTGGCCTGCATGGCGCGGTTGTAGTTGCTCTGCTCGAACGCGAAGCCGCCGACCAGCGCGCGGATGGCGCCGTTTTGCGGGTCCAGCGAAACCAGTGCGCTTTGGGCGACCGGAATCTGGCTGAACTTCAGGGCGTTGTCCGCTTGGCGCTGTACGCGAATCAGGTCACCGACCTGGGCGACGTCCGATGGCTGCTTCGGTGCCGGGCCCATGCTGTTGGTGTTCAGGAACGGGCGCGCCCATTTCATGCTGTCCCAGCTGACATGTTCTTCGCCGTTGCGGGTCAGGACCTGCACGCCGTTTTTCTCGATCAGAGTGACGATGGCTGGTTCCAGGCCGCTGATGGTGCGCTGTTTGGTCAGTTCCGTGGCCCAGGCAGCAGGCGTTTTGCCTGGCAGGCGGGATTCAGGGCCGCGATAGCCGTGACGCTGGTCGTAGGTGATCAAGCCTTCATGGACGGCGGTGTTGGCCATTTCCTGAAGGTTGCTCGGCACGGTGGTGGTGACGCGGAAACCTTCGGTGTAGGCATCGCTGCCATAACGACCGACCATTTCGGCACGGGCCATTTCGGCGATGTACGGCGCGTTCACTTCCGGCGTCGGCACGTGATAGCTGGCGTTCAGCGGCTCGTTGATCGCGGCCTGATACGCCGCTTCGTCAATTTTCCCGAGCTTGTACATGCGGCCCAGGATCCAGTCGCGACGTTCTTTGCTGCGCGCCGGGTTGGCCAGCGGGTTGAAGCGCGAAGGGGCTTTCGGCAGGCCGGCGATCATCGCCATCTGCGCCAGGCTGACGTCGCGGATCGACTTGCCGTAATACACCTGCGCCGCCGCCTCGATGCCGTAGGCGCGGTTGCCCAGATAGATCTTGTTCACGTAGAGCTCAAGGATCTCGTCCTTGGTCAGCTGACGCTCGATTTGCAGGGCCAGGAGGATTTCCGTGGTCTTGCGCGAGAAGCTGCGCTCGCTGGTGAGGAAGAAGTTCTTCGCCACCTGCATGGTGATGGTGCTGCCGCCGGATTGAATGTGTCCGCTTTTGACCAGTTGGCTCGCGGCACGCATCAGGCTGCTGGGGTCGACGCCATAGTGATTGGCGAAGTTGTCGTCTTCGGCACTGAGTAACGCATTGATGAAATTCGGTGGGATGTCGGCGAAGCGGATCGGTGTGCGGCGCATTTCGCCAAACTCGGCGATCAATTTGCCGTCGCTGCTGTAGACCCGCAAAGGAATCTGCAACTGAATGCTTCTCAGCGCCTCCACGGATGGCAATCCCGGACTAAGGTAAAGAAAAGCGCCGCTCAGACCGAGGAGCAGTCCGCAGAAAACGGCGACGATGGACCACCCGAAAAATTTCAGCAGACGAATCAAGGCTTTTGGACATCCAGGGTAAAGAATGAATTAGGCGTCAGGGCATTCAAGGTAAGCAAGGGTCGACCCGCGCTTGAGAAAGCGGAAAAAACGCTGGCCATTATAAGCATTTTTCCGCCAAAAGCGCATTTGGCGCCTCTGTCAAGACGCAGCTATTGAACGCAATGAATCATAAAGAGTCCGTAACTCACGGATAGTCATAGGGAATTGCAAGTGCTGGGACTCTTCAATAAAAAAAGCCGCACGCTTTTGGGGATCGATATCAGCTCCACTTCGGTGAAGCTTCTCGAGCTAAGCCGTGCAGGCAATCGATACCGGGTCGAAGCCTACGCGGTAGAGCCGCTGCCGACCAACGCCGTGGTCGAGAAAAATATCGCCGAACTCGAAGGCGTCGGGCAGGCGTTGTCCCGGGTGTTGCTCAAGGCCAAAACCAGCGTCAAGAGTGTCGCGGTGGCGGTTGCCGGATCGGCGGTCATCACCAAGATCATCGAAATGGACGCCGGGCTTTCCCCCGATGAAATGGAAAATCAGCTGAAGATTGAAGCTGACCAGTACATCCCCTATCCCCTCGAAGAAGTCGCCATCGATTTTGAAGTGCAGGGCGTCTCCCGGCGTAATCCCGAGCGGGTCGACGTATTGCTGGCGGCCTGTCGCAAGGAAAACGTCGAAGTTCGCGAAGCCGCGCTGGCCCTTGCCGGCCTGACCGCACGGGTCGTCGATGTCGAGGCGTACGCTCTGGAGCGTTCATTCGGCTTGCTGACGGCACAGTTGGCCGGCGTGACCGAGCGCTCGACGGTAGCCGTGGTCGACATCGGCGCCACCATGACCACCTTGAGCGTGCTGTCCAACGGCCGAATCATCTACACCCGCGAGCAGTTGTTCGGCGGTCGTCAGTTGACGGAGGAAATCCAGCGCCGCTATGGCATGACGGTTGAACAGGCCGGTCTTGGAAAAAAACAGGGTGGCTTGCCTGAAGACTACGTCAGCGAAGTCCTGCAACCGTTCCGCGAGGCGCTGGTGCAGCAGGTTTCGCGATCGTTGCAGTTCTTTTTCGCCTCGGGTCAGTACAACGCGATCGACTACATCCTGCTGGCCGGTGGCACAGCCTCGGTCACCGGGCTGGATCGACTGATCGAGCAACGCTTGGGCACGCCGACGCAGGTGGCCAATCCGTTTGCGGACATGACATTGAGCAGCAAGGTCAATGCCGGCGCCCTGGCTAGTGATGCGCCGGCGCTGATGATCGCCTGCGGCCTGGCGTTGAGGAGTTTCGACTGATGGCGCGGATCAATCTTCTCCCTTGGCGCGAAGAGCTGCGTGAGGAGCGTCGCAAGCGCTTCCTGTTGGGGTTGGCCGGCGCGCTGGCGGCGGCGGTCGGGGTAATTTTGCTGGGTGATCACGCCATCAGCAGTGCGATTGATCGACAGGTCGCCCGCAACGATTACGTCGGCAAACAGATCGCCGTGCTGGATGACCGGATCAAGCAGATCAGCGATCTGAAAACCCGTCGTCGGCAACTCGTGGAGCGGATGCGGATCATCCAGGACTTGCAAGGCAATCGATCGGTCAGCGCACGTATTTTCGATCAACTGGCGCGCAGGCTGCCGGACGGGGTGTATTTCACCGACGTGAAGCTGGTCGATAAAACGCTGTCCATCAGCGGGGCGGCAGAGTCGAACAATCGCGTCTCGGAGTTGTTGCGCAACCTCGATGCCTCCGACCGGTTCGAGTCGCCGAACCTGACCGAGGTCAAAGCGACCACGGCCGGCGCGCTGGATCAGGCCAACGTGTTTCAGTTGACCGTTCGTCAGTCTCAACCGGCCGCAGCGGAGGACGCGAAATGAGCCCGTCCCAATGGTTCGAGGGGTTGCGCAAGGTCGATATCAACGACCTGGACCTGAACAACATAGGCTCCTGGCCCACGGCGATCAAAGGCCTGGCCAGCGGGCTGCTGATCGTGCTGGTGCTGGCGCTGGGTTACAGCTTTTACCTCAAGGATCTTGAAGATCAGCTTGAGCAGGCCCGCGCCGGGGAAGCCACCCTCAAGGAGCAGTTCGCGAGCAAGGCGCACATGGCGGCCAATCTGGAGCGCTACATCGAGCAGATGAAAGCAATGGAAACCTCCTTCGGCGTGCTCCTGCGGCAGTTACCCGGCGATACCGAGGTGCCCGGTCTGCTGGAAGATATCACTCGCACCGGATTGGGCAGCGGGCTGGAGTTTGAAGAGATCAAGCTGCTGCCGGAAGTCGCCCAGCAGTTCTACATCGAGTTACCGATCCAGATCACTGTCACTGGCGCCTACCATGACCTGGCGACCTTCGTCAGTGGCGTCGCCAACCTCCCGCGGATCGTCACCCTGCACGATTTCAACGTCGAGCCGGTTGTTCCGGGCAGCGGCGCGAAACTGCGCATGAACATCCTGGCCAAGACTTACCGCTACAACGACAAGGGGCTGCAGAAATGAACGCGGCCCGATGGTTTTCGCTGGCTGTGCTGCTGGGAGGGCTTGCCGGTTGTGGCAACGGTAACGACTTCAGCGATCTGGACGCCTACATGAACGAGGTGCGTCTGCATCCGCCCGGCAAGATCGAGCCGGTGCCGACGTTCAGGTCCTACGAGACATTCACTTACAGTGCTGCGTCGTTGCGCAGTCCGTTTTCACCGCAGATCAGGGTCGACCTTGCAGGTCGAAAACCGGGGGCACGCAACGTCAAGCCCGATCCGAACCGGGTCAAGCAATACCTTGAAGGTTTCAACATCGAGCAGTTTGAAATGGTCGGCACTATTTCCAATGCGTCCGGCGCCTTTGCGCTGCTGCGCGGTGCCGGTGGGGTGCATCGGCTGAAGGTCGGTGACTACCTGGGGCGCAACGATGGCCGGATCGTGGCCATCAGCGACTCGCAAGTCGATGTGGTCGAAATCGTTCCCGATGGCCAAGGTGCCTGGCTGGAGCGAGCGCGGACTATTCCTTTGAAAGAGCACTCATAGTGGAACTCGTATCATGAACAGGATCTTCTCAACCCTCGGTTTTTCGCTATGGATGGCGCTGCTTTCTCCGATGGTGCAGGCAGCCAATCTCAAAGCGCTGGATGTCGCCGCGCTGCCGGGTGATCGCATCGAGTTGAAACTGGCTTTCGACGGGCCACCGCCCGCGCCTCATGGCTATACCACCGATCAGCCAGCACGCATCGCCCTTGATCTGCCGGGTGTGAGCAGCCAACTGGCGAGCAAGACGCGGGATCTGGGAGGCGGCAACGCTCGCAGTGCGACAGTGGTCGAGGCCAAGGACCGCACCCGTTTGATCATCAACCTGACGCAGTTGACGCCTTACAGCACGCGAGTCGAGGGCAATACGCTGTTCGTGGTGGTTGGGCAGGCTGCTGCCGCTCAGAAACCCAGGCCAGCGGCACCGCGAGTGGCGAGCGCCATGCCAGTGGCCGCCAAGACTTATGCTCCCGTGAGCAAGGCCATTCGCGGCGTGGACTTTCAACGCGGTGAGCAGGGTGAAGGCAATGTCGTCATTGACTTGTCAGACCCCGGTATCAGCCCGGACATCCAGGAGCGTGACGGCAAGATCATTCTCACCTTCGCCAAAACCCAGTTGCCCGAACGGTTGCGGGTTCGCCTGGACGTCAAGGATTTCGCCACGCCGGTGCAGTTCGTCAACGCCAGTGCGTCTGCCGATAAAGCGAGCATCAGCATCGAGCCCAGTGGTACATACGAATATTCGACCTACCAGACCGACAACAAGCTGACCGTCAGTGTCCGCCCGATGACTGTCGACGATCTGCAGAAGCGCAACGCAGATCGTTTCGCCTACAGCGGTGAGAAGCTGTCGTTGAATTTTCAGGACATCGATGTGCGCTCGGTACTGCAACTGATCGCTGACTTTACCAACCTCAACCTGGTGGCCAGCGACACGGTGCAGGGCGGCATCACCTTGCGCCTGCAAAACGTGCCGTGGGATCAGGCGCTGGATCTGGTGCTCAAGACCAAAGGGTTGGACAAGCGCAAGATCGGTAACGTCTTGCTGGTAGCGCCGGCAGATGAGATTGCCGCCCGCGAGCGCCAGGAGCTGGAGTCGCGCAAACAGATCGCCGAGCTGGCGCCACTGCGCCGTGAGCTGTTGCAGGTCAACTACGCCAAGGCGGCGGATATCGCCAAGCTGTTCCAGTCGGTGACCAGCGCCGAGGCGAAAGTCGACGAGCGTGGTTCGATCACTGTCGACGAGCGAACCAACAACATCATCGCCTACCAGACCCAGGATCGCCTGGATGAGCTACGGCGAATCGTCGCTCAGCTGGATATTCCAGTGCGTCAGGTGATGATCGAGGCGCGGATCGTCGAAGCCAACGTCGACTACGACAAAAGCCTCGGCGTGCGTTGGGGCGGCTCGGTCCGCAACAAGGGTAACTGGAATGCCTCCGGGGTCAGCAACGGGGCCAACGCCTCATCGACCATTGGTACACCGGGCAGCACCAGCACCAACTCACCGTTCGTCGATATGGGCGCGGCAGGGAATACATCGGGGATCGGCATCGCCTTCATCACCGATAACGTGTTGCTGGACCTTGAGCTGACGGCCATGGAGAAGACCGGTAACGGGGAAATCGTCTCTCAACCCAAAGTGGTCACCTCCGACAAGGAAACCGCGAAGATCCTCAAGGGTACGGAAATCCCCTATCAGGAAGCCAGCTCCAGCGGCGCGACATCGGTGGCGTTCAAGGAGGCCTCGCTGTCTCTGGAGGTGACGCCGCAGATCACCCCGGATAACCGCATCATCATGGAGGTCAAGGTCACCAAGGATGAGCCGGACTACCTGAACAAAGTGCAGGATGTGCCGCCGATCAAGAAGAACGAGGTCAATGCCAAGGTACTGGTCAACGATGGCGAAACCATCGTCATTGGTGGGGTTTTCTCAAATACTCAGAGCAAGGTTGTAGATAAGGTGCCATTTCTCGGTGATGTGCCGTATCTTGGCCGCCTTTTCCGGCGTGACGTGGTGTCGGAGAAAAAATCCGAGCTGCTGGTATTTCTCACTCCGCGTATCATGAATAACCAGGCGATTGCTGTGAGTCATTGATTCTGTGCGAAATTTGATTCTTGTTGGGCCGATGGGTGCTGGAAAAAGCACCATCGGTCGCTTGTTGGCCAAAGAGCTGCGCCTGCCGTTCAAGGATTCCGATAAGGAAATTGAATTGCGCACGGGCGCCAATATCCCGTGGATCTTCGACAAAGAAGGCGAACCCGGCTTTCGCGACCGCGAGCAGGCGATGATCGCCGAGCTGTGCGCGCTTGATGGCGTGGTGCTGGCGACGGGTGGTGGCGCAGTGATGCGCGAAGCCAATCGTCGGGCGCTGCATGCTGGCGGGCGCGTGGTGTATCTGCATGCGTCCGTTGAGCAGCAGGTCGGGCGCACCGCGCGCGATCGCAATCGTCCTCTGTTGCGCACCGCCGATCCGGCAAAAACCCTCCGTGATCTGCTGGCATTACGCGATCCGCTGTATCGGGAGATCGCCGACCTGGTGGTGGAAACCGATGAGCGGCCGCCGCGGATGGTGGTCCTGGACATCCTGGAGCGCTTGCAGCAGCTGCCTCCCCGTTAATGCGCAGGACGAAATGCGCTATCCTCGGCTCCGGTCATGACCGTTCGAAGGTGTGGCGCATGACGAACGGGCAGCGTCACACACGCAGATGTTGTCAGTCGATAATGTAAGGCCGGACACCTGATTCCAACTTCACTGTGGGGACACATGCAGACACTTAAGGTCGATTTAGGCGAGCGAAGCTACCCGATCCATATTGGCGAAGGGTTGCTGGATCAGCCCGAACTGCTGGCGCCGCATATCGCCGGGCGGCAAGTCGCGATCATCTCCAACGAGACCGTTGCGCCGCTGTATCTAGAGCGTCTGACCCGCAGCCTTGCACAGTTTTCGGTGATCTCCGTGGTTCTGCCTGACGGTGAAGCCTTCAAGAACTGGGAAACCCTGCAAACCATCTTTGACGGCCTGCTCACCGCTCGCCATGACCGCCGCACCACCGTGATCGCCTTGGGCGGCGGTGTGATAGGCGACATGGCCGGTTTTGCCGCTGCCTGTTACCAACGTGGTGTCGATTTCATCCAGGTTCCGACCACCTTGCTGTCGCAAGTCGACTCTTCGGTGGGCGGCAAGACCGGCATCAACCACCCGTTGGGCAAAAACATGATTGGCGCCTTCTATCAGCCGAACGTCGTGTTGATCGATACCGCAACGCTCAATACCTTGCCGGCTCGCGAGTTGTCGGCGGGTCTGGCGGAAGTCATCAAATACGGGTTGATCTGCGATGAGCCGTTCCTGACCTGGCTCGAAGACAACGTCGATCGCTTGCGGGCACTGGATCAAACGGCCCTGACCTACGCTATCGAACGCTCCTGCGCGGCCAAGGCTGCTGTGGTCGGTGCCGACGAGCGCGAGTCTGGGGTGCGCGCTACGCTCAATTTGGGCCATACCTTCGGCCACGCCATCGAAACCCACATGGGCTATGGTGTCTGGCTACATGGTGAAGCGGTGGCTGCTGGCACTGTAATGGCCTTGGAAATGTCTTCGCGCCTGGGCTGGATCAGCGACCAGGAGCGTGATCGCGGCATTCGCCTGTTCCAGCGGGCCGGGTTGCCGGTCATCCCACCTTCAGTGATGACCGAAGCCGATTTTCTCGAACACATGGCAATTGACAAGAAAGTAATCGACGGTCGTTTGCGACTGGTGTTGTTGCGCCGCATGGGCGAAGCCGTAGTGACCGACGATTATCCGAAAGAGGTTTTACAGGCCACGCTGGGAGCGGATTACCGCGCCCTGGCTCAGCTTAAAGGTTAATAAGATCCCGATGACTAGTTTGCATGCCGACGAGGCGTTCCTCGGCCATTACCAGTTGAGTCACGACCCTTTCGCTCCACGGGTGCCTGGCTTCAAGTTCTTCCCTGCCCAGCGCAAGCCCGTGCTGGGGCAACTGCATCACCTGGCCCGTTACAGCCAGTTGTTGCTGGTGGTTACCGGCCCGCAAGGTAGTGGCAAGACCCTGTTGCGTCAGGCGCTGGTAGCCAGCACCAACAAGCAGTCGGTGCAGAGCGTGGTGGTTTCCGCCCGTGGCGCCGGTGATGCGGCGGGTGTGTTGCGTCAGGTGGCTCAGGCGCTGAACGTTGCCCAGGCTGAAGTCGGTGCGATTCTCAAGCAAGTGGTGCAGCTCGCACTGACCGGTCAGGAAGTCTATTTGCTGGTCGATGACGCCGAGCAGCTCGACGAGTCCGCCCTTGAAGCGCTACTGGCGTTGGCGGCGGGTGCGCCGGAAGGTCGTCCGCACGTGTTCCTGTTCGGTGAGTCGTCGCTGATCGCTGAACTTGAGCAACTGAGCACCGAGGAAGAGCGCTTCCACGTCATCGAACTGCAACCTTACGCCGAAGAAGAAACCCGCGAATACCTGGCCCAGCGACTCGAAGGCGCCGGTCAGGGAATCGAACTTTTCTCTGCGAATCAGATCTCTGAGATACACGAAAGCTCCGATGGATGGCCTGGAAACATCAATCAGGTCGCCCGCGATGCGATGATCGAAGCCATGATTGCTAGCCGCTCAGCGGTCAAGCGTCCAAGTATGGGGTTCAACATGCCGAAGAAACACGTATTGGCGATATCTGCCGTAGTCGTGGTCGCGGTGGCCGCCGCCTGGTTGATGCCGGGTCGCAGCAAGGCACCAGCCACCGGCGCGCCTGCCAATGAGCAGGCGCAATTGCCACTGGGCACACCGAAACCGAATGGTGGTGCTCCGTCGGTCGAGTTCGCCGGTAATACCCAGCCGATGCCATTGCCGCTGGTCGGACAATCGCAGCCGGTTATGCGCGGCCCATTGGCGGAAGCTGCGGGCGGTATCACTGAAGGCGACGACGGCGTGCCAGTCGAAGGCTCCAGCGCCAAACCGCCTACCGTGACCACCACTGCGCCGCCAGCCGGTATTCCGGCCGGTCCGACGCCAGCCCCTGCACCAGCGCCTGCGGCCAAGCCAACGCCAGCGCCGACTCAGGTCGCAACTGCCAAGCCAGCCCCGGCACCTGCGGCCAAACCGGCTCCAGTGGCCAAACCTGCCCCAGTCGCCAAAGCTGTCGAGAAACCGGTCGAGAAGCCGGCGACCGTCGCCAAAGCCGCAACCGGTGGCACCTGGTACGCAGGTCAGGCGCCGGGCAACTATGTGGTGCAAATCCTCGGCACCAGCTCTGAAGCCGCGGCGCAAAACTTCGTCAAGGAGCAGGGCGGCGAGTACCGCTACTTCAAGAAAGTCCTCAACGGCAAGCCGCTTTACGTCATCACTTACGGTAGCTTCGCCAACCGCGATGCAGCCGTTACCGCCATCAAGGCCTTGCCAGCGAAGGTTCAGGCTGGTAAACCTTGGCCTCGCTCTGTCGCCAGCGTCCAACAAGAACTGGCAACAGCTCGCTGAAGATTCGGCGGCCTTACCCAGGCCGCCTCTCCCGGCACCTCAAAATTTCTGCAAGCGCATGTGGCTGTCAAAGCCGCGTGCCTTGTGGCGTCTGCGTCACAGTAGTCTTTGAGTCGTTGCGGTCAACATTAAAAATGTTTTGACTAGCACAGCATATCGCTTTAAACCTTTCACAAATGCGACATAGATTTGCGACATTTCGTCGTCAAATTTGTGAGCCTCTGTGTCGGTGTGTACAATGACCTCCCTTTTGCCCCCGCAAAGCTGGCGTACGTTCGGCGTGGAAGGTAACTGGCTGAATTGAAAAGAAATTTGTCTCGATAAGAGGCAGCCTGGTGAGAAAGTGTCTATGAAAGCAGGTCTGTACCAACCAGATGAGTTCAAGGATAACTGCGGTTTCGGCCTGATAGCCCATATGCAGGGCGAACCCAGTCATACCCTGTTGCAAACGGCCATTGAGGCCCTGACCTGCATGACCCACCGCGGTGGGATCAACGCTGACGGCAAAACCGGCGACGGTTGCGGTCTGCTGATGCAAAAGCCCGACGTGTTCCTGCGTGCCATCGCCCAGGAAACGTTTGGTATTGAACTGCCCAAGCAATACGCCGTGGGCATGGTGTTCTTCAACCAGGACCCGGTAAAAGCCGAAGCGGCTCGCGAGAACATGAACCGCGAGATCCTGGCTGCCGGCCTGCAACTGGTGGGTTGGCGCAAAGTGCCGATCGACACCAGCGTTCTCGGGCGTCTGGCGCTCGAGCGCCTGCCGCAGATCGAACAAGTGTTCATCGGCGGTGCGGGCCTGAGCGATCAGGACATGGCCGTCAAACTGTTCACGTCCCGTCGTCGCTCGTCCGTGGCCAACGCCGCCGACCTCGACCACTACGTCTGCAGCTTTTCGCACAAGACCATCATTTACAAAGGCCTGATGATGCCGGCGGACCTGACCGCCTTCTATCCAGACCTCAGCGATCAGCGCCTGCAAACCGCAATCTGCGTGTTCCACCAGCGCTTCTCCACCAACACCCTGCCGAAATGGCCGTTGGCTCAACCGTTCCGCTTCCTCGCGCACAACGGTGAAATCAACACCATCACCGGTAACCGTAACTGGGCCCAGGCTCGTCGCACCAAGTTCACCAACGATCTGATGGATCTGGATGAACTCGGCCCGCTGGTCAATCGCGTGGGTTCCGACTCCTCGAGCATGGACAACATGCTGGAGCTGATGGTCACCGGCGGCATCGACTTGTTCCGTGGCGTGCGGATGATCATTCCGCCTGCGTGGCAGAACGTCGAGACCATGGACCCGGATCTGCGTGCATTCTACGAATACAACTCGATGCACATGGAACCGTGGGATGGCCCGGCCGGCGTGGTAATGACCGACGGTCGTTACGCGGTGTGCTTGCTCGACCGAAACGGTCTGCGTCCGGCGCGTTGGGTCACCACCAAAAACGGCTTCATCACCCTGGCCTCGGAAATCGGTGTCTGGAATTACCAGCCTGAAGACGTGATCGCCAAGGGCCGTGTTGGCCCGGGTCAGATCTTCGCCGTGGACACCGAAACCGGTCAGATCCTCGACACCGATGCCATCGACAACCGTTTGAAGTCCCGTCATCCATATAAGCAATGGCTGCGCAAGAATGCCCTACGCATCCAGGCGACCATGGAAGACAACGACCACGGTTCGGCGTTCTATGACGTTGACCAGCTCAAGCAATACATGAAGATGTATCAGGTCACGTTCGAAGAACGTGATCAGGTGCTGCGTCCGCTCGGCGAACAAGGCTATGAAGCCGTTGGCTCCATGGGCGACGACACGCCAATGGCAGTGTTGTCCCAGCGTGTGCGTACGCCGTACGACTATTTCCGCCAGCAGTTCGCGCAGGTCACCAACCCGCCGATCGACCCGCTGCGTGAAGCCATCGTCATGTCGTTGGAAGTCTGCCTCGGTGCCGAGCGCAACATCTTCCAGGAGTCGCCGGAACATGCCTCGCGGGTGATCCTCAGCTCGCCGGTCGTTTCCCCGGCCAAGTGGCGCTCGCTGATGAACCTCGATCGTCCAGGCTTCGAACGCCAGATCATCGACCTCAACTACGACGAGGCGCTGGGCCTTGAAGCCGCGGTGCGCAACATCGCTGATCAGGCCGAAGAGGCCGTGCGTTCCGGGCGTACCCAGATCGTGCTGAGCGACCGTCACATCGCCCCAGGCAAACTGCCGGTTCACGCTTCGCTGGCCACTGGCGCGGTGCACCATCGCCTGACCGAAAAAGGCCTGCGTTGCGACAGCAACATCCTGGTCGAGACCGCCACCGCGCGCGACCCGCATCACTTCGCGGTGCTGATTGGCTTCGGCGCTTCTGCGGTTTATCCGTTCCTGGCTTACGAAGTGCTGGGCGACCTGATCCGTACCGGTGAAGTGCTGGGCGACCTCTATGAGGTGTTCAAGAACTACCGCAAAGGCATCACCAAAGGCCTGCTCAAGATCCTCTCGAAGATGGGCATCTCGACCATCACCTCCTATCGCGGAGCACAACTGTTCGAAGCGATCGGTCTGTCCGAGGAAGTCTGCGACCTGAGCTTCCGTGGTGTGCCGAGCCGCATCAAGGGCGCACGGTTCGTCGACATCGAAGCCGAGCAGAAGGCCTTGGCTGCCGAAGCCTGGAGCCCGCGCAAGCCAATCCAGCAGGGCGGTTTGCTGAAGTTCGTCCACGGTGGCGAATATCACGCCTACAACCCGGACGTGGTCAGCACCCTGCAAGCCGCTGTGCAGCAGGGCGACTACAGCAAGTTCAAGGAATACACGGCGCTGGTGGACAACCGTCCGGTGTCGATGATCCGCGACCTGTTCAAGGTCAAGACCCTTGAGACGCCGCTGGATATCAGTGAAATCGAACCACTGGAATCGGTGCTCAAACGCTTCGACTCCGCGGGCATCTCGCTCGGCGCGCTGTCGCCGGAAGCTCACGAAGCCCTGGCCGAAGCCATGAACCGCCTGGGTGCGCGTTCCAACTCCGGCGAAGGCGGCGAAGACCCGGCGCGTTACGGCACTATCAAGAGCTCGAAAATCAAGCAGGTGGCCACTGGCCGTTTCGGTGTGACCCCGGAATACCTGGTCAACGCCGAAGTGCTGCAGATCAAGGTCGCACAGGGCGCCAAGCCCGGCGAAGGCGGTCAACTGCCAGGCGGCAAAGTCAACGGTCTGATCGCCAAGCTGCGCTATGCAGTGCCGGGCGTGACGCTGATTTCGCCACCACCGCACCACGACATCTATTCGATCGAAGACTTGTCGCAGCTGATTTTCGACCTGAAACAAGTCAATCCGAAGGCCCTGGTCTCGGTGAAGCTGGTAGCAGAAGCCGGCGTTGGCACCATCGCCGCTGGCGTGGCCAAGGCCTATGCCGACCTGATCACCATTTCCGGTTACGACGGCGGTACCGGCGCATCGCCGCTGACCTCGATCAAGTACGCGGGCGCACCGTGGGAACTCGGCCTGGCTGAAACCCACCAGACCCTGCGCGGCAACGACTTGCGCGGCAAGGTTCGGGTGCAAACTGACGGCGGCCTGAAAACCGGCCTCGACGTGATCAAGGCGGCGATCCTCGGCGCTGAAAGCTTCGGCTTCGGCACCGCACCAATGATTGCCCTGGGCTGCAAATACCTGCGCATCTGCCACCTGAACAACTGCGCCACCGGCGTGGCGACTCAGAACGAAAAACTGCGCAAGGACCACTACATCGGTACGGTCGACATGGTGGTGAATTTCTTCACCTACGTCGCCGAAGAAACCCGTGAGTGGCTGGCGAAGCTGGGCGTACGTTCCCTCGAAGAGCTGATCGGTCGTACCGATCTGCTGGAAGTCCTCGAAGGTCAGACCGCCAAGCAGCAACACCTGGACCTGACGCCGTTGCTCGGCAGCGATCACATCCCGGCAGACAAGCCACAGTTCTGTCAGGTAGACCGCAACCCGCCGTTCGACAAAGGCCTGCTGGCCGAGAAGATGGTCGACATGGCCACTTCGGCGATCAACGACCTGAGCGGCGCCGACTTCGCTCTGGATATCTGCAACTGCGACCGTTCGATCGGCGCGCGGATCTCCGGTGAAATCGCTCGCAAACACGGCAACCAGGGCATGGCCAATGCGCCGATCACCTTCCGCTTCAAAGGGACGGCCGGTCAGAGCTTTGGCGTATGGAACGCCGGCGGCCTGAACATGTACCTCGAAGGCGATGCCAACGACTATGTCGGCAAAGGCATGACCGGCGGCAAACTGGTCATCGTTCCGCCAAAAGGCAGCGTCTACAAGACTCAGGACAGCGCCATTATCGGCAACACCTGCCTGTACGGCGCCACGGGCGGCAAGCTGTTCGCCGCCGGTACTGCGGGCGAGCGTTTCGCGGTGCGCAACTCCGGTGCTCACACCGTGGTGGAAGGCACTGGCGATCACTGCTGCGAGTACATGACCGGTGGTTTCGTCTGCGTATTGGGCAAGACCGGTTACAACTTCGGCTCAGGCATGACCGGCGGTTTCGCCTACGTGCTCGACCAGGACAACACCTTCGTTGACCGGGTCAACCACGAACTGGTGGAAATCCAGCGGATCAGCGGTGAGGCGATGGAAGCCTATCGCAGCCACCTGCAACGCGTGCTGAACGAATACGTCGAGGAAACCGACAGCGAGTGGGGTCGTAACCTCGCTGAAAACCTCGATGACTACTTGCGTCGGTTCTGGTTGGTCAAGCCTAAGGCTGCCAGCTTGAAATCGTTGCTTTCCAGCACCCGTGCCAACCCGCAGTGATATGCGCCTGAAGAGTTTGATGAGGTTTTAACAATGGCTGAACGTCTGAATAATGACTTCCAGTTCATCGAGGTCGGGCGCAAGGATCCGAAGAAGAAACTGTTGCGTCAACGCAAGAAAGAGTTCGTGGAGATCTACGAACCCTTCAAACCCCAGCAGTCGGCCGACCAGGCCCACCGCTGCCTGGGTTGCGGTAACCCGTATTGCGAATGGAAGTGCCCGGTGCACAACTTCATTCCCAACTGGCTGAAGCTGGTGGCCGAGGGCAACATCCTCGCCGCCGCCGAACTGTCGCACCAGACCAACACCCTGCCGGAAGTTTGCGGCCGGGTGTGCCCGCAGGACCGTCTGTGCGAGGGTGCGTGCACCCTTAACGACGGCTTCGGCGCGGTGACCATCGGTTCGGTCGAGAAGTACATCACCGACACCGCGTTCGCCATGGGCTGGCGCCCGGACATGTCCAAGGTCAAGCCGACCGGCAAGCGTGTCGCGGTGATCGGTGCAGGCCCTGCTGGCCTGGGCTGTGCCGACGTGCTGGTACGCGGTGGCGTGACCCCGGTGGTGTTCGACAAGAACCCGGAAATCGGCGGTCTGCTGACCTTCGGCATCCCCGAGTTCAAGCTGGAAAAGACCGTGCTGAGCAATCGCCGCGAAGTCTTCACCGGCATGGGCATCGAGTTCCGCCTGAACACTGAGATCGGCAAGGACGTGAGCATCGAGCAACTGCTCGAAGAATACGATGCCGTGTTCATGGGCATGGGCACCTACACCTACATGAAGGGCGGCTTTGCCGGTGAGGACCTGCCGGGCGTCTATGACGCGCTGGACTTCCTGATTGCCAACGTCAACCGCAACCTGGGCTTTGAAAAGTCGCCGGAAGACTTCGTCGACATGAAGGGCAAGAAGGTCGTGGTACTGGGCGGCGGCGACACGGCGATGGACTGCAACCGCACCTCGATCCGCCAGGGCGCCAAGTCGGTGACCTGTGCCTATCGTCGTGACGAAGCGAACATGCCGGGCTCGCGCAAAGAGGTGAAGAACGCCAAGGAAGAAGGCGTGAAATTCCTCTACAACCGTCAGCCAATCGCCATCGTCGGTGAGGACAAGGTTGAAGGCGTGAAGGTGGTCGAGACCCGTCTCGGCGAACCGGATGCCCGTGGCCGTCGCAGCCCCGAGCCGATCCCGGGTTCCGAAGAGATCATCCCGGCCGACGCCGTGGTCATCGCCTTCGGTTTCCGTCCGAGCCCGGCCTCGTGGTTCGAGCAGTTCAGCATCCAGACCGACAGCCAGGGCCGCGTTGTGGCCCCGGAACAGGGCCAGTACAAGCACCAGACCAGCAACCCGAAAATCTTCGCCGGTGGCGACATGGTGCGGGGTTCTGACCTGGTGGTGACGGCGATCTTCGAAGGCCGTAATGCGGCGGAAGGGATCCTGGATTACCTGGGCGTCTGACCGCGACTTGAATCGAGGGCACATAGGCCCTTGATTTGAAATGGGATCAAATGTGGGAGCGGGCTTGCTCGAGAAGGCGGTGGGACAGTCGACAGAGATGTTGAATGTTGAACCGCATTCGCGAGCAAGCCCGCTCCCACAGTTGTTTCGCGGTGTTGCAAAAGACCGCATTCCACCGCGACAAATTGACCCGATAGACAAAAGGTGCGGCACTTGCCGTGCCTTTTGCGTCGCGCTCTGAGAAAATGCCCGCACTTTTTTTCCGGATGCCGACATGACTGCCCTGAAGAACGACCGTTTCCTTCGCGCCCTGCTCAAGCAACCCGTAGACGTCACCCCTGTGTGGATGATGCGTCAGGCCGGTCGCTACCTGCCTGAATACCGCGCCAGCCGTGCCAAGGCCGGTGATTTCATGAGCCTGTGCATGAACCCGGAGTTCGCTTGCGAAGTCACGATGCAGCCTCTGGATCGTTATCCACAGCTGGATGCGGCGATCCTCTTCTCGGACATCCTGACCATCCCCGATGCCATGGGCCAAGGCCTGTACTTCGAAACCGGCGAAGGTCCGCGCTTCAAGAAAGTCGTCAGCACCCTGGCCGACGTCGAAGCCCTGCCAATTCCTGACCCACACAAAGACCTCGGCTACGTCATGGACGCGGTCAGCACCATTCGCCGCGAGCTGAACGGCCGTGTGCCGCTGATCGGCTTCTCCGGTAGCCCATGGACCCTGGCCACCTACATGGTCGAAGGCGGCTCGTCGAAAGACTTCCGCAAGACCAAGGCCATGCTCTACGACAACCCGCAAGCCATGCACCTGCTGCTGGATAAGCTCGCGCAGTCGGTCACCTCCTACCTCAACGGCCAGATCATGGCCGGCGCGCAAGCGGTGCAAATCTTCGACACCTGGGGCGGTAACCTCTCGGCAGCGGCGTACCAGGAGTTCTCCCTGGCCTACATGCGCAAAATCGTCAGCGGCCTGATCCGCGAGCACGAAGGCCGCAAAGTGCCGGTGATCCTGTTCACCAAAAACGGCGGCCTGTGGCTGGAAAGCATCGCCGACGCCGGTGCAGATGCCTTGGGCCTGGACTGGACCTGCGACATTGGCGAAGCCCGCCAGCGCGTCGGCAACAAAGTCGCCCTGCAAGGCAACATGGACCCGACCGTACTCTACGCAAAACCAGAAGCCATTCGCGCTGAAGTTGGCCGCATCCTCGCCAGCTATGGCAAAGGCAGTGGCCACGTGTTCAACCTCGGCCACGGCATCACCCCGGAAGTCGACCCGGAACATGCCGGCGCCTTCCTGCGTGCGGTGCATGAATTGTCGGCGCAATACCACCAGTAATCCTGTTCTGGATAGCTGCCAAAGCCCGTCTGACCTTTGCGTCAGACGGGCTTTTTTGTTTTTCACGTTCTTGCGGAATGTGTCGGAAGTTATCCCATTCATTGCAAGTTAGTATTACTTGCAATGTCTGATTAATCATCCTGCTGAGATTTCCCGCGTTGGTGGGTGATTCTTCCTGCATAGAGTGTTTGTTTGTATCGGTAGAGTGCTTTCTCGGCTATTTGAGTTGTTCGGTGCCGAGACCGATTTTTTTATTCATGGATGAACAGGAGTTAATAGTGTGATCAAAGAGAATGCCAAGCCATCAACAAATGATCGGGTTTTCCGCATCATGGCCCCTAATGCTCATTGGGTAGTTTAATTGGAATGAGAAATTCATCGTATTCGGGTTGGCAGAAGTTTCTGCATTGGTTATCTGCAGTCATCATCATATGGGCGCTGGGTAGCGGTTTTTATGTTTCTCTATTTGATGTTTCATTGGCGGTCAAGGAGTGGGTGGCGTTTGTCAATGTATCGCTGACGACAGTGTTTTTACCGTTTTTCGCTCTGCGGGTATTTCTTCATTGGCGCCACAGCCGTCATGAAAACCGTCAGCCACTCTCACCCGTCGAGTTGTTTGTATTGTTTATGCACCGACTGATTTATCTGGTGACAGGTGTTGTCATGGTGACGGGGTTTTTGATGATGGATCGGGCAATCAATGTGTTTGATGTCTTGTTGATTCCACAGCCGCTGACGAATGCTTATTTGATTGTGCTGTTTTTTAAAATACATATCGTCGCGTGCGTGCTGCTCGCACTGCTGGTTGCGTTGCATGTGGCGGCTGTTATCAAGCACGAAGCTTCAGGGCGTCGAGTACTGAAACTCATGTCCTTTCGACGCTGAGCCCCGAAGCTTCAAGCCGGTTGGTTGTTTGGCAGCAATGGCAAACGGGCCAGTTTCAACGCCACCAGCAGCGCAATCATCAGCAACCCGCCGATGAACAGGCCGATGCCGTTCCAGCCGCCCAGGTGCCAGAACACCCCGCCCGCCGTGCCGGCGACACTCGAACCGGCGTAGTAGCTGAACAGGTACAGCGACGAGGCCTGGCCCTTGGCTTTGGTCGCGCGGCGGCCGATCCAGCTGCTGGCCACCGAGTGCGCGGCGAAGAAGCCGAAGGTGAAGATCAACATGCCGATGATCACCAGCGGCAATGGCGTGAACAGGGTCAGCGCAAGGCCTGCGAGCATCAGCACGATGGTTGCCCACAGGACTTTGCGCCGGCCAAGCTTGTCGGCCAATGCGCCGATTTTCGCCGAGCTGTAGATGCCCGACAGGTAGACCACCGAGAGCAAGCCAACGAAGGCCTGATCCATGTGATACGGCTCGGCCAGCAGGCGATAGCCGATGTAGTTGAACAGCGTGACGAACGCGCCCATCAGCACGAATGCTTCAAGGAACAACCACGGCAGCCCGGCGTCGCGAAAGTGCATGGTGAAGCCGTCGAGCAAGCTGCGCGGATGCAGCGAGCGGGAGCGGAAGTTGCGCGACTCGGGGAGGATTTTCCAGAACACCGCCGCCGCAATCAGCGCCAGGCCACCGATCACCAGCATCGCGGTGTGCCAGTTAACGAAGTCGATCAGTACGCCGACGATCAGCCGGCCGCACATCCCGCCAATCGCGTTGCCACCGATGTACAGTCCCATCGCCAGGCCGATGTGCTGTGGATGAATCTCTTCGCTCAAGTACGTCATGGCCACCGCCGCCAGCCCGCTGAGAGACAGCCCGACCAGCGCACGCATCACCAGCACGCCCTGCCAGCTTGGCATCATCGCACTGGCCATGGTGCACAACGCTGCCGCGAACAGCGCCGCAACCATTACCGGTTTACGACCAATGCGGTCGGAGATCGGGCCGGTGATCAGCAAGCCGATGGCGAGCATCCCGGTGGCCACCGACAGGATCAGGCTGCTCTGCGCCGCGTTGATCGAAAACTCACGAGAAAACAGCGGCATCATCGGCTGCACGCAGTAGAGCAGGGCGAAGGTCGCAAAGCCGCCGGAGAACAGCGCCAGCACTGTGCGCATGAACATCGGCGTGCCTTTTTCGATGTACACATCATTCAGTTGGGTGACCACATCGTCCAGCGCAGTAGGCGGCAATTCATGGGCGAGCGGGGCGACAGCAGTTTTCACGGGGGACCTCGGGAGAGCACGGCCAGGCAGGCAATGGAAAAATCATATAGCTGGCTAATGTTTCTATCCAATATATTGTTCGACCTGTTTGATAGGTTTAACGACCTAATGGAGTTTTCATGGAATTGCGCCATTTGCGCTACTTCATCGCCGTCGCCGAAGAACTGCATTTTGGCCGCGCCGCACAGGTGCTGGGCATCTCTCAGCCGCCGTTGAGCCAGCAGATTCAGGTGCTGGAACAGGAAGTCGGCGCACGTTTATTCGAGCGTACCAATCGTCGGGTCGAGCTCAGTGAAGCCGGTCGATTGTTCCTCGAAGAGGCTCGGCTGGTGCTGGCCCAGGTCGACAAGGCTGCCGACGTCGCCCGTCGAGCCCAACTCGGCGAGTTGGGGGAACTGAAGATCGGCTTCACCTCATCGGCGCCGTTCAACTCGACAATCCCGCAGGCGATTTTCTCGTTTCGCCAGCGCTTCCCGGCCGTGCATCTGAACCTGCGAGAGATGAGCAGCACCCAGGTCGCCGAGGCGCTGGTAGATGAGTCGATTCAGGTCGGGATCATGCGGCCATTGCCGCTGCCGGATTCGCTGGAGGTGGTCGAGTTGACGCGTGAGCCCTTGGTGGCGGTGCTCAGCTCCAAGGACCCGCTGGTGGTCGGCAGCGAGGAAGGGCTGTTTCTGTCTGCACTGGCCCACGAGCCTTTCGTGTTCTTCCCGCGCAGCTACGGCAGTGGTCTCTACGCGCAACTGCTGAGCCTGGCGCGTGACGCGGGCTTCAGCCCGCATTTCACCCAGGAAGCCGGTGAGGCCATGACCATCATCGGCCTGGTGGCGGCAGGGCTCGGGGTGTCGGTGTTGCCGGCGTCGTATCAGCGGATGCGCATCGACGGCGTGGTCTATCGGCCCTTGCTCGATCCGCTGGCGATGTCGGCGGTGTGGCTGGTGCAGCGCAAGGACCAGAAGTCGCCGATGGCCAAGGCGTTTGTCGAGTTGCTGACGCGTAAGGTTGAGGTGACGTAGTCGGCACAGGGCGATGACAGGCTGACATGTCAGTCGAGCGTTGGCGGCCCCAAAAGATCGCAGCCTGCGATAGCGTCTATGCCGTTCTTTGTAGGAGCCGCCGCAGGCGACGATCTTTTGATCTTGATGTGGCGCTTACGACCAACGCCGAAAGATCAGCGACGTGTTAACCCCGCCAAAGGCAAAGTTGTTGTTCATCACGTACTGGCAGCTCATCTCACGGAACTCGCCGCGCAGGTAGTCCAGTTCGCCGCAGCGTGGATCGATGTCGTCGAGGTTGAAGGTGTGCACGTACTCGTCGCTGTTCATCATTTCGATGCTGAACCAGGACTCCAGTGCACCGCAGGCGCCAAGGGTGTGACCGAGAAAACTCTTCTGCGAGCTGATCGGCATGTGGCTGCCGAACAGGCTGTTGGTGGCCAGGGTTTCCGCGATGTCGCCTTGCTCGGTGGCGGTGCCGTGGCCGTTCACGTAGCCGATGGCCGATGGCTCCAGGCCTGCGTCTTCGAGTGCCAGCTCCATGGCCCGGCGCATGGTGGTTTGCTCTGGGCGGGTGGCGTGCTGGCCGTCGGCGTTGCTGCCAAAACCAACGATTTCGGCGTAAATGTGCGCACCGCGGGCCAGCGCGTGTTCGAGTTCTTCGAGTACCAGCATGCCGCCGCCTTCACCGATCACCAGGCCATCGCGTGCACTGTCGTAAGGCCGCGGGCTGGTTTTCGGGGCGTCGTTTTTCAGGCTGGTGGCGTAGAGCGCGTCGAACACCATGGCTTCGGTCGGGCACAGCTCTTCGGCGCCGCCGGCGAGCATCAGCGGCAGGCGGCCGAACTTGATCGCCTCGTAGGCATAACCGATGCCCTGGCTGCCACTGGTGCAGGCGCTGGAGGTCGGGATCAAGCGCCCGGTGAGGCCAAAGAAAATGCTGATATTGGCTGCCGTGGTGTGCGGCATCATCCGCACGTAGGAATTGGCGTTCAAACCTTCAGCCACTGAATTGAGCAGCATCTTGCCGAAGGCCTTGATTTCCTCGGTGCTGCCGGTGGATGAGCCGCAGGACACGCCCATGCGGCCGTCCTTGATCGACTCGTCACCGAGCAGGCCGGCATCGGCCAATGCCTGTTCTGCCGCGCCGACCGCCAGCCGGGAAACCCGGCCCATGCTGCGCAACTGCTTGCGGGTCCAGTGGCTCGGGACGGTGAAATCATCGATGGGCCCGGCCAGGCGCGTGTTCAGTTCGATGAAGCGATCCCACTCGTCCATGCGGCGGATGCCACTGCGATTGGCCTTGAAATTAGCGCGAATGGTCTCCCAGTCGCTGCCCAACGAGGTGATGCCGGCCATGCCGGTGACGACGACACGTTTCATCAGCACAGGCCTCCGTTGACGGCCAGCACCTGCCGGGTGATATAGCCCGCTTCGGCGGACATCAGGAAATTCACCGCGCCGGCCACCTCTTCAGGAGTGCCCATGCGTTGTGCGGGGATCATTTTCAGCAGTTCTTCAACGGGGACGTTTTCGTCGAGCATCGCGGTGTCGATCAGCCCCGGCGCAACGCAGTTGACGGTGATCTTGCGTTTGCCCAGTTCGATCGCCAGGGCCTTGGCGGCGCCGATCAACCCGGCCTTGGAGGCGCTGTAGTTGACCTGCCCACGGTTACCAATCAACCCGGAAACCGAGGTGATGCACACGATCCGCCCGGCGGCGCGACGGCGAATCATCGGCATCATCACCGGGTGCAACACGTTATAAAAACCGTCGAGGTTGGTGCGCATCACCACGTCCCAGTCGTCCTCGCTCAGGGCCGGGAAGGCGCCGTCGCGGGTCAGGCCGGCGTTGAGCACCACGCCGTAATAGGCGCCGTGGGTTTCCACGTCGGCTTCCAGATGGACCTTGCAGCTGGCACGATCCGACACGTCGAATTGCAGGATGCGCGCACGGCGGCCCAATGCTTCGATTTCGGCCTGAACGGCTTCGGCGTCGCTGCGACCGCTACGGCAATGCAGCACCAGATCAAAGCCGGCCTGGGCCAGGCGTAGTGCGATGGCGCGGCCGATGCCACGGCTGGAACCGGTGACCAGTACGGATTCAGTCAAGACTGGACTCCAGTAGTGCTAGTAGAAGAGTGGGATTCATGTAGGTAGTGAGCCGACTGAGGTGGGCAGAACACATTCAGACGGGCCGTGGCATGAATGCCGGGTGCCGTCAGGTGGCATTCGAAAACGCCCATGCCGTTGTCGTCTTCGAGCGAGCGCAGGGCGTGGATCGTCAGTTCGCTGCCGACCGGGAAGTGTTCCACATTACATTCAAATTTACGCGTGCCGAGCAGGAATCCAAGCTCAACCGGATTGCCTCGCTCGCGTGCGCGACAGCCGGCGTACGCTGCCACGCTTTGCGCCATCAGCTCGATACCGACCCAGGCCGGCAAACTACCGTCGGGCTGGTTGAACAGGCCACCGGGCTTGACGGTGAGGCGGGTGTGAATCTGTTCTTCGTCGAACGACAGCACGTGATCGATAAGGATCATGTCACCCGCGTGGGGCAGCAGTTCGGCGAGAGGCCAATCAATCATTGGGCGTCTCCGATAATCAGGCTGACGTTGTTGCCACCAAAGGCAAAGGAGTTACTCATCAGGCAACGTGCAGTGCTTGGTTCCAGGCGATCAGCAGCGGTCACAAAACTCAGCGCTGGCAATTGCGGGTCAGGCTGGCCGTCCCAGACCTGTGGTGGCAGCGCGTGTCGGGTGTTGTCGCGGCTCAGGCTCAGCCAGCAGAACGCCGCTTCCAGCGCCCCGGCCGCGCCGAGGGTGTGGCCGGTCATGGGCTTGGTTGAAGAGCAGGGCACGCCCGCCGGGAACAGGCTGTTGACCGCCAGGCTTTCCATGGCGTCGTTGTGTTGGGTGGCGGTGCCGTGCAGGTTCAGGTAGTTGATCCGCTCAGGCGCTAAACCGGCGCTGCGCAGGGCCTTGTTCATCGCTTGCAGGGCACCGCGCCCGCTCGGTTCCGGGGCGGAAATATGGTGCGCGTCGGAGCTGGCGCCGCTGCCCAGCAGGGCAATCGGTTGGCTGCTGCCGAGGTGTTTGCTCATCAAGAAAAGTACCGCTGCTTCACCGATGTTGATGCCGTTGCGATTGACCGAGAACGGATTGCAGCGCTGCTCGGACACTGCATCCAGCGCCGAAAAACCGTTGAGGGTCAGTTTGCACAGACTGTCGACGCCGCCACACAGCACCGCATCACACATGCCCATGTCGAGCAGTCGCTGAGCACTCATCAATGCGCGGGCACTGGAGGTGCAGGCCGTAGAAATCACATAGGCCGGGCCGCTCAGTTGCAGCCAGTCGGCGAGGAAGTTCGCCGGGGCGCCAAGTTCCTGTTGTTGGTAGTCGTATTCTGGCGGGAACTGACCGTCCCGCAGGTAATGGGCAATCCCGCGACTGGCTTCGTCGATGCCCGAGGTGCTTGTGCCCAGGACGATGCCGATGCGTCCACGGCCATAGGTCTGAATGGCCTGTTCGATGTCTTCGCGGATTTGCAGCGCGGCGTCCAGCAGCAACTGATTGTTGCGGGTGTTGTGCTGCTTCAGTGCAGCCGGGATCGCGGGCAACTCACCGTGTACCGCCGCCACCGGCAGCGAACGTTCAGGCACCCAGCCGGCCTCGACACGGATTCCCGAGCAGTCGCCGGCAAACAGCTTGCGGGCCACTTCGTGTTTGTTGCGGCCCAGGCTGCAGATCAGCCCGAGGGCGTTCAGGTAGGCCGTCATGGCGCAGTCTCGGCGGTCAGCGGGGTAACGTGATAGTTCAGCTGTTCGGGCAGCGTCAGCACGAAGTCCGACGGGGTTCGATACAGCACCTGCCAGTGTGGCGTCAGCGAGCGTAAAGCGGCATGACGCCGGGCAGCAGGATAATTATTGAGCAACTCGGCCTCCGGTGTCAGGGCGAATAACAGCGCTGCAAACAACTGGCGCGCTTCCGGGTTGGGCGGCAGCAAGCCGTCGGCCTGCCACTGGTTGTCGACCAGGCGCTGGCGAGCCACAGGAATGCCCAATGGGTCCATCAGCGACCAGCGAATACCGGCACCTTCGCGCTGGATCACCAGCAACCAGTCCTGGCGTTGATCGGCCCGTTGCCGCTCGACATGCAATTGCAGCGGCAAGGCCAGTGTCGGGTTGCGCTCGGGCAGCGGCGGCTGGCTGGCGCAAGCGCTCAGCAGCAAGGCACAGCACACGAGCAGGAGGCGAATCATTAGCGCTTACCTTCGAACGGTTTACGGGCAACCACGTTGACCAGGGTTTCTTCCCGTTGGCCAACCGGTTTTGGGCGGCGCAGTCCAAAGCGTTCGAGCAAACCAAAATCCTTCGCACGACTCCACCACAGATAAGGGTAGGACACGTTTTGCGGGCCGAATTCAAAACCCTGCTGGCGAATCATCTGCAAATACCCGTCGGCGCTCTTTTGCACGTGCATCGGGTGGCGGAACAACCAGCGAATCACCCAGGTGTCGATGTAGGCTTCGGTGGACTCGGCAAACATCAGATAGCCGCCCGGCTTGAGCACCCGATAGAACTCGGCGAGGGCTTGCTCCTGTTCCACCAGGTGGTGGAAGGTCTGGTGGCAGAACAGCAAATCGACGCTGGCGTCCGGCAGCTTGAGAGTCGCGCAATCGCTGCCGATCAGTTCGACGTCGATGTTCTGGCGCTGCGCCTCTTCGCCGCTGAGCATCAGGCTGTGCGGGTCGGCGTCGAGGCCGATCAGCCGTTGCGGGGCAAACACCTGATGCAGGTACTGGAACGACTTGCCCTGACCGCAACCGGCATCCAGCAGCACCGGATGGCTGGGCAGTGCTTCGCCGAACAAGCTGCGCAGGTCGTTGATTGCCACTCGCAGCACGTGGTGCTGCCAGGTGAAGCTGCGCAGGAACCAGAACCCGAAGCGGGTTTCTTCGACGTAACTGTCGCTGAGGTACTGTTGTTCGGTGTCACTCACGTTGCATCACTCGCACAAATCTCCGAGAGCATGCGCAACCGGCGCTTGGGTTCGCTGACGAACGGATTGCGTTCGTCCCAGGCGTAACCGGCGAGGATCGCGCTGATCATGCGGCGGATCTCCGGAGCGCTGCCAGGGTGGTAGATCACATCCTGGAAGGTCCCGGCATACCAACCTTCGACGTAGCAGCGGAAGGTGTCGACACCGCGCTTCAGTGGCACGGCAAACTCGCGTTGCCAGTCCACGCTTTCGCCTTGCAGTTGGCGATGCAGAACGCCGGCGGCCATGCTCGCCGAACGCATGGCGATGGTCACGCCGGAGGAAAACACCGGATCGAGGAACTCTGCGGCGTTGCCGAGCAAGGCGAAGCCCGGGCCGTGCAAGGTTTTGACGTTGGCCGAGTAGCCGCCGATGGTCCGCGCGGGCGTGTCCCAATGGGCGTTTTTCAGCACCTTGGCCAAGCTCGGGGTTTCGGCGATGAAGCCACGCAGGCATTCGTCGAGATCGTCGCCGCGGCCGTCGAAGTGTTCGGCTGCAGCAACCACGCCCACCGAGCAGCGACCCTGGCTGAACGGGATGGTCCAGAACCAGATGTCGCGCTGGGTCGGGTGGGTGGTGATGAGGATCTTTTCACGGTCGAAGTGCGGGCCGTCGATGTGGTCTTCGATGTGGGTGAACACGGCCTGGCGCAGCGGGAAGTTCGACGGTGCTTCAAGGTTGAGCAGGCGCGGCAAGACGCGGCCGTAGCCGCTGGCATCGAGCACGAAATCTGCTTCGAGAGGGTATTCGCTGCCGTCTTCACGGCGAGCACTGAGCTGGGGTTTCGCCCGCTCGAAGTTGGCACTGATGATCGTCTCGCCGTAACGGATTTCCACCCCTTGCAGCGCTGCCTGATCGGCCAGCAGTTTGTCGAAATCTGCGCGCTGGACCTGAAAGGTGGTCGGCTTGCCGTTGCTGAAGGTGTCGCCGAAATCGAACGTGCTGTAGCGCTCGCCCCAGGCGAACGCCGCGCCGTTTTTCAGCTGGAAGCCGGCGGCTTGTACCGCTTCGAGCATGCCGGCTTCTTCGACGAAATCCAGGCAGTGCGAGAGCAGGCTTTCGCCGATCGAAAACCGCGGGAAGTGCTGACGTTCAATGATCAGCACGTCATGGCCGTTACGCTTGAGCAGCGCGGCGGCGATGGCGCCCGATGGGCCGGCACCGATAACGATGACCTGGCGACGTTCCGTATCAACTGTTGGCACTGGAGCTCCTGGCCGGGGCGGCGAGCGGTGAGGGGATTCGGTGCACGCCGGCGAGTGCCGGCAGCAGTGTTGCGATCAAACCCATCAGCATCAGCGCGAAATACAGCGCGGGACTGATCAGCTGTTGTTGCAGCAGCAGATTGAGAAAGACGATCTCGCTCAAGCCGCGAATGTTCAACAGCAGACTTTCGCGCCAACGGTTGGCGCCGACAAACGATGTTCCGGCCCAACCGAGGCCGAGCCAGTTACCCAGCAGTTTGCTGGCGATAGGAAACACCAGCAGCGCACCGAGCTGCATCCAGCTGAGGCTGTCCATGGCGCTGTGCACGTTGATCTGCACAATGCCGAAGGTCAGGATCAGCGGGATTGCGATGCTGTTCTGCAAGCGACTCATCCAGGCTGCCGATAACGGTAGCACCAGCGGTAGTTTGAGGGCAGCCATGCACAACAGATAACCGATGCCGAAAATCAGCGCATTGAGTTTGAAGTGTTCCGCCACCACCAGCAGCGCGAAGAAGCCCAGGCTGTGCAGCAGCGGCTGGCGTAACCCGAGCACACGCAGCAGCAACGGCAGGCAGGCGCCGGCCAGCGGCAGCAACAGGCTGCTCAGGTGCAGGCTGCCTTGGGCGAAGGCGAACAGGCTCCAGCAGGTCAGGTCGATGAGGATGGCGGTCTGCACCAGTCGGCGGGTCGCGGCGGGTGGATAGTTGATGTGCCGCAGGTACAGATACAACACCGGGATCGCCGTGATCGCGAACAACAGGCCGACTGCCAGCGAACTCAACCATGGCTGATCCGGCAGCAACCAAATCGCTGTCGCCAGACCACAGGCGAACGGAATGCCGAAACTCGGCAAGGCGATTTTCAGGCTCTGACGGTCCAGCTTCAGGTCGATCACGTCGCTGAGGATATGCCCCAGTAACAGCGCGAAACTCAGGCTGTAGAGGTTTTTCAGCCAGCCCGGCGAGACCAGTTCGGCGCCGCTCAACTGCCAGTACGGTTCAATCCAGAAATACATCAGCAGCGGCAGGCCGAAGGTCGCCAGCAGCAACTGGCTGACAATCGGGATCAAGCCAAAATGACGCCCAACGCGCGTCGCTACGGCGAACAGCGCCAAGGCCAGCAGCCAGAACAGCATGGTCATCATGCTGCCGGCTCTACGACGGGCGCGGCATGCGCCGAAGGTTTGGCCCACGGCGCGAGAATGAAGCTGAAGGCCAGCCCGAGGCTCACCGAAAGACCGAAGTTGCTCACCGCCGGGGTGCTGGAAATCGCCAGCAGACCAAACGACAGCCACGTGGTCGCCGCCGCCAGCAGCGTGCCCAACAGGCTCACGGCGGCCCCGCCGATCTGCTCGCGCATGAGGATCGCGTAATCGACACTGATCGCTGTCACCAGCAGCAACCCGAACACGCTGAACAGCGTCAGCGGCTGCCCCAGCCAACCGAGGCTGGCCAGGCTGCACAAGGCCGCCAGTAATGGCAGCGCGACGAGCCGCAGAGCGCCGCCAAAACCGAAGGGCAGAATCAGCAGCAACACGATCAATGCGCAGGACATCAGTTTCAGTTCAGCCGCGCTGATCTGGGTGGCGGCGAAGACCTTGTTCAGGTCGTCCAGACGATCCACCAACTGCACACCCGGCAAGTCCAGTGCTTGCACCCGCAGCAGCGCGGTATCGTTCAAGCCTTGCAGGCTGACCATCGCCGCCACGCCGTCATCCGAGGCGCCGATCCATAGCGGGCGCCATGGCTCGGCCAAGGGCCCGACCAGCGCTGCGTCGATGTCTTCGACCGGCAAGGCCTGCAACTGCGTCAGTTCGGCTTGCAGTGCGGTGGCCGGGATACCGAGGTCGAGCAACGGTTGCCAGAATGCCGGGAGTTTATTCAGCGCTTCGCGAACCTGTTGCTGCTCGGAAGGCAGGCTGACCAGTTGGCTCAGCGCCAGGTAGCCTTTGAGCTTGTCCAGATTGACCAACTGATCCAGGCGGTCGCTGAGGGCTTTCTGGCGCTCGAGCAGTTGCTGCTGGTTGGCCGCGCGCACCAGGAAGAACTGGCTGGTGGGTTGATAACCGGTGATCCGCGCAATGGTCTGCGCTTCGTTCATCAATTGCGGCGGCGCACTGACCCACTGACGGATGTCGTTTTTCGTGGTCAGGTGCCACAGGCCGCCCGCACAGAAGGCCAGGACCAACACCAGCAGGACCGAACTGCGCACGCGTTTGAGCAGCGCTGCACGCACGTTCACCAAGAACTCGGCCACCCGCAGCGGCCACTGCGCGGGTCGCAGGTCCGTGCCCTTGAACAGCGCCGGCAACAAGCACACCGCCGACAGGTAGGCGCCAAGCAGACCGGCGGCAGAGAACACGGCAATCTGGGTCAGCGCCGGGAACGGTGTCCAGGCCAGTGCCAGATAACCGATGCAACTGGTGGCCAGGCTCAGGGTCAGCCCCGGCAAGGTCAGGCGCAGTGCGGGCCAGCTGTGCCAGGGTTTCAGGCTCCAGCTCTTGGACAGGTAATGCAGCGGGTAGTCGACGGCGACGCCGATCAGGCTCGATCCCAGCACCAGGGTCATCACGTGCATATGGCCAAACAGTGCGACGCAGGCCACCGCACCAAACAGCATGCCGACCAGTACAGGGATGAAGGCCAGCAGCACGCGAAATCTGCGGAACGCCAGCAACAGCAGCAACAGGATGCCGACGGTTGCACCACCGCCGACCCAGGTAATTTCGCGGGTCGCTTGCTGTTGCCCATTGGCGGCGTACAGCAGGCCACTGGCGGCGAGTAATTGCACGTCGGCCTGCGTGGCTTCTTCGCGGCTATGCTTGAGCAGCTCGGCGACCTTTAGTGGCAGGCGCATGTCGAATGCGTTGCCGCTGGTACGGGCTCGCAGCATGACCCAGCTTTTGCCGTCGGCGTCAGCGACCAATGTGCCGCTGCCAATGTCCAGTTGTACCGAACCGTGTTGCGGCTGGCTGTTTTGAATGCGTCCGGTCAGGCCCAGCCAGTCATCCTGGCTCGGCACCAGGCTGAAACCGGTAAAGGGGTCGAACAGCGCTTGTACGCGCTGCTGGATGAAGGCTTGCGGTTGTTCGATCAACTGTTGCCGATCGGCGGCCGAGAGCATCGCCAACCGACCTTGCAGCAGCTGCGTGCGCAGCGCGGGCAAGTCGGCTTGCAGGTTCCATTGGACCTTTTCGAACAGTCCACTGGCCAGCCACTGCTCGCCGAGCTTCTGCGTCATGGCGATGGCTTGTTCGCGATCAGGGTGGCCGACCAGCACCAGCATTTCGCGGTTCAGCGGTTCCTGCATGCGCTGTTCGGCCTTGAGTTCCAGCGCATCCGGCGCGGTGCCCGGCACCAGATCCATCAGGTTGGCCGACAGCGGTGCGCCGTCGTGCCATTGCCAACCGGCGAGTGCGAGCACCGCCAGCAGCAGGGTCAGAAATAGCCGTGGAAGCCTCCGTTCACTCGGCAAAGTCATGTTGCTCCGCATCGCTCAATGGGTTGGCGCTGGTGGTGTCCTGCATGCGCAAAACGGTGCTGTCGCCCTGGGTTTCCAGCAGCTCGATGCGTTGCACCAGTTCGCCGCCGTCGATGTTGATCTGATTGAACACTTGTTTGAGCAGCATCGAACGCGGAGTCAGCGTGAGCTTCCAGTGCTGTGCTTCGCCGCTCAGCGACAACTCGAAATCCCGTTGCAACCCGCTGCTGTCGCCTTGCAGCACGGCGAGGAAGATGCGGTTCTGCTCGGCGCCGGCACTTTTGCCCGGCAGCATTTGCCAACCGCTGCCGTCACGCCGCGCGATGCCCTTGGTGCTGATCCGGTAATCCTGTTGCAGCGGCGTCTTGAGCAACCACAGCAAACCGTGATCCTTGGCCAGTACGAACGAGCCCTTGCTGGTCAGCGGTTGCGGCAGGGCACGCAGGTGTTTTTCCTGAATGAAACTGCCGTGGATCACGCTGGGTTTGGCCAGTTGATCGCTCAGCTGTTGCAGGTCGAAGGCGTTAGCCAGCGATGAAAAACCGAGCAGCGCTATCAGTATCACCACAACCTTGTAGCCGCTACGTGTGGCGAGGGAGCTTGCTCCCGCTGGAGTGCGCAGCGCTCCCCAACCCAGACGACGGCATTCCGTCGGGGGGATCGAGTCGTCAGATTTACGGGTGCTGCGCGCCCGAGCGGGAGCAAGCTCCCTCGCCACAGGGCAGTCATCAAGTCGATTGGTGCTAAAGGTCATGGCAACATCCTCTCGACCGCATCGGTAAACACCTTCGGCGACGCCAGTTGCATCTCGCGGCTGGCGACGTGCACGGCGACTTGCACCGAGCTGGCGCGGGTCAGGCGTTCACCGGTGGCGAGGTCGCTGATCAGGTAGCTGATCTTCAGACGGTTTTCCCATTCCACCAGACTGGCGCGCACGTTAAGCGTTTGGCCGAACACCGCGCCGCGCACATAACGCAGTTGCAGGTCGATCACCGGCCACGCGTAGCCGGATTCCAGCATGGCGGTGTAGTTGTGGCCGAGCTGGTCGAGCAGGGCGCAGCGGGCGACTTCCAGGTACTTCACGTAATGGCCGTGCCAGACCACGTTCATCGAATCGACGTCGAAGAACGGCACGAGGATTTGCGTATCGGCGTGAAGCACTCCCTTGCTACGCATGCAGCCTCCAGTGTTGTTCGGCGATGCGTTGCAGGCACAGGCGCAATTCACCTTCCAGTGCGCGGTCTTCAATGACCGGCGCAAAATCCTTGGCGAGCTCTGCGTGCATCGCCGCCAGCGCCGGCGGTAATGGCCGGGCGTCTTCTGCCTGGCTGCGCAACCAGACCCCTTGATTGGCCGCCAACAGCGTCGCAGCGGCAACCTGTTCGGTCAGCTCCAGCACGCGGATCGCATCACGGGCAGCGATGGTGCCCATGCTCACTTTGTCCTGGTTGTGGCATTCGGTGGAGCGTGAGAACACGCTGGCCGGCATGGTGTTTTTCAACGCTTCGGCGGTCCAGGCGCTGGTGCCGATCTGCACCGCTTTAAAGCCGTGGTTGAGCATCGCGCGCTCGGCGCTGGCGCCCGACAGGTTGCTCGGCAATCCGTGGTTGTAGCGTTCGTCCACCAGCAGCGCCAGCTGACGGTCGAGCAGGTCGGCAACGTTGGCCACGAGGTTTTTCAGGCTGTCCATGGCGAAGGCAATGTGCCCGCCGTAGAAGTGCCCGCCGTGCAGCACGCGTTCGGCTTCGGCGTCGATGATCGGGTTGTCGTTGGCGCTGTTGAGTTCGATCTCGATGAACGAACGCAGCCAGTTCAGGCTGTCGGCCAACACGCCGAGCACATGCGGCGCGCAGCGCAGCGAATAGCGGTCTTGCAGGCGATGCAGCGGTGCAGTCGGGGCGTCGATTGCCAGATCCTTGCGTAACCACGCGGCCACTTGCATCTGGCCCGGGTGCGGTTTGGTGGCGAACAGGCGCTCGTCGAAGTGCTCCGGGTTGCCTTGCAGGGCGACCACGTTCAGCGCGGTGATGCGCGTGGCCAGTTGCAGCAGGTAGTCGGCACGGGCGAAGGCCAGGCAGGCGAGGCCGGTCATTACCGCCGTGCCGTTCATCAGTGCCAGCGCTTCCTTGGGCCGCAGTACCAGCGGCTCCCAGCCGAGTTCGCGATGGACGTCGGCGGCCTGCCGGCGCTCGCCCTTGAACAGCACTTCGCGCTCGCCGGACAAGGTCGCTGCGACGTACGACAGCGGTGTCAAATCGCCGCTGGCGCCCACCGAACCCTCTTCCGGGATCAGCGGCAGAATGTCGTGTTCGAGGAAGGCGTGCAGGCGCTCCAGCAGCTCGATGCGAACCCCGGACACGCCGTGGCACAGCGACTGCAAACGCGCCGCAAGCACCGCGCGGGTCGCCTGGGCGTCGAGCAGTTTACCCAGGCCGCAACCGTGAAAGGTGTACAGATGACGCGGCAGCGCTTCGACATGATGCAGCGGCACCGCGACCACGCAGGAATCGCCGTAACCGGTGGTCACGCCGTAGATCACGCCTTCCTTGTCCAGCAACGAATCGAGAAACCGCGCGCCCTTGGCGATGCGTTCACGGTATTCGCTGTCGTTTTGCAGTTGCACGGGCGCCTGACGGTTGGCCAGGGCCAGCACGTCTTCGATGCGCAAAGGGAGTTCGCCGAAGGTTACCGGCTCAAGCAGATGCGTCGTCATCGGTCTTCCAGAATGGGTAAAAGTTGAACCATTGTTGGGGCGCTTCAAGGCAGCACTGGCCGAGGCGTTCGGCATAGCGCGTGGCCCAGTGGTGAATCACTTGCTCGCGGTCGCTGCGCTTCCACACCACCGCATCGGTGAAGGGCTCGATGATCAGTCGATAGTCACCGGTTGGTTTCTTCAGGCACATCAGAAAATTGACCGGGCACTTCAACAGGCCGGCCAGCAGCCACGGACCTTGGGGGAACGCGGCCGGATGACCGAGGAAGTCCACCGTCACGCTGCGTCCGCCGTGCAGTGGTACGCGGTCGCCGGCAATCGCCAGCCACTCGCCGCGTTCCAGGCGCTGGCTCAGTTGCAGCATGATCACCGGGTCCAGTTCGCTGACCTGGATCAGCCGCAGATTGGTCGCACCGGCTTCGCCCAGCAGGCGATTGAAACGCTCGGCGTGCTTGGTGTGCACCAGCACGTTCATGGTGACCCTTTCACCGAGTTCGGCGAGGGCCCGGCAGACTTCGAGATTGCCGAGGTGAGCGCCCACCAGCATCTGCCCGCGTGTGCCGCGCAATTGATTGCGCAACAGCGCCGGGTCGATGATTTCGATCTGTTCGATGCTCAACTTGCCGTTCCACACGTCGAGCTTGTCGAGCATGGAGTCGGCGAAGGCCATGAACTGGCCAAACACCCGCCAATGAGACGGGCGCAATTCGCTGCGGCCGCTCCAGTCGGCCAGGTGCTGCTGGTATTGCCAGGCGCTGTGGCGGGCGCTGCGACCGAACAGGAAAAAGTACAAGACGATGCCGTACAGCAGCGGGCTCAACAGCCGACGCCCGAGCACTTTTGCGCAGAGTGCGGTGAATTTCATCAGCCAGAAACTGCCGCGTTCCTTGTGATCGGCCCAGTGCTCGTTGTCTGCATTGATGCTCATGTTCGCCACCGTCGCCAAAGAATGACCGGCGCCCGTAACAGCATGCCGAAGAACAGGCGGGTGTGCATGCTCGTAATCAGCACATTGTCGCGAAACAGACGAAAATGCGAGACGCCATCCAGGGGGTAGTGAACCTTGGTGTGCAGCCAGCGCATCGGCAGATTGCGCCAAGCCAGGCGCACAATGATGTCAGTGTCGAAGTCCATGCGATTGCCAATTTTCACCGAATTGATCAGCGCCAGCGTCGGCGGCAACGGGTAGAGGCGAAAACCGCACATGGAGTCGCGAATCTGCAACGAAAGGGTGTTGATCCAGACCATCACGTGCGTCAGGTAGCGGGCGTACAAACGGCCCTTCGGCACACTGGCGTCGTACAGCGGGTAGCCGCAGATCAGTGCGTCGGGATGGGCGCGTGACTGCTCGATGAAGGTCCGAACGTCACTCAAGTCGTGCTGACCATCGGCGTCCACCTGCAAGGCATGACTGAAGCCCAGGCGCGAAGCTTCGCGAAACCCGCTCATGACCGCGCCGCCCTTGCCCTGATTGACGGCGAGCTTGATCAGGAAAACCTGGTCGCGCCGGGCCAGTTGCTCCAGTACCGCGGCACAGGCCGGACTGCTGGCGTCATCCACCAGAATGCACGGCAGATGGTTGGCGAGCAGCGCGTCGACCACGTTGGTGACGGCGGCTTCGTGGTTGTAGACCGGGATCACGGCGCAGGGGTTATGCATGTGTTGTCCCTTGCTCGGATTCATTGTGGCGAGGGAGCTTGCTCCCGTTCGAGTGCGAAGCGCTCGCAATCAATCCTGCGGACGAAACCTGGCAGGCCGCATTGGAGGGTTTTGGGGCTGCTTCGCCCGAGCGCGGACCGACCCGCGGGAGCAAGCTCCCTCGCCACAGAGGCATAGCTTTAGACATCTGCGGCCTCCAGCAAAATTCGTCCACTGGAGCAGGTAGCCGTCTCATTGCGATAGGCGAAATACAATTTGCTGCGCAATGGGTCGAAGCGCAGATGCAGCTGGATTTCGTCGCCGGGGCGCACCAACTGCTGGAATTTCAGCACTTCCATGCCGGCAAACTTTATCGGCAGCTCCATCAGTTGCCGACCCAGGTTCAGCGCCCATTCGACTTGCACCACGCCCGGTAATACGGGGGTTTGCGGGAAGTGGCCGCTGAAGTAGGCGAGGTCCGGCGGCACCGCCAGTTGCAGGCTCCACTCGCCGTCGGCTTCGACCTGTTCCAATACATGCGGCGCCTTTGGACGGGGCGCCAGCAGCAGGGCTTCAACCTCGGCTTGCGGCAGTTTGCCCTGGGCGTTCAGCGGCAGTTGACGCAGCAAGCGCCAGCGGCGTGGCAGGGCCAGGGTTTCGCAATGTTGATTCAAGTGCTGACGCAGTTCCTGGGTCAGGGTACGCCGACCTTGATTGCGCAACGCGTGCAGACCCTGTTCGCTCAGCACCAGCAAGGCACCCAGCGAGGCCCGGTTCTCCTGAACCACGCCGAGGCGTGCTTCGGCGACCCAGTCGTGAGCCATCAGCGCCTGTTCCAGCATCGGCAACGAGATACGTTTTTCTTCCAGCTTGACGATCCGGTCCAGCCGTCCAAGCAGTTCGAAACGACCGTCGGCGGCGATGTGCGCGGCGTCGGCGGTATGTTCAACGTGGTCGACCGGCAAGTACGGCGAGGCGATGAGCAGGGCCCCGTCACTGTCCTGACTCAGCACGACATCGGCAAAGGGTTGCCAGAGATCGTCGCCCTGACGCCAGGCAATGCCACCGGTTTCCGAGCTGCCGAGAATCTCCGTCGGCCATTGTTGCAGGCGTGCGTGCAAGCGTTGCGCCGCCTCGGCCGGCAACGCGCCACCGGAAGAAAACACTCGGCGGACTGCGCTCAAGGCCGGCCAATCGAGGTTGTCGCCCATGCGCTTGAGCAGCGCCGGGCTGGCAACCCAGGCGAAGACTGGATGTTCGCGACTGGTGCGCTGCAGGTCTTCCGGGAACGCCAATTGCCGGCGTACGAACGGACGCCCGGCGCACAGCGGCCACAGCACCCGAAACAGCAATCCATAGATGTGCTGGGTGCCGACGCTGCCGATGATGCAGGCGTTGCCCAGGTCCGCGCCCCACAAGTGCTCCAGCGCCTGAACTTCATTGGCCAGTTGCCGCAGGGTTTTCTCGATGCGCTTGGGTTCGCCGCTGGAGCCGGACGTGCACAGGCTCAGGTGACAGTGATCGAGATCCAGTTCGGCGGCAGCCAGCGGCGCCTGCTGGAAGTCAGTCAGCTGTGCGTCGTCCGCCAGATCGGTCAGCCACAGGTCGACCACCGTCGACCAGCGCAGACGGGTCTGGGGTTGCAGGTCGGCAGGCAGCAGCACGCTGACCCCTGCACGCCAGGCGCCGAGCAGGGCAATCGCCAGTTGCGCGGCATCTTCCAGGTGCACGGCAATACGCGTCACACCCTGTGCTTGCAGGCCAGCGGCGAGGCGCAGGGCCTGCTCGCACAGGTCGGCGTGATTGAGCGCGGGATTCGTCGTGACGGCGCGCGCAGGTAGTGCCTTGAGCAACAGTTGCTCAAGTTTTATCCAATTCATGGGTGGCCTCGTACCCGTTGTCGTATGAGCCATTCAATGGCAAACAGCAAACCCATTAACCCGTAGGAGATCAGGCCGGTGTACAACATCCACCAACTCAACGGCGCCCAGAGAGTCAGGGCGGCCGCGAGCAAACCGTTACAGAGGAAAAACACACTCCAGGCGATCGTCACCTGGCGGGTATAAACAATGGCCTTGTCCGGCAGATGCGGTTCGCGCAAACGCGCCAGCCGCTCGATCATCGGTTGCCCGAACTTCAGGCTCAGGCCAAACAACGCCAGCATGAAACCGCTCATCAGCACCGGGTACCAGCGCAGCAACACAGGGCTGTCGAACAGCGCCAGCAGCAGGCAAAAAGCAATGGCAACCACCGCCATCCAGACGCTGCCGGGGCGTCGCTCGCCCAGCAGCGCACGGGCCAGCCACAATCCGCCCAGCAACAGACCGAACTGCCACGGGGCAAAATGTTCCATGCCGAAATACACCGCAAAGGGGTACAGCAGGCCCGCCAGCAGCAGGCCGAGGCCGATCAGTCGGCTCATGCGGCCGGTTGAACCAGACGGTAGACCGCCTCGACCACGTCACCGACAGTACGCACCGACTTGAACTCTTCGGCGGCGATTTTCTTGCCGGTCTGGCGTTTGATGTGATCGATCAGGTCGACGGCATCAATGCTGTCGATTTCCAGGTCCTGATACAGGTTGGCGTCCAGGGTCACGCGTTCGGGTTCCAGCTCAAAGAGTTCGACCAGGGCATCACGCAGGGTGTTGAAGATGTCGTCACGAGTTTGCATGGTCCGGTCTCAAGCTGCCTGTTTTGCAGTGACGAACGCCGCAAGGCTCGCCACGTTGGTGAAGTGACCACGGGTGTCATTGGCTTCGGCGTCGATTTTGATGCCGTACTTTTTCTGGATCGCCAGGCCGAGCTCCAACGCGTCGACCGAGTCCAGGCCCAGGCCTTCGCCGAACAGCGTCTGCTCGTCGCCGATGTCCTGCACGCCGATGTCTTCGAGGCCAAGGGCGTCAATGATCAACAGTTTTATCTCAAGCTTCAGATCGCTCATCTTCGGCGAGCTCCTTAATAAAGTAATGGTGAAAATAATCGTTGAGCTTGCGCGAGGCCTGAGGGGCAGGGCCCAGCGCTGCGAAGGCCTGTGGGTCTATATCGGCCCCGACACGGAAACTGAAGTGCACGCGACGTTTGGGGATCCGATACCAAGGCTCGGCCTTGGTCAGGGTCGTGGGGCTGACCTTGATGACCACCGGGGTGACGATTCTCGCACCGCGCAGCGCAATTGCTGCCGCGCCCCGATGAAAGGCCGGCGGTTGGCCGGGTTGGGTGCGGGTGCCTTCGGGAAAGATGATCAGGGTCTGGTCGCTTTTCAGCGCGTCGGCAGCAGCGTCGAGCATGTCCATGCTGCCGTCGTTGCTGATGTACCCGGTGCGGCGTAGCGGGCCGCGAGTGAAAGGATTTTCCCAGAGGGTTTTCTTGACCACGCAGTTGGCATGGGGCACCAGGCCGATCAGGAACACGACATCGATCAACGAGGGATGATTGGCAATGATCATCTGTCCCGGACGCCCGAGTTTTTCCGCACCCTGGATGTCGTAGGTCAGCACGCCTGTGCGGGCCATGAACCGGACAAAGGAGCGGAATATCCGGCTGACAATATGCCGCGTTCGTTGTCGATGGGCCTGGGCATCGCCCGGCAGGCAGCCGAGCACCGGGAGAATCACCAGCCGCAGGCACAGCCCGCCCAACCCGAAGAGGGTGAAGCTTGCGGCAGTGGCCAGCAGGCGCCAGTAATAGGCGTCGCGGTTTTTATCGGTTACTGGTTGCGTTGCCAGGTCCATACACGATTTTTCCAGGCATGTTGGCAGGTGGTCTGCTGGCCGAGCAGGGTACTCAACAGATTCAGCGCATGGGGCCAATGGGGTTTGGACAACGTATCCGTGGTGCTGTTCAGAGACAGCTGCCACTGATTTCCGGGCGTGATCAACAGGCCGACCGCATACGGGAACGGCACATCGTCGATCCAGGTCGAGTAGGCTTGCGGCGGTTGCTCTTCGGTGATCACCAGCAATACCGCCGGCGCGCCTTCCTCAAGCAACGCGGCGGCCTCTAGCATGCCGTGTTCAAGGCCATCGCCGGCCGCCGCGAGGGCGGTCATCTCGCTGGTTTCGCCGCGCATGATCGACCACAGGCCGATGACGGCGTTGTGCACCGACAGACTGAACTGAGTCGGCGACAGCGGCTGATCGGCGGCCAGGTCGTTGAGAATCTCGAAGGTGCGCGGAGTTTCGCCGTGACGAGAAATGAAGACCAACGGTAGCTGTTCGTGACCCTCGGCCAACGGCCAGCCGACACTAAAGGCCATCCGCGCCAGACGGCTGAGTCGCCGACGCTGCATGGCCGGCAAAAACGATACGTCGGGGGCGGCATCGCTGTTCTCGAGCACGACCGGTTGTCGGCTCCAGGCTTGCCAATCGTCCACGCTTTCGAGCCCAGGGGCCCAAGCGCGCCATTGGGCGATATTGAATTTGATCACTGAAAATTCATCCCGCCCCTGCGGGCTTCCTTGACGCGGTGAGTCGATTGACCGGCGACTGACCCGGCATGACGCTACCGCCGAGTGGCGCGCATTATCCCGGTGCGGCGGGCTTTCAGCAAATACTGGCCCCATTTTGTTCGGTGTGCCATGCCGTTTATCCGCGAAAAAGCTGTCGTTTTGCCATTATTCGGTTTTTTACAGACGTGTCTGTCAGTTGATTCATCACTCAAAGGGCGAAGTCGGTCGTTTTTTTGCCGAGATTGCAGCTGACCGTGCAGTCTGACTGCCAACGAGGTAGCGAAGCTGCGGTGTCGGCAACTACACTCGGTCATTCTTTGATACACGGAGGTTTTGACATGCGGCGTGTGGTGTTCAATCAGAAAGGTGGCGTGGGCAAATCCAGTATTGCCTGCAATCTGGCGGCGGTCAGCGCCAGCGAAGGCTATCGCACGCTGCTGGTGGATCTCGATGCCCAGGCCAACTCCACTCAGTACCTGACGGGTTTGACCGGCAACGACATCCCGATGGGCATCGCCGACTTCTTCAAGCAGACCCTGTCGTCCGGGCCGTTTTCGAAGAAAAACCAGGTCGATATCTACGAAACCCCGTTCGACAACTTGCACGTGGTCACTGCCACGGCCGAGTTGGCTGACCTGCAGCCCAAGCTTGAGGCCAAACACAAGATCAACAAGCTGCGCAAACTGCTCGACGAACTGGCCGAAGACTACGACCGGATCTACCTCGACACCCCGCCAGCGTTGAACTTCTACGCGGTGTCTGCGTTGATCGCCGCCGATCGCGTGCTGATTCCCTTCGACTGCGACAGCTTCTCCCGTCAGGCGCTGTACGGCCTGCTGGCGGAAATCGAAGAGTTGAAGGAAGACCACAACGAAGAGCTGCAAGTCGAAGGCATCGTGGTCAACCAGTTCCAGGCCCGCGCGAGCCTGCCGCAGCAGATGCTCGACGAACTGATCGCCGAAGGCCTGCCGGTGCTACCGGTGTACCTGGGCAGCTCGGTGCGCATGCGCGAATCCCACCAGGCCAACATGCCACTGATCCACCTCGACCCCCGGCACAAACTGACCCAACAGTTCGTCGAACTGCACAACCTGCTGGAAAACACCTGACAGCCGCCCACTGAACGCGGTCCCCTGTGGCGAGGGAGCTTGCTCCCGCTGGGCCGCGAAGCGGCCCTAAAATCTGACATTGCGGTTTGTCTATTAAGTCTCAATCGTCGACGTTACGACTGCTTCGCAGCCGAGCGGGGGCAAGCCCCCTCGCCACAAAGTTCTGAGCTGAGCCTTCTACTTCAGGTCATCAAACTCCCTGACTACGCAACCAGCTCATCAACTGCGGCAGCGGAAACGCCCCGCTCTGACGCGCCACTTCCCGGCCGTTCTTGAACAGAATCAAACTCGGAATCGAACGAATCCCCAACTGCGCCGACAACTGCTGATTCGCCTCACTGTCCAGCTTGGCCAACCGACACTTGCCCGCCAACTGCCCCGCCGCCTGCTCGAACACCGGCGCAAACGACTTGCACGGCCCACACCAATCCGCCCACACATCCACCAGCAACGGCAGATCACCCTTGATCTGACTGGCGTAATCGCCTTGCGTCAGCTCAAAGGGGTTGTTCAGCAGAACGTCGGCTTTGCAGCGCCCGCACTTGGGGTGATCGCCCAGGCGCTCGGCGGGGATGCGGTTGAGGCCGTTGCAGTGGGGGCAGGGGATCAACAGGGGTTCAGACATGAAAGGGCTCCGGAAAGTGGGCAATGCAACCAATCTGGAGCCGAGGCCGTGGATTATCAAGGTGTGCAGGTAAGAGCAAAAAATGGGCGACCCCAAGGTCGCCCATATTCATTACGCCGAAACCTGTGCCCGCAAGCGTCGCCCGATGACGTCCAGCATGTCGCAGCCGTCGCGCAGCGAAATGACCAGCGCCTGTGCAACTTCGTGCAGGACACTGGCATCACCCTGGATGTCGTCGCGCAGGGCGAAGGTTTCCAGCAGTTGGGTGGCGCTGCGGATGCGGAAGGCCGCTGTTTCGTGCAACACGTCGAGCGGGGCTTCGGTATCGATCAGCAGGGAAGGGACGTTGCAGTCCAGGCCGGTGATGGGCATGTATCGAGACATGGGGAACACTCCATTCGATAAAACAACACGGCCCGTCAATGGACGGCGGACGGATTGAGCAGGCTGTCCACCGAATCGGGCAGGTCGAGGTTCTCCAGTGCTCTGTTCACCAGCAGCTCGCCCAACACGATCATCTGCTGAATACCCAGCGCTACATTACGGTGCGTGCCTTCGAGCTCAAAGGCCAGGTCGGTGGTCATCGCGTTCAGCGAGGCCAGGGTTTCGCTGGCGTGGATTAGCAGGGTTTCAGTGTCGATGTTGGGGGTGACGGTGAAGATGGGGCTCGGACGTTGGGTCGGGTTTGGAGTGTCGAGGGAATCGGTGGCGGTGAGGCTGAGTGGTTTGAGGGTGATCTTTTTCATGGTGAAGCTCCCTGAGCTATGGAGCCGCATAGCGGCATTTGCATGCCTTGATACTGTTCAGTCTGTCAAAACTGGTCGCTGATTATGTGGCGACTTGTGAAGACTATCTGCGTGGTCGATTTGGGACAAGTTCATCCAAGGCGCTACAGCGTGCGGGAAATGTCCTAGGACGGTTTCTTTTTGGGGGGTGTCCCGAAAATAAATCCGTGGCCCTTTCTTGTCCCTGATGAGTGAATCTAAAAACTCATGTCAGCTTCAATGTTCTCTTCATAAGTAGAGAGCAATTTCATAATGCTTTCGTTGCCGGAATATTGCTCTTTCAACTGCTTCAGTTTTTGGTCTGTGTCCTTGCAGTATTTATTGATATCGCTGATGACACGGTTGAGGTTGCCTGGGTCGGCGGGGTCCGGCTCAGGGATGTCGCCGCGTAGAGAGTCACAGTTATCTCTACTTTCGATGTGGCTGGATACGTCGGTCGGTACGGAGCGGTGCTTTTCCGTTTCGCAAGAATTAGAATTTGGCTCTATGCCGTATCCAAGATTTAAGTATAAGTGACCGTTCAATATTCCATTTTTTCTTGAGAAAAGATGGATGCCTTCTTGGCTTAAACAGGTGCTGATTATTGTACGTTGACCCTTAACCTCAACCGCTGTGGCGCCATTTTCATTTGCGTTTTTGCCAGCTACAGCTATGCCGATAAAAGGTTCTTTATATTGAATGTCGAGCCCGTAGACGTGCATGTTGGACTCGTTGAGCAGGTCGGTTACATCGCCCGGTTGCCGTTTTTCTCCATTTGACTTTGTTAACTTGCAGCAAGCAGCGGTTCCGTTGGTTTTAGGGAACTGGACTGAAATGGCTTCGCCGATTGCAATTTCCTGAGTGGTATATAAATAGGTCTTCCTGTCCGGATCATTTTTAATGAATCCAAACCCGATATTTTGGGCAGGCGCTGATGTTGAAAAAATGATTAAAATGATGAGTAGAACGTGTTTAATGTCCATCTGGTGACCAATGTGGTGGGTCGGAAAAAGTTTTTTAACTCCATAATGTAGCACCTATGGGGTTTAAGTCGCTTAAGTTTTTAATAAAAATAGAGGCGCCAGAAGCATCTATGGTTGTTTTTCGCGGAAAAAGGGGGGCGGATTTATTTTAATTGGATTTATTTTAGTTGGGTGTCCCGAGAATAAATCCGTGGCGCCCCTTTCTTGGGGTGATTTGCGCGAGGCGGTTGGCGGTAGCAAAAGTGGTTGTATGCACCACACATACCAACCGTTAGTCAGTGCTAAGTGGTACATTAACTTTGGCTTTGATAAACGGTATGCCCGGAGATAAATAAGGTTTGATGAGTTTGGCTACGTTTTCTTTTTGCTTGCGCTTGCAAAAAACATTAAGGCTCCAGTTGGTTATATAGTCTTTCCCCTCTAGGGTGATGCTGTATTTTAAATCGACTACTTCTCTATTGGTAGCAATGGCGAGCTGTGTGAGTTCTGCCCACTTGAATGCATAGTGATGGTATTCAGTTTGCATTTCCTGGTAGCTTTTTGAGTTCGCCATCGAGAGATACATCAAGCCCATCCCTCCCGGGCCTATCAGCGCGCCGATCAGGAATGCCGGATCAATGGTCGCCAGGAAGATAAAAATAATCGCCGTTATACCGGCAAACCATTTTAGAAACGTCAATGCCCATTTGGGGAAATCTTTCCACTTGCAATACTCCACTCCGGACTGAGTAAAGCGATAGGCGAAATTCATTCGCTGGTGGGTCATGCCCGAAATCGTAAATGACATGAGTACATAAAAAAATACGCACGACAAGGTCCGCCAAGGTTGATTCAGGTCGTGGTATGCGGAATACAAAAACATAGAAAGGCCAAATAACACTAAGGACATAAATGCAAACATGCAATTAGCTACAAGCGTATTGTAATTGCGTGCCCGAATCGTCCATCCCAACAGTTCTGGTTCGTCGGCATACTTCCATTGGAGTTGCGGCGGCAGCTCAAGTGCTTTGTCAAAATTGAACATCGTAGGGCTCATTGATTCATTCAGTTAGGGACGGCCTGCTTCAAGGTCAGAAAAGCAGAAAAGGGGATTATTTGCGCGAGGCGGTTGTCGGTAATAAAAGTGGTTGTATGCACCGCGCAGACCCAACGTTAGTCAGTGCTAAGTGGTACATTAACTTTGGCTTTGATAAACGGTACACCCGGAGATAAATAAGGTTTGATCAGTTTGGCTACGTTTTCTTTTTGCTTGCGCTTGCAAAAAATATTCTGACTCCAAGTTACAATTCCGTTGTCATACATGGTGTACTTTAAGTCCACAACGTCTCTATTGGTTGCAATGGCCAGCTGTGTGAAATCCTTCCATTCGTATGTCAGATGATGGTATTGGGTCTGCATTTTTTGGTAGCTCCTCGAGTTCGCCATCGAGAGATACATCAAGCCTATCCCTCCCGGACCTATCAGTGCACCAATCAGGAATGCTGGATCAATGGTTGCCAGGAAGACGAAAATAATCGCCGTAATCCCGGCAAGCCACTTCAAAAACGTCAATGCCCATTTAGGGAAATCTTTCCACTCGCAGCACTCCACTCCGGATTGAGTAAAGCGATAGGCGAAATTCATTCGCTGGTGGGTCATGCACGAAATCGTAAATGACATTGACAGATAAAAAACCACACTAGCCGATATGCGAGAAAGGTAACTCTCACCAGGAGGCGCAACTGAATATACGGCATACGTCCCCCCCATTATTACAATTGACATAAATGCAAACATGCAATTGGCCACGAAGGTGTTGTAATTGCGCGCCCGAATCGTCCATCCCAACAGTTCTGGTTCGTCGGCATACTTCCATTGGAGTTGCGGCGGCAGATCAAGTGCTTTGTCAAAATTGAACATTGTAGGGCTCATTGATCCATTCAGTTCGGGACGGCCAGCTTCAACAGCTGGGTGCTTTTTTGGGCCAGTACGATGTCGTCCTTTAGCTCACCGCTAAAGGCATTGTTGGCTCGGTCAGCTTCACTCGCAGCCCACTCAAGCGCCAATCGAAACATATAGCCGCGTCCGTCAGTGCGCTGAAGCACTCCGGCCGGATACTTGACCTCCAACTCAAGGATCGGACTGTCTGTCGAGGTGTCGATCCACACTTGCCAAAGACGGTGCTGTTCGGTGCTGGTGTAACTGAAGTCAGCCGGGCTGGTTTTACTGCCGGCGCCGTTGGGCAACTGTCCGAGCAGCTTTGGGTCTACCCAGTTTCCGTTGAGGAACTGGCCGTAAAAGCTGCTTTTTGTGGTTTGCAGTTCATCTTTAGAAAAATAATTCTTTTCGATCATCGCCGGTTGCAAGGTCACTTCTTTGCCCGCCAACCCGTTAGGCACTTGGACCTGCACCCAGAAGCCCAAGCATTTTCTCGGGGTACTGCCGCCGCCGTAATACAAGGCTCTGCCCACGACGCTTGGTCGTTGCAGGCTCTCCAGCAGGGCCTGCATCTGTTTTGGATGGCCCTCATCACCTAGCCATTCAGGTGTTGCCCCGCGTCCCCAACTGCAACGGTACAGCCACAGACGCATTCCCTCGCGTTTGTAGCGGTTGGCGGCCATGGTGATCATCAAATAGGCAATCCCGAGGACCGCCACCATGATCGTCACCGGAGTGGACATCACCCAGGCAAAGCCAAACCAATAGCCGAGGCCTGCGCCAATAGTTTGTACGGCTGCGACCGCAAACATGCCGGTTACGACACCAAGTTTCATCCCAAGAAGCATTTTCTCTTCGCCACTGGTGGCGCCATCGATGTCATTGGACAGCTGCCAAGCCTCAAGCCCGGTCGCCATGACTCCCAATGCCGCCCACGTCACTGTGCGCCAAATCAAGCCTTTCGATACTGTCGCCATCTCGTTAGCAGCTGTTGCTTGGGCGCTCCCACCGGTCGTGGTTTTAGCCTCGTGTAACCATTCTGAGTACCCAGCCTGAGCCACCTTCCGGGTTTCAGTACCCAGGTTAGCTGTCATCTCTCCCGCACGACTCCACGCCGGCCCGACCCACAGCGCCGCAATAGCATTGGCAGCGTAGGCGGCGTTAGCACCCACAGTGCGCCATTCATCGGCAGAAAACTTACCGTCGTTTTGCGCTTGTTTGGCACTGCTATAGACATTCCACAGGTTCAAACCGACCACCAGGGCGGGCAGGGCATTGCCCAGGTTCTGGCCCATCCAGGCTTTGGTGCGTGTCAGATACTCCTGGGTGCCTGCAACTTTCAGTTGCGCCATCACCTCGGTTTGTCCCAGGTCGGCGAGCCAACTGTTGATTTGCGGTATGCCGACACGCAGACGAGTGCTGCCAGACGCTTTGGCGACGATCTGATTGGGGCGTTTCAAGAGCAGGTTTTTCAATTGCTCTTCATGGGATTGCAGAGAGAGGCGCGCTGAGCGTTGATCGTAAGCCGCACCGGGACGGCGCAATACTCCTTTTTCGCCCCTTATTTTATTCTTCACGGTTACGACCTCCAGCAGCCAGGCCTGGTAGTCGCGCTGGTAGGTCGGGTTGAAGGTCAGTTGGGTGGTGCTGGAAATTTCGGTGGAAATCAACACCTGGGGCGCGGCGAGGGTCAGCGCCGCTTGTTGTTTCATCGCCGGTAACAGCAGAGTGCTCAGCCCATGCCAGGCGTCCCTGGCCTGGTTGTTGGCGACCTTGATCAGCGTGGTCATGGCTTGCTTGGCGGCACTGCTCATGGCCTTGTATAACTTACTGTTCTTGACGACCTCCAGGTCGAAGACCGCTTTGATTTCACCGGTGCGGGTGCCAATGTTCGTGGCATCGCCCGCGGAGGTCGGAGCCAACGCGGGTGAGCTGCCGTCGCCTTCACTGCCCTGGTCATCAAGCTTGCCGGTAGCGCTGAAGTTGTGCGTCACCTTCTTTATCAAAGTGGCGACTTCCGGGTTGAAGTTGAACAGCGCCAAGCTGAACAGTGTGCTCGGTTGCCTGGCCTGTTTGCACAACCACTTTTGCCCGTTCTCCCCATTGCCCAGTGCCGTGTAAATAGCGTGGGCGGTCTCCAGAAGCAGACTGGCTTGGTCTTCATTGCAGGTATCGTGGTAGACCGCCTCAGCGCTGGGGCTGAGTTGGTCGAGCCAGGTGATCAGATCACGCTCGCTGCGTTGACAATGGTCGTGGAGCCGTTGTGCCTCGGTGGTGGTCTGGCTCAGGTACTTCTGTACTTCGTCAAAGCGCACGTCCTCGCGCCAAAAGCGTTTGGCGTTCCATTCTTCAAGGGCTTTTTTCCATTTGTTTTGATCGGGCAGTTGCCCCCATTTAGCCTTGAATGGGGTTTCGGCGGCAGCGACTGTCGATGTGGCTCCCATCTCCACCATTCCAGCTTGATCGGCAGGCACCAGGTCTTTGCCCCGTTCGACTTCATCATTGGTTTTCAGAAGTGTGTACAGGTCATCGGTATAGGCTTGCCGCTGAATCGGGTCTTTGATCGAGGGCGGAATAAAAGGATCGGCATCGAACCCACACAAATTCTGCACGGCAAACGCACTTTGCAGTTTGTGTTGATGCAGGGCTTCGAATTGACTTTGTTCCATGAGCCGACCGATCAGGTTCATGTTCAGGTCATCGACCATCGCCAGTGGATCATCCAAAGCGACGAAGAGGGCAGTATCCTGTGCTGGAACTTTGCCGCGTACCAGGGCTTCTTCAAAGGCCGGCTTGAACGGAGCGCCAGTGTCTGTTGCTTTGGTCGGCAAAAGGGTGCTGGTGAAGGTCGAGGCTTTTTTGCCCGAAACCAGAATATCCGCGACACTTTTACCAAGCTCTGTGATCGCGTCACCGTGGGCGACTTTCCCGCTGCCGCAAAACGCTGGCAGATCAATCTTACGCATCCATTGGGTTTGTTCGGTGGCACTGTTGCGCATCAACTCGCACATGCGCCAGGTCCATTGCACAGGCGAGTAAGCGATACGCAATTGGCTACGTCGCGGATAGAGCAGGTACGGGTGCGTCTCGCCCGGGTTGTTGCGCGCGTCCTTGTTCAGCTGGCTGTCGGTCCATTTGTGACGAGTGAACTGTTCGGCTTTTATCTGGTACTCATGAAAGGTCTTGTCGATACTGTTCCACACATAGAGCCAACCGTCGCGCAATTGGCGCAGGGTATAACTGCGTGTTTTCAGCTCTGGCGGTTTGCTTGACCAGTTTTTTGGCAGTGGATGTGGCCCTTGGCTGCTGCCCTTTTTTATCGGGGACTCGTCCAAAGCATAACGCACCGGAAATATAGCCACTTCCCCCTGCATCAGTGGACATTGGCCTTTCCCCATGGGGGTGTTGGTAAACTCTTGGTTACGTCTAGCCTGTTTCAGTTGGGCTTCTGTTGCGGGCTGAGTCATCACACTTCCTTGATCATTTCGACGTCCAGGCAATCGTCATCCATCTGCTGGATACGCAACTCGGGTGAAAGCTTCAGCGCCTTGGGTGTACGGGCCAACCAGTGCTGGTAGGGGGTGTTGGGGTGTAGCGTAAATCCTTCGCCCCAACGCAAAGTGTATTCGACCCAGATCGCGAGGCTGCGTTCGCTCGACAGCCCCCAGGCATCGGCTTCATCCAACCGCTTATTGAACCACTGAGTCCGGGTACTGGTATCCAGTTGTGCCAGGAGCTGAGGATGGCGCCGCTCCAAACTCTGGTTTAGCCGCTCCATGAAGCGCCAACGGGCAGCCTGGTCCAGCGCACTCAGCTGTACTTCTCCCAATTGAGCGTAGGTATCAACCCACTCAGGGGGAGATGCTGCACGAAAAATGCTTCGCCATTCGGATGACCCCGCAAGCTCCCAGGAGTGCTGGTTTTCGGGCACGTGCCAGGCCTCTATCGGGCCAAGCATTGCATCCAAGTGCGCACCTTGATAGCTACCTAACCAATAACGTGCCACCAATGGGTCGGCAAAACGCAGCAGAGCGTTGCTGCCAAGTACATCCGGCGGAGCAATGAAGCGCCGCAAATGGCCCGCTACGATATTCATCGGCGCGAGACTGTACAAAAGGCTGGCGTCTGCCGGTTGAATAGCGTTTTGGAGCGTCTCGCTGATCAAGTGGGATGAGCCTCGAAGCGATACCAATATCGGACCCAGGTCATGCAGCTCTTGCCATCGCGTTCCGATGTACAGCGGCTCAATCTCCAACGGTTCACTGCGCTGGTAGAGATGGGTAATCGCGTCGGGCCGTAATACACCATCAATCAGCAAGAAATTGGCCTGGGAAACATTGTTCACGTAGCGTTCTCCTTCGCCGCTGGCTCCTTGGCCGCTTGCTCACAGATCTCACAGCGTGGGGTACCGCGCATCAGCGCCTGCCGTTGCGCCGGCACTAGCAACTGCCCAGCCTTGTCCGCATCCGCCTGCTTCAACGGCCCCGGCAATATCGGCGCAGCTCCCGTCCCACTGCCCGGACAGCCGCCGCTGTTCATGTTGATTGCCGGCCCGCTGAGGGTCACGCCGCCGGCGTCGATTTTGATGAAGCTGCCGCCGCCCTTGAGGGTCAGTTCGCTGCCGGCTTCGAGCACCACTTTCAGGCCGCTGCTGAGGTGGATTTCCTGGCCGGCTTCGATGAATTGGCCAGTGCCGATTTTGATGTGCTGGTTCACGCCGACGGTCAGGTGGTCGTTGGCGCGGGTTTCGACTTTGCGGTCTTTGTGGACAGTGTGGTGTTCTTCGGCCTTGAATTCGCTATAGCTGTTGGCCTCGACGGTGTCGTGGCGTTCGTTGCCGACGCGGATTTTCTGGTCGTGCTCGATGTTTTCATCCCAGTCGCGCTGGGCGTGCAGGAAGATTTGTTCCTGGCCTTTCTTGTCTTCGATGCGCAGCTCGTTGTAGCCACCGCCACCGGGTGAGCTGAGGCTCTTGAAAGTACTGCGGGTTTTGTTCGCTGGCAGGTCGTAGGGGACGACGTTTTCCTTGTGGTACAGGCAGCCGCTGATCAGCGGCTGGTCGGGGTCGCCTTCAAGGAAGGTGACCAGCACTTCCATGCCGATCCGCGGGATGGCGATGCCGCCGTAGTGGGCGCCGGCCCAGGCGGACGAGACGCGCAGCCAGCAGCTGGTCTTGTCGTCGGCCGTACCGATGCGGTCCCAGTGAAATTGCACTTTCACCCGACCGTATTGGTCGCAGTGGATTTCTTCACCTTTGGGGCCGGTGACCACCGCGCTCTGGCTGCCAAGGATGCGCGGTTTCGGGTGCATCAGCGGCGGACGGTTGGGCACGTCCCACGGCGTGGCCTGAAAGCGGTTGCGGTAGCCCTGGTGGAAGTCGTCCTTGAAGTCGGTGGTGTCGCTGGTCACCGACTCTTCGAGCACCTGTGGCTGCTTGCCTTCGTGAAGGATTTCAGTGAGCAGCCAGAGATCGTTCCATTTGGCTTTGGGGTGCTGACTCAGGGCGAGGAAATGCCCGCTGACCAGCAGCGGCTGATCGCTTTTGCCTTCGGCCAGTTGGTAGTCGCTGCGGTGCCGTTCAAGGTTTCGCTTGGCCAGGTGCTTGCCACGTTCGCGGTCGATAAAGCGGCCTGGATAGTCGTAGTCTTCGAGGTCCGGTTTGGCGTCGCCACGGGACTCGCTTTCGAGGGTGATGCGCGGCTTTTCGAAGTCGTAGTCGCGGCGCGTGGTGCGGCTGGTGCGGGTTTCCAGGCGCAGGTCGAAGCGCTTGATCACCGGGTCGTTGGCGAGCATGCCGGAGTCTTGCTGGTAGGCCACGGGCGCGAGTTTCGGGAACTCCGTCTGGTCATCGCCGAACACCAGCTTGTGGGCGGTGGTGCTGTGCTGGAAGTGGTAGTGGATACCTTCTTCCTCGCACAGGCGCTGGATGAAATGCAGGTCCGATTCATCGTACTGAACGCAGTACACGCGCTCGGGATAAATCGCCCCGACTTTGAATTCGTAGGCGTTGCTTTGGATGCCGTGCTCTTCGAGGACCTGTCCGATGATTTTCGGCACGCTGAGGTTCTGGAAGATGCGTTGGTTGATGCGGTGTGTAAGGTAAGACAGTTGCGGGCGCAGGGTCACCGAGTAGCGGGTCAGGCGTTTACCGGTATCGCCTTGGGCCACGCGATAGATCTGCCCATGAATGCCCGTGCCGTTTTGCGAGAGCTGCAAAAACGCCGGTTTGTGCAGCAGGCTTTCGAGGTCCAGGGACGGGTTTTCGCTGACCAGTTCGACGTCGAACTGAAATGGCTGACTGATGGCTTCTCGACCAGTGAGGGCAAGTACCTGGAGATCGTTCGCCAGACCTTCTACGGTCAGGGCGAAGTGAGTCTGGTTGGCCGGCGCGAACATCCGATGTTCCTCGTGCAGTGCAGCAGCATCCATCAAGCCCTGAGTGGGCGATCAACGAAGGCAAGAATTCTTGGGTGGCACAAACAACATCGACCAGCAGCGCTGGCCGATGTTTTGTAACGGTCGGCCAGACTTAGCCAGCGACCGGGGAACGCCAGTCATCGGAACCCGAAGTACCGGATACTTCGTGGGTCCAGGTGATTTTGCGGTAGGTGAACTCTACGTCTTCCAGGTGAGTGAAGTGCGAGTTCGCCGGGTCTTGGCAGTTGTGCATGTAGTCTTTGATGTCGACGATGATCGCGTCTTCAAGTTTGGTGGTGAAGTAGTGTTCCTGGGTGCCGGCAGCCGAAGTGCGGTACCACTGGATGGTGATTTCGGTCAGGCGCTCGCCGGAAGTCAGCGCAGCCAGCAGCAGTGGCGAGGACTTGTCGAAAACCTTGGTGATTTTTACTGGCTTGTGCACGCGCTGGCCGGTGGGTTGGCCGGACTGCGGGTCACGCGGGATGATCACTTCGTGGTTGAAACCCTGAACCATGACCTGGTCTTCGTGACCTTCCTGGTAGGTGTTGCCAACCGAATCAGCGGTGAATGCACCGGCAGTGATAAGGCCTTGTTTGGTGCCAGTGATGGACATATACGCTGGTGTAGCCATGGATGCTCTCCTTGCTGAATAAATGAGGGTGCCCGGGAGGCGAGATCGCCCGGTGGGTACTCCTTACAGATCAAGCTTCGTGCCATGTAGTACATTTCGTATATAAATCAATGATATATGCGTTATAAGTGTCGGGCTTGTCCGGTTTTTCTGTAGGAAAAGTCGCTAATGTGCGCAAGAAGTTGCACAGTGCTGCGCAACTTCTTGCGCACTTGGCTACAGGCCTTGTGCGGCGTGGCCTGGAGCAGGATGGAGTGGTGTTTTTCAGAAGGTGAGTGCGCAACTTCTTGCGCACTTGGGTTTTTGGATGCCATTAGCAACGCTGGCCGCTGCAACGAATCGGTGGTGCAGCCTTAGCCTGCGATTGGAACACGCCAGTCATCAGAACCGGATGTATTGGAGATGACATGCTCCCATGTGATTTTGCGGTAGCTGAAGTACACATCTTCCAGGTGAGTGAAGTGCGCGTTGCCAGGGTCCTGGCAATTGGGCATGTGCGACTGGATCTCTACGATGATGGCGTCTTCGAGGGTAGTGGTGAAGTAGAGCTCCTGAGTACCGAGAGTTGAGGTTCGGTACCACTCGATGTGGCATTCGGTCATTTGCTCGCCGCTGGTCAGGGCCGCGAAAAGCAGTGGCGAGGACCTGTCGAAGATTTTGGTGATCATCAGGGGTTTGTGAACGCGTTGACCGGTTGGCTGTCCGGACTGCGGGTCGCGAGGGATGATGACCTGGTGACTGAATGCTTGAACCAGAATCTGATCTTGATGGGCGTCCTGATAGACATTCCCTACCGAGTCTCGAGTGAGGTTGCCCTCAGTGATGAATCCTTGCGTGGCGCCTGATAGGGACAGATATGCGGGTGTTGGCATGAATGCTTTCCTTGCCTGATCAATCGAAGGTATCCGGGAGAGGAAAATCGCCCGATGCACACCTGATAGTGATCAAGCTTCATGCCACTTAAATTTAATCTATAAAAATCAATAAGCTATAGTTTGTCTAAAGCTGATATCGATAAATTTTCAAGAAAAGTGCGCAAGTTCTTGCGCACCACAGCGCAAGAACTTGCGCAGTGCCTCGAAAGCCATACAGGCGATGCTGCGAGTCTGATCAAAAGCTGGTTATCCACAGGCATGCTGCGCAAGTTCTTGCGCATCATGGCCATGTGACTGCCTGTAGTGCCGGCTTTAGAACGGCGATAGAAACCTTTATCTGACCGCCCTCAAGACGAACAGCTGATCTCCAGATGCTTGCCCCACTCAGGCGGGCGCTCGGCCCAGGCATCGAAACCCTTGATGTCGACGAAGTCGTCGCGCAAGCGGGCGACGGCAAGTTCGGCGGCTTGATCGCCCAAACGGCGGTAAAACGGGCTGTAGTCGACGCTGCTGTTTTGCATCAGTTGCAGCAGGTTTTCGACCAGTTGCTGGTCGTCTTCTTCGCCAGTGGCGCTGTCAGGATCGCGCGCGGAGTTAGTGAGCCTGCTCGAACAGGGCATTGCTTGGCAGTAACGAACTCAGTGTCTTCAGGTAGCTCTCCAGCAGGTGTTCTGGCAGATAAACCTCGAACATGTCATTGCGGTCAGCCTGATAGGCGATAACCCGGTTATTTTGGCGGTCGATTAGCACGCGTTGACAGGTGCTCCAGGGTGCCGAGATTTTCGAGCGCGTGTTGAGGTCCAATCCCAACCAAGAGCGTGGACCTATCAGGGTCACTGCGACGGGCAGTGCGAGCAACCAGGTCAGTGGCGGGTTGTCGAGTATCAGAACAAAACTCAGTAGAGGGACGCCGATCTGCAGCAGTTCAAGGATCCGGCCTGCATGGTTCGGGACGGCCAAATGCTGCAGGCACCAACCATTACCGGTGTGGATGCTGTAGTGATAGGTGATTTTGCGGTGAACCACCATGGTCCACAGGTAACCGGTGATGAACAGCCAGGCCGCGCCAAAGCCAGTGCTGAACAGCACGGACTTTGCCTCACCGCCGGGTGCGCTGAAGTGCTCTTCATAGAGGCCGTATGTCAGGGAGATGACTCCGAACAGCACCAACAACGCCATCGTGATATCCCATGCACCGGTCGGCCGTGTTTGAACGTTGATCGACCAGCTCATGAGCGCGGGCTCAGTCGAGTCCGATTCTTGTGCAAGGAAGTCGTTTTTGCCGCCATTGCTCATCACTCCGATACCTCGTCTTGGTTAGAAAGGGGCATCGTTGCAGCAATGGGCGTTTGAGCGTCTTCGGCATGAGGCCGACGTTGGCGAATCCGCCGTAACATGTTGATGCCGTAAGCAATGCATAGCCCGCCACTGGCGTAAGCCACGAAACCACTTGAATTTGAAGCGATACGCCCAAATGCTGCCAATGAAAATCGCCAGTGACAGCACTTGGAGCAGCATGATGCCGATAGACAACAATCCTTGCACGGGAACGTCCTTGTCGCGTGTTGTTACGGGGTGGCAGGAGGGGGGCAGTAAAAACTCATGAAGCAATCGTGCTCGGCGTAATACCTGATCGCCTTGAGCAACTCGACGTCTGTTACCGAGGGTTTGTGCTGCAGTGCACTCATCACCACATCTTCGAGCAAGTCGTCACTGAACCAGAACTCAAGACCCTGGCGGATGACAAAGTCCGGATAGATTTCTTCGTCGTTGTCGGTGATTTGCGGAAAGGCTTCGATCACGCACACGGTTTGCAAGGTGATGGTGCTGGAATCCTGAGTGCCATAGACACAGAAATGCAGGGTTTTTTCCTGTTGTCTGAGAAGCCCGATCAGTTCTCCGATGCTGAGATGCTGTTGGTAATGCATGGAACGTCCCTGTTCATTTTTCGAGTAAACATTTAACTGGCCGGTCGGTACTTGACGGGTTTCAAGACGAACAACTGATTTCCAAATGCTTGCCCCACTCCGGCGGCCGCTCTGCATAACTTTCCATCCCGGGTTGTTCCTCGAACGGTTTGCTCAGTACCGCGTGCAGACGGCGGACCTCGGCATAGTCGCCACTCTCCGCCGCATCGATGGCTTTCTGCGCCAGGTAATTGCGCAGGATGTAGAGCGGATTGACCGCGTGCATGCGGGCGCGGCGCTGTGCTTGATCGCTGTTGCCGTCGCGGGCGACGCGTGCGCAGTAGCGCTCGGCCCAGGCATCGAAGCCCTTGATGTCGACGAAGTCGTCGCGCAAGCGGGCGACGGCAAGCTCGGCGGCTTGATCGCCCAGACGGCGGAAAAACAGGCTGTAGTCGACGCTGCTGTTTTGCATCAGTTGCAGCAGGTTTTCGACCAGTTGCTGGTCGTCTTCTTCGCCAGTGGTCAAGCCGAGTCGACGGCGCATCAGGTCCAGGTAATGAGCCTGATACAGCGGGAAGTACAGGCCGAGGGTTTCGCGCAGGGCTTCGACGCTGATGAACGGTGTCAGGGCCTGGGCCAGCGCGCTGAGGTTCCATTGGCCGATCGGCACCTGATTGCTGAACGAGTAGCGACCCTGATCATCGGAATGGTTACAGATGAAGTTGGCGTCAAAATCGTCGAGGAAGGCAAACGGACCGAAGTCGAAGGTGACGCCGAGGATCGACATATTGTCGGTGTTCATCACCCCGTGGCAGAAGCCATAGGCCTGCCATTTGGCGATCAGCTCGGCGTTGCGCTCGACGACTTCGCGGAACATCGCCAGGTACGGTTCCGGCTGTTCCAGGCACTCGGGGAAATGCATCGCCAACACGTGTTCGCCGAGGGCTTTCTGCTGTTCGGGCCGTTTGGTGTAGTAGAAATATTCGAAATGCCCGAAGCGCACATGGCTCGCTGCCAGGCGCAGGACCATGGCCGCGCGTTCCTGTTTCTCGCGCCAGACCGGGGTGTTCGAACCAATGACGCACAGTGCGCGGGTGGTCGGGATGCCCAGTGCGTGCAACGCTTCAGACGCCAGGAACTCACGAATCGATGAACGCAGCACCGCCCGGCCGTCGCCCATGCGCGAGTACGGCGTTTGCCCGGCACCCTTGAGGTGCAAGTCCCAGTGTTCGCCGGCCTCGTTGTAGACCTCGCCCAGCAGCAGCCCGCGACCATCGCCCAATTGTGGGTTGTAGGAACCAAACTGGTGCCCGGAATAGACCATCGCCCGCGGCTCGGCTTCTGCCCACAGCTTGTGACCACCGAACAGTTCGGCGAACACCGGCGTTTCGGCAACACTCGGGTCGAGGTCGAGCAGGGCCATGGCCGCCGGGCTGGCAACCACCAGTCGTGGTTCGCCGATGGGCTCAGGCAGTACATGAGTTGAGAGCGCGTCGCCCAAGCGGGCAAAGCGGTTATCGAAGGTCAGTTCGTCGAGGGCTTTCAACGGCCATCTCCAGCAGAATGTCCGAGCATTCTGCTGGGGAATGGCGCATGGCGTCCAGTCAGTCGAGATGCACTGACGGCGGCTCGGGTGGGGTCTTGCCTGCATTGGGAGACTTGGCAGGTTTGACCGCATCGCTGGTCAGCAACAGCTGTTCCTGGCCTGTCAGGTTTTTCAGATGGATATCCACCTGACGGAAAGCGATGTTGATGTCGTGCTTCTTGAACTCGCTGTTGATGAACCGGTTGATTTCATCGAGTGCCGGGTTACGGTCGCCGAGGTCGCGCACGTGAATACGCAGCTCGTGATCCAGGGTGCTTTCACCAAAGTTCAGGAAGTACACCGAGGGCGCAGGGTCCTTCAGCACGCGCGGGTTTTCCATGGCCGCTCTGAGCAGCAGGGTACGTACCAGCTCCAGATCCGAATCGTAGCCGACGCCCAGCTTGAGGGTGACCCGGGTCACGGTGTCGGTCAGCGACCAGTTGATCAGTTGCCCGGTGATGAACGTCTTGTTCGGGACAATGATGTCCTTGCGGTCGAAGTCGGTGATGGTGGTGGCGCGGATGCGAATTTTGCTCACCGTGCCTGACAGGTTGCCGATGGTGATCGTGTCGCCGATCCGCACCGGGCGTTCGAACAGGATCATGATCCCGGAGATGAAGTTGGCGAAAATCTCCTGCATACCGAAACCCAGGCCGACCGAGAGCGCGGCCACCAGCCATTGCAGTTTGTCCCAGCTCACGCCGAGGGTCGACAGGGTGGAAACGAAACCCACACCGGCAATCACATAGGTCAGCAGGGTGGTCGTGGCGTAGGCACTGCCCTGGGCCAGATCGAGCTTGGACAGCACCAGCACCTCGAGCAACCCCGGCAGGTTTCGCGCCAGGGCTACGGTAATACCGATGATGATCAACGCCCCGAGCATGTCGCCGATGCTGATCGGCACCATGCTCATGTTGGCGCCGACACCGCTGGTGTATTCGTACAACGTGATGTTGTCGAGGTACGAGAACACCGAGATCAGGTCTTTCCAGACCCAATACAATGCAGCGATGAAGCCGCCGAGCAAGGCCAGGCGGATCAGGCGCAGGGACTGTTCGTTGACTTTCTCGATGTCCAGTGTCGGTTCTTCGACGACCGCTTCACCGTCGCCGGCTTCTTTGGCGGCCTGGCGTTTGGTCAGGGCGCGCTGGTAGGCCAGGCGCCGTGCCGCGACGGCCAGACCGCGCACAAAGGTGGCTTCAATGATCAGCCAGAACATCAGCAGGTACAGGGTGTTGATCAACCGGTCGCTGAGTTTCAGTGCGGTGTAGAAGTAGCCAAAGCACACGGCGATAAACAAGGCGATCGGCAGCACAGTGAATAGAACGCCGACAGCTTTGCGAAACAGGGAGGCGCTGTTATGGGTCGGACTGTTGATCAGCAGGCGGCTGAGCAGCCAGGCCATCAAGGCGTAGCAGGTCAGCACCACGGCGATGCCGATTACGTCGTCCGTCAGGGCCGCCGGTTGTAATTCGGCCACCGCCACCACGGCGACCAGCGCCAGTACCACCAGGCCAAGACGACGGATCCAGCCGCGGAGGAATTCCACCTGCGGTCTTTCCCAGCGAAAGTGCAGTTCTGCCACGCCACCCGGCGCAAGTATCCGGTACGCGGTATAGAACAGCAGCCACGCCTGGGCAATTTGCAACAGGGCGGCGCCGAGGTTGGCGTTTTGCCCGCGGGCGTCGATCTGCAAGGCGAAACCGCACAGGGCCAGGGCCAGGGACACCGGCATTGCCAGCAGCACGTTGATCAGGATCGCCTGTGGTGTGTGCCATTGACTGTCACGTTTGAAGTGACCGATGTCCTGGTGCACCTTGTTCAGTCGCGCATAGAGGTACTTGCGCCGCCAGACCAGGAAGCCGATCAGCAGCACCAGCGGCAGAAACAGCAGTGGTCGCTGGGTCAGGCCGTCGGCCAGCTCGCTCAGGCTCGAAGCCCACGGCAGAGTGACGACCTGTTTCTCCAGGCGGTCCGGCACGCCGCGCATCCATTCGAAATCCAGCGGCTTGTTGCTGGGAATCCAGAACATCTGTTCGTCGAGGGTCGCGCGCAGGTTCTGAGCGGTAGTGAGCAGTTGTTTCTGGTTCAGTTGCAGGGTGATGGATTCGTTGAGCAGCGCACTCAGTTCGCGGCTCAGGCGCTCCAGCAGGTCGGCGCGGGTGACAGCCAGGTCCAACAGGTTCTTGCGCAGTTGCGGGGTGACCTGATCGGGCGGCTGGCTCGCCAGCAAGTTATCCACATAGGCGCCGGGCGTGCTGATCAGTTCGCGTTGTTGATTGACCTCGAACTGGTACAGGCGAATGTCGGCGATGTCATTGGCCAGGTCCCGATCAAGCTTGAGGCGGGGCAAGGCCTGCTTTTGTTTGTAGAGGATCTTGGACAGCAACAGACTGCCCTTGAGCACGCTGATCTGCTCGTCCAGCGCGGCGTCGCTTTGGGTCACGCTGTCGAGTTGTTGCTTGGTCTGCAGGTTCTGCTGGGTCAGTTCGTTGAGACGGTCGGTGCTTTTGAGCAGGTAGTCGGAGAGCTTGAGATTGGCGGCGCTTTCGGTGGCCAGCAGATTGCTGCCGCCAGCCTTTTGCGCTTCGATCGATTGTTGGGTCACCGTCTGTTGAGACTGGGCCAGGCGCTTTTGGTTGATCAGGGTTTGCAGGTCCTGGATCTCCCGCTCCATCCGTGCGGTTTTTTCCAGCAGCAAGTCATGTTGGCTGCTGCCCAGGTCCTGCAGTTGACTGTTGCCAGCCAGTTCCTGACGACGCAGCGGGATCAGCGCATTCAACGCTGCCAGCTCGGCGTTGAGGGTGTCGCGTTGTTCATTCGTCAGGGCTTTGCCGTTGTCTCTGCCCAGCTTGAGGATGCTGTTGATTTGCAGGATGCGTGTCTGGCTGGTGCTGATCTCGGCCTGGGCGCGCTCGGGGCGGGTCTGGGCGGTGATGATCAGGCTGTTGGCATCGGCCAGGGCTTTTTGCAGATCGCTTTGCTGGGTGCTGCGTTCAGTCAGCATCTGCTCGAGTTGTGGCACCGACAGGTTGGCGTAACGTTGCTCTACCGGTACGGCTTTGCTGGCCTTGAGGCGCTCCAGCTCACGCTGGTTTTCGATGTTCTGCTTGGGTGCCGTGCTCAGTTGCTGCTTGAGGTTTTCCAGGCGCTTCTCATAATCGTCCCGATTGGACAGTTGGGTCAGCGTCTGTTGCAGCACCAGTTGCAGGGCTTTTTGATCGGCCTCGGGCAGCTTGCGCTCGGCGATCTTGTCCAGGCTCTTCTGGACAGACTCGGCGGACGGTGGTTCGGCCGCTTGCAGGGTGCCGACGGAGAGACTCAGCCCTAGCAGGGCAATAGCTAAAAATGTGCGCAAAGTTGGCATAGAGACCGATCGAAAACGTAACGAAAAAAGGAGTTTAGAGGAACAATCCGGGGCCCGGGCGACTTCCTTCGGGAAATCTGACGCCCACTTTGGCGATCTTGTTCCCGTCCATGACCGCGACGGTCCAAATGGTGTTATTCCATTCCACCTGGTCGCCGACCACCGGGGCACCGCCGACTTTCTGGGTGATGAAACGACCCAGCGGCATGTCCGGATCGACCCCTTCGAGTTGCAGCCCGTACAGCGCTGAAACCGCGCCCAGCTGGGCGTCGCCTTCCAGAACGAAGTCGCCGAAGAAGCGCAAATCGAGACCTCGTTGGGGTGCCTGGCTGAAGAGTTTTCCGAGGGCCGGCAGGTTGTGTTCATGGCCGATAACACAGAGCAAATCGCCGACTTCGAGCACCGTACTACCCGACGGATGGAGCAGTTGCTGGCCGCGAAACAGCGCCGCGATACGCGTGCCCTCGGGCATTTTCAGCTCGCGAAGGGCGGCGCCGATGCACCATTTTTCCGCGCCAAGGCGATAAACGAACAACTCCCACTCGCTGGTGACATGCACTTCGAGGGCGGCCCGGGAGATCGGCGCGGGTTCAGGCGGGACAGTCACCTTCAGCAGCTTGGCGACCCACGGCAGGCTGGTGCCCTGCACCAGCAGCGAAACCAGCACGATAAAGAACGCGAGGTTGAAATACAGCTGGGCATTCGGCAGCCCGGCCATCAACGGGAACACCGCCAGAATGATCGGTACCGCACCGCGCAGGCCAACCCAGGAGATAAAGGCCTTTTCGCGCCCATGGAAAGCCTTGAACGGCAGCAGGCCGACCAGCACCGACAGCGGGCGCGCAAACAGAATCATCCACAGCGCCAGGCCGAGGGCGGGCAGGGCGATGGGCAGCAAGTCGTGAGGTGTCACCAGCAGCCCCAGCACCAGGAACATACCAATTTGTGCCAGCCAGGCCATGCCGTCGAGCATGTGCAGAATGCCGTGGCGGCTGCGCACCGGACGGTTGCCGATCACCAGGCCGCACAGGTACACCGCAAGAAAGCCACTGCCGTGCAAGGCGTTGGTCAGGGCGAACACCACCAGACCGCCAGCGATCACCAGAATCGGGTACAGGCCGGCAGCCAGGTGGATTCGATTGACCATTTGCAGCATCAGCCAACCGCCGCTCAGACCGATGATTGCGCCGATACCGAACTCGCGGACCAGGTGCCCGAGCAGGCTCCAGTGCAGACCTGTCTGGCCGCTGGCGAGCATGTCGATCAGGGTGACGGTGAGAAACACCGCCATCGGGTCGTTGCTGCCGGATTCGATTTCCAGGCTGGCGGTCACCCGCTCGTTCAGGCCTTTGCCACCCAGCAGCGAGAACACCGCCGCGGCGTCGGTGGAGCCGACAATGGCACCGATCAGCAGGCCCTGGATCAGGTTCAGGTTGAACAACCAGGCGGCGGCCATGCCGGTCAGCACGGTGGTGATCAGCACCCCGACGGTGGCCAGCGACAACGCCGGCCACAATGCCACGCGGAAACTCGCGACCCGGGTGCGCAACCCGCCGTCGAGCAGGATCACGGCCAGTGCGAGGTTGCCGACCAGATAAGCGGTGGGGTAGTTATCGAAGATGATGCCGCCGCCGTCGACGCCGGCAGCCATGCCCACGGCCAGGATGATTACCAGAATCGGGATCCCGAGGCGGGACGAAAGTGAGCTCACCAGAATGCTCGCACCTACCAGCAACGCGCCGATCAAGAACAGGCTGTTGATGGTCGTCGCATTCAATGGCAGTACTCCAGAAAGCTAAAGGCGGGCGCAAACTGACCATGCAGTCTGCGTGCCAGCGATTCTAACCTGTTGAAATGTGATGCTGTCAAAAAGCTTTTGACGAAGGAACTGATCGTTTCCCTATCTGAGCCGAGTGAGGTCATTGTGGCGAGGGGGCTTGCCCCCGTTCGGCTGCGTAGCAGGCGTCAAATCTGCGTTTGAGTTGTGTCTGAACGACCACAGCGGCTGCTTTGGGGCCGCTGCGCGACCCAACGGGGGCAAGCCCCCTCGCCACAGGATAGCAGTCGCCGTTAAAGGCTAAACCGCCCAACCATATTGTTCAGGTCCAGCGCCAGGCGCGACAGCTCGTTGCTGGCGGCGCTGGTCTGGTTGGCGCCAGTGGCCGACTGCACCGACAGGTCGCGGATGTTCACCAGGTTGCGGTCGACTTCACGGGCCACTTGGGCCTGCTCTTCGGCGGCGCTGGCGATCACCAGGTTGCGCTCGTTGATTTCGACGATGGCGCTGTTGATGGTGTCCAGCGACAGGCCGGCACCACGGGCGATGTTCAGGGTCGATTCAGCGCGTTCGGTGCTGTTGCGCATCGAATCAACGGCGTGTTCGGTACCGCTCTGGATGCTGCCGATCATGCGTTCGATTTCGCTGGTCGATTGCTGCGTGCGATGCGCCAGGGCGCGAACTTCGTCGGCCACCACCGCAAAACCGCGACCGGCTTCGCCGGCACGCGCAGCCTCGATGGCGGCGTTCAGCGCCAGCAGGTTGGTCTGGTCAGCCAGGCCGCGAATCACGTCCAGCACCTTGCCGATGTCGCGCGACTCGTTGGCCAGATCGCCGATCAGGGTGGCAGTGCTCTGTACATCGGCGCTCATGCGTTCGATGGCACTGACGGTTTCCTGCACCAAGTCACGGCCGTCACCGGCAGAAGTGGTGGCGTTTTTCGAGGCTTCGGAGGTGCTCACTGCGTTGCGCGCAACTTCTTCCACGGCGCTGGTCATTTCGTTGACGGCCGTTGCGGCTTGCTCGATTTCGTTGTTCTGCTGAGTCAGGCCGCGGGCGCTTTCGTCGGTGACGCTGTTCAGCTCTTCGGCGGCGGAGGCCAACTGAGTCGCCGAACCCGAGATCCGCTGCAGGGTGTCGCGCAGTTTTTCCTGCATCTTCAACATGGCCTGCAACAAGCGGCCAGCTTCGTCGCTACCGTCGACGATGATCGGTCGGGTCAGATTGCCCTCGGCGATTTCTTCAGCAGCGCTCAGTGCCTTGGCGATGGGCTGCGTGATGCTGTTGGTCAGCAGCCAGGCAAACAGCAGGGTCAAACCCGTGGCGATCACCAGCAGGGTCACTACCAGATTGAAGGCGGAGGAATATTGGTCGGCGGCTTTCTGGTTGAAGTCGGCGGCTTGATCGTTGTTGATCTCCACCAGGCGGTTCAGAGTGGTGTTAATCGCATCGGAGTTGGTCAGCAATTCGGTATTCAGAAGCGTGCGCAGTTCGTCGAGTTGGTTATTACGCGACAGCGTCTTCATCCGGTCTTCAATCTGGCGATACTGAGCCAGCAATTGCACGTACTGGTCGTAGGTCGTGCGTTCCAGAGGGCTGCTGATCAGTTTTTCATAGGCGGTTTGTGCCGAACGGATCTGCTGGCTGCGGGTGTCGAGCAACTCCAAGTTTTTTTGCTGGATATCCGGTTCGCGGTTGACCAGCAGGCGATAGGCCAGAGTGCGCTGGCGCAGGCCGATTTGAGTGAACTCGTCCAGGGCCTTGATGCTCGGCACGCTGTTCTGAACGATGTCTTCGCCGGCAGCGCGAATCTTGCTCATCTGGTTCAGGGCGAACACACCCAGAATCAACATCAGTGCGCCAATCAGGGTGAAGCCTGTGAACGCCCTGGGGGCGATATTCATATTGCGAAGGGACATGGTGTTCACCGTAAAGCGCGCATTGGCACGAGTCTGAGACGAGGTATGTATGACTTATCGGTCATACGACTAAAGTCTTGAGCCGCTGTGCGCTTTTGCCGCAGATCGGTCGTACTGACGAGCTGTCAGGAACCAGAGCGGACAAACGCAGTCTTTAAAACTCGCAAGCAAGGTTGCCGCCAGGCAAATCAAGGCTTTACGCCTGAATAACCCTGGCGCCAGTGGTGACTTTTCTTTATCGTACGCGCCCTTTGAAAATGCTCGGAAAATCAAAATGTTGGAAGCATCCCTAAGCCAATTGGAACAACTGGTCAGCGATCTGGTGCAGCAGAACCAGGAGCTGCTCGGCACGAACGCAACACTGAGCGCAGAACTGGCCCAGGCCAAGGATGAAAACGAAAGCCTGCAACTGAGCCTGATGGAACAGGAAGAGAAACAGGGCGCCACCGTCGCGCGCATTCAAGCGCTGGTTGAGCGCGTGAGCGCAGGTCCTGTGAACGCATGAGACACGGTGCCGACGGGATAAAAGTCGTCTCGATTCTCGGGGAAGACTATTCGATCAAGGCACCGGCCGGGGAAGAGCAGACCCTGCTGGACGCCGCATTAATGTTGAAAGCGGTGTTGGCCGAGACCAAAAAGAAATACCCGACTCTGATCGGGGACAAACTGCTGGTGCTGACGGCAATGAACCTGTGCTCGCAGCAGCTCGAAATGCAGAAACGTCATCAGCGGGAACTCGACCGTTACCAAGAGCAAGTCAGCGCCACGGTTGAAGTGATTTCGAAGACGATCAATCAGGCTTGATCAGCTTGCGCACAACCAAAGAGTAGATTGTCGATTGAGTTGTATACAATCGGCACAGCTGTTGCAGTAGTTTTGCCTCTTACTCTTTGGGGGTGCTTCATGCAGTTCTGGCGACGCAGTATTCAATGGCAGTTGATCCTGAGTATGGGCACCGCCCTGCTGGTCAGTATTCTGATCGTGGTCGGCATTTATACCCTGGTGGTCAACCGCCTTGCCCAGCGCTATCTGGTCGAGCAAGCGCTGCCGTCGAGCATCGAAGCGATGCGCAACGACATCGAGCGGATTCTGGTCCAGCCGCTCACCGCGGCCAAGGACATCGCCAGCAACAGCATGGTGCGCGAGTGGTTGGCCGAAGGAGAAAACGCCGACCGGGCCAGCGGCTTCGTCAGCTACCTGGAAGGTATCCGCGCCGAGCATAAAGCTTTTACCGCGCTGATCGCTGGCACTGCGTCGGGCCACTACTTCACCGAAAAAGGGCTTGATCGGACCCTCAGTCGATCCAATCCCGCAGACGCCTGGTTCTACGCCTTCCTCGACGGCAACCAGCCGCGCACCCTCAATATCGACAACGATACGGCGACCGGCGAATTGGCCTTGTTCATTGACCTCAAGGTCTCGCAGGGCGGCAAAGTCGTGGGTGTTGCCGGGCTGGGCCTGAGCATGAAGGAACTCTCGGAGCTGATTCACAACTTCAGCTTCGGCGAGCGCGGGAAGGTCTATCTGGTGCGTTCCGACGGGTTGATCCAGGTCCATCCCGAGGCCGGGCTCAGCAACAAGCGCCAGCTAGCCGAACAGATCGGCGACTCGGCTGCGCAAGCGGTGATGGGCCATCAAGGCCCGACCAGCAGCGGCTTTGTGCGTGATGGCGAAGACTACCTGGCCCTGAGCCTGCCATTACGCGATCTGGGCTGGACGCTGGTGGCCGAAGTGCCGCAATCGCAAATTTACGCCGAGGCCCGACAGGCGATGTGGTTGACCAGCGCCATCGGTCTGGGCGTTGCGCTGGTGTGCCTGTTATTGGTGGTGTTGCTGGCTCGTGGCCTGGTGCGGCCGATCCGGCAGGTAACAGCGGCACTGGTAGCGATTGGTAGCGGTGGTGGCGATTTGACCCACAGGTTAGATTCCAGTCGTGCCGATGAGCTGGGTGATCTGGCTCGCGGCTTCAACCGGTTCCTTGAAAATCAACGCAACATGATCGGCGAAGTGCTGGCCACCAGCGAGCGTTTGCGCACCGCTGTCGGGCAGGTTGCGCGAGTGGTGGAGAACACTGCCGAGCGTTCCGGTCGGCAGCAGGAAATGACCGACATGGTCGCCACTGCCGTGCACGAGATGGGCCTCACCGTGCAGGAAATTGCACAGAACGCCGGCAACGCGGCGGTCGCCTCACAAACCGCCCGCGATGAAGCGTTGCAGGCGCGTGAAGTGGTCGGCGGTTCCATTCGGCATATCGAAAGCATGTCCGATGAAATCGGTATTGCGGCCAGTGCTGTCGGCGAGCTGGCGACGCAGGTTGCGTCCATTGATCAGGTGCTGGCGGTGATTCGCGGGATCTCCGAGCAGACCAACTTGCTGGCGTTGAACGCAGCCATTGAAGCCGCGCGGGCCGGAGACATGGGCCGCGGCTTTGCAGTGGTGGCGGATGAAGTGCGGACACTGGCACGCCGTACGCAATCGTCCACCGATGAAATCCAGCAGATGATCGGCAGCCTCAAGCAGGGTGCGGAGAATGCCGTGTCGTCGATGCACTCAGGGCAAGCGGCAACCGGTACCGGCGTCGAGTCAAGCCAGCGCACCGGGGCGTCGTTGACCGCGATTACCGGACAGGTCGAGCGCATCAGCGACATGAACCATCAAGTGGCGACGGCCACCGAAGAACAGTCGGTGGTGACTGAAGAGATCAACCGCAACGTGCAGGGGATTTCCGATCTGGCGCGGGCTACGGCGGGTGAGGTGAGGGCGTGTCGGGAGGATTGCCAGACGTTGCAGCGGTTGGCGGATGATTTGGCGCGGCAGATGGGTGGGTTTCGCTTGAGTTGAACCTGATCGTTTCGGTCTTGCAGACGCGCCGATAAGAGCGCGTCTGCAAGACCGCAACTACACCTTTATCAACAAGATCTCCCGCCCATAAAAATCGACCCCGCCCATTGTCAGCAAGTAAAAAACCCACTTTACCTTAACTCGCCATTCTGCTGCTTGTTCATCAATGTAGATATCGTCTGCAGCCAGCGTTCTGAACATGTCGTCTTGCGTGATCGATACATTGTTACTATAACGTTTGGTCGGAGTTATAATTTCATTGATGTAAGTGTTGTTACCTGTCTTTATGTGTCTCTTTTCAGTGATTCGTACGTTACCTTGATCCTTCACGGTATCGTTGACCCTGGCCGACAAGAAAAATTGATTGTCAGTGAGCTTTACATAAGGGTCTATTTTTATTTCTGGCGTTTCCTTGCGTAATGGGGTGCCATAAACCGTTGCATTCCATTGATTGGGCCCGATGTACGTAAACTCTTTGTAAGTGACACGATGGGTGCCTAGATAGTGGTCGTCCGCCGAAGTGACTTCGAACATCGCCGTCGCTGATGTTTTTACACTGGATTCAGCATTGTCGGGAGTTGATGTAATGCTTATCTGCGTTTCTTCATCAGAAAGCCGGTTATGGTTTTTGGTGATCACTGTGGAAAGAGTTGAGTTTTCATTCGTCCAGACAGTTCCGTTTCGCAACGGCGTATTTGAGATCGATGCGAGGATGCAGTAATCCTTTGTTATAAGCCCTGAAAGCTTTATGGATCGCTCTTCGAAAGTTTGGCTGTTCATGGTAATTCGCTCGTTTAGAGGTAAGAGGTGGACCTTGAGTCCATACTTGCCGGGCAAACTGGATGTCCCGCGAAAATACCTTATCCTGCATCCTTAACGTGCACACCTGTCATATATGACAGGTGTGCGCGTACTGACATACGATGTTGGCTACCCGCTCAGTTACTGTCAGGGATCAGAACCACTCTTCCTGCATGTTCAGGCAAACATCATCCCGCGCCTCAAGAATCGCCAGTTCATGATGGCAAGCCGGCACTTCCCACGTCAGGAAATACCGCGCCGCTTGCAGCTTGCCTTTATAGAAGCCGACATCCGCCGCATTGCCCTTGGCCAACCCTTCTTCTGCGCGGATCGCCTGTTCCAGCCAGCGCCAGCCGATCACCGTGTGGCCAAAAACTTTCAGATACAGCGCCGAGTTCGCCAGACTGCTGTTGACCTTGCCTTGGCCCAGATCTGTCAGCAGGCCGATGGTCACGGTTTGCAGGCGTGCCACCAGTTTTTCCAGCGGCTCACGCAGTGGCGTTAATGATTCGTACGCATGGGCGCGTTTGGCGGTATTGGCGATCAGTCGAATCAACTGCTTGAGCCCGGCACCACCATTTTGCGCCAGTTTGCGACCCAGCAGGTCCAGCGATTGAATGCCGTGAGTGCCTTCGTGGATCGGGTTCAGGCGGTTGTCGCGGTAGTACTGTTCTACCGGGTATTCGCGGGTGTAGCCGTGGCCACCAAGGATCTGGATCGCCAGTTCGTTGGCCTTCAAGCAGAACTCCGATGGCCAGGATTTGACGATCGGCGTCAGCAGGTCGAGCAATTCATGGGCCTGTTTACGCTCGGCTTCGGTCGCCAGCGTGGTGGTGTCGTCGAACAGTCGCGCGGCATACAAACCGAGGTCGAAGGCGCCTTCGACGTAAGCCTTTTGGGTCAGCAGCATGCGTTTGACGTCGGCGTGCTGAATGATCGAGACCGGCGCAGTGTTCGGGTCCTTGCTGTCCGGCAGGCGACCTTGCGGGCGTTCGCGGGCGTATTCCAGCGAGTACAGGTAACCGGCGTAACCGAGCATCACCGCGCCCATGCCGACGCCAATTCGCGCTTCGTTCATCATCTGGAACATGCAGCTCAGACCTTGGTGCGGCTTGCCCACCAGGTAGCCGACACACTCGCCGTTATCGCCGAAATTCAGCGCGGTGGAGGTGGTGCCGCGCCAGCCCATCTTGTGAAACAGCCCGGCCAGCAGCACGTCGTTGCGCTTGCCCAGGCTGCCGTCATCGTTGACCAGGAATTTAGGCACGATAAACAGCGAAATGCCTTTCACCCCGGCCGGTGCATCCGGCAGTTTGGCCAGCACCATGTGCACGATGTTTTCCGACAGCGGGTGGTCGCCGCCGGAGATGAATATCTTGTTGCCCTTGAGTCGGTATGTGCCATCGGCGGCCGGTTCGGCGCGAGTGCGGATGTCCGACAGCGAGGAACCGGCGTGAGGTTCGGTCAGGGCCATGGTGCCGAAGAAGCGGCCGTCGATCATCGGTTGCAGGAAGCGCCGTTTCTGCTCATCGGTGCCGAAGCTTTCAATCAGGTTGGCCGCGCCCATGGTCAGGAACGGGTAGGAGGTCGTCGCGGCGTTGGCGGACTGGAAGTGCGCGAAGCAAGCTTGCGACAGCAGCGTCGGCAACTGCATGCCGCCGGCCTCGAAACTGCGTGCGGCGTTGAGAAAGCCGGCTTCGAGGAATGCATCCACCGCAGGTTTCACTTCCGGAATCAGGATCGCCTTGCCGTCTTCGTAGCGCGGTTCGTGCTCGTCACCCTTGCGGTTGTGCGGGGCAAAGAACTTCTCGGCAAGGCTGCGCGCCGTACCAATGGCGGCGTCGAACGTCTCGCGATTGTGCTCGGCGAAACGCTCGCGCAGGGTCAGGCCCTCGGCATCAAGGACTTCATACAGCTCGAAAGCCAGATTGCGGGAACTGAGCAACGTCTCGGACATGGCGGCCTACCTATATTGGAATGGACCGAGTCTAGGTGCGGGGAGGGTGGGCTGAACAGGATGATTGATGCGGGTGATGGAGGGGCAGAGCGGCGGCTTAGCGGACACCGTCAATCAAATGTGGGAAGGGCCGGGCGACGTTCGCTTGCTCGCGAAGACGGACTGGCAGCCAACATCTATGTTGAATGTGCCGACCTCTTCGCGAGCAAGCCCGCTCCCACAGGTTTTGCGTTCCAGGCGCCTATTGCGGGCACCCGGTCGTATTGCGGTTTAACCGATAGTCATCAAGCTGGCATTACCACCCGCTGCAGCGGTGTTGACGCTCAGCGCACGCTCGATCACCAGGCGTTCCAGCGCAATGTTGGTTTCGCCCTGCGACAGACCCTGAACCCCAATGATCGCGCCGGCACGCTTGGCCACTTGCTGGCAGACCGCACGCAACTGGTCGGAGTGGCCGTGATGCAGGACTGCATCGAAGACCACTTCGTCCTTGTTCCAGTCGGCGACCAGCTTGATGCGCGCTTGCACGTCTTTCGGCAGACGAGCCAACAACGCTTTGCTCAGTTCACCTTCCGGCCACACCGCCGAGCCACCCACGGCCAGTACTGCAGCCAGTTGACTCAACAGATCGCTTTCGACTTCTGCCAGGCACAGCACGTGTTCACGCGGCAGGATGGCGTAGCTGTTGCGCTCGCCTGTCGGGCCGTTCAGCGTGCGGGTAATGCCGCTTTGCGATTGTGTGGCGAACTGCGTGCACAACGCGCTCAGTTCGGTCAGCTTGTGGCTGTCGGCCCAGGTTTTCAGGGCGGTCAGCGGTTTGCTCATGGCGTCACGCAGACGAACGTCCGGCGTTGCGATAGCATCGTTGCGAGCGAAAGATTGTTCGATTGCGTCGGTAGGACGCGTCGACAGCAAGCGGTACAGGTACAACGGACCACCGGCTTTCGGACCAGTACCCGACAGGCCTTCACCACCGAACGGCTGCACGCCGACCACAGCACCAACAATGTTGCGGTTGACGTAGACGTTACCGGCGTTGACGTTGTCGATCACCTTGGCGATGGTCTCGTCGATACGCGTGTGCACGCCCAGCGTCAGACCGTAGCCGGAAGCGTTGATCTGCCCGATCAGTTGATCGATGTCTTTGCGCTTGTAGCGCACCACGTGCAGCACCGGGCCGAAGATCTCCCGCTGCAACTCGTCGAAGCTTTCCAGCTCGATCAGGGTTGGCATGACGAACGTGCCGCGCTTGCATTCTTCCATGTCGGCGATGGCGACCTGGTAGACGTTGCGACCTTTGTCACGCATGGCCTGGATGTGTTTCTCGATGCCGGCCTTGGCTTCGGCATCGATCACCGGGCCGATGTCCACGGACAGGCGCTCAGGGTTGCCGAGGCGACATTCAGCCATGGCGCCCTTGAGCATTTCGATCACGCGGTCGGCGGAATCTTCCTGCAAGCACAGTACGCGCAGGGCCGAGCAGCGTTGGCCGGCACTGTCGAAAGCCGAAGACACCACGTCAATGACCACTTGTTCGGTCAGTGCCGAGGAGTCGACGATCATCGCGTTCTGGCCGCCGGTTTCGGCGATCAGCGGAATCGGACGGCCCTGGGCATCCAGACGACCGGCGACGTTGCGTTGCAGCAAGCGCGCAACTTCGGTAGAACCCGTGAACATCACGCCTTTGACCCGGTCGTCGCCGACCAGACGGGCACCGACGGTTTCGCCACGGCCCGGCAGCAGTTGCAGCACGCCCTCCGGAATCCCGGCTTCGAGCAGTATGCGTACGGCTTGAGCGGCCACCAGCGGCGTTTGTTCCGCAGGCTTGGCCAGGACCGGGTTGCCGGCGGCCAGTGCGGCGGCGACTTGACCGCTGAAAATGGCCAGCGGGAAGTTCCACGGGCTGATGCACACCACCGGACCCAATGGGCGGTGGGCGTCGTTGGTGAAATCGTTGCGTGCCTGCACCGCGTAGTAACGCAGGAAGTCCACGGCTTCACGCACTTCGGCAATGGCGTTGGCGAAGGTCTTGCCGGCTTCACGAGCCAATAGGCCCATCAGCGGTTGAATCTCGCTTTCCATCAAATCGGCGGCACGTTCGAGAATTGCGGCGCGCTCGGCGGGCGGGGTGGCCTGCCAGATCGGAGCAGCGTTCAGTGCGCACTGGATGGCATTGTCGACGTCGGTGACGGTGGCTTCTTGCACATGACCGACCACGTCGCGCAGGTCCGATGGGTTCAACACCGGTACCGGTGTTTCGGCGCTGGCGGCGCAGCCCAGCATCGGCGCGGCTTTCCAGTTGTTGTGCGCGGTGGCCAACAGGGCGCAGGACAGCGATGCCAGGCGATGTTCGTTGGCCAGGTCGATGCCGCTGGAGTTGGCGCGCTCGCTGCCATAGAGGTCACGCGGCAGCGGGATACGCGGGTGCGGCAGACCGAAGCCGCCTTCCAGCGTTGCCATCTGCTCAATGCTGCTCACCGGATCGGCTACCAGCTCCTGAATCGAGATTGACTGGTCGGCGATACGGTTGACGAACGAAGTGTTTGCGCCGTTTTCCAGCAGGCGACGTACCAGGTACGCCAGCAGTGTTTCGTGAGTGCCGACCGGTGCATACACGCGGCACGGACGGTTCAGCTTGCCTTCGGAAACCTTGCCTACAACCTGTTCGTACAGCGGTTCGCCCATGCCGTGCAGGCACTGGAACTCGTACTGGCCGGGGTAATAGTTCTGACCGGCAATGTGATAAATCGCCGACAAGGTGTGGGCGTTATGCGTGGCGAACTGCGGGTAGATGACTTCCGGCACCGAGAGCAGTTTGCGTGCGCAGGCAATGTAGGAAACGTCGGTGTACACCTTGCGGGTGTAGACCGGATAGCCTTCCAGGCCTTCGACTTGGGCGCGTTTGATTTCGCTGTCCCAGTAGGCGCCTTTCACCAGACGGATCATCAGGCGATGACGGCTGCGGCGAGCCAGGTCGATCACGTAGTCGATCACATACGGGCAACGCTTCTGATAGGCCTGGATCACGAAACCAATGCCGTTCCAGCCGGTCAGTTGCGGCTCGAAGCACAGGCGCTCGAGCAGATCCAGCGACAGCTCGAGGCGGTCGGCTTCTTCGGCGTCGATGTTCAGGCCGATGTCGTATTGCTTGGCCAGCAGGGTCAGCGACAGCAGGCGCGGGTACAACTCGTCCATCACGCGCTCGTACTGGGCACGGCTGTAACGCGGGTGCAGGGCCGAGAGCTTGATCGAGATGCCCGGGCCTTCATAAATGCCACGACCGTGGGAAGCCTTGCCGATCGAGTGGATGGCTTGCTCGTAGGACGCGAGGTATTTCTGCGCGTCATGTTCGGTCAGTGCGGCTTCACCGAGCATGTCGTAGGAATAGCGGAAGCCTTTGGCTTCGAACTTGCTGGCGTTGGCCAAGGCTTCGGCGATGGTTTCGCCGGTGACGAACTGCTCGCCCATCAGGCGCATGGCCATGTCGACGCCCTTGCGAATCATCGGCTCGCCGCTTTTACCGATGATCCGGCTCAGGGACGAAGTCAGGCCTGCTTCGTTGTGGGTGGCGACCAGTTTGCCGGTCAGCAACAGGCCCCAGGTGGCAGCGTTGACGAACAGCGACGGGCTATTGCCCAGGTGCGGCTGCCAGTTACCGGTGCTGATCTTGTCGCGGATCAGCGCATCGCGAGTGCCTTTGTCCGGGATACGCAGCAGCGCTTCGGCCAGGCACATCAGCGCCACGCCTTCCTGGGATGACAGGGAAAATTCCTGCAACAGGCCCTGAACAATACCTGCACGGCCGCCGGCGCTCTTCTGATTGCGCAGTTTTTCCGCAATCGAGGCGGCGAGCTTGTTGGTGGCGTCGCACATTGGGGCTGGCAGGCGCGCCTGCTCGATCAGCATCGGCACCACTTCCGGCTCCGGACGACGGTAGGCGGCAGTGATCGAGGCACGCAGCACCGATTGCGGAAGGATGCTTTCAGCGAATTCGAGGAAGCACTGATGGGCGTGATCGACGTGGACCTCGGCGCCTTCATCAGCTTCGGAGCGGGTCAAGCCGCTCAGCTCGGTCAGGGTTGCACCACCCTCGAGTTTTTCCAGGTAATTGAAAATCGCCTGTTTGATCAGCCAATGCGGCGTGCGATCAATCGAGGTCGCGGCAGCTTTGAGGCGCTCGCGGGTCGGGTCATCGAGTTTGACCCCAAGGGTGGTGGTAGCCATATTTTTATCCTCATGTTTGCCACGACTGCGTGGCATCAGCTGGCGGCAAGATTAGCCGTGCGCCGAAAGAGGTGCAACCGGGTGCAACCCTTTTTTTGTCGGAATAATCGGCAGCTTGTCAGGAAATAAATTCTGGTTCGTGGCCTCCGCTCTTGCTTGGTGTTTTTTGCAGCAGTTAGCGAAGGTTCTTGCTCCGAAAAGGAGCAAAAACCGCTGTTTAAAAGAAATTTTGTATTAGGTGCAACTTATTCCCAAAAACTGGTTGCACCTCATTTGCTTTGTTGAATAGCATTCGCGCACCAAGGTGCAACCGCTGTTGATGCGGTTCATCGGCTGATGGCTTTCCTGGGGAAACATCAGTCATAAATGCGCGGATGCCCTGATCGTCTCTCAAACTTCATTGTTTGGCGGCGGTTCAGCAGACCGCCGCTACATAAAAACAAAGCCAGGGCGTAACTCAATGAGTGCAAGCAATCCAACCTTGATCACGTTCGTGATCTACATCGCGGCAATGGTGCTGATCGGCTTCATGGCCTATCGCTCCACCAACAACCTTTCTGACTACATTCTGGGTGGCCGTAGCCTGGGCAGCGTCGTGACTGCGCTTTCCGCAGGTGCCTCCGACATGAGTGGCTGGTTGTTGATGGGCCTGCCGGGCGCCATCTACATGTCGGGTCTGTCGGAAAGCTGGATCGCCATCGGCCTGATCGTCGGTGCGTACCTGAACTGGCTGTTCGTGGCCGGCCGGCTGCGCGTGCAGACTGAACACAACGGCGATGCGCTGACGCTGCCGGATTACTTCTCCAGCCGTTTTGAAGACAAGAGCGGCTTGCTGCGGATCATCTCTGCTGTGGTGATCCTGGTGTTCTTCACCATTTATTGCGCCTCCGGCATCGTGGCCGGTGCCCGTCTGTTTGAAAGCACTTTCGGCATGTCCTACGAGACTGCATTGTGGGCCGGCGCTGCGGCGACGATTGCCTACACCTTTGTCGGTGGTTTCCTGGCGGTGAGCTGGACTGACACCGTTCAAGCCACGCTGATGATCTTCGCTTTGTTGCTGACACCGATCATCGTGCTGCTGGCTACCGGCGGTATCGACACCACCTTCCTGGCCATCGAAGCGCAAGATCCAGGCAACTTCGACATGCTGAAAAACACCAGCTTCATCGGCATCATTTCGCTGATGGGCTGGGGGCTGGGCTACTTCGGTCAGCCGCACATCCTGGCGCGCTTCATGGCGGCGGATTCGGTCAAGTCGATTGCCAACGCCCGTCGCATCTCCATGACCTGGATGATCCTGTGCCTGGGCGGCACCGTGGCGGTTGGCTTCTTTGGTATCGCTTACTTCTCGGCGAACCCGGCCGTGGCAATGCCGGTAAGTGAAAACCACGAGCGCGTGTTCATCGAACTGGCCAAGATCCTGTTCAACCCATGGATCGCCGGCGTGCTGCTGTCGGCCATTCTGGCTGCCGTGATGAGCACCCTGAGCTGCCAGTTGCTGGTGTGCTCGAGTGCCCTGACCGAAGACTTCTACAAATCCTTCCTGCGTAAAAACGCTTCCCAGGTTGAACTGGTCTGGGTTGGTCGCGCGATGGTTCTGGCCGTTGCACTGATCGCCATCGCATTGGCTGCCAACCCGGAAAACCGTGTGCTGGGTCTGGTCAGCTACGCTTGGGCCGGCTTCGGTGCGGCGTTCGGTCCGGTGGTATTGATCTCGGTACTGTGGAAAGGCATGACCCGTAACGGCGCACTCGCCGGTATCGTGGTGGGTGCGCTCACCGTGATCGTCTGGAAGCACTTCAACCTGCTGGGTCTGTACGAAATCATCCCGGGCTTCATCTTCGCCAGCCTCGCTATTTTGCTGGTCAGCAAAATGGGTGAGCCGTCGGCCGGTATGCTGCAGCGTTTCGCCGCGGCGGAAAAAGATTTCCACCTGAACAAGTGATTGGATGAGCTAACCCTTCGCTGAAAAAAAAACGGCCCGCAGCCTTATGGATGCGGGCCGTTTTTTTCCTCCGCCGGTTTAAGCCATCGCACGATCCCTGTAGCAGCTGGCGCAGCCTGCGTTCGGCGGCGAAGCCGTCGTAAATGGCATACCGCGCTTTCTCTGGATGACCACGTCATCAGGATTACGACTGCTGCGCAGCCGAACGCAGGCTGCGCCAGCTGCTACAGGGATCGTGTTGTGGCTCAAGAAGGCGTCGATACAGCCTGTTCGACAGAAATGTCTGTAGTGGTTCATCCCGATATCTGAAGGAAAATTCTCTAAAAAATCAGGGCAAATCTGATTTTTCTGACCCTCGATCTCCCCCCCTTGTCGCTCATGCAGAATCGCCCGCCTTCATTCTGCTTCAGAGGCATCGGATGCTCACGTCTGCCCATCAACCGCATTTCACGTTGACCCTCGACGGCGTCCAGAATGAGCTCAAAGTGCTTGAGTTCACGGGCAAGGAAGCCATCAGCCAACCCTTTCGTTTCGACCTGGAACTGGTCAGTGAGCGCCCGGACCTCGACCTCGAGAGCCTGCTGTATCGTCAGGCTTTTCTCGGTTTTGACGCGCAAGGCGCTGGTGTTCACGGTCAGGTTTATCGCATCGCCCAAGGCGATTCGGGCACGCGCCTGACTCGTTATCAGATCAGTCTGGCGCCGCGCCTGGCCTATCTTGGTCAGCGCATCAACCAGAGAATCTTCCAGCATAAAAGCGTTCCCGAGATCATTGCTCTGGTGCTCAAGGATCACGGCATCTTGGGTGATGCATTCGAGTTACAGCTTGGCAGCCAATACCCCAAGCGCGAGTACTGCGTGCAATTCGCCGAAAGCGATCTGGAATTTATTCAGCGGTTGTGCGCCGAGATCGGCATTCACTACCACTTCCAGCACAGCCCGCACGGCCATCTGCTGGTGTTCGGTGACGACCAGACAGTTTTCCGCAAACCGGCGCAGCCGACCCTTTACTTGCCAGGCAGTGGAATGGCCGCCGAGCAGCCTGCGATCAAGCGCTTCAACGTCCGCCTGGAAACCCGCACCACCGCAGTCACCCGTCGCGACTATGACTTCCACAAACCCGGCCTGTTGCTGCAAAGCGCTGTCGACAGCGAGCAGCGTACGGTGCTGGAGGATTACCGCTATCCCGGTCAGTTCACCGATCGCGACCACGGCAAACACCTGGCGCAACGGGCGCTGGAGCGCCATGGCGCGGATTTCCGTCAGGCCGAAGGTCGCAGTGATCAATCGGCGTTGCTCACCGGCCATTTTCTGAAGATCGCCGAACACCCGCGCACAGAGTGGAATGACCTGTGGCTACTGACAGAAATTCAGCACCACGGCCGGCAACCGCAAGTGCTGGAAGAGTCCGCTGACAGCGGTGATTTTCAGGGGTATCGCAATACCTTTCTGGCGACGCCGTGGGACGTACCGTTTCGTCCGCCTTTGGCCGAAAACAAGCCGCGGATTCCGGGCTATCAGAACGCGGTCGTCACTGGGCCGACCGATAGCGAAATCCATTGCGACGAGTTTGGGCGGGTCAAGGTGCAATTTGCCTGGGACCGCGAAGGCCAGCGCAACGAACATTCCAGTTGTTGGCTGCGAGTCGCCAGTGGCTGGACTCATGACGGTTACGGCAGTGCGCTGATCCCGCGGGTTGGGATGGAAGTGTTGGTGGGGTTTGTCGATGCCGACCCGGACAAACCCTTGGTCATGGCGTGCTTGGCAAATGGGGCCAATTCGGTGCCGCTCGATCTGCCGGCAGACAAGACCCGCAGCATTTTTCGCAGCCAGAGCAGTCCCGGTGGCGGTGGTTACAACGAACTGCGCATTGAAGACCGCAAGGGCGCCGAGGAAATCTATCTGCGGGCCCAGCGCGACTGGACACAACACGTATTGCACGACTTGTACACGCAAGTGGGCAACCAGCGAAGTGTGGTGGTCGCGGGTCTCGATCGCCATGAACTGAAGGCTGACGAACAGCGCATCACCCACGGTCAGCGCCAAACCGAAGTGAAGCAGGACGATCATCTGGTAGTGGTTGGCGACCGGCACATTCGGGTGACCAGTCAGGCGCTCAATGCCAGTCAGCAATTCCATGTCAGCGCCGGCCAGCAAGTGGTCATCGACGGTGGTGCCAGCGCGACCATTCAGGCGGGTGGGCAGTGGATCAACATCAGCGCTGCCGGGATCTTCAGCAGTGTGCCGATTCAGCTGGGTGGCGTGCCGATGGTGGCGATGGTTGCTGCTGCGCCGAAGTCGCTGGACGTTCCATTGAAACTCGCCGCAATTCCAATTGCGCTGCTGAGCGCCGCACAGATTCTGAGCCTGAAAAGCGACGCGCCGTTCTGCGAAGAATGCGAGCGCTGCAAGGAGGGTGTCTGTGCAGCCTGATGCCTTGTCACCTCGTGCCTGGCTGGAGCGCCATCCGCTGAAACCTTCCGAGCAGTTGTTCGCGGTGTTCGGCAATGCGAGCTCTGCCGAGCCCCTTAAAGCCTGGCAACGCTCGATCACTACGCAAGCACCGAGCGCCATCTGGGCCGACAGCGCATACGCCGAGTGGATGTCGGTGATGCCCTATGTCGGCATCGTCGCTGCGGACAGTGAGTTTCTGGAGTGGGTCGCCACTACCGAGTCTCGCGACTGGGGTTGGCTGGCGGTGTCTTCTGCTCCTCAAGAGGCTTTGGTCGACCATCTGCGCAGCCTTACGCAAGCCCTGTTACCCAACGGCAACGCAGTATTTTTCCGTTTCTGGGACGGACGTTATTTGCTGCCGATTCTTCAGTCTGCACAGGTTGATGTCGCGCAACTGATGCCGCCGATCGGGCGCTGCCTGATCAATGGGCAGGCCCTGGAAATCGGTGGCTGTGCGCTGAAAACATCGAAGGTTTTTCCATGGTGGGAGATTCCCGGCGCGCTATTGGAACAGCTCGCGGTGCAGTCTGCCGCCACCCGAATCAACAACCTGCTGACGTGGCTGAGCGACGATCGCCCGGACCTGTACGAAGCCTTTTCCGAAAGCGTTTTACGGCACAAGGTCGCGATCTTTCTTGACGCACCTGACCTGCCTCAAGCACCGAAAACTGCCTTGGTGGAGTTCCTGATGGCGGAGCTGAACTGATGGAGCAGATCGTACGTATCGAGCAGGAATTCGACAGCTTTAAAGACACCCTCAGCCTCTACCGCGAACAACTCAACCACTGGTTCATCAAGGCCGCCGACAAGGTTAGCCACGCTACTGACATGCCGTCGCTGATGGGCATGGAACGGCTGATCAAGTTCGGCAGCACGACCACTGCGGTGGGCAGCGGCGATGACGATTTCATCTCCAGTGTGGCGCAGTGTCCGGCCGGCGGCCTGTTGCAGATCGAGAGCAAGTTCGAATCGGTCTACGACATTCCGCTGGGGAATATTCAGGTCGATGTGATTGCCGTGGAGGGCGGTGAAAAGACGCCGGTCCTGCTGGATGAAAACGGCAAAGGGACGTTTAAGGGGACCGCCGGGAAGTTCTATCGCGTTCATGTCCAGAGCGAAGTGACGCCGGAGCAAGTCGATGAGCTTTTTGATGCTTACGGTGGGCTGACCAAGGACCTGGAACGCTGGCTGCGCAGCGAGTGGGAAGGGTTCAAGCCGCAGTGGTCACAGCAGTCGGCGTCGGCATCGCTGGCGGCGGTGGGCAATGGAATGCTCGCCGGCAGTTGGGCGGCGATTCAGGGTGTCTGGGATGGGATTGGCGAGCTGAGCGACATCTTGAAGAATCCCGAAGCCTTTGTCGAAAAGCTTGGGGACAGCGCCGGGCAACTGGCTGATCTGGCCGAAAGCGCTCCGGACTTGATGGAAAAAGCCATGCTGCTGGCCAGTGATGAAGCGGCGCTGTGTTTGTTGATGCGCACCGCAGCACTGTGGCTGGAAATGTTGCCACCGACGCAACTGGCCGGCACCTCGGCCGAGGCCATTTCCAAGGTGGTGGTTGGTTTGATCATCGACCTGCTGATTGGCTTGGTGCTGAGCGTGGTCGGCATCGGTGTTGCCTGGTTGACGGTGCGCCTGGCCAAGTACGGCCCGCAGATTTTTCAGGCAGCCATGGGTTTCGTGAGGTCGATGATCACGATCATCAACAACTTCATGACCTACGTTGACCGCTACAAAAAAATCGCCGCACGGGGTGTCGTAGCGGGCCTGAAAAAAGGTCGGATGCAACTGCGCTGGAATGGCCGCAAAAACTCCACGCTGAATAAACACGAACCTCACGTCGACGTCCCGGCGCAGGCGAAAAACCCCAACGGCGACAGCGCCGATTCGGCAGATAAAACCGCCACCAACAAATGCCCGGTGTCGATGGTCACTGGCGAAGAACTGCTGACCCTGGTCGATGGTTCGCTCGACGGGATTCTGCCGTTCGACTTCACCCGGCTCTATCGCACCAGCGCCGCCGAGATCGATAGCGGACTGGGCTTTGGATGGAGCCATTCGCTGGCGCACCGCCTGGAAATCGATGGCGACAACGTCATCTGGATCGACCACGAAAACCGTCGTACGGCATTCCCGTTACCGAACGTCGAGCGCCCGGCGATCCACAACAGTCTGTCGCGGGCGGCGATTTATCTGGGCGATGAGCCCGAGGAACTGATCCTCGTCCAGGCCGGCGACAACGCGCGTTTTTATCACTTTCATAACGGCCGGCTGACGACTGTCAGCGACGCTTACAACAACCGATTGCGCATCACCCGCGACCGTCAGGAACGCATCAAGCGCCTCGATAACGGCGTGGGCCGCGCCTTGCTGTTGCGCTATGACCGCAGACATTTGATCGCCGTCGATTACCAGCGTTTTGTCCCGGCTCCAACCCTCGATGAGGCGTGGCACACCGAGCAGACGCTGGTCAATTATCGCTACGACGAACGCGATCAACTGATCGAAGCGACCAACGCCGCAGGCGAAAGCGAGCGCTACGACTACGACGATCAGCAGGTCATTTTGCAGCGGCAATTGGCCGGTGGCGCGAGCTTTTTCTGGGAGTGGGAAAGGTCCGGCAAGGCTGCCAGATGCATTCGGCACTGGGCGTCGTTTTCGCAGATGGACGCGCAGTACGTCTGGGATGACCAGGGCGGTGTCACCGTCCTGAATATCGATGGCAGCGAAGAGGTTTATGTCCATGACGATCGGGCGCGGCTGGTGCGCAAGGTCGACCTGGAAGGTGGCGAACATCTCAAGGCCTACGATGACAAAGGTCGGCTGATTGCCGAGCAGGATCCGCTGGGGGCCGTCACTGAGTACCGTTACGACGAGGTTGGACGGCTTGTCGCGCTGATTCCACCGGAAGACGAACCGACGGCCTACGAATACCGCGACGGTTTCCTGTATGCGCGGTATCGCGGTAAAGCCGTGTGGAAGTATCAGCGCAATGCTCAGGGTGATGTCACTGAAGCGACCGATCCCGACGGGCATGTCACGCATTACCACTACGACCCTCAGGGGCGGCTGCTGTCGATCCGTTATCCGGACACCAGTCGGCATGTGTTTGTCTGGAACGGCTTGGGGCAACTGCTCGAAGAAACGTTGCCAGACGGTGGCCAGCGTCGGTTTTCCTATGATGCTTTGGGGCGGCAGATTACCCGGCAGGACGAACACGGTGCCGTCACCCAGTATCAATGGGATGCCATCGGAAGGCTGATTCAGACAACACTTCCCAGCGGTGCCAGTCGCGCCTTCAGCTACAACGCCTACGGAAAAATCATCGCCGAACGCGATGAGTCGGGCCAGGTCACGCGCTACGAATACGTCGATGACCTGCACCTGGTCAGCCGTCGAATCAATGCCGACGGCACACAACTGCGTTATCGCTACGACAACGCGCTGTTGTTGCTGACAGAAATCGAGAACGAATCCGGCGAAAAGTATCAGCTGGACTACACGCCCAATGGCCAGATCCGACAGGAAACCGGTTTCGACGGCCGCCGCACCGCCTATGCCTACGACCTCAATGGCCATCTGCTGGAGAAAACCGAGTTCGGCGATGACGGCTCAACGCTGATCACCACCTACCAGCGGGACTCGGCAGGACGACTGCTGGTCAAGACGCTGCCCGATGGCGTCAACGTCGAGTATTGCTACGACGGTCTTGGCCGACTGGTCAGCGTCGATGACGGCCACGACCACCCGTTGGAGTTCGAGTACGACCAGCAGGACCGCCTGATCACCGAGCATCAGGGTTGGGGCACCTTGCGTTATGGCTACGACGCCTGCGGCCAGCTCAATCGCCTGCGCTTGCCGGACAACAGCACCCTCGATTACCACCACGCCAAGGGCGGCGCGCTCAGCGCTATCGACCTCAACGGCACACGGCTGACCACGCACGTCTTTAACGCAGGGCGTGAGCGACAACGCCAGCAAGGCCAACTGCTTAGCCAGTACCACCATGACGAACAGGGCCGGTTGCAATCCCACGCGGTCAACCAGTCAGACCGCCCGCTGTACATGCGCCACTACAGTTATGCGGTCAATGGCAACCTGGCTGCCATCGCTGACAGTCGCCACGGTCAGCGCAGCTATTACTACGACGCGCTCAACCGCCTGACCCGCGTACGCCATGCCCGCGGCGAACCCGCGCAAAGCTTTGAGCACGACCCGGCCGGCAACCTGCAAATGCACGATCGCCCGGGCCTGGCGACGATCAAAGGCAACCGCCTGCTGCTGCAAGGCGACCGCCATTACGACTACGACGCCTTCGGCAACCTGATCCGCGAACGCCGAGGCACCGGGCAGAAACTCGTCACCGAATACCGCTACGACTGCCAGCACCGGTTGATCGGCATCACGCTGCCGGATGGCAAAACTGCCAGCTACCGCTATGACGCCTTCGGTCGGCGCATCGCCAAAACCGTCGATGGCCACACCACCGAGTTCTTCTGGCAAGGCGACAACCTCGTCGCCGAACGCGGCAAAGAACACTACCGCAGCTACGTCTACGAACCCGGCAGCTTCCGCCCCCTGGCCATGCTCGACGGCTTCGGTCCGCGCAAGGCCTGCCCGTTCTACTACCAGCTCGATCACCTCGGCACCCCGCAGGAACTGACGGATTACAGCGGCGAGATCGTCTGGTCGGCGACCTACAAGGCCTACGGAAAACTCGCCAGCCTGAAGCACTTTGGCGAAGAACAGCTTGAGCAACCGTTGCGCTTTCAGGGGCAGTATTTCGATGCCGAAAGCGGCCTGCACTACAACCGCCATCGCTACTACAATCCGGACATCGGCCGTTACCTGACACCCGACCCGATCAAATTGGCGGGCGGGCTGAACGGCTACCAGTACACCCCGAATCCAACGGGGTGGATTGACCCGTTGGGGTTGAACGGAAATTGTCCGCCACCGAACAAGCCAGATTGTAAGGCGCCGGATGATGTGGGTGGTGCTGCGGTTGATGAGCAGTCTCCAGCACTACCTAAGACGGAAAAGTTTGAGCCAGAAAATGAGGCAGAGGCCAAACGCCAAGTTTTGGATTGGGAAAAACAATACAAAATGCATACGGTCGCGAAGCATGGTCCGGAAATTGGTGACAAGGCCTTAAAGCAACGGGCAATTGACGGCTCGCATCCAACAAAAAAAGGAGTAAGAGAGAAGATTAATTCTAGCTCTCAGTTTAAAAGTTGGACTATGCAGTTTCGGGCGATAAGTTATGCTCTGTCGAAAATGCATCGTGACCCACCTGAACCAACTGGCTATGATAGCGAACGGAATCCTATTGTTCGAATGGAGTTGCCAGGAGCCGGTCGTGGGTATAAGCCGAATGATAAAGATAGAAATAGCCCCAAGTATATTGAGGGTTTGGATGGCGCGGAAATTAAGTTTGATAAGAGAAATATAAAACGACCATTTACTGCTTTTCCACGAAAGGTGAAATGAATGTTGACTCATCCGTTTGTGAACATCCCTTATGTACCAGTCCCTTTGTATTTGCTTGGAGGGATATCAATATACGATAGAGAGGAAACGCTGGGTGAGGAGCTGTGGGTATATAATCCGAATGAGAAAAATGATAGGGAGAAGATAATAAAGGTATTTATACTTCCGGACTTTGACTATTTAACTTATAGGCATAGATTTGTAACGTTCAAAATGCTTGAGGATATCCTGAGACAAGAAAATTTTGATTTTGCTGCTCAGTTTGAAAGTGATTACGATGAGCCACGCACTATTGCGTGGAATGAAACAGAAATAGACGATCCTCGTGGATTTTTCGAGGACATATATCGGTTGGCAAGCGAAGCGTGGAAAGACGACCTCCATAAAGCCAGTCTTGAAGATCAGTCCACTTGGTAAAGAAGCGACCCCGAAACGGAGGCGAAATTTCTTATACGGACTTTGATTAATGAAAGATGCCTACAATATCTGGGATATACGTAGTTTGCTTTTCGTATTTGATATAGAAAACACACGTGACGTGGCGAGGGAGGAGATTATCGTTTCGAAGGATGTGAACGATGAGCAAGAGCTTGCTGAGCTTGCTGAGCTTTTTGATATTTTAATGCGGCCAGAATTTCTTATTTATAGCCAGAATGAACGACAGTTGTTAATTGATACTTTGGTATATTTTTTAGGCATAAACGATGATTTTGATGGGGTATTTTCAAAGATTGATACTTATTTTGATGAGGATGTTAAGGATCAGCGTCAGTTCATGCGGGTCCTCTTGGAGTGTTTGATGCGTTATCAATCGCAAGCAACACAAGAAAAATAACCGCTGGTTAATATTGATCGTTCCCACGCTCCTGCGTGGGAATGCAGCCCGTGACGCTCTGCGTCACATCGGAGCCAGGCTTGATACCGACCATTGCGGCTGGAACGCTGAGCGTCCCTTGAGGCATTCCCACGCGGAGCGTGGGAACGATCAGCAGGCGATCATGGTTTGTCTGCCCGCTCGGCTGCGAACCCCTGACGCTGGGCGCGGTACAAGGTAAACTTCGCCTCCTTCGCAGGAGCAGCCATGAATTATCGTCACGCCTTCCACGCCGGCAATCACGCCGATGTGTTCAAACACCTGACCTTGACCCGCCTCATCGCCTTGATGTCGCGCAAGGAGCAGCCGTTTGCCTATCTCGACACCCACGCCGGCATTGGTCTGTATGACCTGCAGGGCGATCAGGCGAGCCGTACCGGTGAATACCTGGAAGGCATCGCACGCTTGTGGGGCGAGCAGGATCTGCCGCCGCTGACCGCCGATTACATGCGCGTCTTGCATGAGATGAACCCGGATGGCGAGTTGCGCTACTACCCGGGCTCACCTGAGCTGGCGCGGCGTTTGACCCGTCCGCAGGACCGGGTGTTGCTCAACGAAAAACACCCGGAAGACGGGTTGCTGCTCAAGGACAACATGAAGGGCGATCGCCGGGTCAAAGTGCATCTGGGCGAAGGCTGGCACGTGCCCCGGGCACTGTTGCCGGTGCCGGAGAAGCGTGGGTTGATGCTGATTGATCCGCCGTTCGAGAAACTCGACGAGATGCAGCGTTGTGCCGCGTCGCTGAAAGAGGCGATTGGCCGGATGCGTCAAACCGTGGCGGCGATCTGGTACCCGGTGAAGGACCAGCGCATGTTGCGTCGGTTCTACCAGGACCTGGCGGGCACCGGTGCGCCGAAGTTGTTGCGCGTGGAGTTGCTGGTGCATCCGCTGGATACGCCAAACAGCCTGAACGGTTCCGGGCTGGCGATTGCCAATCCGCCGTGGGGGCTGGAGGAAGAGTTGCGCGAGTTGCTGCCGTGGCTGTCGAAGAAACTCGGTCAGACCCAGGGCGGGTGGCAGATGGATTGGTTGATCGCTGAATAATGTGTGGCGAGGGAGCTTGCTCCCGCTCGGCTGCGAAGCAGTCGTAAAATCGGTATATAGGTTCTATCTGAAAGAACGTTGTCACTGATTTTAGGGCCGCTTCGCGCCCCAGCGGGAGCAAGCTCCCTCGCCACAGGTACTGCGTTCACCCCTCAAATCGGGCAGGTCACGCCCGTGCCGCCAATCCCGCAATACCCTTCAGGGTTCTTCGCCAGGTATTGCTGGTGATAGGCCTCGGCGTAGTAAAACGTCGGGGCTTCTTCGATTTCAGTGGTGATGGTGCCGAGGCCGGCCTTGGTCAGTTCAGCCTGGAACACTTCCTTGCTGGCCTTGGCCGCTGCCAGTTGGCTTGGGTTGGTGGCGTAGATCACCGAGCGGTACTGAGTGCCGATGTCGTTGCCCTGGCGCATACCCTGCGTCGGGTTGTGCAGTTCCCAGAACATCGCCAGCAATTGTTCGTAGCTGACCTTTTCCGGTTCGTAGACCACGAGCACGACTTCGCTGTGGCCGGTCAGGCCCGAGCAGACTTCTTCGTAGGTCGGGTTCGGTGTGAAGCCACCGGCGTAACCCACCGACGTGCTGTACACACCTTCGCGCTGCCAGAAGCGCCGCTCGGCGCCCCAGAAGCAACCCAGGCCGAAGATCGCGAAATCCACGTTGCCCGGGAACGGGCCCAGCAACGGATGACCGTTGACGAAGTGTTCGTCCGGTACTTTTATCGGAGTTTCGCGGCCAGGCAGAGCTTGTTCTTTAGTCGGGAGCACGTTTTTGTTCACCAGAATTTCCGAGCGCAGAACCATGATCAGTCCTCTCAGTCAGGTTGGGATGAGCGATATACGCAATAAGACCCACAGTGTGCCCGAGTGTTAAAGCGCTGTCAGGCGATTGGGCCACGCGGATAGCGTTTCAGCTTCTCGATCAGCTCGGCGCCCGGGATCGGTCGGTCGAACAGATAGCCCTGGCCGACATCGCAGCGGTGGCGACGGAGGAACGCCAGTTGTTCGGCGGTTTCGATGCCTTCGGCGACCACTTTGAGCTTGAGATTATGGGCCATGGCGATCACGGCCGAGGTGATTTCCATGTCGTCCTGGTTGTCCGGGATTTCATGGATGAAGCTGCGATCGATCTTGATGATGTCGATCGGGAATTTTTTCAGGTAGCTGAGCGATGAGTAACCGGTGCCGAAGTCGTCCATGGCCAGGGTCAGGCCCAGGCGCTTGAGTTGGTCGAGCTGCAAGTGCGTATCTTCGGTGGCTTCCAGCAGCAGGCCTTCGGTCAGTTCCAGCTCCAGCAAGCGCGCGGGCAGCTGTTCTTCCTTGAGGATGTTGGCAATCGACGACACCAGGTCCGGATCGGAAAACTGCTTGGGCGACAGGTTGATCGCCACCTGCAAATTGCCCAGCCCGGCGGCGGTCAGCTCTTTGCTCATGCGACATGCCTGGCGGGCAATCCATTTGCCGATGGGAATGATCAGGCCGGTTTCTTCGGCGACGCTGATGAACTGATCCGGGCGGATCATGCCCTTTTCCGGATGGTTCCAGCGCAGTAACGCTTCCATCCCCAGCAAGCGCCCGGAGCGCAGGCACAGCTTGGGCTGGTAGAACACGTCCAGCTCGTTCTGGGTCAGGGCGCGGCGCAGGTTGTTTTCCACAAACAGCTTATAGCTGGCCTCGGCGTTCAGCGCTTCGGTAAACACCTGAACCTGATGTTTGCCGTTGGCCTTGGCCTTGTGCAGCGCGAGCCCCGCGTTACGCATCAGGGTTTGCGGATCGCGGCCGTGCAGCGGTGCGCAAGCCAGCCCCACGGAACCCGTGACGCTGATCAACTGGTTGTCGACGAACATCGGTTTATCCAGCGTCATCAACAATTGGCTGGCGATCTGTTGGCCGGCTTTAAGGCTGGTGTCGTCGAGCAGCACCGCGAACTCGTTACTGGCGAAACGCGCCAGGCTGCCGCTCGGGCTCAAGCTGTTGCGCAGTCGCCGGGCCAGGCTGATCAACAGTTTGTCGCCGGTCTGGTGGCCGAGGCTGTCATTGATCCGCTTGAAGTTGTCGATGTCCACCAGCAGCAGGCAGATCGGGCTGTCGCTGTCGCGGGCGAAACGCTCGTCGAGGTTGCGGATGAACGCCGGACGGTTGCCCAGGTTGGTCAGGTTGTCTGTGTAGGCCAGGCGCTCGATACGTTGCTGGGCGAGCTTGGTCTGGGTGATGTCTTCGTAGATGCCGATGTAGTGGGTCAGTTCACGGTTGTCGCCGTAGACCTTGGAGATCGACAACTGGCCCCAGTAGGGTTCGAGGTTTTTGCGCCGGCTCTTGAACTCGCCCTGCCAGCTGTTGCTCTTGGCCAGGCTTGAGGGCGCGTCGAACAGCAATTCGCTGAGGTTCTCCAGCGCCGGCAGTTCCGACAGCCGATGGCCGTGGACTTCTTCGGTGCTGTACTGGGTGATTGCGGTGAAGCTTGGGTTGACGTACTCGACCACACCGTCGCAATTGACCAGCAAAAAGGCGTTGGCACTTTGCTCGACCGCGCGCTGGAACAGGTGCAGGGCGCTGGTGGCAGTGCGGCGGTTGTGGTTGTTGATGACCTGGGCGAATTGGTCGGCCAGCTCGCCGGCGAAGGCGATTTCGTCCGACTGCCAGGCGCGGGTCATGCCGGTTTGCTCCAGGCACAGCACGCCGACTACCTGACCATCGACACGGATGCTGGCGTCGAGCATGGCATTGATGTCACGCGGGCGCAGGCTCTCGGCCATGCTTCGGGTGCGCGGGTCGCGCATGGCATTGTGGGCGTCGATTGCGCGGCTGGTGTGCAAGGCTTCCAGGTAATCCGGGAAGTTGCTGGCGTCAATCACGTCCGGTAACCAGTGCTCTTGAGAGTCGCGGTGGTAGGCGGAAATCGGCACCAGCTTCTGGCCTTCGAGGTTCCACAGGCTCGCGCAGTCGATTTCGTAGATGTCGCAGGCGCTGCGGGTGATCAGTTCGGCGGCTTCTTGCAAGGAGTTGCCGGTGCTGTAGCGCTGGCGGGCGAGCAGCAGGATCAGGTCTTGCTGGGCGCGAACGCGATCCAGGTGCAGCAGTTGTTCCTGCTGGGCGCGCTGGTTCAGTTCCAGGGCAATCTGCAGGCGCGAGTTCTGGGTTTCCAGGTCCAGCGCCGGTAGCAGCGGATCATCGGTAAACAAACCGTCGACCACCAGCAGATAGCCGCGTAGCAGGTGGCGATTGTGTTGTTTATAGGCTTCGCCCAATTCGAGCAGGCTGAGGGAGCCTTGGGCGGTGTGCAGCGTGTAGCGGACCAGGTAATGCGGGCTTGCGGTCAATTGCTGCTGGATCGCATCGTGCAACTGATAGCGCGCTTCGGGCTCCATCAGGCTCGCATAGGGTGAGCCGACCAGAGCGCACAGCTCGACAGCGGGCAAACCGAACTGGCGTTCGCAGTTTGGGTCAAGGAACAGCAGCGCCCAGCTTGGTTCATTCAGCCGTTCGAAACGCAGCATGCCGAGCCGCGAGGGCACGGGCAACTGCGTCACTACCTCGGCCACCATACGGCTGGCGGCATCGGGATGGCTTTTCATGGAAGAAACTCGCTTCGAAAATGCTGATCGCGCCGGGCTCGCGCCCTCTTTACTGTTGCCTGCGGCAAGGTTGCATCATGCTGCACTGACTGACAAGTAAGGATGAAGGCTAAGTGCTATAAGACTGTATCGGCGAGGGCGGGGTTTTCTCCAGCTGGGGGCTGAAAGTAATGTGGTAGTGCGAAAAGATCGCCGCCTTGGGGGAGCTGCCGAAGGCTGCGATATTTTCCAGGCTTAACGCAATTTAATGTTTGTCGATTGCAGAGGGTTGCCCTCCCGGTCGTGATAACCGACGCGAATCTGCTGTGCGTCGACCACCAGGTGCGCAAAGTTATCCTGGCTGACCACGTTACTGGTCAGTTGGTGGTAATAGTCGCCCGCGGCAGTCCGCACCAGTGGCTGGTCGAGTACGAAGGTCGAGGCTTTGGCGTAGGGCAGCAGTGCGCTGTTGCACAGAGGCGACGAGACGATGGTGTGAACCTCGAAGTCCGGGTCTTCGCTGTGACTCAGACGGCTGGTGAGCGAACCATGAACATCACCGGAAACGATGATGACGTTCTTGATCTTGTGGGTCCGGATGGTTTCCAGCAGACGCAGGCGCTGCTCGGGAAAGGCTTGCCAGGCGTCGTCGCCATAGTGCTTGCGGTCGGGGTAGAGCATCACGCTGGTGACCACGAACTTGACCCGTGCCGGGCTGTTGATCAGCCATTTGAACAAGGTGTGTTCCTGCTCCGCATCGAGGATACGTCGGTCATCGGCCGCGAGCGTGCGTCGGGTTCGGCTGTCGGTCACGAACCATTCGATATCCCCTTCGGAAAACTGATACCAGTAATGTTTTAGTTCGCGGCTGGGTTGCCCGTTGGGCAGTAACTCATGAACAGGGCTATGACTGGCCTGATATAACTCATACGCGGCCATTGCGTTGGTGTAGAGGAGTTTGTCGTCTGCGCTTTCGTTGGCGGGCCAGTTGTCTTCTATTTCGTGGTCATCGAGGATCATGTAAGTCGCAAGGGATGCCATTACCTTCTTTATATGTGGCTGGGAAAAAGCGGCTCGATACTTGCCGAGAATGTCCGTGTACTCCCGGTCGGGGGCGATTATGTTCAGGTCATCCAGATAAACCTGGTCACCCGTCATCAACAAGGCGCTGATCGGTGGCGATGCAGTTTCAGCCAGGGCGCCGATGGCGGCAAAAATCCGGTCGCCCTTGGCGGGTGTCGACGGCTCGCCCGCTGTCATGCGCAGGTAGCGGCATGAGCCGACGATATAGCCGCGTGCTACAGTGGTTTTGCTTGAGGCGGTGCGAAAGCGGTAGATCTCTTTCGGCCATTGCAGGAGTAGCTCTTGCACCGTATCCACGGTGTGTACCGGGCTCATGGTGCTGAACCAGCCAGCCTGGTACTCATAGGCGGTATCGGCGTCGAGGTTGTTGAGCGCAATAACGTCGGACAGGTCGCGAAGTGCTGTTAACGCAACAAACTGACCGGTGGGCCAGTGAGTATCACCGACGCGGCGATAACGTATCCCTGCAAAGGCCTGGGTATTGTTTTCTATATCGCCACGTAAAAAAATGCGCACATGGTTAGTTGTGGTATGGCCAATAATCGGGCCGACAGTCAGTTTAAACATTTTCGAATCCGTTCGAAATGTAGCGGTGAAAGTTACAGTGTTTTGTGAAAGCAGTCAGTGTGCTTTGTTGGCACTATCCTATTGTTCGTCAGGTGATAAATATTGATAGGTAAGTGGACTTTGGCTGTGGTCTGAATAAGCCACGAAAGTAGTCTCGACTGCTATCGGCGGTAGGAATACATACAACGCTTGATCGAACGTTGACGCATGCTTAAGTGGCGGGTGTTTTTCCGGGCAAAAAAAGCCCCGCCAAATTGGCGGGGTTGAGGTACGAGCGTGGCGCTCGGAAAACGTGGGGCGCGAGTGGCCCTCCGGTGAAGGAGGGCCGCTCGGTCTTTACAGCAGAATGGTGCGGATGTCGCCCAGCAGGTCGCTCAGACGCTTGGTGAAGCGTGCAGCAGCAGCGCCGTTGATCACACGGTGATCGTAGGACAGCGACAGTGGCAGCATCAGTTTCGGCTGGAAGGCTTTACCGTCCCAGACTGGCTGGATGGTTGCCTTGGAAACACCGAGGATCGCCACTTCCGGCGCGTTGACGATCGGCGTGAAGCCGGTGCCGCCAATGTGCCCGAGGCTGGAAATCGTGAAGCAGGCACCTTGCATCTCGTCTGCCGAGAGCTTCTTGGTCCGGGCTTTTTCAGCCAGGGAAGCGGCTTCGGCAGCCAGTTGCAGCAGGCTCTTCTGGTCGACGTTCTTGATGACCGGTACCAGCAGGCCTTCAGGAGTGTCGACGGCGAAGCCGATGTTCACGTATTTCTTGCGGATGATCGCTTTGCCGCTTGGCGCCAGCGAGCTGTTGAAGTCCGGCAGCTCCTTGAGCAGGTGCGCGCAGGACTTGAGCAGCAGTGGCAGTACGGTCAGCTTGACGCCAGCCTTCTCGGCCACGGCTTTCTGTGCGACACGGAAAGCTTCCAGCTCAGTGATGTCAGCCGAATCGAACTGGGTCACGTGAGGCACGTTCAGCCAGCTGCGGTGCAGGTTGGCGGCGCCAGCCTGCATCAGGCGGGTCATCGGCACTTCTTCGGTTTCACCGAAGCGGCTGAAGTCCACAACCGGAATCGGCGGAATACCGGCACCGCCGGTTGCGCCTGCGGCTGGAGCTTCTTTGGCCTTTTGCATCATGGCTTTGACGTAAACCTGCACGTCTTCCTTGAGCACACGACCGTGTGGGCCGCTTGGGCTCACCGCGTTCAGCTCGACGCCGAACTCACGGGCCAGCTGACGAACCGCCGGGCCTGCGTGAACCTTGGCACCGCTTGGCGCTGGAGCTTGCACCGGCGCCGGAGCGGCCTCGGTTTTTGCAGCAGGCGCAGCAGGTGCAGCAGCGGCAGGCGCAGCGGCTTGAGCCGGGGCAGCGGCAGCTGGTGCTGGCGCAGCAGGTGCCGCAGCGCCTGCCACTTTCAGCTTGAGGATAAAGTCGCCAGTGCCGACTTCGTCTTCGAGTTTGACCGCGATGCTTTCCACTACGCCGGCAGCCGGCGAAGGGATTTCCATGCTGGCCTTGTCAGACTCCAGGGTGATCAGCGATTGATCAGCCTCAACGGTGTCGCCAACCTTGACCAGTACTTCGATGATCTTGGCCTTGCCCGACGAGCCGATGTCCGGGACGTGAATGTCCTGAACGGTGGCAGCAGCAGGCGCAGCGGCTGGCGCTGGAGCAGCTTGCGGTGCCGGTGCAGCAGCAGGTGCTGCAGCGGCCGCAGGTGCAGCGACCGGAGCCGCAGGTGCCGCAGCGGCACCCTCGACTTCCAGTTCCATCAGCTCGTCGCCTTCTTTCAGGCGATCGCCCAGCTTCACTTTCAGGCTCTTGATGACGCCGGCCTTGGGGGCCGGAATCTCCATGCTCGCCTTGTCCGACTCAAGTGTCAGCAGGCTCTGGTCAGCTTCGATGCGATCACCGACCTTGACCAGCAATTCAATTACTTCACCTTCACCGCTGCCGATGTCAGGTACGCGAATGAGTTCGCTCACAGAGTCTCTCCTCAGCAGTCCAGTGGGTTGCGTTTTTCCGGGTTGATACCGAACTTGACGATGGCTTCAGCCACCACCTTAGGTTCGATGTCACCACGGTCAGCCAGCGCTTCAAGGGCTGCCAACACCACGAAATGACGGTCGACTTCGAAGAAATGACGCAGTTTCTTGCGGCTGTCGCTGCGGCCGAAACCGTCGGTGCCCAGCACTTTGAATTCCTTGGACGGAACCCACTGACGGATCTGCTCGGCGAACAGCTTCATGTAGTCGGTCGACGCGATGACCGGACCTTTACGGCCGATCAGGCAGTCTTCAACGTAGCTGCGCTTAGGCTTCTGGCCAGGGTGCAGGCGATTGGTGCGCTCTACGGCCAGGCCATCACGACGCAGTTCGTTGAAGCTGGTAACGCTCCACACGTCAGCGCCGACGTTGAACTCTTCACGCAGAATCTTCGCCGCTTCACGAACTTCACGCAGGATGGTGCCGGAGCCCATCAGCTGAACGTGGTGCGCCGCTTCGCGGTTGTCTTCTTCGAGCAGGTACATGCCCTTGATGATGCCTTCTTCCACGCCAGCCGGCATGGCTGGCTGCTGGTAGGATTCGTTCATCACGGTGATGTAGTAGAAAACGTCCTGCTGCTCTTCGGTCATCTTCTTCATGCCGTCCTGGATGATCACCGCCAGCTCGTAGCCGTAGGTTGGATCAAAGGTGCGGCAGTTCGGGATGGTAGCGGCCAGAATGTGGCTGTGACCGTCTTCGTGTTGCAGGCCTTCGCCGTTCAGCGTAGTCCGGCCGGCGGTGCCGCCGATCAGGAAACCGCGGGTACGGCTGTCGCCAGCGGCCCAGGCCAGGTCGCCGATACGCTGGAAGCCGAACATCGAGTAGAAGATGTAGAACGGCAGCATCGGCTGGTTGTGGCTGGAGTACGAAGTACCGGCGGCGATGAAGGAGCTCATGGCGCCTGCTTCGTTGATGCCTTCTTCGAGGATCTGGCCCTTCTTGTCTTCCTTGTAGAACATCACCTGGTCTTTATCGACTGGCTCGTAGAGCTGGCCGACGGACGAGTAGATGCCCAACTGACGGAACATGCCTTCCATACCGAAGGTACGGGCTTCGTCCGGGATAATCGGGACGATGCGCGGGCCGATGTCCTTGTCCTTGACCAGCTGCGCGAGGATCCGCACGAAGGCCATGGTGGTGGAAATTTCACGGTCGCCCGAGCCGTCGAGGATCGCCTTGAGGGTATCGAGCGATGGTGTCGGCACGCTGAAGCTCTGCGCGCGGCGCTGTGGCACGAAACCGCCCAATGCAGTGCGGCGCTCGCTCAGGTAGCGGGCTTCGGCGCTGTTTGGCTCCGGTTTGAAGAATGGCAGGTTTTCCAGTTCTTCGTCTTTGACCGGAATGTCGAAGCGGTCACGGAACAACTTCAGGCTGTCGACATCGACTTTCTTGGTGTTGTGCGCGGTGTTTTTCGCTTCGCCGGCACCGGTGCCATAACCTTTGATGGTCTTGGCCAAGATGACGGTCGGTTGTTCTTTGTGGTTGACCGCTTCGTGGTACGCCGCGTAGACCTTGTACGGGTCGTGGCCGCCACGGTTGAGCTTCCAGATCTCGTCGTCGGACAGATCGGCAACCATCGCCTTGAGTTCTGGCGAGTTGAAGAAGTGTTCACGCACGAACGCGCCGTCTTTGGCTTTGTAGTTCTGGTACTCGCCGTCGATGACTTCGTCCATCCGGCGTTGCAGGATACCGTCGACGTCTTTGGCCAGCAGTGGGTCCCAGAAACGGCCCCAGATGACCTTGGTCACGTTCCACTGGGCACCGCGGAACACGCCTTCGAGTTCCTGGATGATCTTGCCGTTGCCGCGAACCGGGCCGTCGAGGCGCTGCAGGTTGCAGTTGATGACGAAGATCAGGTTGTCGAGCTTCTCGCGGCCAGCCAGCGAGATCGCACCCAGGGATTCCGGCTCGTCGCACTCGCCGTCGCCCAGGAAGCACCAGACTTTTTGCTTGCCTTCAGGGATGAAGCCGCGGGCTTCCAGGTACTTCATGAAGCGTGCCTGGTAGATCGCCTGGATCGGGCCCAGACCCATCGATACCGTCGGGAACTGCCAGAAATCAGGCATCAGCCAAGGGTGCGGGTAGGACGACAGGCCGTTGCCATCGACTTCCTGGCGGAAGTTGTTCATCTGGTCTTCGGTGATGCGGCCTTCCATGAATGCACGGGCGTAAACGCCTGGCGAGGTGTGGCCCTGGAAGTAGATCAGGTCGCCGCCGTGTTCGTCGGTCGGGGCCTGGAAGAAATAGTTGAAGCCAATGTCGTACAGGGTTGCGCTGGAGGCGAAGCTGGAGATGTGACCGCCCAGGTCAGAATCTTTCAGGTTCGTACGCATCACCATGGCCATCGCGTTCCAGCGTACCAGCGAGCGAATGCGGCGTTCCATGAACAGGTCGCCAGGCATGCGTGCTTCGTGGGTAACGGGAATGGTGTTGCGGTATGGCGTGGTGATGGCGTAAGGCAATTGCGAACCGCTACGGGTTGCGAGTTCGCCCATACGGGTCATCAGATAGTGAGCACGGTCTTCGCCTTCTTTGTCGAGAACCGATTCCAGGGCGTCCAGCCATTCCTGGGTTTCGACGGGATCGAGGTCTTGCATGGCTTGCTCCAGGGCGGAAAGGCTTCCAGAATCGGTTGCCTGAGTTAGCGACTGGCCTTGTGGGCAGACGTTATAAATTCTTGGAATGCCGGAGGTTGATTCGGCGGCGTGTAGTTTTACTACAAATCGTCGGCCATTTCAGCCTTTCGGATGTATATACGAGTAGTAAAACTACAGAAGACGGGCGTGTGGCCTCCTGCTGCGTTGTGAGAATAATCGTTACTGTTGGTCTTTAGCTAACCGAGATAGGTGGAAGTTTGATGCTCGCTGCCAAAAAAACCGAAATTTCAGCTATTTCTAACTTTTGTTCGACAGTCCTTTGCGTAGTGCATTTCACTCATTCACTACAGACGGCCCTTTCTACGCCGATCAAGGATAGACCATGAGCCTTCCTTCGCTTGCCGAACTGCCGGCCTTTCTTCTTCCGCTTGCCAGCCGCGCCGAGCAGTCGTTCCGTGCCGCTGTTGCCCTGTTTGACGATGATCATGGCCTGTCGACCTGGTCGCCAGAGCGCTGGGCAGCGTTTGCCCGAGTGACAGCGGCCAGCGATTTCGTCATTGAGCAGAGCCTGCGTGACCCTTTGATGTTGCTTGAGCTTGTGCAGTCCGGCGAACTCGACCGAAGTTTCACCGCCGGTGAGTTGTGCGCACAGATCGCCGCTGCTGTGCAGACGGCTACCACCGACGATGAGTTGGGCCGCGTATTGCGCCGTCAGCGCAACCGTCAGCAAGTGCGAATCATCTGGCGCGACCTGACCCGCCAGGCCGATCTGATCCAGACCTGCCGTGACCTCTCGGACATGGCCGATGCGAGCATCGATCAGGCTTATCAATGGTTGTATCAGCGCCATTGCCAGCAGTTCGGTACGCCCACTGGCCGGCGCAGTGGCGAGCCACAGCAAATGGTCATCCTCGGGATGGGCAAGCTTGGCGCAGTGGAGCTCAACCTGTCGTCGGACATCGATTTGATCTTCGCTTACCCCGAAGGTGGCGAAACGGTTGGCGTGAAGCGTGCGCTGGACAACCAGGAGTTTTTCATTCGTCTGGGCCAGCGGTTGATCAAGGCGCTGGACCCGATGACCGTCGACGGTTTTGTCTTCCGTGTCGACATGCGCTTGCGGCCGTACGGTTCATCCGGCGCGCTGGTGCTCAGCTTCAATGCGCTGGAGCAGTACTACCAGGACCAGGGGCGCGACTGGGAGCGTTACGCAATGATCAAGGCGCGGGTGGTGGCCGGTGATCAGGCGGCGGGCGCGCAATTGCTCGACATGCTGCGGCCGTTCGTTTACCGGCGATATCTGGATTTCTCGGCCATCGAAGCGCTGCGCACCATGAAGCAGTTGATTCAGCAGGAAGTCCGGCGCAAAGGCATGGCCGACAACATCAAGCTCGGCTCTGGCGGCATTCGCGAAGTTGAATTTATCGCGCAGGCCTTTCAGCTGATTCACGGGGGGCGCGACCTGAGTTTGCAGCAGCGTCCTCTATTAAAAGTACTCAGCACGCTGGAAGGGCAAGGTTACCTGCCGCCGGCGGTGATCAGCGAGCTGCGCGAAGGTTACGAATTCCTGCGCTACACCGAGCATGCGATCCAGGCGATTGCCGACCGGCAGACGCAAATGCTCCCGCATGATGAGCGAGATCAGGCGCGCATTGCCTTTATGTTGGGTTTTGCCAATTGGACAGCGTTCCATGAACAACTGATGTACTGGCGCGGCCGGGTCGACTGGCACTTCCGTCAAGTGATCGCTGACCCGGATGAAGAGGACGGCGAGGAGAGCGAAGTGGTGGTCGGCGGTGAGTGGTTGCCGCTCTGGGAGGAAGCCCAGGATGAAGAGGCCGCTTGCCGTCAGTTGGAAGAGGGTGGTTTTGTCGATGCGCCCAAGGCCCTGAAAACGCTTGCCAGCCTGCGCAGCAGTCCGCAATTGCGGGCGATGCAACGTCTGGGGCGCGAACGGCTCGATGCCTTTATTCCGCGTTTGCTGGCGCAAGCGGTTGAACACGCCAGCCCGGACCTGGTGCTGGAACGCGTGTTGCCGTTGGTTGAAGCGGTGGCTCGGCGCTCGGCTTACCTGGTGTTGCTCACCGAGAACCCTGGTGCGCTACGGCGGCTGATGACCTTGTGCGCGGCCAGCCCGTGGATTGCCGAACAGATCACCCGTTTTCCGTTGTTGCTCGACGAACTGCTCAACGAAGGGCGGCTGTTCAAGCCACCGTTGGCGCCGGAGCTGGCCGCCGAATTGCGCGAGCGGCTGACGCGGATTCCCGAGGATGATCTCGAACAACAGATGGAAGCCTTGCGGCACTTCAAGCTGGCGCACCGCCTGCGGGTGGCGGCCTCGGAAATCGCCGGCAGCCTGCCGCTGATGAAAGTCAGCGACTACCTGACCTGGCTCGCCGAGGCCATTCTGGAGCAAGTGCTGGCCCTGGCCTGGCGTCAGACGGTCGCCAAGTACGGCTCGCCGCAGCGTTCCGACGGAACCTTGTGCGACCCGGGGTTCGTCATTGTCGGTTACGGCAAGGTCGGTGGTCTGGAGCTGGGGCATGGTTCGGACCTCGACCTGGTGTTCATCCACGATGGTGATCCGCAAGCAGAAACCGACGGTGCGAAACCGATCGACGGCGCGCAGTTCTTCACCCGGCTGGGGCAGCGGATCATCCATTTGCTGACCACCCAGACCAACTCCGGCCAGTTGTACGAAGTCGATATGCGCCTGCGCCCTTCCGGCGCGTCGGGGCTGTTGGTCAGTTCGTTGGGGGCGTTCGAGCGCTATCAGGAAAACGAAGCCTGGACCTGGGAGCATCAGGCGCTGGTGCGGGCGCGGGTGCTGGTCGGCAGTCAGGATGTCGGCCAGGCCTTCGAGAAAGTCCGGGCGAAGGTTCTGGGTCGGGCACGCGATTTACCCAAGCTGCGTCAGGAAGTCAGTGAGATGCGCGCCAAGATGCGCGACAACCTGGGGAGCAAGGGCACCGCTGCCGGGACCGCGCCAAACGCCTTCGAAGCCACTGCGCCGTTCGACCTCAAGCAGGACGCCGGTGGTATCGTCGATATTGAATTTATGGTGCAATACGCCGCGTTGGCGTGGTCTGACACGCACCCTTCGCTGCTCCGCTATACGGATAACATCCGCATCCTGGAAGGTCTGGAGGAAGTCGGGTTGATGCCCGCCGAAGACGCCAGCCTGCTGCGTGAGGCCTATAAAACCTACCGCGCGGCGGCCCACCGCCAGGCCCTGCAGAATGAGGCCGGGGTGATTGCGGGGGACCAGTTTGTGGCCGAGCGACGCGAAGTGTTGCGGATCTGGCGCGAGCTGGGGTTAAGCTGAACTCGAAGTCATGGACGAAACAACTCTTGATGTGGGAGCGAGCATGTTCGCGATAGCACAATGACAGTCGACATCAATGTTGAATGTGATGACCCTATCGTCGGAACGCCGCTGGGAGCAAGCCTGCTCCCACAGTAATTATCGAGGCGGGGAGGCTTATGCCTCCCTTATTCGTTTGTGGATAACTATGAAAATTCTGATCGTTGGGCCCAGTTGGGTCGGTGACATGGTGATGGCGCAGACACTCTTCCAGTGCCTGAAACAGCGTCATCCTCAGTGCGAAATCGACGTGCTGGCCCCCGAGTGGAGTCGGCCGATCCTTGAGCGGATGCCCGAAGTGCGTCAGGCCTTGAGCTTTCCGCTCGGCCACGGCGTGCTGGAGCTGGCAACGCGGCGGCGGATCGGCAAGTCCCTGGCTGGCCAGTACGATCAGGCGATTTTGCTGCCCAATTCGCTGAAATCGGCACTGGTGCCGTTCTTTGCCGGCATCCCGAAACGCACCGGTTGGCGTGGCGAGTTTCGTTACGGCCTGCTCAACGATGTGCGCACCCTCGATAAAGAGCGTTACCCGCTGATGATCGAGCGCTTCATGGCGCTCGCCTATGAGCCGGGCGCCGAGTTGCCCAAGCCGTATCCGCGCCCGAGCCTGCAAATCGACCCGAGCAGCCGCGACGCTGCGCTGGCCAAGTTCGATCTGGCCCTTGATCGTCCGGTGCTGGCGCTGTGCCCGGGTGCCGAGTTCGGCGAGTCCAAGCGTTGGCCGTCGGAGCACTACGCCAAGGTCGCCGAGGCGAAAATCCGCGAAGGCTGGCAAGTCTGGCTGTTCGGTTCGAAGAACGATCATGCGGTCGGCGAAGACATTCGCTCGCGACTGATTCCGGGCCTGCGTGAAGAGTCGGTGAACCTCAGTGGCGCCACTTCGCTGGCCGAGGCCATCGACTTGCTGTCCTGCGCCGATTCAGTGGTGTCCAACGACTCCGGCCTGATGCACGTCGCGGCAGCGCTGAACCGCCCGCTGGTAGCGGTCTACGGCTCGACGTCGCCGGGCTTCACGCCGCCGCTGGCCGAGAAGGTCGAGATCGTTCGCCTGGGTATCGAGTGCAGCCCGTGTTTCGATCGTACCTGCCGTTTCGGTCATTACAACTGCTTGCGCCAGCTTACGCCGCAACCGGTGAACGAAGCGTTAGAACGCCTGCAAGGCGCTCCGGTCGAGGTCCGTTAAGTTGCAGGTACTGTTGATCAAGACTTCCTCGCTGGGCGATGTGATTCATGCGTTGCCGGCGTTGACCGACGCGGCACGGGCGATCCCGGGCATCAAGTTCGACTGGGTAGTGGAAGAAGGCTTCGCCGAGATCCCGAGCTGGCACCCGGCGGTTGGCAAGGTGATTCCGGTGGCGATCCGTCGCTGGCGCAAGAACCTCTGGCAAACCCTCAAAAGCGGCGAGTGGAAACGCTTCAAGCAAAACGTTCGTGCCACCAAATACGATCTGGTGATCGATGCCCAGGGCCTGCTCAAAAGCGCCTGGCTGACCCGCTACGTCCGCGCGCCGATAGCCGGGCTGGACAAGAACTCTGCCCGTGAGCCCATTGCCGCGCGATTTTATTCCCGACGTCTGGCGGTAGCCCGTGGGCAACACGCCGTGGAACGACTGCGTCAGTTGTTCGCCGTGGCGCTGGGCTACGACCTGCCGCAAGGGTTGGGCGACTATGGCCTGAACGTCGAGCGGTTGGTCGAGCTGCCGCGCAAGAATCCTTACGTGCTGTTTCTGCACGGCACGACGTGGGACACCAAGCACTGGCCGGAAGCTTACTGGCGTGAGTTGGCCGAACGCATGGGCCACCTCGGCATGGCGGTGAAACTTCCGTGGGGCAACCCGGCCGAAAAGGCCCGGGCCGAGCGCATCGCCAAGGGTCTGCGCAATGCCGAAGTGCTGCCCAAATTGAACCTGGCCGGCGTCGCCAAAGTGCTGGCCGGTGCGCAAGCCTGCGTGGCGGTAGACACCGGTCTCGGTCATCTGGCCGCTGCGCTGGACGTGCCGACGATATCGTTGTTCGGCCCGACCAATCCGGGCCTGACCGGTGCCTATGGCAAAAGCCAGGTGCACCTGGCGAGCGACTTCCCGTGTGCGCCATGCATGCAAAAGAAATGTTCTTACCAACCGACCGCTGAAGATCAGCGTCGATTCGATCTCAAGCGCGAGTGGCCATTGTGCTTCACTCGCCTGAACCCCGAGCGTGTCGCGAGCCGTTTAAGCACGCTTTTGCAGCCGCCGCTACTGGCTGAGGAGCTGCGCTGATGCAATTGGCTTTTGTCCTTTACAAATATTTCCCGTTTGGCGGATTGCAGCGCGATTTCATGCGCATCGCCCTGGAATGTCAGCAGCGCGGGCATCAGATCCGCGTCTACACGCTGATCTGGGAAGGCGATGTGCCGCCGGGTTTCGAAGTGCTGGTGGCGCCGGTCAAGGCGATCTTCAACCATCGCCGCAACGAAAAACTGAGTGCCTGGATGGAAGCCGACCTGGCCAAGCGTCCGGTGGACCGGCTGATCGGTTTCAACAAAATGCCGGGGCTCGACGTCTACTACGCTGCGGATGGTTGTTTCGAGGACAAGGCGCAGACCCTGCGCAATTCCCTCTATCGTCGCTGGGGCCGCTACCGGCACTTCGCCGAGTACGAGCGCGCGGTGTTCGCCAAGGATGCGAAAACCGAAGTCCTGATGATTTCCGAAGTCCAGCAGCCGCTGTTCATCAAGCATTACGACACGCCGCTTGAGCGCTTCCACCTGTTGCCACCGGGCATTGCCCTGGACCGTCGTGCGCCGGCCAATGCGGCCGAAATTCGCGCTGAATTTCGTCGCGAGTTCTCCCTGGGCGACGACGATTTGTTGCTGGTACAGATCGGGTCCGGGTTCAAGACCAAAGGTGTCGATCGCAGCCTCAAGGCGCTGGCCGCGTTGCCAGCGGAACTGCGTAAACGTACCCGGCTGTTTGTAATTGGCCAGGACGACCCCAAAGTATTCCAGCTACAGAGTGCCACGTTGGGGCTCGGCGATAACGTGCAGTTCCTCAAGGGCCGCAGCGATATCCCGCGTTTCCTGCTCGGTGCCGATCTGTTGATCCACCCGGCGTACAACGAAAATACCGGGACGGTATTGCTTGAAGCGCTGGTAGCGGGCTTGCCGGTGCTGGTCAGTGCGGTGTGCGGTTACGCGCATTACATCGCTGAGGCCGACAGTGGCCTGGTGCTGGACGAACCGTTCGAACAGGCGCAACTCACGCAGTACCTGACGACCATGTTGAGCGATGACGCAGCGCGTGCGGCCTGGAGCCGTAATGGCCTGGTCTTCGCTGACACGGCCGATCTCTACAGCATGCCGCAGCACGCGGCGGATGTGATTCTGGCGGAGCAACACTGATGAAGTTGATTCTTGCCGAACCGTTCAAGAGCCTTTGGGCCGGACGCGATGCGTTCACCGAAGTCGAAGGCCTGAAGGGCGAGGTGTACCGTGAGCTCGAAGCTCGCAGGACCCTGCGCACCGAAGTGGCCGGGAACGGCTTCTTTGTGAAAATTCACCGCGGCATTGGCTGGGGCGAGATCTGCAAGAACCTGCTCACCGCCAAGCTGCCGGTACTCGGTGCCGGCCAGGAATGGCGGGCTATCCAGCGTTTGCAGGAAGTCGGCGTGCCGACCATGACCGCCGTGGCTTACGGCGAGCGCGGCAGTAACCCGGCGGACCAGCACTCGTTCATTGTCACTGAAGAACTGGCGCCGACTGTCAGCCTGGAAGACTTCAGCATCGATTGGGTCAAGCAGCCGCCGGAGCCAAAACTCAAGCGCGCGCTGATCGCCGAAGTGGCGCGCATGACCGGCATGATGCACCGTGCCGGGGTCAACCACCGCGACTGCTACATCTGCCACTTTCTGCTGCACACGGATAAACCGGTGACAGCCGACGACTTCAAGCTCTCGGTGATTGATTTGCACCGTGCCCAGACCCGCCGGGCGATCACCCGGCGCTGGCGTAACAAGGATCTGGCGGCGTTGTATTTCTCGGCGCTGGATATCGGCCTGACGCGTCGCGACAAGCTGCGTTTCCTCAAAGGTTACTTCCAGCAACCCTTGCGTCAGATTTTGCGTGAGGAAGCGTCGTTGCTGGCGTGGCTCGAGGGCAAGGCCAACAAGCTTTATGAACGCAAGCAGCGCTATGGAGATGCGCTCTGATGGTGGGGATGGAGCCTGAAACTGCTGTACCGCCAAGAGTCTCGACTCAAGGCCTTCGACACGCGCCGGAACCGGAAGAGCGTGAGATTCTCAAGGGATACGAATGACTGATTTTCTGGCCACTGACGACCGCGAACTGCTGGAACGTCATGGCCTCGATGGGTTCGATGCCCTATGGGCCAGGCGGCTCGATGCAGTGGATGAGCCGAACACGTCACAAGACGGTTGGAGCAGCGTTTTCAGGCTGGATCTTGAGGGTAATGGTTACTACCTCAAACGACAGAGCAACTACTTGACGCGGTCCTTGTTCCGGCCGTTTGGCGAGCCCAGTTTTGCCCGTGAGTTTCGTAACATCAGCCGCTACCAACAGTTGGGAATTCCAGCGCTGCAGGCGGTATTTTTTGGTGAGCGCAAGCTAGAGGGTGAAGTTCGGGCGATTCTGCTGACGCGTGCACTGGACGGCTGGAATGATCTGGATTCGCTGCTGGAGCAGTGGTCGGGTCTCAGTGATGCGCAGCAGGCGGGGATTCTGCGTGCCTGCGCGCGGCTTGCACGTCGGCTGCATGATGTGGGTCAAGTGCACGGCTGCTTTTATCCCAAGCACATTTTTTTGCGGCCTGCTGGCGATGGTTATCAGGCGCAACTGATCGATCTGGAGAAAACCCGGCCGCTGCTGTTTGGTCAGCGCGACCGGATCAAGGATCTGGAGCCGTTGGTACGCCGGGCGCCGGTCTGGACTTGCGAGGAGGTGCGGCTGTTGCTGGCAACTTATCTGAATCAGTCGGCGAATAGCCCGCAGGTCGAGCGTTGGGTGCAGCGCCTGATCGCTCGACGCAGCCACAAGGAGACGCGTTGATGCGTTTGTCTGAACTGAAAAGCGCCGGTCGTACGCCAGACTTGCCATTGAGCATCGAGCTGGCGGACGCCGCAGGCCCGGCGCAGTTGCAACTGCTCAGCGTGTTGCGGGTTTTACCGGGCCAGCGTTACGTGGGCGCCGCTGTTTGGCGTGGGCGTCCGGTGCTGGCCAAACTGTTGGTGGGCAGCAAGGCAGCGCGGCATTTTCAGCGTGAGCTGGACGGTGTCCGTCTGCTCGCCGCTCAAGGCTTGACCACGCCGAGGCTGCTGGCCGATGGCCTGAAGGATGGTGAGGGCGGCTGGCTGCTGTTCGATTTCCTCGAAGGCGCCGAGAGCCTCGGCGATGCCTGGAAGCAGGTCGAAGCGCTGCCGGCGCTGGCGGACGAGCAAGCGGCGGTGTTGGCCGAGGCGCTGGGCGCCATCGGTCAATTGCACAGCAAAGGCCTGTGGCAGGAAGATTTGCACCTGGACAACCTGCTGCGCCACAACGGCCAACTGTATTTGATCGACGGTGCGGGGATTCGGGTCGAGCAGGCTGGTCAGCCGTTGTCTCGACAAAAAGTCCTGGAGAACCTCGGGGTGTTTTTCGCTCAGTTGCCCAAGTCGCTTGAGCCGTTCACCGAAGAATTACTGGTGTATTACCTGTTGAGCAACGGCGAGCATGCCTTGCCACTGGAAGCTTTGCAGAAGCAGGTCGACAAGGTCCGCAGTTGGCGTTTGAAAGACTTCCTGATCAAGGTCGGCCGCGAATGCACGTTGTTCAGTGTGCAGCGCGGGGCGTTCGGATTGCGCGCGATTCGTCGCGAGGAAGAAGCGGCCATGTTGCCGGTATTGGCGCAGGCCGATGCGTTGCTCGATCAGGGGCATCTGTACAAGACCGGTGGTGCGGCGAGTGTTGGCAAGGTCGAGGTGGCGGGGCGCACGCTGCTGGTCAAGCGCTACAACATCAAGGGCGTTGCCCATTGGTTCAAGCGCTTCTGGCGCCCGAGTCGCGCCTGGCATTCATGGCGCGAGGGGCATCGCCTGGGGTTCCTCGGTATCGCTACGCCCAAGCCGTTGGCGCTGTTGGAGAAGCGTTTTTTCTGGCTGCGCAGTCGGGCCTATCTGATTACCGAGTACCTTTCGGGGCCGGACATTATTGAGCGCTTTGCGCCGTTCGTTGAGAGTGGTGAGGCGCCTGAAGCTGAGTTGCTGGCGCTGGATCATTTGTTTGCCGAGCTGATTCGCGAGCGGATCAGTCATGGGGATTTCAAGGGGCATAATCTGTTTTGGGACAAGGATCGCTGGTCGTTGATCGATCTGGATTCGATGTGTCAGCACGGTTCGCTGAGTAGTTTCGCTCCGGCGTATGCTCGGGATCGGGCGCGGTTTATGCGTAACTGGCCTGAGGGCAGTGCGCTGTATCGGGTGATTGATCAGCGTTTGCCCAAGAATGTGTAGGCGCTGAGCTTGCTTGCGGGGGGCGGCCTGGCAGGTACCCCAACCAAACCTGTGGGAGCCGGGCTTGCCCGCGATGGCGGCCTGATAGCCGACCAACCTCTCGCAGATGTACATAGATCTACTGTGGGAGCCGAGCTTGCTCGCGATGGCGGCCTGACAGCCGACCAACCTCTTGCAGGCGTACATAGATCTACTGTGGGAGCCGAGCTTGCTCGCGATGGCGGCCTGACAGCCGACCAACCTCTTGCAGGTGTACATATATCTACTGTGGGAGCTGAGCTTGCTCGCGATGGCGGCCTGACAGCCGACCAATCTCCTGCAGGTGTACATATCCATTTCTGCGGTAATGGCCACTTAGGGTTTCGCCCTGACGGCGACTCACTTTTTTACAAGCGCCTAAAAAAAGTAAGCAAAAAAACGCTCGCCCCAAGCGTCCGGCACCTCGCCTAGGCTCGGCGTCCCCTCGCTCCGGCATTCATCAGGGGGCATCGCCTACGGTCTGCTTCGCGACGACCTCCTCTCGATGTGTCCGGCTGCGCCGTACGGCGCTGCGCGCCCACCCCCTGATGAACACCTGCGCTCGGCCTCCCGAAGGGGCGGGTGGATCAAGATCAACAGCGGCAGGCGAGCTAACGCTCGGCCTGTTGAGTGGTGAAGGCGAGTTCGATTTCTGGAGCTGCCGCAGGCTGCGATCTTTTGATCCTGACAGCCGACCAATCTCCCGCAGGTGTATATAGTTCAACTGTGGGAGCGGGCTTGCTCGCGAAGAGGTCATCGAATTCAACATCTCAGTTGACTGTCAGCCCGCTATCGCGAGCAAGCCCGCTCCCACAGTCCGGTGTTACGGCGCCTCTGGCTGATCGAAATTATCCAGAGCTCGGTTCACCAACAATTCCCCCAACGAGATCATCTGCTGAATCGCCAGCGCCACATGTCGGCGCGTGCCTTCAAGCTCAAACGCCAGATCGCTGGCCAGCACATTGACCGAGGCGAGTGTTTCCGAGGCATGCGCCAGCAGGGTTTCGTTATCCAGATCGGGGATGACCGCAAATATGTTGGAGGGACGTTTATCGGGCAGGTTGGCTTGGGCAAACGGCGGTTTCAAATGGTGATCCAGCGCGCGCTCGGCGGCGGCGTGGAGCTTTCTGGAGTCGGTGGAGGCGTAAGGGGAAGTGCTTGGGGTTTCAGGCGGATTTGGAGTGGTTTGGTTCATGATGACGCTCCTTGAGTTGAGAAGTTGCGCCTTGATTGATCCGGGCCGCGACGCCCGGTCGCTGAATTGGCAGCGACCACCAGAGACTAGTCACGCGGCTTCCCACCAGCAACCTGAAAAACATGTCGGATGCTTCCCTGAAACCTACAGGCTTTATAAACATCGTTCTTTTTGCCGTCGTCGCTTGCTGTGTCCTGTTGAATATGAACTTTGTGCGTCAAACAACCTCTGGGTCATTCCCGCCATCTTTACGCTATAATCCCGCCCTTTAGCTGTTTCTCGCCCTTTTGCGAGGACACATTATTTTCAGGCGCACGTCGCCTGCATGCAGACTTAAGAGGCTAGACCCCTGTGGCATTGACGATTCTTGGCCTGTCCGGCGCCCTTAGCCATGATCCTTCCGCAGCCTTGTACATCGACGGCAAGCTGGTCGCGGCTGCTGAAGAAGAGCGCTTCGTACGCGATAAACATGCAAAGAACCGCATGCCTTACGAATCGGCGAAGTTCTGTCTGGAACAGGCTGGCATCAAACCTTCCGACGTTGACGTAGTGGCGATCCCGTTTGCCCCGATCAGCCTGTTTGGCAAGGCCCGCTGGCACTACGCCAAGCGTTACTGGTACGCCCCGGATCGCGCGCTTGACGCGATCCTGATGGGCAACCGTCGCTACAAGCGCTATCGCAACAAGATTGTCTGGTGCCTCGAGCAACTGGGCTTTGATCCGAAGAAGATCAAGATCGAGCCGGTCGAGCATCACCTGGCTCACGCCTCCAGCGCCTACCACTGCTCCGGTTTCAAAGAGAAAACCGCGATCCTCGGGATCGACGGCAAGGGCGAGTACGCCACGACCTTCTTCGGTTATGGCGAGAACGGCAAGATCCACAAGATCAAGGAATTCTTCGATCCGGATTCCCTCGGTGGCCTGTACGGCGCGATCACCGAGTTTCTCGGTTTTGAAATGCTCGACGGTGAGTTCAAGGTCATGGGCATGGCGCCGTACGGCGATGCCAGCAAATATGATTTCTCCCGACTGGCCTCGTTCGAAAATGGCGAGCTGGTGATCAATACCGATTACGCCAACGTCATCGGCCTGCGTCGCTACAAAGAAAAGGGCAAGGGTTTCTACTTCTCGCCGAAGCTGATCGAGTGGCTGGGTCCGAAACGCGAAGGCGATATTGCTGACGAACCGTACATCCACTACGCCGCGAGCATGCAAGCGCTGTTCGAGAAACTCGCCTTGCAGATGATCGACTACTACCTGGGCGACGTGCTCAAGGAAACCGGCAAGCTGGCGTTTGCTGGCGGCTGTGCGTTGAACGTCAAGCTGAACCAGAAAATCATCGCTCGCGACGACATCAAAGAGTTGTTCGTACAGCCTGCGTCCGGCGATGCCGGCACGGCGGTGGGTGCTGCGGCTTACGTGTCCCACGCCCGTGGCGTACCGGTCGAGAAGATGGAGCACGTTTACCTCGGCCCGTCGTACAGCAACGAAGACGTGATCGCGGCTTGTGCTCGTCACCCGAGCGCACCCAAGTGGCGCAAGCTCGATGACATGCCGGAGAAGATCGCCAAAATCATGGTCGACGGTAATCCGGTGGCCTGGTTCCAGGGGCGCATGGAGTTCGGTCCGCGTGCGTTGGGCGGTCGTTCGATCATCGGTTGCCCGAGCGCCACAGGCGTGGCTGACCGGATCAACCACCAGATCAAGTTCCGCGAGCGCTGGAGGCCTTTCTGCCCGTCGATGCTCGACACCGTGGCGCCGCAGATGATCAAGATCGATCACCCGGCACCGTTCATGACCTTCACCTTCGAAGTGGCTGAAGAGTGGAAAACCCGCGTGCCGGAAGTCGTCCATGAAGACGGTACGTCCCGTGCCCAGGTGCTCAAGCGCGAATACAACCCGCGTTACTACGACATGATGAAAGCGCTGGAAGTGCTGACCGGTAACGGCGTGTCGCTGAACACCTCGCTGAACCGCCGCGGCGAGCCGATGATCTGCTCGCCGACCGACGCCCTGAACATGTTCTTCGGCTCCGATCTACAGTATCTGATCATGGAAGACATTCTGGTGGTCAAAGACGGCGCGGACGCTTATGACACGCTCGGCTGAACGCCATGTGCTGCAGTTCTGTCACGGCTATGACGGGCCGTTCCTGGACTGCGCCCGACAGTACGCGAGCCTGTTTGCAGGGTCTGGTTATCGAGTGACCACGGTGTTTCTCACCGGGGTTGCCGATGCTGACGTTGCGGCGGGCTGTGCGTCTGATGAAGTGCTGTTCATGGAATACAGCTCCAAGGCCATTCGTGGCCTGAAGCTTTCGGCGATTGCCGATCTGCGCAAAGTCGCCCAGTCGCGCAATTTCAGTTTTTGTATCGCCCACCGTTTCAAGCCGATCTACATCGCCTTGCTCGCAACGCCGCTGCCGGTAATCGGCGTGCACCACGCCTTTGGCGATTACCAGCGGCGGACGCGCAAGCTGTTCGCGCATATTTTTCGCAAGCGCCTAAGCCTGCTCGGGGTTTCCGATGCGGTCCGCGACGACATGCGCCGTTGTCTGCCGAAGTGGCCGGCGGCGCGGATTCAAACCCTCTACAACCGCATCGATGTCGACGCGTTGCAGGCCACTCAGGTGTCCTTCGATGAGGCGCGCGACGCCTTGGGGCTGTCGCCGGATGCGTGGGTGATCGGCAACGTCGGTCGCCTGCACCCGGACAAGGACCAGGCCACTTTGCTGCGCGGGTTTGCCCAGGCCTTGCCGCGTTTGCCGGTCGGCAGTCAACTGGCGATTCTTGGCTCCGGACGTCTGGAGCAGCGGCTCAAGGATCTGGCTCGTGAAATCGGTATTGGTGACCGTGTGCTGTTTCTCGGTCAGGTGCCGGAGGCGCGTCGCTACTTCCGGGCTTTCGATGTGTTTGCCCTGAGCTCCGACCACGAGCCATTCGGCATGGTGCTGCTCGAAGCGATGGCCGCCGGTGTGCCATTGCTGGCCACCGCGTGCGGTGGGGCTGCGGAGGTGGTCGAAGGTGTCGGTATTTTGTTCCCGCAGGGGGATGTCGAGCACTTGGCGCTGGGCCTGCAACATCTGGCGGTGATGAATCAGCACGAGCACCAGGTCTGCGCCGAAATGATGCTTGATCGCCTGCGCGAGCGCTTCTCGGATCGTGCAGTGCACGAGACGTTCTGGCGTCTGCCGCACGTCCTTGAACTGACGGCGAGGGCCTGATGCTCAACCGATTTCAAGGCTGGCGCGAGCGTGGCTGGTCCGTTGTCGATGCGTCGACGTATCGCGATGCCTGGCAGCGTTTTGGCGGTAGCGTCGCAACGCATCCACTGGTGGTCGAACGCCTGGCACAGTTGGCCGATATCCCGGTGCGTTACCTGGCCTGGGAACAGGGTGGCGAACTGAAAGCCGCGATCCCGACCTGGGGCCGCGACCTGGCATTGTCCAAGGACGTGCTCAAGCGTAACGGCAAGAAAGGTTTGTTCGATCTCGGCAACGCTGAATTCATCCTGCCGGCTGCGGCCGACGCGCAAGCGCTGTTGCGGCACCGCGGGCGCTACTTGTCTGCGTTGAATGAAGGTCGCTTTGTCGGTCTCAAGCTGCAAGCCGAACAACTGGCCATGGCCCGCACACCTGAAGAGCTGTCGAAGAAGTTTCGCTACAACCAGCGCCGTGAACTGCGCTTGCTGGAAGAGGCCGGTGGCGTAATACGACCGGTCAGCGACTTTTCCAGTCAGGAACTGGCGACGATTTATTGCGATCTGTTCCAGCGCCGCTGGGGATTCCCGGCAACCGGTGCGCCGCGCATGGGCGAGGTGCTCGAGCTGCTGCGCGAGCTGATGATCGGCTCGGTGATTTTCCTCAACGATGCGCCGATTGCGATTCAGTTGGTCTACCGTGTTGAAGCGCCAGAGTGGATCAGCGTCGAGTACATCAACGGTGGCGTCGACCCCGAGACTCGTGAGTTCAGCCCCGGCAGCGTATTGAGTTTTCTCAATACCCAAAGCGCCTGGGAGCACGCCCGGGCAATCGATAAGCCGCTGCGCTTTTCCTTCGGGCGGGCTGATCGTGAATACAAGGACCGCTGGTGCAACCCTGTGCCGGTGTTCACCGTATGAGCCAGACCATGAGCCTGCCACTCAATCGCAAGCAGCAACTGCTCAAGCGTCATCGACGTAACAAGCGCATCGGTCTGTTGATCGGTGTCTTGCTGTTGATTGCCGTTGGCCTGCTGGTCACCTGGTGGCTGCCGCTGGTACTCGCGGTCCTGGCCTGGGTTGCCCATGAGGCGTGGTTTGCCGACCATTTGTTTTACTCGCCCAAGGACGATTACCAGTACAGCTTCCCGCCCTACACGCAGCAGCCCAAGGTCCGGCTGGAGGGTGCGCGTCTGCTGCTCGATGACGGCGTCATCCTGACCGACGACACCACGCTGGTACTGGCACTGCAGGTAAAAAGCACCTGGCTGGGACGCTTTTTCGATCCTGCAGTCGAGTTGTCGGGTGGCGATAATCCAGACCGACAAGCCTTCGAGCGTGGTGTAGACGGCCTGCGTTACCTCAATCTCAGTGGTCAGGCGCATGTTCTGTCGCAGGGTGATTTGCGTGTGCGCGGGCGTTTCTGCCGATTGCTCGGCGAACCCGTGCTCTGGTCGTTCGAACAACCTGATTACCGCCGTCAGCGAGTGATGGTGATCGCGCCTCACGCCGACGATGCGGAGCTGGCCGCTTTCGGTTTGTACAGCCAGGCCGACGAGGCCTGGATTGTCACGTTGACCGCCGGCGAAATTGAAGCCGGGCACTATCAGCAGATGGGACTGGACGCCGTCGAGGCGTCGCGCATCAAAGGCCGTTTGCGTGCCTGGGACAGTATTGCGGTGCCGCGCTGGGCCGGCGTGCCTGAATCGCAGTGTGTGCAATTGGGCTATTTCTGCCTGCAATTGCCAGCCATGCAGGCGGCGCCGGACCAACCGGTGGGCTCGCGTGAAGCGAATCTGAACGACACGCGACTGTTTCGCCAACTTAATCCGTTCGCATTGCCCGGTGACCGCGATGGTGCACCGACCTGGAATAATCTGCTGGCCGATCTGCGCGAACTGCTGCTCAAGGCGCGCCCTGAAGTGATCGTCCTGCCGCACTCCTCGCTGGATCCGCATCCCGATCACATCTGTGCACAGCATGCGGTGCTGGAAGCCTTGAAGGGGCTTGAGTGGCAGCCGACTACACTGCTCGGATACGCGAACCATCTGCACGACAATGATCGCTGGCCAATGGGTGATTCCGAGGCCGGGATTGCGTTACCGCCGGTGTTCGATCCGGCGCACGTGCTACAACCCTATTGCCTGGTATTGTCGATCGAGCAACAGCGCGACAAGGCTATGGCGCTGGGGATGATGCATGACTTGCAGCCGCGTGCGCCGTTCAAGCGTCGGATGCGTCGCGGCTTGCAGCGTCTGCTGGCTGGGCGTTCAGGCTCGCCTTACGGCGAGAACGAATTTTTTCGCAAGGCTGTGCGTCGGCATGAGCTGTTCTGGCGTTTGTAAATGGCTGTCGCATGGAGTCTTTCTGCCAGGGCAGAAGGGTGATTTCAGGTTTTTGTCGGGCTGTTCAATGCTGCAAGGAAGACAATGAAGGTTCTATTTCTGGTGCAGAAAGAACAGCGGGCCATTCTGGACCGTTTGTACGAAGGTGTGGCCGCTCATTGCGAATGCGACTTGCGCTGGTTGAGCAGTGATGAACAGCGCAACCTGCGTGGTTATTTTCGGCGTGAAGTGGACGTGTCGCGCTATGACCGTATCGTGTTCTTCCTGCGGTTCAAGCAGGAAATCCGCCAGGTCGGGTTCATTCGCACGATTCCCAATCTGGTGATTCTCGAACACGATGCCTACCAGAACTACATTCCCTGCAAGTACACCGGCAAGTTCAGTGCGCATTACCGCCGCCTGCCGTGGGCGCGGGTGATCAGTTCCGGTTTCATGGTCGCCAAGCGTTTACGCGAAGAAGGCTTTGACGCGGTGTTCGTGCCCAAGGGCTATGACCAGACCCTGTTGCAGGATCAGGGGCGTGAGCGTGATATCGAACTGGCCTTCGTCGGCAGTACCAATAGCGTGGCGTACAGCGGTCGCAAAGCGCTGCTCGATGAGTTGGCGGGTGTCGAACCCTTGGTAGTGACTCGTACCCATTCCGGTGACGAGTATCGCGACACGCTCAACCGTATCCGCTTCTTCGTCAGTGCCGACGTTGGCATGGGCGAATTCATGATCAAGAACTTTGAAGCGATGGCCTGTGGCTGCGTGTTGTTGGCCTTCGATCAGGGGGATGCGGAAACTCGGGCTCTGGGGCTGCAGGATATGCACAACGTGGTGCTCTATCGGGATATCCCGCAACTGCAGGAAAAACTCGCCAGGCTGCGTGCCGATCCTGAGTTGGCTTCGATCATTGCCCGAAACGGACGCGATCTGGCGGTCAGTCAGTTCAGCTTCGCACGTATTGGTCAGCGTATTGTCGAAGAGCTCCAGCCGGCTTTGAGGCCTCGCGCCGCATTGAGTCTGATCGAACGGTTACGCCTGAAGCTGGGCATTTGACAGGGTTTTCAAATCATTGGAAGTGCTCGAAATCATAATAAAACGTGCCATCAGCCGATGTGAAAAAGGGCTTCCAGCTCGATGAGTATCCTTAATGTCATGTGGTCCGGTGGGGCTGCCTACGCCTCTGTCCACAAGGTTCATCTGCAGATACTTGCTCAGGTAGAACCCGCAACACCGATCAATACCTGGCTGTTGCAGGGTAGTGCGCGCGGCTGTGTCGCCGAAATCGGTGAAACGCGGGAGTGGCATCTGTCCTCCAATCAACTCAAGGGCAGGCGTTTCTGGAAGCTGCTGACGCTGTGGATGCAGGCGCGTTTTTATTACGCCCTGAATCAAAGTGACGTGCGCGTACTGTTGCTCGACGGCTTAGGCACGGCTCGTGCCCTGTTACCGGTCCTCAAGAAGCTGCCGCAGTTGCGCGCGGTGGTGCTTTTTCATGGCGCGACCCGGATCAGCGCGGCCGATCGCAAGCTGCTTTCACGATTTCCCGCTTCACAGCTGACCCTCGCGGCGGTTTCGCAAACCCTGGCCAACGCACTTGAGGCCGATTTACAGATCCCCGTCGTCACGTTGCGCAGTGCGCTCGATCCACTGGCTTTTCGTTCCCGGTTGCTTTCTCGTGAGCAGGCGCGTGCTCGGCTGCAATTGCCCGTCGACAACATGCCTGTCGTGGGGGCTGTAGGGCGCCTGGTTGGCAAAAAAGGCTTTGCATGCCTGATCGAAGCCTTTGCCAAGGCGCTGACACAGCACCCGCAGTTGCGCCTGGTGATTATCGGGGAAGGTCAGGCAAGGGCTGCCCTGGAGGTGCGGGTCAACGAGCTTGGGTTATGCGACAAGGTGCTGTTGCCCGGAAACCTTGAGGATGCAGCGACGCTTTTTCGGGCTTTCGACTGGATCGCGATCCCGTCACTTGAGGAAGGTCTTGGCTTGATCCTGCAAGAGGCGGTAATGGCCGGTGTCCCGGTGCTGTCCAGCGATTTGGCAGTGTTTCGCGAGCAATTGGCAGGGGCGGGCCGTTACGCCACGCCAGAGGATGTGACAGCCTGGAGCGAGGCGTTAATACAGGCGCTTGGTGTCGCTTCTGAATCGGTCGCTGCGGCTCAATTCACTGTACTTTCACCGGATGACGCCTGGCTGGAATTCAGCCAGGTTGCCCGCCGGTTGTTGTCATGCGCAAAGTAGGATTTGCTCCAGCGTCTGCATCGGAAAGCTCTCGTTCAGCTTCTCTCGATCAATATACCGTGCGAAGTGTTGCAGGTTGCGCTTGACCAGGTGCTGCGGCAGCGGCCCCCGCAAGAAGCGCATGTCGGCGACGTCGATCAGGCCGAACTGGTTGCCTGGAGTCACGACGATGTTGCCCAGGTGCAGCGAGCGGAAGTAGACCCCGGCTGCATGGAGTTCGCGGATGAATGCGGTCAGCGCCGGCAGGGTCTGTTGCCAGTCGAAGCCGTTTTTGTCTGCCAGCTGGCGCAGGGTTTCTCCTGGCAGGGGACGGTAAAGCACGGCCGTCATGCCGGGCGTATCCAGCTGATGGAGTGTGAGTGTCTGAAGGGTAGGAATGCCGAGCTTTTCGAGTCGGGCGGCATTGTCGATGAAGCGCTTTGAATAGGGGCGAAACAATGCCGACGAGAGAAGCCGCTTGCGGCGAAACAGTTTGAGGATGTTCCCGTCCGGCAGAAGAAATACTTTCGGGCCGAAGCTGTCGGCTTCTAGTACTCTGGCGCCTTTAATCATTTGATTTAAAGCGGCTTGTGGAAGCCGGAAGCATTGCATGTAGAGAGCCTTGTAGAAATTGCGGGCGTATTGGCGATCAATGATGCCGAAAAGTTGCTGTTTTCACCATGCCGGCTTGGCGATCGGACGATTTAACGAGGAAAGGTCAATGCAGGAAACGCGTTGGGCGCAGGTATGGATGACGACCGGATTGTTCTGGTTTTTGACTGCCATTGCTTTTGCGCCGACCAATAAGCTTTATCAGCAAGGGTTGACCGTGTTCCTTTGGTTGCCGGCAATGTTTTTTGCCTGGTCGGCACGTGCTCGGTTATTTGAGCTTTGGCAAGCACAGCGGGTGTTTTGTCTTGGGCTGCTCGGGCTGGTGCTGTGGTCGTTGATCAGCGTGTCGTGGACTCATGATGATGACCTGACACGGGGCGCCAAACGCATATTGTACATCGTGGTGTTCCTGTTGTTTTTTCCGGTATTTGCCGATGCCCGTCCGGAGCGTGTCGTGCGGGTCATGCAATGGGGCGGCCTGGCCCTGGCATTGAGTGCACTGTTGGCGGCCATCAAGTTTTATCTGATCGACGGCAACACCTGGACTGCGCGCGTTGAAGGGTTGGGGGAGTTGGGTCACCCGATTCTGGGCGGTTACGTACTGGGCGTGGCGGCGGTCTGGATGATCCATTGGGTACCCCGGACCCGTTGGCTGCAAGGTGCCTGGTTGGTTGCACTGGGTTTGCTCGCAGGCTTTGTCGTGCTGAGCCAGAGTCGTGGCGCCGCGCTGGCGCTGTTGCTGACGCTGGTGGCAATGCCCATTTGGTGCCGCAGCCGACGTAGCTGCATCATCGCCATTGGCGCACTGGTGCTGGCGATGCTGGCGTTCTGGCTTTTCGAACCGCTGGTGTTGGCTCGCGGTACCTCGTACCGGCCTCAAATATTCATGGCCAGTCTGAACATGATCGCTGCACATCCCTTGCGTGGCCTGGGGTTGGAGTCTGGCTACACGGTGCTTGCCGAAGGCGTCGAATTTGATCACGCGCACAACCTGTTCACCCATATTGCAATCGAATTGGGGCTGCCAGGGCTCTTGCTGTGGTGTGTGGTCTGGTTTGCGGTATTGCGTGAAGCATGGCGAGCTCGTGAAACGCTGTATGGTCAGGGTGTCATCGGGATCTGGCTGTTCTCGTTCCTGGCCATGCAATTCGATGCGGCCAGCATCAGTGGATCGCCACGAGCCGAATGGTTCATCAGCTGGCTACCGGTTGGCCTCGCCACCGTTTTGGTATGGACACAGGCCAAATACAAAGCCTGTGATAAAATTTCGCGTTCAACCTAATCAGTGAGCTCTACGATGAGTGCAGCACCGCCCAATGCGGAACAGGAATCAAGCCTGAAAATCTATTTGCGACTGTTGGGGTATGTAAAACCCTACGTTGGCATTTTCCTGTTGAGTATCGTGGGTTTTGTGATATTTGCCTCCACGCAGCCGATGCTGGCCGGGATTCTCAAATATTTCGTCGATGGCTTGAGCAACCCTGAAGCAGTGCTCTTTCCTCACACTCCGTATCTGCGGGAGTTGAAGTTGCTGGTTGCCGTGCCGCTGTTGATCATCTTGATCGCGGCCTGGCAAGGGCTTGGTTCGTTCCTGAGTAACTACTACCTGGCCAGGGTTTCCCTGGGGCTGGTTCATGACTTGCGGGTAGAGTTGTTCAACAAGCTGCTGGTGTTGCCTAACCGTTATTTCGATACCCACAACTCCGGGCATCTGATTTCCCGTATCACCTTCAACGTGACCATGGTGACCGGTGCTGCAACAGACGCCATTAAAGTGGTGATTCGCGAAGGTCTGACCGTAGTTTTTCTGTTCGGCTACCTGTTGTGGATGAACTGGAAGCTCACCTTGGTGATGCTGGCAATTCTGCCGCTGATTTCTTTCATGGTCGGCAATACCAGCAAGAAATTTCGCAAGCAGAGCAAGAAGATTCAGGTGGCGATGGGCGACGTGACTCACGTCGCGTCCGAAACCATTCAGGGCTATCGCGTGGTGCGCAGCTTCGGTGGTGAAAGCTACGAGCAACAGCGCTTTGCCAGAGCCAGTCAGAGCAACACCGACAAGCAACTGCGCATGACCAGAACCAGTGCGATCTATACCCCTGCACTGCAACTGGTGATTTATAGCGCCATGGCCGCATTGATGTTCCTGGTGCTGTTTCTGCGTGGTGATGCGACGGCCGGTGATCTGGTGGCCTATATTACGGCTGCGGGTCTGTTGCCCAAGCCGATTCGTCAGCTGTCCGAAGTCAGCTCGACTATTCAGAAAGGCGTGGCCGGTGCTGAAAGCATTTTCGAGCAGCTTGATGTCGAGCCGGAGCTCGATGCTGGCACCATCGAGCGCGAGCGTATCAGCGGTCGCCTGGATGTACACAACCTGAGTTTCACTTACCCGGGCACTGATCGCGAGGTGTTGAAAAACATCAGCTTCACTGCGACACCGGGGCAGATGATCGCACTGGTTGGACGCTCGGGAAGCGGCAAGTCGACGCTGGCCAGCCTGATCCCGCGTTTCTACCATCATGAAACGGGGCAAATACTGCTCGATGAAGTAGAGATCGAAGACTACCGCCTGCGTAACCTGCGCAAGCATGTCTCTCAGGTCACACAACACGTCACCCTGTTCAACGATACCGTGGCCAACAACATCGCCTACGGTGATCTGGCCGGGGCTCCTCGTGCAGACATCGAGAAGGCTGCAGAAGATGCCTATGCGATGGACTTCATCTCCCAGTTGCCAAACGGCCTGGACACTGAGGTCGGTGAGAACGGGGTATTGCTGTCCGGTGGTCAACGTCAGCGTCTGGCCATTGCTCGCGCCTTGTTGAAAAACGCACCGTTGCTGATTCTCGATGAGGCGACTTCGGCACTGGACACCGAGTCCGAGCGGCATATTCAGGCAGCGCTGGATAAGGTCATGAAGGGTCGTACCACGCTGGTGATCGCGCACCGTCTGTCGACTATCGAAAAGGCCGATCTGATCCTGGTAATGGACCACGGTGAAATCGTCGAGCGCGGTACTCACGCCCAACTGCTGGCACAAGGCGGGTACTACTCGCGTCTGCATGCCATGGGACTGGACGAACCATCTCCGGCGGACATAGCCTGAGCTCGACGCCAGGGTGAGCATCGCTCACCCTGTCAGCCTCCCGGGCGCGCAACGCGTCCGACGATTTGTATCCAGCCCTTTACATACTTGACCAAGCCTAAATAATTCTGCGTGCCGTGCTTGTTATGGTTCCTGCTTCGATTGTGAATGCAAACGGGAAGGACAACCTTCTCGTGCGGGGACTGGAATGTTGCAACGTCACCTCTGGAAACTACTCCCCAAAACACAGCGCACCTTTTTGCTGGGCCGTTTGTCGGTCGTTGACCGGCAAGCCGTGAACAAGTCGATGTCAGGCAATACCGTTTTTCCTGCGCACTTTCAGCAGCGTTCATGCCTGTTCATCCATGTTCCGAAATGTGCCGGCAGCAGCGTGTGCTCGGCGTTGTTCAATGGTTGGGCGCCCGGACACCTGCCGCTGTACTGGTACGAACAGCAGTTTCCCGAACACTACGCACGCAGTTTCAAGTTTGCGTTTGTCCGCGATCCATTGGAGCGGGCTTATTCCGCCTATGCCTATTTGCGCGGCAAGCAGTTGCCGCAACGGGATGAATCGGCTCGGCTGTTGGTCAACAGTTACCGGGATTTTGATGATTTCGTCGGGCATTGGTTGCACCCGGATAACATCCGTAAACAGCTTCATTTCGCACCGCAAACCGACTTTTTGAATGACTCCATGGGGCGCATGGCGATGGATTTCGTCGGCTATCAGGAACACCTGGAACGTGACTTTCAACTGCTCTGCCAGCATCTCGGCATGACGTCATCGTTGCCTCATCTGAATATCTCGCAAGAGCGTCGCGCTGAGCCCGTACGCGATTTTTGCTCGGTGCGCACACGGCGCCTGGTACGGCGTGCCTATCAGCGTGATTACGAGGTGCTGGGTTATGAATGAGTCGCCGCTTATTGCTGCACATTCGTCGAACATTCGCCCCTTTGCATTGTCGTTGTCGCCCTCGGCCCGAGCAGCGCTCAAGCATCAGCAACCGTGTTGCCTGTGGCTGACGGGGCTGTCGGGCGCTGGCAAGTCGACCTTGGCCAATGCACTCGAGTTGCAGCTCAATGAGCAGGGGCGCCACACCTTTGTGCTGGATGGCGACAACGTGCGCAACGGTTTGTGCAATGACCTGGGTATGGGCGCTGCAGCGCGCAAGGAAAATATCCGGCGTATTGCCGAAGTGGCGCGGTTGATGGTCGACGCGGGGTTGATTGTGATTGTCTCGGCGATTTCGCCGTTTCAGGCTGATCGAGCATCGGCCAGAGCCTTGTTCCGCACGGACGAGTTTCTTGAGGTATATGTCAGCACGCCGTTCGACATCTGCGCCCGGCGCGATCCCAAGGGTTTGTATCAAGCTGCACTGCAGGGGCGAATCAAGGACTTCACCGGTCTCGACAGCCCTTATGAAGCACCGCGGCAGGCGGACTGCGAAATCAACACCGACGAGGTTGGACTGGCCGACGCCGTGCAGCACGTCCTGGCTGTTTTGTTTAAAAAATGAACAATGTAGCGGCGTAATGCACACCTGTTGAAGCTGTCGAACTAGGCAGCGTTCACCCTGTGCTAATATCGCGCCCCTGTTCATTTTGTATGTGGGTTGCACCATGAAGTTGTCCATGCCGCGATTCGATCAAGCCCCTGTCTTGGTGGTCGGCGATGTCATGCTCGACCGTTACTGGCATGGTGGTACCTCACGGATTTCTCCTGAGGCGCCGGTGCCGGTGGTCAAGGTCGAGCAAATCGAAGACCGCCCGGGCGGTGCTGCCAACGTTGCCTTGAACATTGCCGCGCTCGGCGCGCCGGCGTCCCTGGTCGGTGTGACCGGTGATGACGAGGCCGCCGATAGCCTGACCAATAGCCTAAAAGGCGCCGGTGTACGTGCATTGTTCCAGCGCATCGCGCATCAGCCGACCATCGTCAAACTTCGGGTCATGAGTCGTCACCAGCAATTGCTGCGTATCGATTTCGAAGAACCGTTTGCCACCGACGCGCTGGCGCTCGGGGCTGAAGTCGACGGCCTGCTCGAAGGCATCAAGGTGCTGGTGTTGTCCGACTACGGCAAAGGTGCGCTGAAGAACCACCAGGTGTTGATCCAGGCTGCACGTGCCCGTGGTATTCCGGTGCTGGCGGATCCCAAAGGCAAGGATTTCTCGATTTACCGCGGTGCCAGCCTGATCACCCCGAACCTCAGCGAGTTTGAAACCATTGTTGGCGGTTGTGCCGATGAGCACGATCTGGTCAGCAAGGGTGCGAAGCTGATGCATGACCTGGATCTGGGCGCCTTGCTGGTCACGCGTGGCGAGCACGGCATGACCTTGCTGCGTCCTGATCATCCGGCGCTGCACTTGCCCGCACGGGCCCGTGAGGTGTTCGACGTGACTGGTGCCGGTGATACGGTGATTTCTACCCTGGCGGCGGCGATCGCTGCTGGCGAAGAACTGCCGCACGCGGTGGCCCTGGCCAACCTGGCCGCTGGCATCGTGGTCGGCAAGCTGGGTACGGCAGCGATCAGTGCTCCGGAGTTGCGTCGCGCGATTCAGCGTGAAGAAGGTTCCGAACGGGGTGTCCTGGGCCTGGAGCAATTGCTGCTGGCCGTCGACGATGCGCGTGCGCACAAAGAGAAGATCGTCTTTACCAATGGCTGCTTCGACATCCTCCATGCGGGCCATGTGACCTACCTGGAGCAGGCGCGGGCGCAGGGCGATCGTTTGATCGTTGCGGTCAACGACGATGCGTCGGTGAGCCGCTTGAAAGGTCCTGGGCGGCCGATCAACAGTGTTGACCGACGCATGGCGGTATTGGCGGGTCTGGGCGCGGTGGACTGGGTGATCAGCTTCTCTGAAGGCACTCCGGAAAACCTCCTGGCACAGGTCAAGCCAGACGTGCTGGTCAAGGGCGGCGATTACGGGATCGACCAAGTGGTCGGCGCCGACATCGTCAGCGCTTATGGCGGAACAGTGAAAGTGCTGGGGCTGGTGGAAAACAGCTCGACGACCGCAATTGTCGAAAAAATCCGCAAGACCTGAAACTGTGGCGAGGGAGCTTGCTCCCGCTCGCCTGCGCAGCAGGCGTAAAACCAGCAAACGCGGTGTATCTGTAGAAACTCAATGGCGGGTTTTAGGGCCGCTTCGCGGCCCAGCGGGAGCAAGCTCCCTCGCCACAGCTATGTGGTGCTCGTCCTATCTTGCCACCTTGCGTGGCACGATTTTCTTCAGCAGCAGTTTGGCCTTGCCGGTCAATCGGCTGAAACCCGATGCCTTGCCCGGTTGGCTCAAGCCTTGCTGCCTGAGCCAGTCCTTCCAGCGAATCCGCTCGTCACGCACCAGCCAGCCTTCCTGTTGGGCAAAACTTTCTGCCAGGTACAGTCCGCGTGTGCTGGCCGGATAGAGCTGATCTTTTTTCAGGGTATAGAGCTCGGGCAATGGCTGGCCATCCTCAAGCGGCATCAGGTACAGGTCGGGGCGCTTGCGATCCAGCCGCGCGACAAGTTGATCGCCTTCAAGGCGTTCATCGACATGAAACAGGCTCAGGGATTTGGTTTCCTTGGGCACGTCCAGGCGCAAATCGTAGATCAACTGCAACGACGCCGTGGGCAGATGCACGTAGGCCCGTGGACGTTCGATCAACTGCATGTTGGCGCAGCGCACCGGACGTGCAGCGCCAGACAGCGGCGTCAGGCGGAACGGCAGCGCCTCGCGGTAATGCAACGCGCTGGCGTAGGGCGCGGGCAGCCAGGTGTCATTGAAGCGCCCGCCAAGCCAGCCTTCGGGGGTTTCCAGCAGGCATTCCTCGGCGATCTCCTGAATCGCCGTGTGCAACGGCAGGTTCAGCTCGTGAGCCGGTACATAACCCGAGATCAGTTTGAGCACCACGTCGCCACGGTCCTGACGGCGCTGGCGGACCAGCACCCAGTAATCGCGATTCTGCCAGTGCAGAGTCAGCCGTACCGAGACGCCGAGGTTGGCCAACTCCAGCGAAAAATGTTCTGGATTGGCCACCGTGACCGGGCGCCGACGTTGCAGGGTCTGGGAGAAATTCAGCGGCCTGCCGACACTCTGATAACTCAGGCCTTCGGGAGTCGCTTCGACGTATAACGGCAGGGTCTTGAAGTTGCTGGGATTCTTTCTTATGAGCGTTCGCGGCATGTCGGCTCCTTCTTGCGTCGGGGTCGGCCGCTGTGGCGGCTGTTCAACGACTACGTAGGACTTGAGCAACAGTCGCCACATTGTGGGCGAGGTGCAGCGGATTAATGGTCCCGACAATAGCACTGGCGACACCGGGTTGCGCAAACAACAGCTCGAAGCTGGCGCGTACGGGATCTACGCCGGGGCTGAGGCAGGCGTGACCGCTGGCCAGAGCCTTCTTCACCAGAATGGCTTTGCCGTGGGCAGCAGCGTAGTCGATGACCGGCCGCTCGGCCTGCTCGTTGAGATTGTAGGTGATCATGGCGCAATCACCTTGTTCCAGAGCCTTCAACCCACCATCGACAGTTTTGCCGGAAAACCCGAACCCGCGAATCTTGCCCTCGCGCTTGAGCTCGGCGAGGGTCTGGTAGACCTCACAGTCGTTGAGAATCGCCAGGTCGTTACCATCCGAATGCACCAGCACCAGGTCGATGAAGTCGGTTTCCAGGCGTTTCAGGCTGCGCTCGATGGAAAAGCGCGTGTGGGCAGCACTGAAGTCGTGGTGCGACAGGCCGTCGGCGAATTCTTCACCGACCTTGCTGACAATCACCCACTCCTGACGCTGACCGCGCAGCAGCGGGCCGAGGCGTTCTTCGCTGCGGCCATAGGCGGGCGCGGTATCGATCAGGTTGATGCCCAGCTCGCGGGTCAGCTTGAGCAGCCTGCGGGCTTCATCATCGTCCGGGATCAGGAAGCCGTTGGGGTATTTCACCCCTTGATCGCGACCAAGTTTCACCGTGCCCAGGCCCAATGGCGAAACCAGCAGGCCAGTGCTGCCCAGCGGGCGATGCAGATCGTGCAGGGTGGCTTGGCTCATGGCAGCAATTGTTCCCAGGCAGGCACGCCCATCGGCGGTTTTGGCAGGGTTGGCAACGGCGCCGGATGGCTTGGCTGGATACCGTCGCGTTGCAGCGACGCCATTACCCGGTCAGCGAAGTCCGGTGCCAGCGCCAGTTTGGTCGGCCAGCCCACCAGCAGGCGATCCTGCTCGGCGAGGAAGGCGTTGTCGGGTCGGCTCAGGCCCGATTGCAGTGGCTCGGCGCGCTCGACCCGCAAGGTCGCCCATTGCGCCTGGCTGAGGTCGACCCACGGCAACAGGTTGCCGAGTTCTTTCTGCGCGGCGGCTATTTGCGCGGCAGGTTCGCGGGCCACGCCTTCGGCTTCGGCGATATCGCCGCCCAGGTACCAGACCCATTGACCATCGGCGGCCGGGTGGGTGGTGACGGTGATGCGCGGCTTCGGCCCGCCGCCCAGGCAGTGGGCGTAGAGCGGTTTCAGGCTCGGGCCTTTGACGATGACCATGTGCAGCGGTCGACGTTGCATGGCTGGCTGGCTCAGGCCGAGCGCCGTGAGCAAGTCAGCGTTGCCAGCGCCAGCGCTGAGAACGATGCGCTGTGCACGGATCTCACGCTCGTCAACGCGCAGGCCGACCAGTTCGCCGTTTTCCAGCAGTGGCTCGATCTTCTGCCCGGCCAGCAGGCCGTCACCGGCAAGCTCCGCCAGACGCCCGATCAGGCTTGGCACATCGACCACCAGTTCTGCCAGGCGATAGACCTTGCCCTTAAAGCGCTTGTCTTGCAGGGCCGGCGGCAGTTGCTCGCCTTTGACCTGATCAACCCGACCGCGCACCGCTTTGCTGGCGAAGAAACTGGTGAGGTTGCCGGCGAGGGTGCCGGGGGACCACAAATAGTGGGCTTCGGACAGCAGACGTACGCCGGACAGGTCCAGCTCGCCGTCGCCGGCCAGCGCTGCACGCCAACGGCGCGGCATGTCGGCAATCGCTTCGGAAGCGCCGGTCAACGCGCCATGCAGCGCGTACTTGGCGCCGCCGTGGATGATCCCCTGGGACTTCACACTCTGCCCGCCGCCGAGGCTGGCACTTTCCACCAGTACGGTCGAGAAACCCTGACGACGCAGGCGTGCGTTCAGCCAGAGGCCGGCGACACCAGCGCCGACAATCAGTACGTCGGTGGAAATAACGGATGGCATGCAGCGACCTCAGAGTTCAGGACTAGAGGCGCAGTATACAGACTCGACGAATAGAGGTTTTGCTGGCGATCAATAGGTGGTTGGTCAGGCCACGCACAAACCTGTGGCGAGGGAGCTTGCTCCCGCTCGGGTGCGCAGCAGCCGCAAATGAACCGATGCGGTTTATCCCCAAAACCGCGATATCAGGTTTTGGGGCCGCGTCGCGACCCAGCGGGAGCAAGCTCCCTCGCCACAATGGAGCGGTATCGGGGTTTAGTGTCCGGCAGTTTTCGAGAACAGCTGGATGACCACCACGCCCAGGACGATCAGCGCCATACCAAGCATGGCCGGGATGTCGAGTTTCTGGTCGTAGAGAAACAGCGCCGCGATGCTGACCATCACGATCCCCATGCCGGCCCATACCGCGTAGGTGACGCCAACCGGAATGGTGCGCACCACCAGGGTCAGCATCCAGAACGCAATGCCGTAACCGACGATGATCAACAGCAAAGGGAGTGGTGTGCTCAGGCCCTTGACCGCTTTCATCGATACGGTGGCGATCACTTCGGCGCAGATGGCGATAGCCAGGAGGTAGTAAGCGTTCATGGTGTGATCCTCGTATTTTGGCCTGCTTGATGAGGTCGGCATTTTAGAGGCTTTCGAGATGGGGTAAAGTCATTACCTATCTGATTTGAAGATGGGTTGAGCCATGAGTGTGTTATGGAATCTGGAGCAGATGCGTTTGTTCGTCAGCGTGGCCGAGCAGCGTTCGTTTTCGGCGGTCGCGCGCGATCAACGCAAGGCACAGTCGGCGGTCAGCAGTGCGATTGCACTGCTTGAGGCAGACCTTGGCCTGAACCTGTTTGATCGCAGTAGCGGCCGCCAGCCGCGCTTGACCGAGGCAGGCAGCGCGTTGCTCGAAGAAGCGCGAGAAGTGCTGCGCCAGTGCGAGCGTCTCAATGGGCGGGCGCTGGCGTTGATGCGCGGTCAGGAAGCGCGGCTGCGTCTGGCGCAGGATGAGGCCATGCCTTATCAGCCGGTGCTCGATAGCCTCGAAGCGTTGGCCGAGCAATTTCCCAGTCTGGAAGTGCAACTGGCCAGCGCCGCTCAGGGCGATGTGGCGCGCAAACTGGTGGAGCGCCGGGCCGATCTGGGCTTGCTGTTTTATCACGAACAGATTCCCGAAGCCCTGGAACGTCGGGTGCTGGGCAGCGTCGAGATGGTCACGGTGTGCGGAGTCGGGCATCCGCTGGCCGTAGAAGGGCAGGTCAATTGCCAGCAGATGGCGCAGCATCGACAACTGCTGATGGCCACGCATTCCAGCGTCTACCCCGGCAGTGAACAAGCCAGCCCGCAAGTCTGGCGCGCCGACAGTTTCTACGTTCTCGCCGAGTGGCTGATGCGTGGCCTGGGGTGGGGCTGGCTGCCGCGGCATGTGGTGCAGTACCCGGCGTATCAGGGGCAGATGGTCGAACTGGTCAGCGAATGGACCCCGCCAGCGTTGGTGGTGGAGTTGGTCTGGCGGCGTGATGAACCGCTGGGACCGGCGGCGCGTTGGTTGGCGGAACGTTTTGCCGTGCACTTGCAGGCGATCGGCTAAAAAAGCCGATAAACTCCGCCGCCATGAATAGAACTCTCTACACCGCGCTGTTTTACCTGGGGCTGCCACTGGTAGCGATTCGGCTGTGGCTGCGCTCGCGCAAGGCACCGGCGTACGCCAAGCGTATCGGTGAGCGCTTCTCCATCGGCTTGCCGGTGATGAAACCTGGTGGCATCTGGGTGCATGCGGTGTCGGTTGGCGAAAGCATTGCCGCGGCCCCGATGATTCGCGGGTTGCTCGAACGTTATCCACAGCTGTCGATCACCGTGACCTGTATGACCCCGACCGGGTCCGAGCGGATTCACGCAATGTTCGCTAACGAACCACGCATCCAGCACTGCTACCTGCCTTACGATCTGCCATGTGCGGCGGCGCGGTTTCTCGACCGGGTTCAGCCGAAACTGGCGGTGATCATGGAAACCGAACTCTGGCCCAACCACATTCATCAGTGCGCCAAACGCGGGATCCCGGTGGCGCTGGCCAATGCCCGGCTTTCGGAACGCTCGGCCAAAGGCTATGGCCGTTTCAGCAAGCTGACGCAGCCGATGCTGGCCGAAATGAGTCTGTTCGCAGTGCAGACCGAAGCCGAGGCTGAACGTTTTCGACAGTTAGGCGCGCGTGCCGAAACGGTCGAAGTGACCGGCTCGATCAAGTTCGATTTGCGCATCGACCCACTGTTGTTGCAACGGGCCGCCGAGTTGCGTCAGCAATGGCAAGCGGTCGAGCGGCCGGTATGGATCGCCGCGAGTACCCATGAAGGTGAGGACGAAGTGGTGCTGGCGGCGCATCGACAATTGCTCGCCAGCCATCCGGATGCGCTGCTGATTCTGGTGCCGCGTCACCCCGAACGCTTTAATCCGGTGTTCGAACTTTGCCAGCAGCAAGGTTTCAACACGATCCGTCGTTCGACCGGCGAAATGGTCAGCGCCAGCACCTCAGTGTTGCTCGGTGACACCATGGGCGAGTTGCTGTTTCTCTACGCCTTGGCCGACAGTGCGTTTGTTGGCGGTAGCCTGGTGCCGAATGGCGGGCATAACCTGCTGGAGCCGGCGGCGCTGGCCAAACCGGTGCTGAGCGGGCCGCACCTGTTCAACTTCCTTGAGATCGCTGCATTGATGCGCAGTGCCCAGGCGTTGCAGGAAGTGGATGACGCCCACGGGCTGGCACTGGCGGTGCAGCGACTGTTTGAATTGCCACGCGATGCGCAGCGGATGGCAGAGGCGGGGCTGAACGTGATGCGCGCCAATCAGGGCGCCTTGCAGCGATTGCTGGATGGGTTGGGGCGGTTGATCAACTGATTCTGAACCTGACACCTTTGGTGAGGGAGCTTGCTCCCTCACCAAAGGGTTGGTTTTTTACTGGCCGGGATTGGCCTTCAGCTGTTCCGCTGCAGCCTTGGCCAGGTCCGGCGGCAGGAAGTCCTTGTCCGGGTTGTAGTCGGCCTTGAGATAACGCTTCAGGTCCTGCAAGTCGCCCGGGCTCAGGGTGCCGGCCGCCTGCTTCAGGCGCAGGTTGTCGAGAATGTAGTCGTAGCGGCTGTTGTTGTAGTTGCGCACCGAGGTGTACAGCTGGCGCTGGGCGTCGAGTACGTCGACGATATTGCGCGTGCCTACCTGATAACCGATCTCCGTGGCTTCCACCGCGCTTTGGTTCGAGATGATCGACTGGCGACGTGCCTGCACCTGCTCGACATCGCTGTTCACCGCACGGTGCAGGTTGCGGGTGTTTTCCACCACTTGCCGACGCAGTGCTTCGCGTTGCTGTTCGTTTTGGTCCAGGCGCGAGTACGACTCGCGAACCTGCGAGCTGGTCAGCCCGCCACTGTAAATCGGAATGTTCAATTGCAGGCCGACCGTGCTTTGCGAGACGGTGCCGCCGTACGGTTGACCAAAGGCGCTCGGGTTGCTGAAGCCCAGCGCATCGTTGTCACCGGTCTTGTACTGCGCCACGGCGTCGAGGGTCGGTGCGTGGCCGGCCTTGCGCTGCTTGAGCGTTTCTTCTGCCGCGCTGACTGCGTAGTTGCTGGCCAGCAGATTGAGGTTCTGTTTGGCGGCAGTGTCGACCCAGGCCTTGGCGTCGTTCGGCGCTGGCGGCAGGACCGGCAAGGTGTGGACGATGCCCTGAATCGAGTTGTACTGACGGTTGGTCAGGGTGATCAGTGCTTCGAACGCATCATCCACCTGGCGCTGGGCGAGAATCCGGTTGGCGCGCGCGGTGTCGTAACTGGCTTGTGATTGCAGCACGTCGGTCTTGTCCGAGAGGCCGACATCGAAACGCTCATTGGACTGATCGAGCTGGCGCTTGAACGCGGCTTCCTCGGCCTTGGTCGAGGCAAGGTTGTCCTGACTGCGCAGCACGTTGAAGTAGGTTTCGGCGCTTTGCAGGATCAGGTTCTGCTCGGTCGCCGAAAGTTGCAACGCCGCTTGCTCGTTGACATCCTTGGCTGCCTGGAGCTGGAACCAGCGATCGGCGCGGAACAACGGCTGGGCCAGCGTTGCTTGATAGAAGTGGGCACTGCGATTGGCAATAGCCGATGGTTGGTCGATTTTCGTCCGGACATCGGCGACCTCGGCGCTACCCGAGAGGTTCGGCAGCAGACCGGCGCGGGCCTGGGGCACGACTTCCTTTTGCGCGCCATATTGGGCACGGGCGGCGGCCAGGTCGGCGTTGTTGTCGACAGCTTCCTGGTAGACGCTGACCAAATCGGTATTGCTCGATAATGGCGCTTCTGCTGCCCAGGCCATTCCGTTGGACGCACAAGACACGGCAAGAGCCAGTGAGAGTTTGCGCAGCATGAGGCGATCCCTAGAGTGAATATTACAGTGGTAATTTGAGCGCCAAGGCTACGGCGCACGCCCGGCAGCGTCAAGGCGCGGCATGGCGCTGCGAGTGTAGATGCGCCAACCTGCGGCAACAATCCTGTAATTACGCCATTCATCACGCTGTATGCACCGGTGTTGGCGTTCTTTGCCAGTTGTGTCTAGACTGGCCGGGTTCTTGTCGGGGTGCCTTGCTATGAGGCTGAGATCGAATAATTTCGGATCCCGTTGAACCTGATCAGGTTTAAGCCTGCGTAGGGAACAAGATTTCTCGTCACCCGGCGAGTCCTCTTGTGCTTCGTCCGGGATGTTGTTCGACAATCGAACAACCCTCGTGCACTCAGCACAGCACTCATCCAGCTGGAGTCTTCACTGGTGGGCTGCGTCCATTCGTTACAGGTTCGCTCCGACAAAATTCCACTGCCTGGATGAAGTCTGGAGAGCCCGTGATGACTACAAAATCAAAAAATGCGATCAATCTGAGTGACTCGGCCAAAGTCGATCAGCAATCGGTTCAGCCCTTTACCCGCTCGCAAAAAATTTATGTTCAGGGCTCTCGCCCGGACATCCTCGTGCCGATGCGCGAAATCAGCCTCGACGTGACCCCCACCGATTTCGGCGGCGAGATCAACGCGCCGGTCGTGGTCTACGACACCTCGGGTCCGTACACCGACCCCAACGTCATCATCGATGTGCGCAAAGGCCTGGGTGACGTGCGTTCGCCGTGGATCGAAGCCCGTGGTGATACCGAGCGCCTGGCCGGCCTGAGCTCGAACTTCGGCCAGGAACGCCTCGCCGATCCGGAGCTGACCAAGCTGCGTTTCGCTCACGTCAACAACCCGCGCCGCGCCAAGCCGGGTGCCAACGTCAGCCAGATGCACTACGCCCGCAAAGGCATCATCACCGCCGAGATGGAATACGTCGCCATCCGCGAAAACATGAAGCTCGAAGTGGCCCGCGCCGCAGGTCTGCTGGATCAGCAACACGCCGGTCACAGCTTCGGCGCCAGCGTGCCGAAAATCATCACCCCGGAATTCGTCCGTGAAGAAATCGCCCGCGGTCGCGCGATCATTCCGGCGAACATCAACCACACCGAACTGGAACCGATGATCATCGGCCGTAACTTCCTGGTGAAGATCAACGGCAACATCGGCAACAGCGCGCTGGGCTCGTCCATCGAAGAAGAAGTGGCGAAACTGACCTGGGGCATTCGCTGGGGCTCGGACACGGTCATGGACCTGTCCACCGGCAAGCACATTCACGAAACCCGTGAGTGGATCATCCGCAACTCGCCAGTGCCGATCGGTACCGTGCCGATCTATCAGGCCCTGGAAAAAGTCGGTGGCGCTGCCGAAGACCTGACCTGGGAGCTGTTCCGCGACACGCTGATCGAGCAGGCCGAGCAGGGCGTCGACTACTTCACCATCCACGCTGGCGTGTTGCTGCGCTACGTGCCGATGACCGCCAAGCGCGTGACCGGGATCGTTTCCCGTGGCGGTTCGATCATGGCCAAGTGGTGCCTGGCGCACCACAAAGAGAACTTCCTCTACACTCATTTCGAAGACATCTGCGAAATCATGAAGGCCTACGACGTCAGCTTCTCGCTGGGCGATGGTCTGCGTCCTGGCTCGATTGCCGATGCCAACGACGAAGCGCAATTCGGTGAGCTGGAAACCCTCGGCGAGCTGACCAAGATCGCCTGGAAGCACGACGTGCAAACCATGATCGAAGGCCCGGGCCACGTGCCGATGCAGTTGATCAAGGAGAACATGGACAAGCAGCTCGAGTGCTGCGACGAGGCGCCGTTCTACACCCTCGGCCCATTGACCACCGACATCGCACCGGGTTACGACCACATCACCTCGGGCATCGGCGCGGCAATGATCGGCTGGTTCGGTTGCGCCATGCTCTGCTACGTCACGCCGAAGGAGCACTTGGGCCTGCCGAACAAGGATGACGTGAAGACCGGGATCATCACCTATAAGATCGCCGCCCACGCGGCAGACTTGGCCAAAGGACATCCGGGCGCACAGATCCGCGACAACGCCTTGAGCAAGGCGCGTTTCGAATTCCGCTGGGAAGATCAGTTCAACCTGGGCCTGGACCCGGACACCGCGCGTTCGTACCACGATGAAACCCTGCCGAAAGACTCGGCCAAGGTCGCGCATTTCTGCTCGATGTGCGGGCCGAAATTCTGCTCGATGAAAATCACCCAGGAAGTTCGCGAGTATGCGGCCAACCAGCGGATCGAAACCGTCGATGCCGAAGTCGCCCAAGGTCTGGCCGAACAGGCTGAGCGCTTCAAGCAGGAAGGCAGTCAGTTGTACAAGAAGGTTTGATTTTTGCCGGCGCCTCCAGAGGCGCCGGCAACTCTGTAGCGAGGAGGCTTGCCCCCGCTCGGCCGCGAAGCGGTCGTAAATCCGGCGACGAGTTCTAACTGACAGGGCTCAGTCGTTTGCTTTGGGACTGCTTCGCAGTCCAACGGGGGCAAGCCCCCTCGCCACAGGGGATCTGACGATCCACAACAACAAATGTTCCTCTGAGATAACCCCCCTTGAGCATTAAACCCAGTACCTATTCTCCCGACCACGCCGTGCCTCTGGCCCAGCGCGTGTTCGGTGCCCGCGATCTGTTCTCCCTGTGGTTCTCCCTCGGCATTGGTCTGATGGTCTTGCAGACCGGGGCCTTGCTGGCGCCGGGGTTGGGCTTGTCGGGCTCGTTGCTGGCAATTTTTCTGGGCACGCTGGTCGGTGTTCTGCTGCTGGCGTGCGTCGGGGTGATCGGCAGCGATACCGGCCTGTCGGCCATGGCTGCACTCAAACTGAGCCTCGGTACTCGCGGTGCGAGCCTACCGGCGCTGTTGAACCTGCTGCAACTGATCGGTTGGGGTTCGTTCGAAATCATCGTCATGCGCGACGCGGCCAGCCTGCTCGGCGCCCGTGCGTTCAGCGACGCTAGCTTGATGGCCAATCCATTGCTCTGGACGCTGGTGTTCGGCGTCCTGGCGACCTTGCTCGCCGTCAGCGGTCCGTTGACGTTTGTCCGTCAGATCCTGCGCAAATGGGGCATCTGGTTGTTGCTGGCGGCGTGCACCTGGCTGACCTGGAACCTCTTCACCAAAGCCGATCTGGCCGCGCTGTGGGCACAGGCCGGAGACGGTTCGATGCCATTCGCCGTGGGTTTTGATATTGCCATCGCCATGCCGCTGTCGTGGCTGCCGCTGATTGCCGACTACTCGCGTTTCGGCAAGCGTGCGAAAAGCGTATTCGGCGGTACGGCGCTGGGCTTCTTCATTGGTAACTTCTGGCTGATGAGCCTGGGCGTTGCCTACACCCTGGCGTTTGCCCCGAGTGGTGAAGTCAATGCCTTGCTGTTGGCGCTGGCCGGTGCCGGTTTGGGCATTCCGCTGTTGCTGATCCTGCTTGACGAGTCGGAAAACGCTTTCGCCGACATTCACTCGGCGGCGGTCTCCAGCGGGATTCTGTTGCGCATGAAAGTCGAGCACCTGGCCTTGGCCATCGGGGTGATCTGCACCTTGATCGCGTGCCTGGCGCCATTGGCCCAGTACCAGAACTTCCTGTTGTTGATCGGCTCGGTGTTTGCGCCACTGTTCGGCGTGGTGCTGGTGGATCACTTCATCCTGCGCAAGCGCAGTGCTCACATTGCGTCAGCCGCCTTGCGCTGGCCGGCGTTACTCGCCTGGCTGGGCGGGGTGAGCACCTATCACTTGCTGGCGAATCTGTATCCGGAGGTCGGCGCAACCCTGCCATCGCTGGTAGTGGCAGGGCTGCTGCAACTGCTGCTGGGTCGGGTTTTTAGCTACGCTCCGGCACCAGCTCAGGCTTGATCTGACCCTTGAGGCGAGCGTAGGGGATGGTCATCTCGATGAGGCCACTCGAATAGGGCGCGATGGTCGCGACGTTGTACTTGAGCACCACCCCGGCGCTGGTCAAGGCCACGTTCGGGGTTTTCTGGAACGGCCAGCTTTTGACGAAGTCCGGATCCCGATCCAGTTGCGAATTGATCAGCCAGCTATTGTGCGCAACTTGTGCGGTCTTCCAGAACGCCACTTCCTGCCCCGGCAAGAGCATGTCGCTCAGGCTCAGCTCTTTTTGCAGCTGGCGCGAGTAGTTGATAAAGCCCCGCCCCGGCGTGCCATTGGCCGCGCCTGTGTCCAGATAGCTGGACACTTCAATGATCACCAGTCCGTCATGCTGCTCACGTACCTTGGCTTGCAAGTAGACGCTGTTGCGATCGCCTGACTCACGCAGGAACTGTTCGCGGTAGGCGTTGAGGGAGACGGGTAGCGCCGCGCCCGGTGAGGTGCGGGTCATTTGCAGCAGGCGCTGTTCGACGATCCGGTCCAGTTGCGGGTCGGTCGGGAAATGCACCGTGTCGATATTCACCAGCGGGCAGTCGGGGCCGTCGCACCCCGGCTTGACCTGCTCGGACGCATCGCGAGTGGATGTCACTTGTGCCCGATAGCTGGGTTGGAACAGGCTTTGGCAGGCGCCGAGCGTGAGGGCGATACAGGCCACGGAGGCGATTTTCAACAGCGACATGGGCGTCCTTCATGAATCAGAGAAAGGCAAAATTCAGGGTCTTCGACTGCCTGCGGTGCGGTCGGTTCGCCACTAAGCTAATTAGAGTCAATTAGAGTTGTTTTCACCCCTTGCCGTCTATCCCGCTGACGGCAAAGAGGCTGCATCAAACGATGCGGGCGCGTTAGGATGGCGCGAAGCCTGGGGGGGAGCTCCGGACGGATTGACAGTAAACGAGGATTGTTATGACTGATTTTGCCAATGCCACTCCGACCATCGTAGACGTTGTACGCCGCGAAAACTGCTTCAAGGGTTTTTACCAGCTTGATCGCGTGCACCTGCGTCATGAGCTGTTTGCCGGTGGCATGAGTCGCGAGATCAGCCGCGAGTTGTTCGTTCGTCATGATGCCGTGTGTGTCCTGCCTTACGATCCGCAGCGGGACGAGGTGGTATTGATCGAGCAATTTCGCGCCGGTGTATTGGGCAAGACGGATAACCCGTGGCTGGTCGAACTGGTCGCCGGTCTGATCGATAAGGATGAACATCCGGAAGAAGTTGCTCACCGCGAAGCGCAGGAGGAAGCTGGGCTTGTATTCACTGCGCTGTGGCCGATGCTCAATTATTTTCCGTCGCCCGGTGGCAGCACCGAATACGTGCACTTGTATCTGGGGCGGTGTAACAGTAACGGGGCCGGCGGCCTGCATGGGCTGGTGGAGGAAGCAGAAGATATTCGCGTGACGGTCTGGGATTTCGAAGATGCCCTGCAAGCCGTACGTGATGGACGGATTTCCAACGCGGCGAGCATTATTGCCTTGCAATGGCTGGCTTTGAACCGCGTTGAAGTGAGGGGGTTATGGTCGTAAACAAACAGCGCGATCGTTATCGGGTCGACCTTGTGGGGCTGCAAAGCGCCTGCGAGGCCAATTACGCCCGACTGATGCGCCTGTTACCGGAGATGCGCAACCAGCCTGCTGCCCGGCGCATTGCCATGACTCAGGGTGAGCAGATGCTGGGCGTGCTGATGCTGGAAGTGTTGCAGGCATGTCCGTACACCACGACCCTGCGAGTGCGCCAGGAACACAGTCTGCCATGGCTGCCGGTGCCGCAACTGGAAGTGCAGGTGTACCACGACGCGCGCATGGCCGAAGTCATCAGTGCCGAACATGCGCGGCGCTTTCGCGGCATCTATCCTTATCCGAATGCGTTGATGCATCAGCCGGATGAAAAGGCCCAGCTCAATGTGTTTCTCGGCGAGTGGCTGAGTCATTGCCTGGCCTGCGGGCATGAGTTTGAAGTTGTGCGTTAGTTGTGAACTGCGTCTGGTTCACGGGTTTCCTCTTTTCAATTTCCCCCAGCATAATTGCGCCATTCATCCATTTCCGTGATCACGCCTTGGGAGAACGCCTTGCCGAGCGTATCCACTCTGACAGCCAACGATGCCGTGTTGCTGGTGCAGCTCTCTGACAGCCATCTGTTCGCCGAGGCGGATAAGACGTTGCTGGGCATGAACACCCGCGACAGTCTGCAAAAGGTTATCGAGTTGGTGCTGGCACAACAGCCGCACATCGATCTGATGATCGCCAGTGGCGACGTGTCCCAGGATGGAACGCTTGAGTCGTATCAGCAGTTTCGCGAGATGACCCGGCAGATCGATGCGCCCGCGCGCTGGATTCCCGGCAACCACGATGAGCCGCAGATCATGGCCCAGGCCGCGGTCCAGAGTCAGTTGCTGGAGCCCATCGTGGACATCGGTAACTGGCGGATCACCTTGCTGGATTCGGCAGTACCGGGCTCGGTGCCCGGGTATTTGCAGGATGACCAACTGCAATTGCTCGCGCGCGCCCTGAGCGAAGCGCCGGAGCGCCATCATCTGGTGTGCTTGCACCATCATCCGGTGTCCATCGGTTGTGCCTGGATGGAACCGATTGGCCTGCGCAACCCGGACGCCCTGTTTGCCGTGCTCGATCGCTTCCCGCAGGTGCGGGCAGTGCTCTGGGGGCATGTGCATCAGGAAATCGATCAGTTGCGCAACGATGTGCGGTTGATCGCTTCGCCATCGACGTGCATCCAGTTCGAGCCCGGCAGTGTGGACTTCAAGGTCGATACCCTGGCACCAGGCTATCGCTGGTTGCGGTTGCTGCCGGACGGACGGCTGGAAACCGGGGTCGAGCGGGTGACCGGGTTCGACTTCAAAGTCGATTATGGCTCCAACGGCTACTGAGATTTTTGTGGCTCAGGAAAACCGAGTCGCGCCCTTCGCGAGCAAGCGAACGTCGCCCGGCCCTTCCCACAATAGGTCTGCTGTGAGCACACTTTTTGTGAACACGTGAGATCAAATGTGGGAGCGGGCTTGCTCGCGAAGACGGACTGGCAACCGACCTGACTCTTGCAGATGCAGCCGATTTCCACTGTGCAGTCTTTTCAATAGAACGATGCACCAAACCCCGGCCGACTCCCTGTAAACTGCGGCATCTTTGCCCGCCTCACAGGGAGCTCGCATGTCTGGTTCGATCCTCTATATCCACGGTTTCAACAGCGCACCCGCGTCGAAAAAGGCCTGTCAGCTGGTCGACGTGATGGATCGTCTGGGTCTGGGCGATCAGTTGCAGGTGCCGGCCTTGCATCACCATCCACGCGAGGCCATCGGTCAGCTGGAACAGGCGATTGCCAGGATGGGGCGGCCACTGCTGGTCGGCAGCTCCCTCGGCGGCTACTATGCCACTCACCTTGCCGAGCGCCATGGCCTCAAGGCCCTGTTGATCAACCCTGCCGTCAGCCCGCACCGGATGTTCGACGGATACCTGGGCACGCAGAAGAACCTGTATACCGAAGAGACCTGGGAATTGACCCACGACCACGTGACGGCACTGGCCGAGCTGGAAGTGCCGGCACCCCAGGACCCGCAGCGGTTTCAGGTGTGGTTGCAAACCGGGGACGAAACGCTGGACTATCGCCTCGCCCAGCAGTATTACCGAGCCTGTGCCTTGCGTATCCAGGCCGGCGGCGACCATAGTTTCCAGGGGTTCGCCGGGCAATTGCCGGCCCTGTTGAGTTTTGCCGGCATCGGCGCAGATGTGTACCAGGCGATCGATTTCACAGCACTGTGAACCTTCGCCCCTATTTTCATGAACGACTGACGACGAGACCCCATGGCCACTCCCAGCGCTAGCTCTTATAACGCAGACGCCATCGAAGTCCTCTCGGGCCTCGACCCGGTGCGCAAACGCCCCGGCATGTACACCGACACCAGTCGGCCGAACCACCTTGCCCAGGAAGTCATCGACAACAGTGTCGACGAAGCCTTGGCCGGGCATGCGACATCGGTGCAGGTCATTCTCCATGCCGACCATTCCCTGGAAGTCAGCGATGACGGCCGTGGCATGCCAGTGGACATTCACCCCGAAGAGGGCGTCTCGGGCGTCGAGCTGATCCTCACCAAACTGCACGCCGGCGGCAAGTTCTCGAACAAAAACTACCAGTTCTCCGGCGGTTTGCACGGGGTGGGTATTTCGGTGGTCAACGCCCTGTCGACTCAGGTCCGGGTACGCGTCAAACGCGATGGCAACGAGTACCAGATGACCTTCGCCGATGGCTACAAAGCCACCGACCTGGAAGTGGTCGGCACCGTTGGCAAGCGCAACACCGGGACCAGCGTGTACTTCGCGCCGGACCCGAAATACTTCGACTCACCGAAATTTTCCATCAGCCGTCTCAAGCACGTCCTCAAGGCCAAGGCTGTGTTGTGCCCGGGGCTGCTGGTCAGCTTTGAAGACAAGGCCACCGGCGAAAAAGTCGAATGGCATTACGAAGACGGTCTGCGTTCCTACCTGGTCGATGCAGTCAGCGAATTCGAACGTCTGCCCGACGAGCCTTTCTGCGGCAGCCTGGCCGGTAATAAAGAAGCGGTCGACTGGGCGCTGCTGTGGCTGCCTGAAGGTGGCGATAGCGTGCAGGAAAGCTACGTCAACCTGATCCCGACGGCCCAGGGCGGAACTCACGTCAACGGTTTGCGACAGGGCTTGCTCGACGCAATGCGTGAGTTCTGCGAGTTCCGCAGCCTGCTGCCGCGTGGCGTGAAACTGGCACCGGAAGATGTCTGGGAGCGCATTGCCTTCGTCCTCTCGATGAAAATGCAGGAGCCGCAATTCTCCGGCCAGACCAAAGAGCGTCTGTCGTCCCGCGAGGCGGCGGCGTTTGTTTCCGGTGTGGTCAAGGACGCTTTCAGCCTGTGGCTCAACGCGAATCCCGAGTTGGGCCTGCAACTGGCTGAACTGGCAATCAACAACGCCGGCCGCCGTTTGAAGGCCAGCAAAAAGGTCGAGCGCAAACGCATCACCCAAGGACCGGCCTTGCCGGGTAAGCTCGCCGATTGCGCCGGGCAGGACCCGATGCGTTCCGAGCTGTTCCTGGTGGAAGGTGATTCCGCCGGCGGTTCGGCCAAGCAAGCGCGGGACAAAGAGTTCCAGGCGATCCTGCCGCTGCGCGGGAAAATTCTGAACACCTGGGAAGTCGATGGCAGCGAAGTGCTGGCCAGCCAGGAAGTGCACAACATTGCCGTGGCCATTGGTGTCGATCCGGGCGCTGCGGACATGAGCCAGCTGCGTTACGGCAAGATCTGCATCCTCGCCGACGCCGACTCCGATGGTCTGCACATCGCGACCTTGCTGTGTGCCTTGTTCGTCCAGCATTTCCGGCCGTTGGTGGACGCCGGTCACGTCTATGTGGCGATGCCGCCGCTGTACCGTATCGACCTCGGCAAAGAGATTTACTACGCCCTCGATGAAGCCGAGCGCGATGGCATTCTCGATCGCCTGGTGGCCGAGAAGAAACGCGGCAAGCCGCAGGTCACCCGATTCAAAGGTCTGGGTGAAATGAACCCGCCGCAACTGCGTGAAACCACCATGGACCCGAACACTCGACGTCTGGTGCAACTGACGCTGGATGATTTCGAAGCCACCTCGGAAATGATGGACATGCTGCTGGCGAAAAAACGCGCCGGCGACCGTAAGTCCTGGCTGGAGTCCAAAGGTAATCTGGCCGAGGTTCTGGGCTGATGCGGAGCGGTTTCGCCCTCGCGTTGCTGTTGTTGGCGTCCGCCGTTGCGGCGGAGCCTGCGCCGGAACTGACGCTGGTTGCCGAGCACGCCGTGGACGGCATGCGCGGCGGTAACTTGTCGGGGCTGGCGCAATGCGGCAAAGACCTGTGGGCGGTTTCCGATCGTGATGATGATCAGATCTACCGGCTCGATACCAGCGAGCGCGTCTGGCAGGCCGAAACCGTGCGCATCAATGTGCCGCCGGTGCCTGACAGCGGGTTGCCCTGGGGGCTGAAGTCGCGCACCTGGGCGGCATCGTTCGTGCGCGGTGGAAACCTGGACTTCGAGGGGATCACCTGCGACAAGGCCGGTAACCGCTACATCGTCAGTGAAGCCCATGCGGCGGTGCTGCAAGTGCCGGTACAGGGGCCAGCCGCGTGGCTGAAAATTTCACCGATCATGGTTCGCGAAGCGCGAGCCAGCGGCATGTTGCTGCATTTCAACGCGCTGTTCGAAGGGCTGGCGATCAGTCCGCAAGGTGATCAGCTATGGCTGGCAGCCGAGCGCGAGCGGCGTGGTTTGTTGCTGGTCAAGCGCCAACAGACCGTCTGGGACTGTGACGGCAGCTGTGTGCTGTTGAGCGAAGCTGGCAAGGAAATGCAGCCCGCGCCATTTCCCAATGCCAAGCCGGTATCCAAGGATTTTGCGGATCTGGCACTGTTCAACGGCAAGCTCTTCACCCTGGAACGCAATGCGTTTCAAATCTGCCGTCGCGATGCGCTGAGCGCCAAGGTCGAGCGCTGCTGGTCATTTGCGGCTGAAGCCTTGCAGGAACATCGACGCTATTCACAGCCCTATGGTCTTGCCGAAGCACTGGTGGTCGACGTTGATGGCGCCTGGATCGGCATCGACAACAACAATGGTGCTCGCGCGGATGGCGAAGCCCGGCCGATTGTCTGGCGCTTTGCCGCGCCGCAAGGCGGCTGGGACGCCAAGTCGTGAGCATCCTGAAAAAACTTGAATTTACCCAGCGCAGTGGCACCTTGTTGCTGCGCCAGACAACGAACTGATGAGGCCCGCATGAGCGACTCCCTGGATCTCAGCCTGGACGGCGTTGAACGCCGTTCACTGGCCGACTTCACCGAAAATGCCTACCTCAACTACTCCATGTACGTGATCATGGACCGTGCTTTGCCGCACATCGGCGACGGCTTGAAACCTGTACAGCGGCGTATCATCTACGCCATGAGCGAGTTGGGGCTGGACGCTGACTCCAAGCACAAGAAGTCCGCGCGTACGGTCGGTGACGTGCTCGGCAAGTTCCACCCGCACGGCGACTCGGCGTGCTACGAAGCCATGGTGCTGATGGCCCAGCCGTTCAGCTACCGCTACACGCTGGTGGACGGGCAGGGTAACTGGGGTGCGCCGGACGATCCGAAATCCTTCGCGGCCATGCGTTACACCGAGGCGCGCCTGTCGCGTTATTCCGAAGTGCTGCTCAGCGAACTGGGCCAGGGCACGGCGGATTGGGGCCCGAACTTCGACGGCACCCTCGATGAACCGCTGGTATTGCCAGCACGTTTGCCGAACATCCTGCTCAACGGCACCACTGGCATCGCCGTGGGTATGGCCACCGACGTTCCGCCGCACAACCTGCGGGAAGTCGCCACGGCCTGCGTGCGTTTGCTCGATGAACCGAAAGCCACGGTCGAGCAGCTCTGTGAGCACATCCAGGGCCCGGATTATCCGACCGAAGCGGAAATCATCACACCGCGCGCCGACCTGCTGAAAATCTACGAAACCGGTCGCGGTTCGGTGCGCATGCGCGCCGTGTATCACATCGAAGACGGCGACATTGTCGTCACCGCGCTGCCGCATCAGGTCTCCGGTGCCAAAGTGCTGGAACAGATTGCCGCGATGATGCAGGCCAAGCCGTCCAAGGCGCCGCAAGTGGCGGACCTGCGCGATGAGTCGGACCACGAGAACCCATGCCGTATCGTGATCATTCCGGTCAACAGCCGGGTCGATCATGAAGCGTTGATGCAGCACCTGTTTGCCAGCACCGAGCTGGAGTCGAGCTACCGGGTCAACATCAACATCATTGGCCTGGACGGCAAGCCGCAGCTGAAGAATCTGCGAGCGTTGCTGGTGGAATGGCTGGAGTTCCGGGTTCAGACCGTGCGCCGCCGCTTGCAATTTCGCCTGGACAAGGTCGAGCGTCGCCTGCACCTGTTGGACGGCTTGCTGATCGCGTACCTCAACCTGGATGAAGTGATCCACATCATCCGTACCGAGGAACACCCCAAAGCCAAGCTGATCGAACGCTTTGCCCTGAGCGAAATCCAGGCTGACTACATTCTCGACACTCGCCTGCGTCAGTTGGCGCGACTCGAAGAAATGAAGCTGCGCGATGAGCAGGATGAACTGCTCAAGGAACAAGCCAAGCTGCAAGCCTTGCTGGGCAGCGAAACCAAGCTGAAGAAGCTGGTGCGCAGCGAGCTGATCAAAGACGCCGAAACCTATGGCGACGACCGCCGCTCGCCGATTGTCGAGCGTGCCGAAGCCAAAGCGCTGACCGAGCACGATCTGCTGCCGAACGAAAAAGTCACCGTAGTGCTGTCCGAGAAAGGTTGGGTGCGCTCGGCCAAGGGCCACGACATCGACGCCACCGGGCTTTCGTACAAGGCCGGGGACGGCTTCAAGACCGCAGCGGCCGGTCGTTCCAACCAGTTTGCGGTGTTCATCGACTCCACCGGTCGCAGTTATTCGGTGCCGGCGCACACGCTGCCATCGGCCCGTGGCCAGGGTGAGCCGCTGACGGGGCGTCTGACGCCGCCGCCCGGCGCGACCTTCGAATGCGTGTTGATGCCTGAAGACGATGGGCTGTATGTCATTGCCTCGGACGCCGGTTACGGTTTCGTGGTCAAGGGTGAAGACCTGCAAGCCAAGAACAAGGCCGGCAAGGCGCTGTTGAGCCTGCCGAACAACGCCAAGGTGATTCTGCCGCGTCCGGTCGCTGACCGTGAGCAGAACTGGTTGGCCTCGGTCACCACCGAAGGTCGCTTGCTGATTTTCAAAATCAGCGATCTGCCGCAGCTGGGCAAGGGCAAAGGCAACAAGATCATCGGTATCTCCGGCGAACGTGTAGCCAGTCGCGAGGAATATGTCACCGACATCGCGGTATTGCCGGAAGGCGCGACCCTGGTATTGCAGGCCGGTAAGCGCACGCTGTCGCTTAAAGCCGATGACCTCGAACACTATAAAGGTGAGCGCGGACGCCGTGGCAACAAGCTGCCACGGGGCTTTCAGCGCGTTGATGCACTATTGGTAGAAGCTATCAATTAAGCGGTCCAGCGTGCTCGATCTACGATTTAACCCGTAGATCGATGCTTTCGCGCTGGAGTCGGAGGCCATATTCACGGATGATATGGCCTTTCAAACGTGGGCGTGGTCCTGCGTTCTTCATATTGATTGAGTATTTTTCACTGTGACCGGCTCGTTGGCCGTCACTTGGATGGGATGATGACTGTTCTGCGCCTTCCTCTACTTTTGTTGCTCGCTGGCGTATTTGGCCTGGCGGGTTGCAGCGTTCACCAGCCGGTGTCGCTGTATCAGCTGGACAGCGGAAGTCCGGCTCAGCCTGCGCAAAGCGCGGGCATGGCGGTTTTGTTGGGCCCGGTATCGATCGCCGATTACCTGCAACGTGAAACCCTGCTGCAGCGCCAGCCTGATGGCAGCCTGCAAGCGTCCACCGACGGTCGTTGGGCGGGCAGCCTGTCTTCGGACATCAATCAGCTTCTGTTGCGCCAGGTGGCCGGCCATCTGGACAGCCAGCGCGTAGTGCTGGCACCGGCGACCCTGGGTTTCACCCCGGATGTACAGGTTTTGCTGTCGATCACTCGCCTGGATTCGGGTGAGTCGCAACCGGCGATCCTCGATGCCCAGTGGCGTTTGATCGACCGTCGTGGCCAGGTGCGTGACAACCGCATCATTCATCTGCAAGAGCCGCACGCCAGTGGTACGGCCGCTCAGGTGCAGGCCCAGGGCATATTGCTGCAACGTTTGGCCGAGCAGCTGTCGGTCGCGCTCAAGCCGCTGGCCAATCAGCCGCCGGTTGTCGAAGCACCGCGTAAACCTGCGTCCAAGCCGGCGGCGCCGGCAGAGCCGGAGAAACCGAAGATCCCGATGGCTTCACCAATTCGCACGGACATGGAAGTGTTCAGGTTCTAAGGTGAATGCCGTACAGACAAAGCCCGCGTTGATGCGGGCTTTGTTGTTTCTGGCGGTTGGAAGGGAGAATGCAGGCAGCACTGTGCTGCGGGGCCAACGCATGTAGCAGCTGCCGAGCCTGCGAGGCTGCGTTCGGCCGCGAAGCGGTCGTGAAATCAGGTAACTTGTTCTTTCAGGCAAGCCGCGTGCACAGGATTTGCGAGGACTTCGCCCGATCGCGGTCCGCCTCGAACGCAGCCTCGCAGGCTCGGCAGCTGCTACGTATACGGTTTCTATGCCGTCGGCCATGAAAAAGCCCGCAGACAATCACTCGTCTGCGGGCTTTTTGGTTCACGGCCGGGTTCAGCTCTTGGCGCGTGTCTCGTGCATGCGCGCCAGTTGCCGCTCCAGCATCGACGGGTAAGGTTCCATCAACCGTTCGACGCAGCAAGCGCCTTCAGGGCTGGCGATTGGGCGGATCCGCGCACGTTGGCGGATCAGTACGTCGTCGCTGATCTTGCGCTCCACCAGCAGCAGGTTTCGGCTGTGTTGGGACAATGCGAGCGCATCCTGAGCTGTTTCGGTCAGCAGCAGATCAATCTGGCTGAGGCCAAAGAGCCCATCGCCCAAGGTCAGGCCCAGCTGCAATTGCAGGGTGATGCCGCTGTCGGCGACTTCGATCTGCAGCTGGTGGCCGAGCGCACGCAGCAGCTCGCCGCAGCAGATGGCGTTAGTCAGGTAGTCGTCACCGCTGTCTTCACTGTGGAACAGCATCAGCGTGCTGCCATCGTTCAGGGTGTGCAGTTCGCTTTCATACAGCGAAGCCGCCTGGTCCAGGCAGTCGCGATAACGCTCCAGCAGTTCGGTCAGGCGTGCGCGCGGCAGGCGGCGCAGTTGCTCCTGAGCACCCAGCTGCACCGCCAATACCGCGCTGTGCTGCGGTTGCGCAGGGGCAGCAGGCTTGTTGAGTTGCGGCTTGGCAACGGGCGCGGCGGCAGCGGTGTCGCGAAGGTCGGCAAAAGGATCATCTTCGTCCAGTTCGTCTTCTTCAGCGCTGACCACGTGCCGTGCTGCCGGTTTCAGGCCGGCCACCGGAGCGCTCTCGTCGAAGCTTGGGTCGCGCAGGTTACGCACTTCGAAGCTCGGTTCGGCCTCTTCAGTGTCTTCGAAATCGTCGAATTCTGGCTCTGGCTCGGGTTCAGGCTCGACCTTTTCGGGTGCATAACTGCTGTGGAGCTGGCGAGCCAGGTCACCGATTTCGTCCTGGCGCTGAGTCGCCGGGGTGTGTTCGTCAATGTCGCGCAGCCACACCCGCAATTGCAGCAGCGGCGTGGAGATGTGCCGACCCAGGCGCAAGCTCAGGGCCAGGGACAACGCCAGCAGGATCGCGCTGAGAATGCCCATGCTTTGCAGGCTGATGGTCATCGGCTGCTGGAACTGCGCCATGTCCAGGCTGATCCGCAGTTGACCGGCCGTCACGTCCTGAAAGGTGATCTTGCTCTCGTACATGCCTTCGGCTTCGCCCAGCAAGCCATGCTTGGGGCGCTGTCCGGCCTCGGCGAGAATCCGGTTGTCCACGCTATAAATAGCCGCGTGAGCCACCAACGGGTTCTTGGTCAGGTTGTTCAGCAATACGTTGAGGCTGAGGATGTCGTTGGACACCAACAGTTCGGTCGCCGACATCGCTGTCTGGGTAGTCAGGCTCTGGCCGAGGGCATCCGCTTGCTCGTGCATGGCCTGTTTGAACTGCAGACCCATCACGCAGGCGTAGATCACCAGGGCCAATGCGACCAGGATCACGTTATGGCTGGCAATGCGCAATGCAATCGGTACACGGCGATGGCGCAGTGCCCGGAAGATCAGCAGAAAGAAGTTATCGGTTTTAACTGGCGTAGGCCGGTTCACTGAGCTCGGCTCTTTTGTCCGTGAAGTTGACGCGCAGTATAGCGACAGGCCCCAGACCGGCAAAGCGCTCGCTGTGCCCGATGGTCACTGAAAGTGGGTAGAATGCGGTTTTTTTCCACTTGCGGGGGTGCGCCTTGCGCGAAATCGTCCTGATAAACATCACGGGAGTCGACCGTCCGGGTCTGACTGCGGCCATTACCGGTGTACTGGCCCAGGGTGGTGTGAACATTCTCGACATCGGTCAGGCGGTGATCCACGACACGTTGTCGTTCGGCATCCTGGTTGAAATTCCCGATACCGAACAGGGTTCGTCGGTGCTCAAGGACATCCTGTTCAAGGCCTATGAGCTGGGGCAACAGGTGCGTTTCACGCCGGTCTCCGAAGAGGATTACCAGCTGTGGGTCGGCGCTCAAGGCAAGAAACGCCACATTGTGACCTTGCTGACCCGCAAAGTGACGGCCGAGCAGTTGCAGCGCGTGAGTTCGATCACTGCCAAATACGGGCTGAACATCGATCACATCGACCGTCTGTCCGGACGTATGCCACTGGACACTCCAGCTGACAAGGGCAAGGGCTGTATTGAGTTTTCCGTGCGTGGCGAAGCGGCCGATCCGCAGGCCCTGCGTGCCGAGTTCCTCAGCGTGGCCCAGGAGCTGAACGTCGATATCGCCTTCCAGGAAGATTCGCTGTTCCGTCGCAATCGTCGTCTGGCGGTATTCGACATGGATTCGACACTGATCGAAGCCGAAGTCATCGACGAGCTGGCCAAGGCGGCCGGGGTGGGCGAGAAAGTGTCGGAAATCACCGAGCGGGCGATGGCCGGCGAACTGGATTTCCGCGCCAGCTTCAAGGAGCGCCTGGCCTTGCTCAAAGGGCTGGACGTCAGCGTGCTGGACTCGATCGGGGCCTCCCTGCGCCTGACCGAAGGCGCTGAAACCTTGTTCGCCGAACTCAAGCGCCTGGGCTACAAGACGGCCATTCTGTCGGGCGGTTTCACTTACTTTGCCAAACAGCTGCAAGCCAAGCTGGGCATCGACTATGTGTTCGCCAATGAACTGGAAGTGGTCGACGGCAAAGTGACCGGTGTGGCTGTCGAGCCAATCGTCGATGCACAGCGCAAAGCCGATTTGCTGCGTGAGCTGGCGCACAAGGAAGGCTTGCGTCTGGAGCAGACCATTGCCGTCGGCGACGGTGCCAACGATTTGCCGATGCTGGCAATTGCAGGTCTGGGCGTGGCGTTCCGTGCCAAGCCGCTGGTCAAACAGTCGGCCAAGCAGGCGATTTCGACCCTGGGTCTGGATGGCGTGCTGTATCTACTGGGCTTCAGAGACCGCGACGGTCAGCTGTAACACCACGCAGTTTGTGTGGAGCAAGCTTGTGTGGGAGCGGGCTTGCTCGCGAAGACGGTGTAACAGTCAACAGAGATGTTGAATGTTATGGCCTCTTCGCGAGCAAGTCGGATCGCCGCACCGCCGCTCCCACATTGGATCTGCGTGCAGATCAGGCGTTCGGCGAGCCCATGCCTTGGCCCATCATCACTGGCGAACCAGCCGCCAGCTCTTCAGCCCACTTCACTTGATTCGGGCCAAATAGCACAACCGCCGTCGAACCCAGTTTGAAGCGACCCAGCTCGGCACCTTTTTCCAGGTGAATCGGCGCGCGGGCAGCTTCGTCGTAGCGGAAGGTTTTCAGTTCGCGCTTGGGTGGCGTTACCAGCCCGGCCCAGACGGTTTCGATCGAAGCGACGATCATCGCACCGACCAATACCACAGCCATTGGCCCGCGCTCGGTGTCGAAGATGCACGCGACGCGCTCGTTGCGGGCGAACAACTCTGGAACGTTTTCCGCGGTGGTCTGGTTGACCGAGAAGATCCGGCCCGGAATGTAGACCATTTCGCGCAGGGTGCCGGCCAGCGGCATGTGTACGCGATGGTAGTCTTTGGGCGACAGGTAAATAGTGGCGAAATCGCCGCCCATGAACGGCGCAGCGTTTGCCGTATCACCGCCGAGCAATTCCAGCACGCTGAAACTGTGGCCCTTGGCCTGGAACACTCGACCATGCTCGATCGGGCCGAGCTGGCTGACGGCACCGTCAGCCGGGCTGAGGATTGCGCCCGGGGTCTGGTCCAGCGGGCGGGCGCCATCTTTCAGTGCGCGGGTGAAGAACGCGTTGAAGTGTTCGTAAGCGGTCAGGTCCTCGACCAGCGCTTGCGACATGTCCACCTGATAACGCTTGGCGAACCAGGCGGTGAAGGCATTCTTGAACCAGCGCACGCGGCATTCGGCAATGCAGCCGGCCAGACGCGAGAGCAGGTGATGAGGCAGCAGGTACTGGCTGAGGATAAACAAACGCTTTTTCATTAACTGTCCTTAAGAACCTTGAATCTCAACAGGCGTGTCGGGGTGGTTGCCCCATTCGCCCCAGGAGCCGGCGTAGCCTTTGACCCGCGGATAACCGAGCGCCTTGGCCACCAGATAGGTGAAGCCAGAGCGATGGTGGGTCTGGCAGTGGGTAATCACTTCTTTGTCTTTGCTGATCCCGAGCTGTTCAAGGATCTGCGGCATATCGGTGCGGATGCGCAAGTTGCGGGTCTTGTCCATGCCGGCGGTCCATTCGAAATTGACTGCGCCGGGGATGTGTCCGCCCTTGGCGGCGAGGACTTTCTCGCCGGAATATTCCAGCGGCCCGCGTGCGTCCCAGATTGCCAGGTCGGCGGCGCCAAGACGGCTTTGCAGGTATTCGCGGGTAGCGGTGGGCTCGTCGTGCAAGGTCAGTGCAACCGGGCCGCCGACAGCCGCTGGAACCTCGGTTGAAACCGGCAAGCCTTCCGCCAGCCAGGCCAGCAGGCCGCCGTCCACATAGTGGTAGTTGCTGTGGCCGATGACATCCAGCAACCAGATGAAGCGTCCGGCCCAACCGCCGCCTTCATCGTCGTAGACCACGTAGACCGCGTCCGGGTTATGCCCCAGTTCGCCGAACAGGGCTTCAAGTGCAGCCTGTGGCGGCAGCAGGCCCGGTGCCGGCGGATGACCCAGTTGAGTCCGTTTGGGGTCGACGAAGCGCGCGCCGGGAATATGGCCTTCGGCGTAGCGGGCGCTGCTGGTCAGGTCGACCAGGATCAGTTCGCGAGCATCGAGACGGGCGAGCAGGTCGCTCGGCTCGATGACCAGCGACAAGCCAGAGAAGTCAGACATGTGAGGTCTCCAGAGCACAAAGGGAAGGATTGTAGCGCAACGGCTATTGGCCGCGGTGGCTAAAGCTGTGCAGGGCTTTTTCGATGCACTGTGCGGTTTTGCCGAAGGCTTGCACGGTGATTTCCGAAAATGGACCGCCGCCCTGGTCCGCCACGACCAGCATGATCACCCGGCCATTGTTGACCAGTGAACGCAGCAGCAGGTGCTCGCCACCGAACAGTGCGCGCAGGCTGGCAGGCAGCAAGGCTGAAAACTGTGCGTTGTTGACTGGCGTCAGCCGCACCTGAGCCTGTTGCGAGAGCAAGCGTTGCAGCACGGTGCTCTGGCTGACCACAAAGTTCAGCATCGCGGCTTCTTTAGGCAGGCCGTGAATCTGGTGCACGCGCAATTGGCTGTGCGTGCGATCAGCCATCAGAATCATCACCCGACGCATGCCGCAGGCAACCAGCGCGTCCCGGGCGAAGGTGGTCAGGTGCATGGCATTGGTAAAGCGGCTCGGCTCCGCCAGCAGTTCTGCGCATTGCTTGCGCCACTTTGTCAGGTCTTCGGCGGTGGGGGCTGGCGCCGGAAGCTGGCCGCGATGAAGGCGTCGCTCGTCCCACGGCCAGAGCAATGCCCCGGCGGGATGCCAAAGGTCCGGCATGGCATGGTTGCGGGCGCTGAGTGCGGCTTGCTGGTGCAGTTGCTGCTGGACCTCGTCCATCGGCATTTGCAGGTAGAGGCTGGTCAGCAACTGCCAGCGCAGGCAGTGAGGGCTGCTCCAGGCTTGCTGTGCCGATAACGCCAGACCGTTGGCCAGCAACACCGTGTTGGCCGGTTGGTTGAGCCAGCGGCGCAGCGTCGGGTCGTCATCAAGGCGGTTTTGCTGGCGCAACGGGTGCTCGGCGTCGCGGGCGATATGCACGACTTTCGCCAGCTCGCGTTGTTCATCCAGCAGCAATCGATAGCCTTGTCCTACCCAGATGGGCAGGCGCCAGACTTCCACCAGTGCCTGGCCGAGTTCCAGCAGGCGTACGCCGAACAATTCTTTTTCGACCTTGCGTGCTGGCTCGCGCTTGTGCAGGACCCGCAGTTCCCAGTCTTCCAGCAGTTGCGGGAAGGTCAGGGCCAGTGGCCAGAACGGCGAGAGGAACAGCAGGCTACCCCAGTGGATGTCCTGCCAGAGCCGCGCCAGGCGACTGGCAAAAAAACCGTTGGCCTGCTGGGTCGCGTGCAGGCTGATCAATTGAAGTTGGCGCAGGGCCGGCGGGATTTCGTTCTCGGGCAGGGCAGGCAGGCGCGCGAGCAGTTCTTCTGTGCGCTTGAGACCGAGGCGGTTGATCGCCACTTCCAGGTTCTCGCTGGGCTCGCTCATGCTGCCGTGGGTGTGGCGATTGGCTTCGCGGATGACGCTGAGGGCCAGGGCCGGGCTGCCTTGCATCAGTTCGGCAATATCGCGCAACGAGCTGCGATTGTCGGCGATAGCCTTGCAGACGCGATCATGGCTGGCTCGCGGCACGGGCAAGGTTACGCCATCGAGCAGCTTGACCCAGCCTTCGAGTGTGGTCGGTCCAGCAGTTGGAACGGTCGTTTCATTAGCCATGGTTGGGCGCGATCATCGTCTGCATTAAACACGCCCGGAGCGGGCCAAATTAGCTTTTCGCCTTAACTGGCTATAGTCTGGCGCAGTTTTGCCGATAAGTAGAAGAAGAGATTTTTTAACTTCCGAATATGACCTTGAACCCGACTTAAGTAAGTACCTTCTACCTATGGCTAAAATTATCGGCATCATCGTCGTATTCGCGAGCGTGCTCGGCGGATACGTGCTTTCCCACGGCAAGATTGCCGCCCTGATTCAGCCTTTCGAGGTGATGATCATCGGCGGTGCGGCGCTGGGTGCATTCCTTCAGGCCAACCCCGGTCACATGACGATGCACGTGCTCAAGAAATCCTTGGGCATGTTCAGTTCGCGTTTCAATCACACCTTCTACCTGGAGGTGCTGGGCCTGATCTACGAGATACTCAACAAGAGCCGTCGCGAAGGCATGATGGCCATTGAAGGCGATATTGAAGACGCCGCTGCCAGCCCGATTTTTGCCAAGTACCCGGCGGTTCTCAAAGACGACCGCATGACCGCGTTCATCTGCGATTACTTGCGCATCATGTCGTCCGGCAACATGGCGCCGCACGAGCTTGAAGGCCTGTTCGACATGGAGTTGTACAGCCTCAAAGAAGACCTCGAGCACCCATCCCACGCGGTCAACGGTATCGCCGATGCCATGCCCGGCTTCGGTATCGTTGCGGCGGTACTCGGTATCGTGGTGACCATGGCCTCGCTGGGTGAGGGCGATCAGAAGTCCATCGGTCTGCACGTAGGTGCCGCACTGGTCGGTACCTTCTTCGGTATTCTCGCGGCCTACGGTTTCTTTGGCCCGCTGGCGCACTCCCTGGCTCACGATGCCAAGGAAGAGCTGAACATCTACGAAGCCATCAAGGCTTCGCTGGTGGCTTCGGCTTCCGGCATGCCGCCATCGCTGGCGGTGGAGTTCGGGCGCAAGGTTCTGTACCCGGCACACCGTCCGAGCTTCGCTGAGCTGGAACAAGCGGTTCGCGGTCGTTAAGTCATGGAAAATAATCAGCCGATAATCATCAAGCGCGTCAAGCGCATTGCTGGCGGGCATCACGGGGGCGCGTGGAAAATCGCCTTTGCTGACTTCGCGACGGCAATGATGGCGTTCTTCCTGGTGCTGTGGCTGCTATCCACCGCCACACCGGAACAGAAGATCGCCATTGCCGGTTACTTCAAGGACCCGATCGGCTTCTCTGAAAGCGGTACGCCGTTCATTATCGACCTGGGCGGCACGCCGGTGCTGGCGCCGGACAAGACTCTCAACCCCGAGGTCAAGTCGCAGCCGCAACCGGACAAGGTCACCGTCGATACCGAGCAGGTCGAAGGCATGGCCGAACAGGTCGAGCACGAGCGTCTGGAACTGTTGCTGCAAGAGCTGCAGAACAAGGTCGAAGAAAACCCGCAGTTGCAGAAGTTCAAGGATCAGATTCTTTTCGAAATCACCCCGGATGGCTTGCGCATCCAGATCATCGATTCCGAAAATCGGCCGATGTTCGACTCCGGCAGTGCGCGCTTGAAACCATACTTCGAAGACATTCTGCTGGCCATGGCTGACACCATCAAAGCGGTGCCGAACAAGATCAGCATCGGTGGTCACACCGACGCCAAGCCTTATGCGGGCACCGGTGAGTTCGGCAACTGGGAGCTTTCGGCCAACCGTGCCAACGCCGCTCGCCGGGCGCTGGTCGCGGGCAGCTATCCGGAACAGCAAGTGGCGCGGGTGGTGGGTTACGCTTCGTCGACGTTGTTCGATCGCAAAAATCCGCTCAATCCGGTCAACCGCCGCATCGACATCGTCGTGCTGACCAAGAAGGCCCAGCGCGCCATCGAGGGTGAACAAGGCGCGGAACCGGCACCAACACCGACACCGGGGCAGGGCGCTCCGGGTGAAGTGCCTGCCGTCCCTGCCGATCCGAACGCCTTGCCGGCGGACAAGGAACCCTTGCCGGCACACGAGCTTCGGGAACGCTTGAACCTGTTCGACGCTCCGGCACCGAAAGCCGGCGACCCGGCCAAACCGGCCGGGCCACCCAAGCAGTGACCCAATAAAAAGCCGCGATGATCGCGGCTTTTTATTGTCTGTCGGTGCGCCAGTGGGCGGTCAGCAGCCTTCAGTGTCGGGGTTGCTGAGCGCTCTGGTTAATAGCTGGTTTCCGGCAGGCTGGCGATGATCGAGCGGTAGCTATTCATGCGCTGCTGTTGCACGCGACCTTCTTCCAGTGCCTTGAGCAGGGCGCAACCGGGTTCGCGGTCGTGCTTGCAGTCGCGGAAGCGGCAGGTGCCGATCAGGTCGTTGAACTCGATGAAACCGGCTTCTACGTCGGCACGGCTGACGTGGCCCAGGCCGAATTCCCGAATACCCGGGGAGTCGATCAGCTCACCGCCGCCGGGGAAGTGGAACAATCGCGCGGTGGTGGTGGTGTGGGTGCCCTGGCCGGACAGCTCGGACAGCGGGCCGACACGGGTTTCGACTTCCGGCAGCAGGCTGTTGACCAGCGAGGACTTGCCGACGCCGGACTGACCAACGAACACACTGATGCGCCCGTCCAGTTGTTCCTGCAACTGCTCCATGCCATTGCCATGGTGCGCCGAGACTTCCAGCACCGGGTAACCCAGCGTGCGGTAGACCGCCAGCAAGGCATTCAGCGCCGGGGCATTCTGCTCGTCGATCAGGTCGAACTTATTGAGCAACAGCAGCGGGCGAATACCGGCGTGTTCGGCAGCGACCAGGTAGCGGTCGATCAGGTTGGCATGAGGTTCGGGGAGCGGGGCGAAGACGATCACGATCATGTCGACGTTGGCTGCGACCGGCTTGAGCTGGCCACGACTGTCGGGACGGCAAAGCTCGGTTTTGCGCGGCAATTGCGCGACGATCACGCCGATGCCCTGGTTGCCGGCGCGCCAGACCACCTGGTCGCCGGTCACCAGCGCAGGCAGGTTGGCCCGCAAATGGCAGCGGAACACCTGGCCGGCCAGTTCGCCGTCGCGGGCTTCGACCTCGACCTGAACGCCGAAGTGAGCGATCACCAGGCCCGTCTGCTCGGGGCCAAGGTCGCCGCCCTCGAGCGCTTCGACGGCGGAGGATTCGCGTTTGGCGGCGCGTGCAGCGCGCTCACCTTGAATCTTTTCGATGCGCCAGTTTTGACGACGATTGAGTTGGCGTTTGGCCATGGGTGTTCCGTGTGGATAATGCAGCGATTAGGTAAAACGGCCGCGAGTTTAGCACGCCCCGAGAGTCCTCTAGGCTAAACTGCATGCCTACGCCGAGGAGCCGACACATGCAAAACCCGCAGAACCTGATTTGGATCGATCTGGAAATGACCGGTCTGAACCCTGACACCGATGTCATCATCGAGATGGCCACCATTGTCACCGACAGCAATCTCAACACCTTGGCCGAAGGCCCGGTGATCGCCATTCACCACAGCGACGAGATCCTGGCGGGCATGGACGAGTGGAACACCCGTCAACACGGTGGCTCCGGCCTGACCCAGCGGGTACGCGACAGCCGCATCAGTATGGCTGAAGCGGAAGCCCAGACCATCGCCTTCCTGGAAAAGTGGGTGCCGAAGGGCACGTCGCCGATCTGCGGCAACAGCATTTGCCAGGACCGGCGCTTCCTCTATACGCACATGAAGGCGCTGGAAAGCTACTTCCACTACCGCAACCTCGACGTCTCGACCTTGAAGGAGCTGGCCGCACGCTGGGCTCCGGACGTACGCGACAGCTTCAAGAAGGGCAGCACGCACCTGGCGCTGGACGATATCCGCGAGTCGATCGCCGAGTTGCAGCACTACCGCACGCATTTCATCAAGTTCTGATACCCAAGTATTGAGGGCTAGTGTGGCGAGGGGGCTAGCCCCCGTTCGGCTGCGGAGCAGTCGTGAAATCAGCCAATGCGATATGCCTGATGAAATGCGATCGCAGGTTTTGGGGCTGCTTCGCCGCCCAACGGGGGCAAGCCCCCTCGCCACAGGTTGTAGGTGAATGCTCCTGCGCCCTCTTTTGGTGCCCCGACGATCTGAGTAGACTGCGCGCCTTCTCGTAAGGACCGCCGCCATGTTGCTGATGCTCTACCTGATTGCCATTACCGCTGAAGCCATGACTGGGGCGTTGTCTGCCGGTCGGCGTGGCATGGACTGGTTTGGCGTGGTGCTGATCGCCTGCGTGACGGCGCTGGGCGGTGGTTCGGTGCGTGACGTGCTGCTCGGGCACTATCCGCTGACCTGGGTCAAACACCCGGAATACCTGGTGTTGACCTCGGCTGCGGCAATGCTCACGGTCTTTACCGCACGCTGGATGCGCCATCTGCGCTCGCTGTTCCTGGTACTCGACGCCGTAGGGTTGGTGGCGTTTACCCTGATCGGCTGCATGATTGCGCTGGAAACGGGCCACGGCATGTTGGTGGCGTCGGTCAGCGGGGTGATCACCGGAGTGTTCGGCGGCATCCTGCGCGACATCTTCTGCAACGACATCCCGCTGATCTTCCGTCGCGAGCTCTACGCCAGCGTCTCGTTCGCTGCCGCCTGGTGCTACATGCTCTGCCTTTACCTGCAATTACCCGACGAACAGGCGATTCTGATCACCTTGTTTGGCGGCTTCCTGCTGCGCTTGCTGGCGATTCGTTTCCACTGGGAAATGCCCAAGTTCGTCTACAACGACGAAGCCTGACACCAGAGCTCCTACGCGAGTCCGTGTTGTTTCAGCGCCCATTGCACATGCTCGCGTACCAACTCCGATGGGTAATCGGCCCGCGCCTTCAGGGCTTCCAGCACCGGAATCGTTGAAGGCGCATTGCCAAGTCCGACGGCCAGGTTACGCAGCCAGCGCTCATAACCGGCGCGGCGCAGCGGTGAGCCTTCGGTGCTGCTCAGGAATTTCTCTTCATCCCACATGAACAGTTCGGCCAACTCGGCGTTGTCGAGGTTGTGTCGCGGTTTGAAGTCGCTTTCGCCGGACGGACGGGCGAAGCGGTTCCACGGACAAACGATCTGGCAATCATCGCAACCGAACACCCGATTGCCGATCAGTGGTCGCAAATCTTCGGGGATCGCCGTTTTCAGCTCGATGGTCAGGTACGAAATGCAGCGGCGGGCGTCCAACACATAGGGGCCGACGAAGGCCTTGGTCGGGCAGATGTCCAGGCACGCCGTGCAGCGTCCGCAGTGCTCGGTGCTGTGAGGTGGGTCGACCGGCAGCGGCAGGTCGACGAACAGCTCGCTCAAAAAGAAGTAACTGCCGGCCTTGCGGTTCAGTACCAAGGTGTTTTTGCCGATCCAGCCGAGACCGGCCTGTTCGGCGATGGCTTTTTCCAGCACCGGGGCGCTGTCGACGAAAGCCCTGTAGCCGAAAGGGCCGATGACCTGCTGAATCTTCTCGGCCAGTTGCTGCACGCGTTTGCGGATCAGCTTGTGATAGTCGCGGCCCAAGGCATAGCGCGAGACGTAGGCTTTTTCCGGTTGGCCCAGGCGCTTGGCCATTTCAGTGTCGCCCGGCAGGTAGTCCATGCGCAGTGAAACCACCCGCAATGTGCCCGGCACCAGTTCTTCCGGGTGTGAGCGTTTGCTGCCGTGGGCGCCCATGTAATCCATTTCGCCGTGGTAGCCGGCTTCGAGCCAGCGCTCCAGGTGTTGTTCATGCTCAGCCAGGTCCAGACCACTGATGCCGACTTGTTGAAAGCCCAACTCGCGGCCCCAGTCCTTGATCGATTGGGCGAGAGCAGGAAGATCTGTGGTAATTGCAGGCATGAGGCAGGGGAAACCGGAGCTGAGGTGCGTATAATTCTGCCAGACATCGGAGCTTGAAGACGCATGCCGCAGACAAAACACCATTTACCCGACGCACTGTACAGCGCCGCACAGGTCCGTGCGCTCGACGCGCGGCTGATTGCGGCCGGGACAACGGGCTTCGAACTGATGCATCGGGCGGCTCGTGCCACATGGCGAGCGTTGGTCCGGCACTGGCCGACGGCCACTGAGCTCAGTGTGTTGGCGGGCCACGGCAATAACGCCGGGGACGGTTATCTGGTGGCGGTACTGGCGTTGCGTGCCGGTTGGCAGGTGCGAGTGCTGGCGGTGGTTGAACCGTCGCGCTTGCAGGGCGATGCCGCGCTGGCATATGCCGAAGCGCTGGCCGCCGGGGTTGTCGTCGAGGCCTGGTCACCTGCCATCGAACTGCGTGGGGTGGTGCTGGATGCGCTGCTGGGCACCGGCCTGAGCGGTGAGGTGCGCGAACCCTATGTTGCTGCGATCGAGGCGATCAATGCCTGTGGCCTGCCCGTTGCGGCGGTGGATATCCCGTCCGGTCTGTGCGCCGATACCGGGCGAGTCCTCGGGGTTGCGGTTCAGGCCGACCTCACCGTGACGTACATCGGCCTCAAGCTTGGGCTGTTCACCGGCGATGCGGCGGATCAGGTGGGGGAGTTGCAGTTCAACGATCTGCAAGCCGACACGCAGATCGTTGCTGAAAGCACCGTCAGTGCTTATCACCTGAATCCAGACAACCTGCCGCGGCTGGCAGCTCGGGCACCGAGCGCTCACAAAGGCCGATTCGGTCACGTCCTGCTGATCGGTGGCGATCGGGGTTTCGGCGGCGCCATTCTCTTGAGCGCCCAAAGTGCCCTGCGCAGCGGCGCGGGCATGGTGTCTCTGGCGACCCGCAGTGAACATGTACCGGCCGCATTGGCGCGGGTGCCCGAAGTCATGGTGCTGGGCGTTCACTCGGCCAACCAACTGATGGACCCGCTCGGCCAGGCCAGTGTGCTGGTGGTCGGACCGGGGCTCGGCAAGGGCGCGTGGGGTCGCAGTTTGTTGTCGGCAGCGGCCAACGCCCCGTTACCGCAGGTCTGGGACGCCGATGCGCTGAATTTGCTGAGCCGGGGTGATGTGCGCCTGCCAAAGGATTGCGTGATCACTCCGCATCCGGGGGAAGCGGCGCGGTTATTGGGGATTTCCACGGCCGAGGTTCAAGCCGATCGCCCCGCCGCGGCCCATGCATTGAGCAAAAAATACACAACCACCGTCATTCTCAAAGGGGCCGGCAGCCTGATTGCCAGTCCCGATGGTCGTTTGGCGCTGTGTCATCAAGGCCACCCGGCCATGGCTGCCGCGGGTCTGGGGGATGTGCTGGCCGGACTGGTCGGCGCCTTGCTGGCCCAGGGCATGAATGCATTCGATGCAGCTTGCCTGGCGGTCTGGCTGCACGCCAACGCCGGCGAGCGTGAAGGTAAAACGGGCCGTGGGCTGGCGGCCAGTGATCTGATTCCCGCCATTCGTCAGTTGCTGGAGGAGCAAGCACCGTGTCTGAAGTAACCCTGTATCTGGCCAATGAAGACGCCATGGTCGCGTTGGGCAACCGTATCGCTCAAGTGACCAAAGGGCACGGCATCATCTTTCTGGACGGTGACCTTGGGGCGGGTAAAACCACCCTGTCGCGGGGCATTATTCGCGGTTTGGGGCATGTTGGCGCAGTAAAAAGTCCGACCTTTACCTTGGTTGAGCCCTACGAGATCGGCGACATTCGCGCCTTCCATTTTGACCTGTATCGACTGGTCGATCCGGAGGAGCTGGAGTTTCTTGGCATTCGTGACTACCTCGAAGACGATGCACTGTGTCTGATCGAGTGGCCCCAGAAGGGTGCAGGCTTTTTGCCAAAGCCCGACCTGACCATTACCATTAGCCCGCATGACAGCGGGCGTTCGCTGAATCTGTCGCCCCAGGGTTTGCGTGGCGAGTCTTGGTGTGCCGCTTTGGCATTGGAATTCAAATAAATGATGGGGTTAGGTATGCGCTTTCGCGCGTTGGTTGCTGTCGTAGGAATGCTGCTTACGGCACTGGCCGTCGACGCTGTGGCCGCGACAAAGGTCAACAGTGTTCGCTTGTGGCGGGCACCGGATAACACCCGACTGGTGTTTGACCTGTCCGGCCCGGTCCAGCACAGCGTCTTTACCCTGACGTCCCCGGATCGTCTGGTGATCGACATCAATGGCGCCGTCCTTGGCGCGCCGCTGAAGGTCTCTACCGCCAATACCCCGATTACCGACATGCGTTCGGCTCAGCGCACGCCGACCGATCTGCGGGTGGTCATCGACCTGAAAAAAGCCGTTACCCCGAAGAGCTTCGTGCTGGCGCCGAATGCGCAGTACGGCAATCGCCTGGTGGTCGACCTGTTCGACAACGCCGCCGATGCCGCGCCACCGCCCGCACCGACCCCGGCCCCAACCGTTGCCACTGTGCCTGCGGTGCCGGTGGCTCCGGTTGAGCCAGCAATCAAACTGCCGCCTGCTCCGGCCGGTAAGCGCGACATCATCGTGGTCATCGATGCCGGACACGGCGGCGAGGACCCGGGGGCTTCCGGTTCCCGTGGCCAGCACGAAAAAGACGTGGTGCTGGCCATCGCTCGCGAGCTGCAGCGCCAGGTCAACGGCATGAAAGGCTTCCGGGCCGAGCTGACCCGTACCGGCGACTACTTCATTCCATTGCGTGGCCGTACCGAGATCGCCCGCAAGAAGGGTGCCGACCTGTTCGTCTCGATTCACGCCGACGCGGCACCCTCCGCCGCAGCGTTCGGCGCTTCGGTATTCGCCTTGTCCGAGCGCGGCGCAACGTCCGAGACCGCGCGTTGGCTGGCCGACAGCGAAAACCGCTCCGACCTGATCGGCGGTGCCGGCAACGTCAGCCTCGACGACAAGGACAAGATGCTTGCCGGCGTACTGCTTGATCTGTCGATGACCGCGTCGCTGACTTCCAGCCTGAACGTCGGCCAGAAGGTCTTGAGCAACATTGGCCGGGTCACCTCGTTGCACAAGCAGCGCGTCGAGCAGGCCGGATTCATGGTGCTGAAATCGCCGGACATTCCATCGATCCTGGTGGAAACCGGGTTTATCTCCAACGCCAACGAAGCCTCGAAACTGGCGGCGTCTGGTCACCAGCAAGCGCTGGCCCGTTCGATCAGCGCGGGTGTGCGCCAGTTCTTCCAGCAGAACCCGCCACCGGGCACCTACATCGGCTGGCTGCGCGATTCCGGCAAGATCGCCCAGGGGCCGCGTGACCACACGGTGCGTCCAGGTGAAACCCTGGCGATGATCGCGGTGCGTTATCAGGTCTCGCCGGCGACTCTGCGCAGCGCCAACGGCCTGCAATCCGACGAACTGAAAATCGGCCAGCACCTGAACATCCCGGGCACCGAATTGGCGGCCAAGGAATGAGCGACGCCGTGAACACCGCAGCGCGTATCGAGCTGCTCAGCCCGCGACTGGCGAACCAGATTGCCGCCGGTGAGGTGGTTGAGCGCCCGGCTTCGGTGATCAAGGAGCTGCTGGAAAACAGCCTCGACTCCGGCGCCAAACGTATCGACGTCGATGTCGAGCAGGGTGGCGTCAAGCTGCTGCGGGTTCGCGACGATGGCAGCGGGATCTCCTCCGATGACTTGCCGCTGGCGCTGGCGCGACATGCCACCAGCAAAATTCGCAATCTTGAAGACCTCGAGCAGGTGATGAGCCTCGGGTTTCGCGGTGAGGCCCTCGCGTCGATCAGCTCCGTGGCGCGTCTGACCCTGACGTCCCGTACCCGAGGTGCCGATCAGGCCTGGCAGGTCGAGACCGAAGGCCGGGACATGGCGCCTCGCGTCCAGCCGGCCGCCCACCCGGTGGGCACCTCGGTTGAAGTGCGCGACTTGTTCTTCAATACTCCGGCGCGGCGCAAGTTCCTCAAGACCGAAAAAACCGAATTCGATCACCTGCAAGAAGTGATCAAGCGTCTGGCGCTGGCGCGCTTCGACGTGGCGTTCCATCTGCGCCATAACGGCAAGACCATCCTCAGCCTGCACGAAGCCCATGACGACGCGGCTCGCGCCCGGCGTGTGGCGGCGATCTGCGGAGCGGGCTTCCTGGAGCAGGCGCTGCCAATCGAGATCGAGCGCAATGGCCTTCATCTGTGGGGCTGGGTCGGGTTGCCGACCTTTAACCGTAGCCAGGCGGACTTGCAGTATTTTTTTGTGAATGGCCGTGCGGTGCGCGACAAACTGGTGGCCCACGCGGTGCGCCAGGCCTATCGCGACGTGCTGTTCAACGGTCGGCATCCGACGTTCGTGCTGTTTTTCGAAGTCGATCCGGCGGGCGTCGACGTCAACGTGCACCCGACCAAACACGAAGTGCGCTTCCGTGACGGGCGCATGGTCCACGACTTCCTCTATGGCACCTTGCACCGCGCCTTGGGCGACGTGCGTCCGGAAGATCATTTGGCTGCGCCTGTCGCGACAGCCATAGTCAGGCCGACCGGTATCGAAGCCGGCGAGTTCGGCCCGCAAGGTGAAATGCGTCTGGCGGCCAATGCGTTGCTCGAGCAGCCGCAGGCACAGCCGTCCTTTAATACGACGGCAGGCTCGGGCGCCGGCGCCGGTTATCAGTATCAATACACACCGCGTCCGCAGTCGGGCGTGCCGGTGGCCGAAGCGCAGGCTGCCTATCGCGAGTTTTTTGCGCCATTGCCGGAAGCGAACGCCACGGCGCTGCCAGACGGTCAGGGCGATATTCCGCCGCTGGGGTATGCGCTGGCACAGCTCAAAGGCATCTACATTCTTTCGGAAAACGCCCAGGGGCTGGTGCTGGTGGACATGCACGCCGCGCATGAGCGGATCATGTACGAGCGGCTGAAAGTCGCGATGGCCAGCGAAGGCCTGAGCGGCCAACCGCTGCTGGTGCCAGAGTCGATTGCCGTCAGCCAGCGTGAAGCCGATTGCGCCGAAGAGCACGTCAGCTGGTTCCAGCGCCTCGGTTTTGAACTTCAGCGTCTGGGTCCGGAAACCCTGGCGATCCGGCAGATTCCGGCCTTGCTCAAGCAGGCCGAAGCCAATCGTCTGGTTCACGACGTATTGGCGGACCTGATGGAATACGGCACCAGTGACCGGATTCAGGCACACCTGAACGAACTGCTCGGAACCATGGCCTGCCATGGCGCTATTCGCGCCAACCGACGCCTGGCCTTGCCGGAAATGAACGGTCTGCTGCGGGACATGGAAAACACCGAGCGCAGCGGTCAATGCAACCATGGCCGACCAACCTGGACCCAACTGGGCCTGGATGATCTGGACAAACTGTTCTTGCGCGGTCGTTGATGAGCCAACTCCCTCCAGCGATATTCCTGATGGGCCCGACCGCTGCGGGCAAGACTGATCTGGCTATCGAGCTGACCAAGGTCCTGCCGTGCGAGTTGATCAGCGTCGACTCGGCGCTGGTTTACCGCGGCATGGACATCGGCACGGCCAAGCCTTCGAAGGAGCTGTTGGCCGAGTTTCCTCATCGGTTGATCGACATTCTTGATCCGGTCGAGGCCTATTCGGCGGCTGATTTTCGCCGGGATGCCCTGCAGGCCATGGCCGAGATCACCGCACGCGGCAATATTCCGCTGCTGGTCGGCGGCACAATGCTCTATTACAAGGCTTTGCTCGAAGGTCTGGCCGATATGCCTGCGGCCGATCCGCAGATCCGCGCTGAAATCGAGGAAGAGGCTGCACGCCTTGGCTGGCAAGCCCTGCACGATCAGTTGGCGGTCATTGATCCGGTGTCGGCAGCACGAATTCACCCCAATGACCCGCAGCGACTCAGTCGGGCGCTGGAAGTTTATCGGGTCAGCGGCCAGAGCATGACCGAACACCGCGCGCGACAATCTGCGCAAAGTACTGAAGCAGGCGCTTCGGGTCGCCCACAATTGCCCTATACTGTCGCGAACTTGGCTATCGCTCCGGCGAATCGTCAGGTACTGCATGAGCGTATTAAACAAAGATTCACACAAATGTTGGAACAGGGATTCATTGACGAGGTCGTAGCCCTGCGTAAAAGAAGTGACCTGCATGCCGGGTTGCCGTCTATACGCGCTGTAGGTTACCGACAAGTCTGGGATTACCTGGATGGCAAGCTGACGTCAGCCGAGATGCAGGAACGTGGGATCATTGCCACGCGCCAATTGGCGAAGCGCCAGTTCACCTGGCTACGCAGTTGGGCTGATTTACACTGGCTGGACAGCCTCGATTGCGACAATCTGCCACGCGCCTTGAAATACCTGGGAACGGTCTCCATATTGAGCTGAGTCCTTGCAATTGCCGTCTATCCTTGGGGGTGTGACGGCCTAAGCCATTTTTTTACCTATTTTTATTATTGAATCCTTAAAGGAGTGCGGCACATGTCAAAAGGGCATTCGCTACAAGACCCTTACTTGAATACATTGCGTAAAGAGAAAGTGGGGGTTTCCATCTATCTGGTCAACGGAATCAAACTGCAAGGCACGATCGAGTCGTTCGACCAGTTCGTTATCCTGCTGAAAAACACCGTCAGCCAGATGGTCTACAAACACGCGATCTCTACAGTGGTGCCGGTTCGTCCAATTCGTCTGCCTAGCGCAACCGAATCCGAACAAGCTGACGCTGAGCCAGGTAACGCCTGATAGGAGTCTCCTTTGTTCTTTGAGCGCCACGGTGGTGGTGAACGAACCATTCTCGTTCACTTGGATGGTCAGGACCCTGAGGCGCGCGAAGATCCGCAGGAGTTTCAGGAGTTGGCAATTTCGGCCGGCGCCGAGACCGTCGCGTTTGTTAACGTGCCGCGTCATCGGCCAACCGCCAAATACCTGATTGGCAGTGGCAAGGTCGAGGAACTGCGCGACCAGGTCAAAGCCGAGAAGGTCGATCTGGTTATTTTCAATTCCGTCCTCACGCCCAGTCAGGAACGTAACCTCGAACGTGTTTTCGAGTGTCGCGTGATTGACCGTACCGGTCTGATTCTCGATATCTTCGCCCAACGCGCCCGCACCCATGAAGGCAAGCTCCAGGTCGAACTGGCCCAGCTTGATTACATGAGTACGCGACTGGTTCGCGGCTGGACTCACCTTGAGCGGCAGAAAGGCGGTATCGGTCTGCGCGGTCCGGGTGAAACCCAGTTGGAAACCGACCGGCGTCTTCTGCGGGTTCGCCTGCGGCAGATCAAGGGGCGTCTGGAAAAGGTCCGCAGCCAGCGTGATCAGGCTCGTCGTGGTCGTCAGCGTGCGGATATTCCTTCGGTTTCTCTAGTGGGTTATACCAACGCCGGCAAGTCGACGCTGTTCAACTCGGTCACCGATTCCGACGTGTTCGCGGCAGACCAGTTGTTCGCCACCCTCGACCCGACCTTGCGCCGGCTCGAACTCGCCGACCTCGGTCCAATCGTACTGGCCGACACTGTGGGCTTCATCCGTCACTTGCCGCACAAACTGGTCGAGGCATTTCGGGCTACGCTCGAAGAGTCGAGCAACTCTGACCTGCTGCTGCATGTGATCGACGCTCACGAGCCAGAACGCATGGCCCAGATCGAACAGGTCATGGCGGTGCTCGGCGAGATCGGTGCGCAAGACTTGCCGATCCTTGAGGTCTATAACAAACTCGATTTGCTCGAGGGCGTAGAGCCACAGATCCAGCGTGATGCCGACGGCAAGCCGCAACGGGTATGGTTGTCGGCGCGTGACGGTCAGGGGCTGGACCTGCTCAAGCAGGCGATTGCGGAATTGCTCGGCAACGATTTGTTCGTCGGCACCTTGCGCTTGCCGCAGCGTTTTGCTCGACTGCGTGCGCAGTTCTTTGCGCTCGGCGCCGTACAGAAAGAAGAACACGACGAAGAAGGCATCTGTTTGCTGGCCGTTCGTTTGCCGCGAGTCGAGCTCAATCGACTGGTGAGCCGCGAGGGAATGCAGCCGTTGGAATTCATCGAGCAACACACTTTGCAATAAAAGCCTGAAAAAGCGGTTGTGCCGCTGTGGCAGGCATTCTGTAGCATTGGTCGGCGCGCCGTGGGTGCGTCTTTGCTTTATCAGATGGAGAGCGCTATGGCTTGGAATGAGCCGGGTGGCAACTCGAATAATCAGGATCCTTGGGGTGGTAAACGCCGCAATAATGGCGACCGCAAGGGGCCACCAGATCTCGACGAGGCCTTCCGAAAGCTGCAGGAAAGCCTGAATGGGTTGTTCGGTGGTAGCAAGAAACGCGGTGATGATGGCGGTGGTTCGGGCAAGGGCGGCGGTTACGGCCTGCTCGGCATCGGCTTTGTCGTGCTGGCGGTCGTCTGGCTGTACAGCGCGGTTTATGTCGTCGACGAGCAGGAGCAAGCCGTGGTGCTGCGCTTCGGCAAGTACTACGAAACCGTCGGGCCGGGCCTGAACATCTACTTCCCGCCGATCGATCGCAAGTACATGGAAAACGTCACGCGTGAGCGTGCCTACACCAAGCAGGGTCAAATGCTCACTGAAGACGAGAACATCGTCGAAGTGCCACTGACCGTGCAGTACAAGATCACCAATCTGCAGGACTTCGTGCTGAACGTCGATCAGCCGGAAATCAGCCTGCAACACGCGACCGAGAGTGCCTTGCGCCATGTGGTGGGTTCCACCGCCATGGACCAGGTGCTGACCGAAGGTCGTGAGTTGATGGCCAGCGAAATCAAGGAGCGTCTGCAACGCTTCCTCGATACCTATCGCACCGGTATCACCGTCACTCAGGTCAACGTTCAGAGCGCCGCTGCACCGCGTGAAGTCCAGGAAGCCTTCGATGACGTGATCCGCGCTCGTGAAGATGAGCAGCGTTCGCGCAACCAGGCTGAAACCTACGCCAACGGCGTCGTGCCGGAAGCCCGTGGTCAGGCCCAGCGCATCATTGAAGATGCCAACGGTTACCGCGACGAAACGGTATCGCGTGCCAAGGGTGAAGCGGATCGCTTTACCAAGCTGGTCGCCGAATATCGCAAGGCACCGGAAGTCACTCGTCAGCGTCTGTACCTGGACACGATGCAGGAAGTCTTCAGCAATACCAGCAAGGTTCTCGTGACCGGCAACAAGAATGGCCAGAACAATCTGCTGTACTTGCCGCTGGACAAGATGATCGACAGTGGTCGTAGTGGTGCAGCGCCGGTAACCAGCGCAGCCGCGACCAGCAATGAAGGGCACGCGCGCTCGGCAACTGATCTGCAGCAGCCGGCACGTACCAGGGAGAGTCGCTGATGAGCAATAAATCGCTGATCGCCCTTATTGTCGGCGTCGTCGTGGCGATCGCTGCCTGGAACTGTTTCTACATCGTGGCTCAGACCGAGCGTGCGGTGCTGCTGCAGTTCGGGCGCGTGGTTCAGACTGATGTTCAGCCGGGCCTGCATGTGAAAGTGCCTTACGTTAACCAGGTGCGTAAATTCGACGCACGCCTGATGACGCTGGATGCACCGACACAGCGTTTCCTGACGCTGGAAAAGAAAGCCGTCATGGTTGATGCCTACGCCAAGTGGCGCGTCAAGGATGCCGAGCGTTTCTACACCGCGACTTCCGGCCTCAAGCAAATTGCAGACGAGCGCCTTTCGCGTCGCCTGGAATCGGGCCTGCGTGACCAGTTTGGCAAGCGCACCCTGCACGAAGTGGTTTCCGGTGAGCGTGATGCGCTGATGGCGGATATCACAGCTTCGCTGAACAAGATGGCGGAAAAAGAGCTGGGCATCGAAGTGGTCGATGTTCGGGTCAAGGCCATCGATCTGCCGAAGGAAGTGAACCGCAGCGTGTTCGAACGCATGAGCACCGAGCGTGAACGTGAAGCGCGCGAGCACCGTGCCAAGGGTAACGAGCTGGCCGAAGGCATCCGTGCCGACGCCGATCGTCAGCGCCGCGTACTGCTGGCTGAAGCCTATCGTGAATCTGAAGAGGTTCGCGGTGACGGTGATGCCCAGGCCGCAGCGATCTACTCCAAGGCCTACGGCCAGGATCAGGAGTTCTACGGTTTCTACCGTAGCCTGCGTGCCTACCGTGAAAGCTTCGCGAACAAAACCGACGTCATGGTTCTGGACCCAAGCAGCGACTTCTTCCGTTACCTGGAAAAAGCCAAGCCTTGATCCGACACTAATCTCAAAGGACCCCCGCCGGGCGGCTAAAGCCTCTCGCGGGGTGATCCTTTGAGAAAACGTGTGTATGATGCGGCAGCCGGGAAATTCCCGGCTTTTTTGCGTCTGCACGTTTGATTGCGGTTTTTTATTGCAAGACTCGGGTTGAACAACTCGACAGGTTTTTCGAGGAAAGTGTTTGGCGAGGCCGATTCCAGGCCGATCGCCGCGTTGTTCATGCGCGTGACTTATGCGTATGGTTCAGACATTTTCTGCTTCACTCAAGGCCGGCCCGAGGGCTGGCGGCCCGGATCATAGGGGAATGGCGTAATGGCAACGGTAGACCGCTGGCTGCTGCCAGATGGCATCGAAGAAGTACTGCCACCAGAGGCGGCGCGCATTGAAGTCGCGCGTCGTCAGGTGTTGGATCTGTTCCAGAGCTGGGGTTACGAGTTCGTCGTGACCCCGCATATCGAGTACCTGGAATCCCTGCTGACTGGCGCAGGCCAGGACCTCGATCTGCGGACCTTCAAGGTCATCGACCCGCAATCGGGCCGGCAGATGGGTTTCCGTGCCGACATTACGCCGCAAGTGGCGCGCATCGATGCGCACACCTTGCGTCACGAAGGCCCGAGCCGTCTGTGCTACGCCGGTAGCGTGCTGCATGCGCAACCGCGGGCGTTGTCGACCTCGCGTAGCCCGATCCAGCTGGGCGCCGAGTTGTACGGCGATGCCAGCCCGAGCAGCGACGTGGAAGTCATCAGCCTGATGCTGGCCATGCTGCAACTGGCCGATGTGCCGGATGTGCACATGGATCTTGGCCATGTCGGCATCTACCGTGGCCTGGCGCGTGCCGCCGGTTTGTCCGGTGAGGTCGAGCAACAGTTGTTCGATGCCCTGCAACGCAAGGCCATCGATGAGGTCATTACCTTGACCGAAGGCCTGCCTGCCGATTTGTCGGGCATGCTGCGGGCACTGGTTGATCTGTGCGGCGGTCGTGAAGTGCTGGTTGCCGCTCGCCAACGCCTGGCCAAGGCGCCGGCGCCTGTTTTGGCGGCGCTGGACGACTTGCTGTCGATTGCCGAGCGTTTGTCCGTGCGTTTCCCGGATCTTGCGCTGTACTTCGATCTGGGCGAGTTGCGCGGTTATCACTATCACACCGGCGTGGTGTTCGCGGTATTCGTGCCGGGTGTTGGCCAATCCATTGCTCAGGGCGGTCGTTACGACGACATCGGCGCCGACTTCGGTCGTGCCCGCCCGGCGACTGGCTTCTCTACCGATTTGAAAACCCTGGTGACCCTGGGGCGTGCTGAAATCGAGCTACCGTCTGGCGGTATCTGGATGCCTGACAGTACGGATGCAGCACTCTGGCAGCAGGTTTGCCAGTTGCGCAGTGAGGGTCAGCGTGTCGTTCAGGCATTGCCTGGGCAACCATTGGCCGCCGCCCGTGATGCGGACTGCGACCGGCAATTGATTCAGCAGAACGGGCTTTGGCAAGTATTGCCGCTGGCTTCTTGAGTTTCCCTGCCGGCGGCTGCCGGCACCAAGTTTGCGCGAATGAGGACAAGTGTTATGGGTAAGAATGTCGTAGTCCTGGGCACCCAATGGGGTGATGAGGGCAAAGGCAAGATCGTTGATCTGCTGACCGAACATGCTGCCGCCGTAGTGCGCTACCAAGGTGGCCACAACGCTGGCCACACGCTGGTGATCGACGGCGAAAAAACCGTCTTGCACCTGATCCCGTCGGGCGTGCTGCGCGATGGCGTGCAGTGCCTGATCGGCAACGGCGTGGTGGTTGCACCTGACGCCCTGCTGCGCGAGATCATCAAGCTGGAAGAGAAGGGCGTACCGGTGCGCGAGCGCCTGCGTATCAGCCCTTCCTGCCCGTTGATCCTGTCTTACCACGTAGCGCTGGACCAGGCTCGTGAAAAGGCCCGTGGCGAGCTGAAGATCGGCACCACTGGTCGTGGCATCGGCCCGGCCTACGAAGACAAGGTTGCACGTCGTGGCCTGCGCATCGGTGATCTGTTCCACCGCGAGCGTTTCGCCGCCAAGCTGGGCGAGTTGCTGGACTACCACAACTTCGTACTGGTCAATTACTACAAAGAACCGGCCATCGACTTCCAGAAAACCCTGGATGAGTGCATGGAATACGCCGAGCTGCTGAAGCCGATGATGCTCGACGTCACCGCCGAACTGCATAACCTGCGTCGCGACGGCAAAGACATCATGTTCGAAGGCGCCCAAGGCTCCCTGCTGGACATCGACCACGGTACCTACCCGTACGTCACCAGCTCCAACACCACCGCTGGCGGCATCGCGACCGGTTCGGGTTTTGGCCCGATGTACCTGGATTACATCCTCGGCATCACCAAGGCTTACACCACTCGCGTGGGTTCGGGCCCGTTCCCGACCGAGCTGTTCGACGACGTTGGTGCGTTCCTGGCCAAGCGTGGCCATGAATTCGGTGCTACCACCGGTCGTGCCCGTCGTTGCGGCTGGTTCGACGCCGTCATCCTGCGTCGCGCCATCGACGTCAACAGCATCTCGGGCCTGTGCCTGACCAAGCTGGACGTGCTGGACGGTCTTGAGACCATCAACATCTGCGTGGGCTACAAAAACCAGGATGGTGCCGTGATCGACGCACCGACCGACGCCGACAGCTACATCGGTCTTGAGCCGGTGTACGAAGAAATGCCGGGCTGGACTGAGTCGACCCTGGGCGCCAAGACCCTGGAAGAGCTGCCTCAGGCTGCTCGCAACTACATCAAACGCGTCGAAGAGTTGGTCGGTGCACCGATCGACATTATTTCGACGGGCCCGGACCGCAACGAAACCATCGTTCTGCGTCACCCGTTTGCTTGATAAGTCGTTGATGTAAAAAACAAAGGGCCCTTAATCGGGCCCTTTGTCGTTTATGCCTGTTGGACGGCATGACCTTTGCTGTGAATCTCTGTTCCAGAGTGCCATCAATTTAATGGCGTGCAAGTAGAGGGATTTCCTGTGTCGGCCGTTCTCTCACTGTTACAAAGCCGTTTGTTGCGGCCCGTGTTCGTTACCCTTGGTATCGCCCTGTTGGTGCAAGTGTTGGTGGCTGTCGCACTGACCCGGAGCACAGTGACCGCATTGGAAGCTGATTTGGGCAATCGTCTCGGCGTCGATAGCCAGAAGCTCTCTGGCGAACTCGAGCAGGCCGGGCGTGAAGTCACCTCAAGTCTTGATAACCTCTCCACCAGTACCCGTCAGCGCCTGACCGCCGGTCTGTCCTCACGACTCAAGGACGAGCAGGCGCAACTGCGTGTGGCCCTGGAAAAGGACCTGAAGGACTCGGCCAATGACATGGCTCAGCTCCTGGCGTCGGTCGCGCCCCGCGCGATGTGGGACAGCGACGTTCCAACGCTGTCCGAATTCGCCCGTCGGGCCCAGCGCAATCCGAACGTACTGTTCGTGGTGTATGACGACGCCACCGGCCAGCACCTGACCCGCTATCTGAACCGGGAAAACCCGATCAACCAGGCCCTTTTGGAAAAAGGCCAGGGTGAGCGGGCGCTGGATAAAGTGCTGGATGCGGCGAAACACGATCCTTCGGTCTACTACCTCGAAGCCTCGATCAACCCCAATGGCGTGGAAATCGGCAAGGTGCTGATGGGGGTCTCCACGGCGTCGGTGGAAACAGACCTGGTAGCCCTCGACAAGCGCTTCTCGGCGCTGATCGCCAGCAGTGATCAGTTGGTCGGCGACAGCCTCAAGGGCGCTGCAGCTGATAGCGCCACGGCCATGCGCTCGCGTTTGCAGTCGGCGCAGTCCACGGCCACCGAAATGAAAGCCAATACCACCAACACCGTTCAGGAAGCGGCGGCGACCTTGCGCTGGCGGATCGGCATGGCGCTGGCGCTGGTCGGTTTTGGTGTCTTGCTGCTACTGGCGGTCGTGCTTGGACGACGGGTGGTCAATCGCCTGAAGCTGTTGATCGCGGCAATGGAGGATCTGGCCGCGGGTGATGGTGACCTGACCAAGCGCGTGCAGATCAACAGTAAAGATGAAATCGGCGACATGGCATCGGCAGTCAACCGCTTTGTGGATAAGTTGCAGCCGATCGTTCGCGAGGCGGGTGATGTGGCCCAGCGCACCGGTGTGGAAATCGGTGCCATGAGCAAGCGCAATGCCGGCGCCGATGCGGCGGCGAAATCCCAGCGCGATGAAGTGGCGGAGAGCTTGCGCGCGTTGTCGCAAATGGCTGACGAGGCGCAGGCCGAAAGCCACGCGATGCAGGCGGCGTTGCAACAGGTGGTGGATATTCGTCAGGCAACGGATGAAAACACCCGCACCTCGGCGCAGGTCGGCAGTCTCATCGAGGCGCTGGCCGGTCAGGTTGATACCGGGGCCAAAGTCATCGAGCGTCTGGCGCAGCAGAGCGAGCAGATTGAAGTGGTGCTCGAGGTGATTCACGGGATCGCCGAGCAGACCAACTTGCTGGCACTGAACGCGGCGATCGAAGCGGCGAGGGCGGGTGAGACCGGGCGTGGTTTTGCGGTGGTGGCCGATGAAGTGCGGGCGCTGGCCAGCAAGACTCAAAGCTCGACTGGCGACATTCAGGCGCACATCGGGGCGTTGCAACAAGGCGCTCGCGAGGCCGTAGCGGCGATCGGGCAGGCGGGGCGTCAGGCCAGCGAAGGTTTGCTGGTATTGCGCGACAGTGCGCGCTTGCAGCAATCGGTGCAGGTTTCCGTCGAGCAGGTACATGCGGCCATCGGTCTGGCGACTCAGGCCGCAGCTCATCAGGCCAAAGGTGCGCACGCGGTGCGTGGGCGGGTCGAGACCATTCATGCTCAGGCCGAGCGTGCGGCTCAGGCGGTGGTGGAAACTACAGCCAGCGGCAAGGTGCTGGACAGCCTGGCGGCGCAGCTGAAAGCGAGCCTGGGGCAGTTTCGGGCTTAAGATTTTTGTAGGCCGGGCTGGCGTTATCGCGAGCAAGCTTTGCTCCTACAAGGGGTATGACACAACACCTGTAGGAGCAAGGCTTGCCCGCGATGCTTATCAGCGGCTCAAATACATCCGCGTCGTGAGTAGATAGACCGGCAATCCCGACACCAGAATCAACAGCGCCGCATAAGGCGCCGCTGCCGCGAACTCGACATTCGCGGTGTGTGCCCACACCTCTGTGGCCAAGGTGTTGAGCCCGGTCGGACTCAGCAGCAGCGTTGCCGTCAGCTCCTTCATCGCATCCAGAAACACCAGCGCAAACGCGGCACCCAGCGCCGGGAAGATGATCGGCAGCGTCACCCGCACAAAGGCGCTGAGCGACGAAGCGCCGAGCGTCCGCGCTGCTTCTTCGAGTTGCGGTGCCGCCTTGTTCAGCGCCGTACGAATCGGCGCCTGGGCCAGCGGCAGGAACAACAACGCATAGGCGATCAGCAGCAAGCCCGAGGTCTGATACAGCGCCGGCACATAGTGCAGGGCGAAGTACACCAGCGTCAGCGCGATTACCAATCCTGGCAGCGCATGCAGCAGATACGGCAGGCGCTCGGCCCACAGCGCCAGGCGACCCTTATAGCGAACCACCAGCAAGCCAACCGGCACTGCCAGCACCAGGCATAGCGCTGCGCCGCCCAACGACAACGACAGTGACGAGAGCAAGGCTTCGCTGATCGCCGCCACCGGGAAAGCGGCCGAAGAGCCGACAGCCAGCCAGTACGCCAACATTCCCAGCGGAATTCCGCTGCCGATGATCGCCAGCGCCAGGCAATAGAGCTGCCCGGCCGCAGACCATGTGCCCAGCCGAACCTGTTCGGCATGTCGCGCCGCGCCTTGGCCGATTCGTACATGCCGACCTTTGCCGCGAACCCGCAGCTCCAGCCACAGCAGAACCAGGCACAGCGCAAGCAGCACTGCCGAAAGCATCGCCGCGTTGGCGTTGCTGAACTCCAGCTCGAACTGCTGATAGATCGCGGTAGTGAAGGTTTGCAGGCCGATGATCGACAGCGCGCCGAACTCCACCAGCATGTGCAGGGCAATCAGTAACGACCCGGCCAGCAGCGAAGGCCAGAGCAGGGGCAGGGTGATCTTGAAGAATACGCCCCAGCGGTTCTGTCCCAGGGTTCGGGCGGACTCTTCCAGTGCCGGGTCGAGATTGCGCAACGTCGCCGCCACCGGCAGAAACACCAGCGGGTACTTGGACAGGGTCATCACCAGAATCGCCCCGCCCAGGCCTTCGAAGCTGGCGCTCAGGGACACCCAGGTGAAGCTGCTGACGAAGGCCGGTACGGCGAACGGCAGGCAGAGAATCACGCCCCACAGGCGCCGACCCGGCAAGTTGCTGCGTTCCAGCAGCCAGGCCAGTGACAGGCCGATGATCGCGCAGGCAACCGTCACCCCAGCCATCAGCAGCAGTGTGTTGCGCAACAGACCAAACACATACGGCCGCCACAGCAGATGCAGTGCTTGCGCCCAGCCGGCTTGCCAGGCTTTGAGCCCGACATACAACAGCGGCAGCAGGCTCAGGCAGACCAATAGCAATACCGGCAACAACAGCCAGATCGATGGTCGTTTACGCCGTGGCACATAACCCCCGCGTGAGGCGGAGGCGCTCAGCGATGCGCTCATCAGTTCAGGCCAACGTCGCGTTCCAGGTCCAGTGCGGCTTCAGCGTTGCCAAGGTCGGCAGGGGTGACATTCGGCGCTTGCAGCTCACTGAACGGCTTGAGTCCGCGGTCCGATTCCAGGCCTTTACGCAGCGGGTATTCGGCGGTGGTTTGAGTGATCACGCGCTGACCTTCTTCGCTGGCCATGTAGGCGAGGAGTTGCTGGGCTTCTTGCGGGTGTTTGCTGGACTTGAGCACGGCAGCGCTGGACACGGTGATCAGGCCGCCAACATCGCCGCCGGTGAAGTAATGCAGTTTCGAGTCGAGCGTGCCCTTTTCGCGCTGCAAGGCGAACCAGTAGTAGTTATTCACCAGCACGGTGGCGACTTCGCCATTCTCCACGGCTTTCAGCGCCACCATGTTGTTGCTGTAGACCTTGCCGAAAGCGCGCAGGCCGGTCAGCCATTCTTCGGCGGCGTCCATCCCGTGCAGCTTGATGATTGCCACGGCTTGTTCCTGGAACGCACCGCTGCTTGGCACGAAGCCAACTTTGCCCTGCCACTTCGGATCGGAGAATCCCATCACCGATTTGGGCAGGTCTTTTTCGTCGATCAGTTTTGGGTTGAAGGCGACCACGCGGACCCGGGCAGTGATGCCAATCCAGGTGCCATTACCGGCAACGTAATCCTTGGGCAGTACTTCCAGCGTGGCGGCGTCGGTCTTCGCCAGCAGGCCTTGTTCGCCGAGTTTGTTCAGCGGTGGCGATTCTTCGGTGTAGATCACGTCGGCAGGTGAGCGATTGCCTTCTTCGACGATCTGGCTGGCCAGTTGGTTGCTGCTGCCTTTGCGTACATTGACGTGAATGCCGGTCTTGGCTTCAAAGGCTTTGGCGACAGCGTCGCCGACTTCCTTGTGTTGACCGTTGTAGAGCGTCAGGGAAACTTTTTCGGCGGCTTGGGTGAATGGCGTTGCCAGGGTCAGCCCCAGCAGAGTGATGGTCAGGCCGCGGCGCAGGGTATTTCGAAACATCATTGGCTGGGTTCCTCACTGTCGCATTGCAAAAACTTGCAACAATGATAAACGATATTGTTTCTCAAGTGCGTCTTGCAGGGCGGGCGAGGTTTTGTTAATGAGGTTGGCGCGGACCTTTGTGGCGAGGGGGCTTGCCCCCGTTGGGGCGCGAAGCGGCCCCAGTATTCATTCAGCCAGACCGCATTCTCTGGATTTACGACTGCTTCGCCCGAGCGCGGACCGGCCGACGGGGGCAAGCCCCCTCGCCACAGGAAGGCTGCTGGCTTGAGATGATTGAAAGCCAGAAACGCAAAAACCCGCTTTCGCGGGTTTTTGTGAGATTCAAGATCGTTGACCTTGAACTTTGAATTGGTGCCCAGAAGAAGACTCGAACTTCCACGACCTTGCGGTCACCAGCACCTGAAGCTGGCGTGTCTACCAATTTCACCATCTGGGCAGTATCAGCAACGTTGCCGCTGTTGATGTGGCGCACTATACGGAGAGCGTTTTGATCTGTAAACCCCTGATTTAGTTTTAATAAATCAAATGGCTAGAATGCAAAAACCCGCTTTCGCGGGTTTTTGTGTGAGCCTTGAAATTGAACTAATCTCAAGCTCGAAATTGGTGCCCAGAAGAAGACTCGAACTTCCACGACCTTGCGGTCACCAGCACCTGAAGCTGGCGTGTCTACCAATT
>NZ_JBYSXY010000002.1:241206-266083 GCF_058782685.1 Pseudomonas sp. FW306-02-D09B
TTTCACCATCTGGGCAGTATCGAGATGCGTCTGCGTCGTCGATGGCGCGCACTATACGGAGCGTCCTTTTAACTGTAAACCCCTGAACTCAAAAAAACCTGGAAAATTTTACGAGCGGTGCTTGATGCTGTCTTTCCAGGCGGAGGAAGAGCCTTTTAGGGCCTCCAGGAGCCTGAAATTTCCCGTTTCATTACGCCTATGCCAAACTAACCCGCATATAGACAAGGTGAAAACTCTCTAATGGCCGATTGGCAGTCCCTCGATCCCGAGGCCGCTCGTGAAGCGGAAAAATATGAAAACCCTATTCCTAGCCGCGAACTGATCCTTCAGCACCTTGCTGATCGGGGTTCGCCTGCTAACCGCGAGCAACTGGTCGAAGAGTTTGGTCTGACCACAGAAGACCAGATCGAAGCCCTGCGCCGCCGCCTGCGCGCCATGGAGCGCGATGCTCAGCTTATTTACACTCGTCGCGGCACTTACGCGCCGGTAGACAAGCTCGACCTGATCCTGGGCCGTATCAGCGGTCACCGTGACGGCTTCGGCTTCCTGATCCCGGACGACGGCAGTGACGACCTGTTCATGAGCCCGGCGCAAATGCGTCTGGTGTTTGACGGCGACCGTGCGCTGGCACGGGTTTCCGGTCTGGACCGTCGTGGTCGCCGCGAAGGCGTGATCGTCGAAGTGGTCTCGCGTGCTCACGAGAGCATCGTCGGTCGTTACTTCGAAGAAGGCGGCATCGGCTTTGTGGTGGCCGACAACCCGAAGATCCAGCAGGAAGTGCTGGTCACCCCGGGTCGTAACGCCAACGCCAATATCGGCCAATTCGTTGAAGTGAAGATCACGCACTGGCCAACCCCGCGCTTCCAGCCGCAAGGCGATGTGGTGGAAGTGGTCGGTAACTACATGGCGCCGGGCATGGAGATCGATATTGCCCTGCGGACCTACGACATTCCTCACGTCTGGCCTGAAGCGGTGCTCAAAGAAGCCGCCAAGCTCAAGCCGGAAGTCGAAGAGAAAGACAAAGAGAAGCGCATCGACCTGCGTCATCTGCCGTTCGTTACCATCGACGGCGAAGATGCTCGCGACTTCGATGACGCGGTCTACTGCGAAGCGAAACCGGGCAAGCTGCGGCTGTTCTCCGGTGGCTGGAAGTTGTACGTGGCGATTGCCGACGTTTCCAGCTACGTGAAGATCGGTTCGGCGCTGGATGCCGAGTCCCAGGTTCGCGGCAACTCGGTGTACTTCCCCGAGCGTGTAGTGCCGATGCTGCCTGAGCAGTTGTCCAACGGCCTGTGCTCGCTGAACCCGCATGTCGATCGCCTGGCCATGGTTTGCGAGATGACCATCTCCAAATCCGGCGAGATGACTGACTACTGTTTCTACGAGGCAGTGATTCACTCCCACGCCCGCCTGACCTACAACAAGGTCAGCGCGATGCTGGAACAACCGAAAACCACCGAGGCTCGTCAGCTTCGTGGCGAATACACCGACGTGGTGCCGCACCTCAAGCAGCTCTACTCGCTGTACAAGGTGTTGCTGGCAGCCCGTCACGTGCGTGGCGCGATCGATTTCGAAACGCAGGAAACCCGAATCATCTTCGGTTCCGAGCGCAAGATTGCCGAAATCCGTCCGACTGTGCGCAACGACGCGCACAAGTTAATCGAGGAATGCATGCTGGCGGCCAACGTGGCTACCGCCGAGTTCCTGAAAAAACACGAAATCCCTGCGCTCTACCGGGTTCACGATGGTCCGCCACCGGAGCGTCTGGAAAAACTCCGCGCCTTCCTCGGCGAGCTTGGCCTGTCCCTGCACAAAGGCAAGGACGGCCCGTCGCCGAAGGATTACCAGGCGTTGCTGGCCGGGATCAAGGATCGTCCGGATTTCCACCTGATCCAGACCGTCATGCTGCGCTCGTTGAGCCAGGCGGTGTACAGCGCCGATAACCAGGGCCACTTCGGCCTGAATTACGAAGCCTATACCCACTTCACCTCGCCGATTCGCCGTTATCCGGACTTGCTCACGCACCGGGCGATTCGCAGTGTCATCCACTCCAAGCAAGACACGCCACACGTGCGTCGTGCCGGGGCGATGACCATTCCGAAAGCGCGCATCTATCCGTACGACGAGGCGGCGCTGGAGCAGCTCGGCGAGCAGTGCTCGATGAGCGAGCGCCGTGCCGACGAAGCGACCCGCGATGTGGTGAACTGGCTCAAGTGCGAGTTCATGAAAGATCGCGTGGGCGAGTCGTTCCCGGGTGTGATCACCGCGGTGACCGGTTTTGGCCTGTTCGTCGAGCTGACCGATATCTACGTCGAAGGTCTGGTCCACGTGACCGCTTTGCCGGGCGACTACTACCACTTCGACCCTGTGCATCACCGCCTGGCCGGTGAGCGTACCGGTCGCAGCTTCCGCCTCGGCGATACCGTTGAAGTGCGCGTGATGCGGGTTGACCTGGACGAGCGCAAGATCGACTTCGAGATGGCTGAAAAAACCATCAGCGCGCCGATTGGCCGCAAGAAGCGTGGTGCAGAAACCTCGGCGCCTGCCGCCAAGACGGCTGCTGAGCCGGCACCGGCCAAAACCGGTCGTCGTGGTCCGGCGAAGGAAAAAGCGGTCGAAGCCTATCGCCCGAGCGATGCCGCGGCGAAAAACGCCGAAGTACGTAAAAGTCGTGAAATGAAACAGGCGTTGCTGGCCGAAGCGAAGAGCGGCGGTAAAGCGGCGTCTGGGGGAAAGACCGGGCGGTCGGCGCCTGAAAAGGCCTCCGGCGGCAAGCCAGCCAAACCAAGTAAACACCGTAAAGGCCCGCCAAAAGCGGGCTCGGCTCCAGCCAAAAGCGGCGGGGCGCGTAAACCTAAGGCCAAGTCATGAGTCAGTTGGAAAAAATCTACGGCGTGCATGCCGTAGAAGCGTTGTTGCGTCACCACCCGAAACGCGTCAAGCAGATCTGGCTGGCCGAAGGCCGCAGTGATCCGCGCGTTCAGACGCTGATCGAACTGGCCAGCGAAAACCGCGTTGCGGTCGGCCAGGCCGAGCGTCGTGAGCTGGATGCCTGGGTTGAAGGCGTGCACCAGGGCGTGGTGGCAGAGGTAAGTCCAAGCCAGGTCTGGGGCGAGGCAATGCTCGACGAGCTGCTCGACCGTACCGAAGGTGCGCCGCTGCTGCTGGTGCTCGACGGCGTAACCGACCCGCACAATCTCGGTGCTTGCCTGCGTTCTGCCGACGCGGCGGGTGCCTTGGCGGTGATCGTTCCGAAAGACAAGTCAGCCACCCTGACTCCGACTGTGCGTAAAGTCGCCTGTGGTGCCGCGGAAGTGATTCCGTTGGTGGCCGTGACCAACTTGGCGCGCACCCTGGAAAAGCTCAAGCAGCGTGGCTTGTGGGTTGTCGGCACGGCGGGGGAGGCTGAGCAGGATCTGTATCAGCAAGACCTGACCGGCCCGACCATCCTGATCATGGGCGCAGAAGGTAGCGGAATGCGTCGCCTGACGCGTGATCTTTGCGACTATCTGGTGCGTTTGCCAATGGCCGGCAGCGTCAGCAGCCTCAACGTTTCCGTGGCTACCGGCGTGTGCCTGTTCGAAGCCCTGCGCCAGCGTGGCGTCAAAGCCGCCGCGACCGCCAAGAAGTCCTGAGCCAGGTGCAATGATCATTCCCACGCTCTGCGTGGGAATGATCATGCTGTGGTGATTGTTCAAATAATCACCAATTGCCTTGCGCCGCTTCTGTCCCTTCTCTACAATTGCGCCCCTTGCTGTGACGGCAGGCACGCATGTGTCCATCGCCGGCAAGTCCATAAGTGTCATTCACTCCTTGTCTGACCGCTTTTGAGCGGCAGGCTACAACCCGTAAGGAGCATTCATGCGTCATTACGAAATCATCTTTTTGGTCCACCCGGATCAAAGCGAGCAAGTCGGCGGCATGGTTGAGCGTTACACCAAGCTGATCGAAGAAGACGGCGGCAAAATCCACCGTCTGGAAGATTGGGGCCGTCGTCAACTGGCCTACGCAATCAACAATGTTCACAAGGCTCACTACGTGATGCTGAACGTTGAGTGCACTGGCAAGGCCCTGGCCGAGCTGGAAGACAACTTCCGCTACAACGATGCAGTGATCCGTAACCTGGTCATCCGTCGCGAAGAAGCCGTTACCGGCCAATCCGAGATGCTCAAGGCTGAAGAAAACCGCAGTGAGCGCCGTGAGCGTCGCGACCGTCCTGAGCACGAAGGCGCTGAAAGCGTTGACAGTGATGACAGCGACAACAGCGATAACGCTGACGAGTAATCCACGGACCTTTTGAGGAGCCTATTACATGGCACGTTTCTTCCGTCGTCGTAAATTCTGCCGCTTCACCGCTGAAGACGTGAAAGAGATCGATTACAAAGATCTCAACACTCTGAAAGCTTACGTATCCGAGACCGGCAAAATCGTTCCAAGCCGCATCACCGGTACCAAAGCTCGTTATCAGCGTCAGCTGGCCACCGCTATCAAGCGCGCCCGCTTCCTGGCCCTGCTGGCCTACACCGACAGCCACGGCCGCTGAGACCGGGCAGTCGACACGTAGCAAAGGATTGAATGCATGCGCGCCATAGCTGAGTTCATCATGCGCGGTCGTATGCAGGCCACTCTCGTAGTGGCTGGATGCGCGGCATTGCCGTTGTTGTACTGGTTGGGTGCTGCCGCAGGGAGCCTTGTGCTACTGCGGCGCGGATTGAAGGACGCCCTGGGCGTTCTTGCTCTGGGAATACTGCCGGCATTGATCTGGTGGCTGTATTCCGATGATCCACGCGCACTCATGGTGTTGCTGGGGTCTTCGGGCCTTGCGTTGGTTTTGCGCGCAAGTGAATCCTGGAACCGCGTGCTGCTGGTCAGCATAGCGATGGGATTGGTGTTTTCAGTGGTGCTGGGTGCGGCTTACCGCCCTCAGATCGAGATGCTGTCGCAGGAACTGGTAAAGATCCTGCCGCTGGCCCTCGGTGACCTCTACCAGCAATTGTCGGTAGAGGAGCGAGCACGTCTCGCCGCCCTGATTGCCCCGGTCCTGACCGGCCTGATAGCGGCCTTGTTGCAAATCGTCAGTGTGCTGAGCCTGATTGTTGGGCGCTACTGGCAGGCGTTGTTGTACAACCCCGGTGGTTTTGGTCGCGAGTTTCGCGCCATCCGAATCCCGCTGGGGCCGGCGATGTTGCTGCTGGCGTGCATGCTTCTGGGGCCGAACTTCGGTCCCCAGCTGGCCATGTTGACGCCGTTGTGCAGCGTACCGCTGGTGTTCGCCGGGCTGGCCCTGATTCATGGGCTGGTGGCTGAAAAGCGACTGGCCAGGTTTTGGCTGGTGGGGTTGTACGTAACGCTGTTGCTGTTTATGCAGCTGATCTATCCGTTGCTGGTGGTCCTGGCCATTGTCGACAGCCTGATTGATTTTCGCGGTCGATTGACGCCGAAAGACGTCGATAGCGCGAACGGTGAAGGTTAAAAGTTAAGAGGATTTTCACATGCAACTGATCCTTCTGGAAAAAGTCACCAACCTGGGCAACCTGGGTGACAAAGTGAACGTTAAGGCTGGTTACGGTCGTAACTACCTGCTGCCTTACGGCAAAGCTACCGCTGCGACCGCTGCCAACCTGGCTGCGTTCGAAGAGCGTCGCGCTGAGCTGGAAAAAGCCGCAGCAGACCGTAAAACTTCGGCTGAAAACCGCGCTGCCCAACTGGCTGAGCTGGAAGTGACTATCACTGCCACCGCCGGTGACGAAGGCAAGCTGTTCGGTTCGATCGGTACCCACGACATCGCTGATGCACTGACCGCCTCTGGCGTTGAAGTTGCAAAAAGCGAAGTTCGTCTGCCGAACGGCACCATCCGCAACGTAGGCGAATTCGACGTAGCCGTGCACCTGCACGCTGAAGTTGAAGCCACCGTACGCGTTGTCGTGGTAGCAGCTTAAGAAGTACTTGTCGGCTGGCACCCTTGGGTGCTTGCCGGTAACATCGGGCACGATCCTGTTTACAGGTCGTGCCCTTTGTCTTTCTGCAGTTCCTGATTTTTTACAACCCCTGCTTTTCCTAAAGAACCCAAGTGGCCATGAACGATATCTCCGCTCCTGAGCAATACGATCTGCAAACCGCCGCGCTGAAAGTGCCGCCGCATTCCATCGAGGCCGAACAGGCCGTGCTCGGTGGTCTGATGCTGGACAACAACGCCTGGGAGCGCGTGCTTGATCAGGTCTCGGACGGTGATTTCTATCGACATGACCACCGCCTGATCTTCCGTGCGATCGCCAAGCTGGCCGATCAGAACTCGCCGATCGACGTCGTGACCCTTGCCGAGCAATTGGACAAGGAAGGTCAGACCTCGCAAGTCGGCGGTCTCGGTTATCTGGGCGAACTGGCAAAAAACACGCCGTCGGTCGCCAACATCAAGGCCTATGCCCAGATCGTTCGTGAGCGAGCGACCTTGCGCCAACTGATCGGCATCAGCACCGAAATCGCCGACAGCGCCTTCAACCCGGAAGGCCGCACCGCCGCCGAGATTCTCGACGAAGCCGAACGGCAGATCTTCCAGATCGCCGAAGCGCGCCCGAAAACCGGTGGCCCGGTAAGCGTCAATGACCTGTTGACCAAGGCCATCGACCGCATCGACACCTTGTTCAACACCGACAACGCCATCACCGGCCTGTCGACCGGTTACACCGACCTCGACGAGAAGACCAGCGGCCTGCAACCGTCTGACCTGATCATCGTCGCCGGCCGTCCATCGATGGGTAAAACCACCTTTGCGATGAACCTGGTGGAGAACGCCGTGTTGCGCAGCGAGAAGGCGGTACTGGTTTATTCGCTCGAGATGCCAGGCGAATCGCTGATCATGCGTATGTTGTCTTCGCTGGGTCGGATCGACCAGACCAAGGTCCGGGCCGGTCGCCTGGAAGATGACGATTGGCCGCGCCTGACCTCGGCGGTCAACCTGCTCAACGATCGCAAGCTGTTCATCGACGATACGGCTGGTATCAGTCCGTCGGAAATGCGTGCGCGGACCCGTCGTCTGGTGCGCGAACACGGTGAGATCGGTCTGATCATGATCGACTACCTGCAACTGATGCAGATCCCGGGTTCCAGCGGTGACAACCGGACCAACGAGATTTCCGAAATCTCCCGTTCCTTGAAAGCCCTGGCCAAGGAATTCAACTGCCCGGTAGTGGCGCTGTCCCAGCTCAACCGTTCCCTCGAACAGCGGCCGAACAAGCGGCCAGTGAACTCCGACTTGCGGGAATCCGGAGCGATCGAGCAGGACGCCGACGTCATCATGTTCGTGTACCGGGACGAGGTGTATCACCCGGAGACCGAGCATAAAGGCATCGCCGAGATCATCATCGGTAAACAGCGGAACGGCCCGATCGGCTTTATCCGCCTGGCCTTCATCGGCAAATACACCCGATTCGAAAACCTCGCGCCGGGCAGCTATAACTTCGACGATGATGAGTAACTGAGCAGGGACTTTGTGGCGAGGGAGCTCGCTCCCGTTCGGCTGCGCAGCAGTCGTAAATTCTGAATTTGCGGTATCACGGATAAACTATGGGGGCCGCTTCGCTGTCCAGCGGGAGCAAGCTCCCTCGCCACAAGAGCGGTGTCATGCCTCAGGAGCTTGTTGCGAATCCGGCTCTGCAATTTCCGACCATAGCCGTCGGAATTGGTTAATTTTTGTGCTATATTCCGCGCCCGCGATTTTTCATCTCAACACCGGTCATCGTCATGCAAACAGCCAAGCCGTTATTTGACTATCCCAAGTACTGGGCCGAATGTTTCGGTCCAGCGCCATTCCTGCCAATGAGCAGGGAGGAGATGGATCAGCTTGGCTGGGATTCCTGCGACATCATCATCGTCACCGGTGATGCGTACGTTGACCACCCGTCGTTTGGCATGGCAATCATCGGCCGGCTGCTGGAGTCCCAGGGCTTTCGCGTCGGGATCATTGCCCAGCCAAACTGGCAGTCCAAAGACGACTTCATGAAGCTCGGCGAGCCGAACCTGTTTTTCGGTGTCGCGGCCGGCAACATGGACTCGATGATCAACCGCTACACCGCCGACAAGAAAATCCGTTCCGATGACGCCTACACCCCTGGTGGCCTGGCGGGCAAACGTCCGGATCGCGCCAGCCTGGTTTACAGCCAGCGCTGCAAGGAAGCCTACAAGAACGTGCCGATCGTTCTCGGTGGCATCGAGGCTTCCCTGCGCCGCATCGCGCACTACGATTACTGGCAGGACCGGGTGCGCAACTCGATCCTGATCGACGCCTGCGCCGACATCCTCCTGTACGGCAACGCCGAGCGGGCGATCGTCGAAGTTGCCCAGCGCCTGTCCTACGGTCACAAGATCGAAGACATCACCGACGTGCGCGGTACCGCATTCATTCGTCGTGATACGCCGCAAGGCTGGTACGAAGTCGACTCCACGCGCATCGACCGTCCGGGCAAGATCGACAAGATCATCAACCCGTACGTCAACACCCAGGACACCCAGGCCTGCGCTATCGAGCAGGAAAAGGGACCGGTTGAAGATCCGGAAGAAGCCAAGGTCGTGCAGATTCTGGCAAGCCCGCGGATGACCCGCGACAAGACCGTGATCCGTCTGCCATCGGTAGAAAAGGTTCGTGGTGACGCCGTTCTGTACGCCCACGCCAACCGCGTGCTGCACCTGGAAACCAACCCGGGCAACGCCCGCGCGCTGGTACAGAAGCACGGCGAAGTCGACGTCTGGTTCAACCCACCGCCGATTCCGATGACCACTGAAGAAATGGACTACGTGTTCGGCATGCCTTACGCACGTGTTCCGCACCCGGCGTATGGCAAGGAGAAGATCCCGGCCTACGACATGATCCGTTTCTCGGTGAACATCATGCGCGGCTGCTTCGGCGGCTGTACTTTCTGCTCGATTACCGAGCACGAAGGCCGGATCATCCAGAACCGCTCCGAAGAGTCGATCATTCGCGAGATCGAAGAGATCCGCGACAAAGTGCCAGGCTTTACCGGCGTGATCTCCGACCTCGGCGGCCCGACCGCGAACATGTACCGCATCGCTTGCAAGAGCCCGGAAATCGAATCCGCGTGCCGCAAGCCGTCATGCGTGTTCCCCGGCATTTGCCCGAACCTCAACACCGACCACTCGTCGCTGATCCAGCTGTATCGCAGCGCCCGTGCCTTGCCGGGTGTGAAGAAGATCCTGATCGCCTCCGGCCTGCGTTACGACCTTGCGGTCGAGTCGCCGGAATACGTCAAGGAACTGGTGACCCACCACGTCGGCGGCTACCTGAAGATCGCCCCGGAACATACCGAGGAAGGTCCGCTCAACCAGATGATGAAGCCGGGCATCGGCAGCTATGACAAGTTCAAGCGGATGTTCGAGAAGTACTCCAAGGAGGCCGGGAAAGAGCAGTACCTGATTCCGTACTTCATCGCCGCCCACCCCGGCACCACCGACGAAGACATGATGAACCTGGCCTTGTGGCTCAAGGGCAACGGTTTCCGTGCGGACCAGGTGCAGGCGTTCTACCCGTCGCCGATGGCCACCGCCACCGCCATGTATCATTCGGGCAAGAACCCGTTGCGCAAGGTCACTTACAAGAGTGACGCGGTGACCATCGTCAAGAGCGAAGAGCAGCGTCGTCTGCACAAGGCGTTCTTGCGTTACCACGATCCGAAAGGCTGGCCGATGTTGCGTGAAGCATTGACCCGCATGGGCCGCGCCGACCTGATCGGGCCGGGCAAGAACCAGCTGATCCCGCTGCACCAGCCGGCCACCGACAGTTACCAGAGCGCCCGTCGCAAGAACTCGACGCCAGCCGGTAGCCATAAAGTGGCTGGGGAAAAGACCACCAAGATCCTCACGCAACACACCGGCTTGCCGCCGCGTGCCAGCGATGGCGGTAACCCGTGGGACAAGCGTGAGCAGGCCAAGGCCGCGGCGTTCGCCCGCAACCAACAGGCCGCGAAGGAACGCAAGGACGCCGCCAAAGGCAAAGGGCCAAAGCCTGCGCGCAAGCCAGTCGTGCCGCGTTGATCGCAGCCTAGCGAGCAAAACGCCAGCCTCGTGCTGGCGTTTTGCTTTGTAGGCGCTGGAGAACTTGTTTGTTAAGGTGGCGCCCATTAATTGCCATCGCAGGCAAGCCAGCTCCCACAGGGGAATGCATTCCAGATGTGGGAGCCGGGCTTGCCCGCGATGAGGCCGGCATGGCCACTCTCCACTTCAAGGAAGAACACCCATGAGCAACCCCCTGCTCGGCATCGGCATGGACTCCAACCGCTCCCAGTTCATGGCGCGCCAGCGCATCGAAAGTGAACTCAACCTGCCGCGTATATTTGCTGCCATCGACGCCGATCCCAGCATCGTCGGCGCAGGGGTGGTGTATATCGACGCCGACTTCAACGTAGTTACCCTGCGTGAGTTCAAGCCGATTTGCAGTATCCAGCCCAAGCGCATCATCGTACGTGAGGCGCAGAAATACGTCGCTCCCGCACAATTCGCTGACCAAGTGGTGAATAACCCGCGAGAGTCGCGACTGATCAGCGAAGCTTTCAACACCACGTTGTCCTGTGGCGGCGCGGTCCTGGGTTGGCTGGTGATGTTAAGTGGCACCATCGCGGTGCCGTTCACCGCTGGCGCCAGTTCGGTCATCACGGTCATTGGCTATGCCAGTGCTACAGCCAGTACGGCGTCATGCCTGATGGGCGCATTTCGCACCCGCAATGAAATCGTCAACCCTGGCATGAATGACTATCTGGATAACGAAGAGTGGTACCAGGCCGCTACCAAGATCATGGACGGCGCCGCCTTGGTCGGTGTGGGCGCGTCTGCGCTGACCACGGTCAAGCTGGTCAATGTCGCCCGTGCATCCACCGGTAAAACCCTGCGCCAGGTGCTTAAAGGCCTCAATGGCCAAGAGCGAGAAAAACTGACCAAAGAACTGTTGAAAATTGCCGACCCGCAGATGTCGACCAAGATGCGCAAGCTGCTGCAACTGCGCGGTGACTTGCCCAAGCGCTTCACTCACACCCAGCTCAAGCATTCCACCATCGTACAGTTGGGCGATGCCTTCAGTGCAGGGCTGAGCGTCTGGGGCCTGGCGCGCTCGGATAACCCCAAGCAGCTCAAGACCCTGGCGATAGGCCTGTATGAGGAGTTGGAGTGATGAGTGGTGTTCCGTCGTTAAAACCGTTTTTGCTGGAACATTTCCCATCGTTCATCGGCGTGATTCTTGCGGGTTGCCTCGGTGGCTCTGGCGCAATTTCCTTAGCGGCCAGCACCTATTTCGCCGATGTGCCCATGGCTACGAATGCCACTGTGTCCTGGTTTGTGGTGATATTCGCTGCATTGTTTGTGGTCAACAGCAACTTCCTGATTGTGCGTGGGCGGGCCTGGGCCGTGTGGGGAATGGTGGCGTTTTTCGTGGTGTGCCTGCTGGTGGTATTGCCGACGCTGCAATACAGCCCGCATTGGTTTATCTACAGTGAATGTTTGTTCTGGCCACTGCTGGGCTTGTTGTTACTCAACAGCAAAGGCTATCGCTCGATGGTGCGCAAACTTGTGGAAGTACGTCGGTTGCGCCAGGCGGCCAAGGCGGGTTGATTGGGTAGATTCACCACCCACCCCTTCAAGTCTAAACATACAAGCCGGGCTTGCCCGCGATAAGGCCGGCATGGCCACTATCCACTTCAAGGACGAACACCCATGAGCAGCCCCCTGCTCGGCATCGGCATGGACTCCAACCGTTCCCGGTTCATGGCGCGCCAGCGCATCGAGAGTGAAATCAACCACGCCACTGTGACGCAAATCCGGGATTCTCTCGGTGCGGCCATTGGTATTTTCGGGAGCGCTTTGTCGGGGAACATTCGTACCGTCGCGGTAGGTTTGTATGAGGCGCTTGCATGATGGAGCGCCAAGGTTCGTTGAGCGCTTTTTTGGCTCAGTATTTCCCTACGTTCATCTGTGCATTCTTTCTCGCCTGCTTTTCCCTTTCCGCGGCCATCTCATTGGCCTCGAGTACCTATTTTCGCGGTGATCCAGAGCGTGCGCGTTATTCTTTTCTGGCGGCGGTTGGGCTGGGGCTGCTCTTGGCGTTCAGCCATTTCGTCATGATCAGAGGGCGCACTTGGGGAAGTTGGGTCATTGTCGCTTTCTACGCTGTGTGCTTTCTGACAGTCCTGCCTACCTACGGCTACCGGCCGCATATGGCGGCTTATGTAGCTGGCCTGCTGTTTCCCTTGCTCGGGATGTTGTTGCTGAATAGTCAGCGCCATCGCGAAATGCGCCGTCAACTCGTGATGATTCGCAAAAAGCGCCAGGCAGCCCTTGCCGACCGCAAGCCCCGGAAAATGAAATGAACGATTTTCCTCCATTGACGCGCTATCTCGCCCGCTACTTCCCGGTCTTCATGGGAGCGATTTTTGCCTCCGTCTTCACCCTGGTCTTTGCGGTCCCGTTGTTTTTCGAAAGCTATTTTCAGAACCTTTCCATGGCCGACAGTGCCAAGTACACCTTCCTGGGTGGCATCGCGCTCACCCTGGTCATCGTGCACTGTAATTTCATGATCGCGCGGGGGCGTCCGAATTGGGTCAGGCCGCTGGTGGCGCTATTGGCCATTTGTTTTCTCGGTGTATTGCCCGCCATCGCATATGGGCCGCACCCTCTGATTTATGCCGTGACTTTGCTGTTTCCGCTGCTGGCGCTACTGCTGCTCAACAGCAAACGCCACCGCGAAATGCGCCAGAAGCTGCTCGAAGTGCGCCATCTGCGCGAAGCCGTGATTGCCAAGCGCAACGCCTGTTGACTGGATAGATTGCCGCCGCGTGTCGGCGATGGAGGTAACCCGTGGGACAAGCGTGAGCAGGCCAAGGCCGCGGCGTTCGCCCGCAACCAACAGGCTGCGAAGGAACGCAAGGACGCCGCCAAAGGCAAAGGGCCAAACCCTGCGCGCAAGCCAGTCGTGCCGCGTTGATCGCAGCCTGGAAAACAAAACGCCAGCCTCGTGCTGGCGTTTTGCTTTGTAGGCGGTGGAGAACCTGTTTGTTAAGGTGGCGCCCATTAATTGCCATCGCAGGCAAGCCAGCTCCCACAGGGGAATGCATTCCAGATGTGGGAGCCGGGCTTGCCCGCAATGAGGCCAGCATGACCACCCTCCACTTCAAGGAAGAACACCCATGAGCAACCCCCTGCCTGGCATCGGCATGGACTCCAACCGCTCCCAGTTCATGGCGCGCCAGCGCATCGAGAATGAAATCAACAACGAACTGTTGACCATCAATGACCTCCGCCTGACATCGAAGATGCTCAAGCTCAAGCAATTGACGGGCGAGCTGCCCAAGCGTTTTACCCCGACTCAACTTAAGCACAGCACCAAGACCCAAATTAAAGATGCCTTAGGCGCAACGGCGGGCTTTGGTGGGAGTGCTTATACGGGCAACGTAAAAACCATCGCATTGGGGTTGTATGAGGAAGCCGGCGAATGAGCGAGCTGATGACGCTTCGTGATTTTTTCAGGCACTACTTCCTTACTTTTATCGGTGGTGTATTTGCGGCCTATTTTTCCTTGGGCTTCGCTACCGCGCTTTCCTTTGCGACCTATTTTCGTGATGCTCCTCTCGCTGGAGGTTTGGGCTTTTCAATCATGCTTGCCGGAGCGTTTCTGATCCTGTTAACGGTCCATAGCAATTTCATGATTTTGCGGGGGCGACCGTCTTGGGTGTGGGTAACGGTGGGTATTTACTTCGCGTGCTTTTTGTTTGTGCTTCCAATGATTCAATACAAACCCCACGCCGTTCTTTATGGCCTTGCTTTGGTATTTCCGCTGTTTGGCCTATTGATACTCAACAGTGCCGTTCAGCGAGATATGCGTATTAAGCTCGTGGAAATCCGCCATCTTCGGCAGGCATTAAAAGCCCAGCATAAAAACCGATAGGTACCGCGGCTCGTCATCTGGGTACTTTCACCACCCGCCCCTTCAAGTCTAAACATACAAGCCGGGCTTGCCCCCGATGAGGCCGGCATGACCATCCTCCACTTCAAGGAAGAACACCCATGAGCAGCCCCCTGCTCGGCATCGGCATGGACTCCAACCGCTCCCAGTTCATGGCGCGCCAGTGCATCGAGAGTGAAATCAACCACGCCACTGTGACACAAGTCCGGGATTCTCTCGGTGCGGCCATTGGTATTTTCGGGAGCGCTTTGTCGGGGAACATTCGTACCATCGCGGTAGGTTTGTATGAGGCGCTTGCATGATGGAGCGCCAAGGTTCGTTGAGCGCTTTTTTGGCTCAGTATTTCCCTACGTTCATCTGTGCATTCTTTCTTGCCTGCTTTTCCCTTTCCGCGGCCATCTCATTGGCCTCGAGTACCTATTTTCGCGGTGATCCAGAGCGTGCGCGTTATTCTTTTCTGGCGGCGGTTGGGCTGGGGTTGCCCTTGCCGACCGCAAGCCCCGGAAAATGAAATGAACGATTTTCCTCCATTGACGCGCTATCTCGCCCGCTACTTCCCGGTATTCATGGGAACAATTTTCATGGCGATTTTTTCCGGGTCGTCTGCTGTTTCCCTGGCGGGCGTGACATATTTGCGCGACGTTGATCCGGAGCTCAAATCCAGCTACTCCGGGCTTGCCATACTGGTGCTGGTTGCAGTGATAGTGTTTGGCAACGTGATGATTGCGCGCGGACGCCCGTGGGCCACTGCCCTGGTGGCGGGTTACCTGGGATGTTGCCTGCTGTTCGTATTGCCGATGATTCAGTACCACCTCCACGTGCTGGTCTATGGCTCGGCAGTGCTCTTCCCGTTATTGGGATTGTTGCTGCTCAACAGCAAACGCCACCGCGAAATGCGCCAGAAGCTGCTCGAAGTGCGCCATCTGCGCGAAGCCGTGATTGCCAAGCGCAACGCCCGTTGACTGGATAGATTCACCACCCACCCTCACACTCCCGCCACAAATATGTGCAACCCTCGCACCACGGCACCCACCTTGGCGCCGCTTTGGTGCTGTACTGCACCGGGTCTTACGATAAAGCGCAATGACCGCCGCTCTGGCATAAGTCTTGCGCGCTTTGTTTCCATGCCCTGGCTCGCAGGAGGCCGCCGTGTCGATTCATGTCGCGTTGCACCACGTTACGCATTACCGCTACGACCGCGCTGTCGAGCTCGGTCCGCAGATCGTTCGCTTGCGCCCGGCGGCCCATAGCCGTACGCGGATTCTTTCCTATGCGTTGAAAGTGTCGCCAGAGCAACACTTCATCAATTGGCAGCAAGACCCCCAGGGCAATTATCTGGCGCGGTTGGTATTTCCTGAGAAAACCACGGAGCTGCGGATCGAAGTCGATCTGCTGGCCGAGATGGCGGTGTTCAATCCGTTCGACTTCTTCCTTGAGCCCTACGCGGAAAAAATCCCCTTCGCCTATGCTGCGGATGAACAGCGTGAGCTGGCGCCGTACCTGGAAACCCTGCCGCTGACGCCGACGTTCAAGGCCTACCTTGACGGCATCGACCGCACACCGCTGCCCGCCGTGGATTTTCTGGTGGCGCTGAACCAGCGTCTGAGCGACGACATCGGCTACCTGATCCGCATGGAACCGGGCGTGCAAACTCCGGAATACACCCTGGAACACGCATCGGGTTCTTGCCGCGACTCGGCCTGGTTGCTGGTGCAATTGCTGCGCAATCTCGGATTGGCGGCGCGATTCGTTTCCGGTTACCTGATCCAGCTCACCGCTGACGTCAAAAGCCTCGACGGTCCTTCCGGCACCGAGGTCGACTTCACCGACCTGCATGCCTGGTGTGAGGTTTATCTGCCCGGCGCCGGATGGATTGGCCTAGACGCTACTTCTGGACTGTTTGCCGGCGAAGGGCATATTCCGTTGGCGTGTAGTCCTGATCCGTCCTCGGCGGCGCCGATCAGTGGCCTGGTCGAACCGTGCGCGTGTGAATTCAGCCACGAAATGTCGGTCGAGCGGATTTGGGAGGCCCCACGCGTTACCAAACCCTACACCGAAGACCAGTGGCTGGCGATCCAGGCGCTGGGCCGGCAGATCGATGCCGACCTGCAAGAGGGCGACGTGCGCCTGACCATGGGCGGCGAGCCGACGTTTGTCTCCATCGACGACCCGGACGGTGCCGAGTGGAACACCGCCGCGCTCGGGCCAGACAAGCGCCGACTGTCCGCCGAGCTGTTCCAGCGCATGCGCAAGCATTACGGACCCAAGGGCCTGGTGCACTTCGGCCAGGGCAAGTGGTACCCCGGCGAGCAACTGCCGCGTTGGTCGTTGAACTGCTACTGGCGGCGAGACGGGGTGCCGATCTGGAACAACAGCGCGCTGATTGCCGATGAGCAGCAAGACTACGGCGCCGATGGCAAGTTGGCCGGGCGTTTTCTGGCGAGTGTCGCCGAGCGATTGAAACTGCCCACGCGCTTCGTGTTTCCGGCCTACGAAGACAACCTCTACTACCTCTGGCGCGAAGGTGCGTTGCCGGTCAACGTCAGCGCTGAAGACTCACGGCTGAGCGACGAACTCGAGCGCGCGCGCCTGCACAAGGTCTTCAGCCAAGGTCTGGACAAGGTGATTGGCCAGGTACTGCCGCTGGCGCGCACGGCCAAGGGCGATCAATGGCAGAGCGGTCGCTGGTACCTGCGTGACAGTCATTGCCGACTGGTGCCGGGAGATTCACCACTGGGCTATCGCTTGCCGCTGGCTTCGCAACCGTGGGTGACGGCGGCAGAGTATCCATTCGTGCACCCGGTCGATCCGAATCAGGATTTGCCGGAGCTGCCCGACGCCGCCAGTTTGCAGGCCCACGGCGAGTCGGCCACCGTCGATGAGCGCACACCGAAAGTCGACCAGTCCGCTGATTGGCTGACCCGCACCGCACTCTGCGCCGAGGCTCGGGAAGGGCGGTTGTACCTGTTCATGCCGCCACTGGAACGCGTCGAGGATTACCTCGAACTGGTCAGCACCATCGAAGCCACCGCCGAAGAACTGCATTGCCCGGTGTTGCTGGAAGGTTATGAACCGCCGAGCGATCCACGTCTGAGCAACTTCCGCATTACTCCGGACCCCGGCGTCATCGAAGTCAACGTGCAGCCGTCCGCCAGTTGGGACGAGCTGGTGGAGCGCACCGAATTCCTCTACGAAGAGGCGCGCCAGACCCGGCTGACTACCGAGAAATTCATGATCGACGGTCGGCACACCGGCACCGGCGGCGGTAACCATTTCGTCCTCGGTGGCGCGGCGCCGGCCGACTCACCGTTTCTGCGTCGCCCGGATTTGCTGCGCAGTCTGATCAGCTACTGGCATAACCACCCGTCGCTGTCCTACCTGTTTTCCGGTCTTTTCATTGGCCCGACCTCGCAGGCTCCGCGGGTGGACGAAGCGCGCAACGATGCGTTGTACGAGCTGGAAATCGCCTTCGCGCAGATGCCGAAACCCGGCGAAGAGTGCGCGCCATGGCTGGTGGACCGCTTGCTGCGCAACCTGCTGATCGACGTCACGGGCAACACCCACCGTGCCGAGTTCTGCATCGACAAACTCTATTCGCCGGATGGTGCGACCGGGCGCCTCGGTCTGCTGGAACTGCGCGCCTTTGAAATGCCACCCCATGCGCGCATGAGCCTGGCTCAGCAATTGTTGTTGCGGGCGCTGGTGGCGCGGTTCTGGCGCGAACCGTATGCACCGGCCAAGCTGGCGCGTTGGGGCTCCGAGTTGCACGACCGTTTCCTGCTGCCGCACTTCATCGAGCAGGACTTCGCCGATGTGATCGTCGACCTTAACGCCGCCGGCTATGCGCTACGCGCCGAGTGGTTTGCCGCGCATCTGGAGTTTCGCTTTCCCAAGGTTGGCGATTACGCGGTCAGCGGCATCGAGCTGGAACTGCGTCAAGCGCTGGAGCCGTGGCATGTGCTGGGGGAGGAGGGCTCGGCCGGCGGCACGGTGCGTTATGTCGACTCGTCGCTGGAACGTTTGCAGGTCAAGCTCACAGGCCTGGCGCCGCAGCGTTATGTGCTGACCTGCAACGGCATTCCGGTACCGCTGCAACCGACCGGGCGGGTCGGCGAGTTTGTCGCCGGCGTGCGGTTTCGCGCATGGCAACCGGCGAACTGCCTGCAACCGACCATCCCGGTGCACGCGCCGCTGGTGTTCGATCTGCTCGACACCTGGATGCAACGCTCGCTGGGCGGTTGTCAGTACCACGTCGCGCATCCGGGCGGGCGCAACTATGACAGCCTGCCGGTAAACACCAATGAGGCCGAGAGCCGGCGGATGGCGCGGTTCTTCCGTCTCGGCCACAGCCCGGGAACCTTGCCGGTGCCAACGCTGACCCTTAACGACGAGCTGCCGATGACGCTTGATTTGCGACGCTTCTGAATCAGACACGACGTCCGGATTATTCGTCTATCCGGGCGTCAAAGGTCTGCGTTAATCTGACTTTTCATTGCTGGCTGCCGAGCTTTCCATGCCTGACCTGCTTGACCGTTACCCGCTTACGCCGGGCACCTATCATGAATTGCTCGACGATAGCGGTGCGGTGCGCCCGCACTGGCGACGGCTGTTCGATCAGTTGCAACGCAGCACGCCCGTGCAACTGCTGCAACGGCAAGCCTTGCTGGCACGACAGATTCAGGAAAACGGCGTCACCTACAATGTTTACGCCGACCCCAAAGGCGCTGATCGTCCATGGGAACTGGACCTGCTGCCCCATGTGATGGCGGCTGATGAGTGGCAGCAGTTGTCCGCCGGGATCGCCCAGCGTGCGCGTTTGCTCAACGCGGTACTGGCGGATCTGTATGGCCCGCAGCGCTTGATTGCCGAAGGCCTGCTGCCGGCAGAACTGGTGTTCGGTCACAACAATTTTCTCTGGCCCTGTCAGGGCATTCAGCCGCCGGACGGGGCTTTTCTGCATCTGTACGCAGTAGACTTGGCGCGCACGCCCGACGGGCGCTGGTGGGTGACGGCGGACCGGACTCAAGCGCCGTCCGGTGCTGGTTACGCGCTGGAAAACCGCACTATCGTGTCGCGGGCCTTTCCGGAGTTGTACCGCGATTTGCAGGTGCAGCATTTGGCCGGGTTCTTTCGCACCTTGAAGGAAACCCTCATGCGTCAGGCACCGAGTGCCGATGAAGTGCCGCTGGTGGTGTTGCTGACGCCGGGACGATTCAACGAGAGCTATTTCGAACACCTGTATCTGGCTCGCCAACTGGGTTATCCATTGGTTGAGGGCGGTGACCTGACCGTACGCGACGCCACGGTTTATTTGAAAACCCTCAGCGGTTTGCGTCGGGTTCACGCGATCATGCGTCGGCTCGACGATGATTTCTGCGATCCGCTGGAGTTGCGCACCGACTCGGCGCTCGGCGTGCCGGGCCTGCTTGACGCTGTTCGACAGGGGCGGGTGCTGGTGGCCAATGCCTTAGGCAGTGGTGTGCTGGAGTCGCCGGGGTTGTTGGGTTTTCTGCCGAAGATCAATCAATACCTGTTCGGCGAAGAACTGATCCTGCCGTCCATCGCCACCTGGTGGTGCGGCGAGCCTCCGGTGTTGGCGCAGGCCCTGGAAAAAATGCCTGAACTGCTGATCAAACCTGCGTTCCCTTCGCAGAGTTTTGCCTCGGTACTGGGCCGTGACTTGAGTGAAAAACAGCGCCAGGCCCTCGCTGAGCGCATGCAGGCACGGCCTTATGCCTATGTGGCGCAAGAACTGGCGCAACTGTCGCAGGCGCCGATCTGGCAAGCCGAAGACGGCCAGTTGCAGCCCCGCGCGATTGGCATGCGCGTTTACGCAGTGGCCAGTCAAGACGGCTATCGGGTGCTGCCCGGCGGCTTGACCCGGGTTGCGGCGGAACCCGATGCCGAGGTGGTGTCGATGCAGCGCGGCGGCGCAAGCAAGGACACCTGGGTGTTGGGTGAGCGAGCGCCGATCGGCGAGCAATGGAAAACCCAGCGAACCCTTGGCGTGCATGATCTGGTGCGACGTGATCCCTACCTGCCGTCGCGGGTGGTCGAAAACCTGTTCTGGTTCGGCCGCTATTGCGAGCGCTGCGACGACAGTGCGCGGCTGCTGCGGATCATGCTCACGCGTTACGTCGACGGCGACGATCCGCAAGCCTTGCAGGCCGCGGTCGATCTCGGTGAAAGCCTGTTGTTATTGCCCGACGAAGGTGAATTGCCCGAGCGATTGCTGACGGCATTGTGCGGTGACGACTGGGCCTTCAGCCTGCGCTCCAACCTGCAACGCTTGCAGTGGGCAGCCTCCCAGGTGCGCGGCAAACTCTCGCGAGAGAACTGGCAGGCGTTGGTGGAGTTGCAGCGCGATGCCATGGAGCTGGAAACCGAAGAGCCGGATTTTGGCGAGCGGCTGGATTTCCTCAATCGCCTGGTCATGTCGCTTGCGGCGCTGTCGGGCTTTGCGCTGGACGACATGACCCGTGACGAAGGCTGGCGCTTTTTGATGATCGGGCGGCGGATCGAGCGATTGCAGTTTTTTGGCAGCAGCCTGGCCGCGTTCCTGCGCGGCGCCGGGGCTTTCGATCAAGCCGGGCTGGAATGGCTGCTGGAGCTGGGCAACAGCAGCATCACCTACCGCTCCCGCTACCTGGCGGTGGCGCAATTGATTCCGGTGCTCGATGTGTTGCTGCTCGATGAGCAGAACCCTCACGGCGTATTGTTCCAGTTGAAACTGGTGACCCGGACCCTCAAACGCCTGAACGATGATTTTGGTCTGCCGCGCGATCTGGCGTTGCCTTCGTTGGTCGAGCGTCTGGCGCGATTCGATCTCGGTTGCCTGGAGAACGGGTTGTTCGGCGAAGCCAGCGTCCGCGCTGCCCTCAGTGGATTGGCGGATCTGCTGCAAGAAATCGCCGATGTCAGCAATCAGGTGTCTGATCGCCTCGCGTTGCGGCACTTCGCCCATGTCGATGATGTCAGCCAGCGCACGGTGTCCGTCTGATGAGCGCCCGTTACCAGATTCTCCACGACACCCATTATCACTACGACAGCCCGGTCTCGCTGGCCCAGCAACTCGCTCATTTGTGGCCACGGCATTGCGCCTGGCAGCGTTGCATCGATCAGCAATTGCAGATCAGCCCGGAGCCGACTTCGCGCCGCGATGAGCTGGACGTGTTTGGCAATCCGCTGACCCGGCTGGCGTTTGAAAGGCCTCACGACGAACTGCTGGTCAATGCCCGACTGACCGTCGAAGTGCTGGCCCGGCCGGTGCGCGATTTCAATCAATCGCCGGCCTGGGACATGACCCGTAGCGCGTTGACCTACAGCAGTCAGCCGATTGCTCCGCAGCTAATGGATGCGTGCCGCTATCGGTTTGAGTCGCCGTATGTGCACTTGAAGAGCAGCTTCGTCGAGTTCTCCGAAAGCTGTTTCCCGCTGGGCCGTCCATTGATGCTGGGCGTTCAGGCGTTGATGGAAAAAATCTTCAGCGAGTTCACCTTCGACGCCGAGGCGACTCAGGTCGCGACGCCACTGGTGGAAGTGCTGGAGCGTCGGCGCGGAGTCTGTCAGGACTTTGCGCACCTGATGCTCGCCTGCTTGCGTTCCCGCGGATTGGCGGCGCGTTACGTCAGTGGTTATCTGCTGACCCAGCCACCACCGGGCCAGCCCCGATTGATCGGCGCCGACGCATCCCATGCCTGGGTTTCGGTGTTCTGTCCGGTGCTGGGCTGGGTTGATTTCGACCCGACCAACAACGTGCAACCGGCGCTGGAGCACATCACCCTGGCCTGGGGCCGGGATTTCTCCGATGTCTCGCCATTGCGTGGGGTGATTCTGGGCGGCGGCAGCCATGACCCGGAAGTGCAGGTGACCGTGATGCCATTGGATGAACGCGGTTCTTGAATGCGCAGGTTTCTTGTGGCGAGGGAGCTTGCTCCCGCTCGGCGGCACAGCAGCCGTAAAATCAGCGGATGCGTTTTACCTGATACGCCGCGCTTGCAGGTTTTGGGTCCGCTGCGCGGCCCAACGGGAGCAAGCTCCCTCGCCACACAGGTTCTCAGCCGATCAATGTCGGGTGGGTTGTGCTTTGGGGATTTGTGCAAGTCGATTGTGGAGGCTGTGAGGGTCGGCAGCATGACTGCCGACCCTGGACACAGATCCGGTGGGTTTGATCAGAACATCAAACCCTGTGGGTCTCAGGCGTCGGGCGCCTGATCTTTCGGTGCTTCAACAGCGTCATCAGCAACCACTTCACCTTCTGCATCGGGGTTCAGTGCGCCGGTTTCTTCATCGGCGGCAGCTTTCTTGCGTTGCAACTTTTCCTCTTTCTTCTGCTCTTTGGCCAAGTCTCTTTGACGTTTGGCGAAGGAGTAATTAGGTTTAGCCATGGGCGATCCTCTGGGGTCGAAGGTGAGGTTGAGCGGCGCGTATTCTGCCTTTAAACCGGGGTCAAGGGTTAGCTGGGTTTTTGCCCGGCCCATTTTGGTGCTACCACCGGTTGCCAGGCATCCAGCGCATCCAGCAGATCCTGCGGCGATTCGCTCATTTGCAGCATGTCACGGTGATGCTCGCGAACGAAGCCTTCGCCGACGACATGATCAAGAAATGCAGTGAGTTTGCTGTAAAAGCCGTTCACTTCCAGCAGTCCCAGCGGTTTGCCGTGGTAACCGAGCTGGCCCCAGGTCCAGACTTCGAACAGCTCTTCAAAGGTGCCGAGGCCGCCCGGCAGAGCGATAAACGCGTCGCTCAACTCGGCCATGCGCGCCTTGCGTGCATGCATGCCGTCGACCACTTCCAGACGCGTCAGGCCGGTGTGGCCGATTTCCGAGTTCTTCAGGCTTTCGGGGATGATCCCGATCACTTCGCCACCCGCCGCCAGCGCCGCATCGGCCACGATACCCATCAAGCCGACAGCACCACCGCCATACACCAGCGTCAGCTTGCGCCGGGCCAGCGCCTGGCCGAGGGCGATCGCCGCTTGCCGATACGCCGGGTCAGTGCCGGTGCTGGCGCCGCAAAATACACAAACAGACGCTAAAGACATGCCTTACTCCATGGTCAGTGATGACCCCAGAGTAATGGCTGACCTTGGGCGTTCCAAGGGCTATTCCTCGCATCGAGGCCTTTCATCGGTGCCGCTGGCGCCACAGGCGTAGGCGGCGAGCAAACTGCACAACAGGCTATTGAAGGACATGACAGGCGCTCCAGAGTGGGATGACAAACCGATCATAGGTGCGCGCCAGAGGTCTGGCCGGTTAATTGTTTCGATCAATGTCATAGCCCGAAAGTTGTATACAATTCTTGATTCAGGTCATAGGCACTTGCAGAAATTTCAGGCAGTCTTTATGCCCTACGGATTTTGTTAACCCTGCCTTGGAGATTCACCATGTTTGCCAAACTCGTTGCGGTATCCCTGCTGACACTGGCCAGCAGCCAATTGATGGCTGCAGAGTGCAAGGTCGATGTCGACTCCACCGATCAGATGTCCTTCAACACCAAGGAAATCACCATCGACAAGAGCTGCAAGACCTTCACCGTCAACCTGACCCACTCCGGCAGCTTGCCGAAGAACGTCATGGGTCATAACTGGGTGCTGAGCAAAACCGCAGACATGGCTGGCATCACTACCGATGGCATGGCCGCCGGCATCGACAAGAACTACCTGAAAGAAGGTGACACTCGCGTCATCGCTCACACCAAAATCATCGGTGCCGGCGAGAAAGACTCGGTGACCTTCGATGTGTCGAAGCTGGCCGCTGGCGAAAGCTATCAGTTCTTCTGCTCGTTCCCGGGCCACAACTCTATGATGAAAGGTGCTGTTGTCCTGAAGTAATCAGGCAGGCCCAGCCGTCATGAAAAACGCCCCTCCGGGGCGTTTTTTCGTTTATGCGCGGGCAAAACCCGCTCAGCGCTCCGGCTATGTAATTCCTGCCGCTGGTCGGAAACCACGGCCTACCTGTTATTTCTGACAGTGGTCAGCGTCTCGGGGGCGGGTGTTAGATGGCGCCAACGCTGCCGCTCATGTTGCGGCGACACCTCTGAGAAGGAACTTGCCCATGACTGCTCAAGTTATCGCTGCCAAAACACGCACCACCGGTCCTATCCTGGACCCGCTTGAGAAGCCGAGCATCAGGCAGGCACTGAACGGCATCGATCTGGACCCGCTGGAGGTCCACAAAACCGGCCGGCTGACGGCCGAAATCAAACGGTTGTTGCAAGGGTTGCTGGAGACCGATACGTTTTCCGTCAAAGTCACGGGCGAGAGTACCGATTCGCGCGGTTCGTACGTAAGTGATACGTTGCCGTTTAGTTCGCCAGCTATCAGGACCTTGTTTCTGGAACCAAAGCTCACCGCTTTTAACCTGGGCAAAACGATCGAGGTGGAATACACCGTCAACCGCACTGGTGAAACGTCGGTAACGTCCGGCAAGCTCGAGTTGAATGTACTCGACGTTAAGCCGGAAGACCTGAAGGCAGGGGTGATTTTCGGGAAGAATGACGACGGCACCGGGCACGTGCTGGACCTGACCACCGACACTGACGACCGGACGGGGCAAGTTGATATCTGGCCGCTGATTGCCGAAGGGCAATGGTTCTGGATCAAGCTGAAGGGCAAGAACGCAGATGGCACCGATTTTGAAAAAGACCTGTACAAGGGGAAGGTCGATACGGACTGGATCACCCGTGGCTACATCGAGGTGCCAGTTTTTTACAGCGAGCTGAAGGAGTTGCTCGATGGATCGGACCTGACGCTTACGTACAAGGTTGCGTTTGATCAGGTTGATGACGAGAGCAAGGCGAACCTCTCGGAGGTGCGAAGCTATACCGTTAAGGCAGCTGCTGTGGTGAAACCCGCAATCGGCGAAGTGAAAGACTCCGACGGCACCGCGATCAGCAATCCCGATACGACCAGCAAAACGC
>NZ_JBYSXY010000002.1:266182-537086 GCF_058782685.1 Pseudomonas sp. FW306-02-D09B
TCTCCTGGCGATCATGTTTTCACAGTCAAGGAGCAGGGTGCCGGTGGGCAGCAGTCGGAGCCCTGGACCGTTACCGTACAGCCAGTGCAAACGGAAAGCCCCGTAATCGAATCAGCCCAAGACTCCAGCAACAATGATGTCCCCCATGAATCGATCACCGAGGCTACAGTTCTCGATCTGACAATCAAGGCAGGCAAGCTCGAACAACTCAGGATTTTGCTCAATGGTGTACCGGGGGATCAGGCGGCCACTAATGGGGACGGTGTTCTGTACTATCAACTGGAGGGTCTGAGACCGGGTGATCAGAACATCACGGTGAAGGGCATTGTGAGCGGGCTGGAGTCGCAGATCTATAACGTTTTCGTGGTGCCCGGTCCGTCGGACGGGAAGCTTGTCATCATTGCTGCCAAAGACGCTCAAGGCAAACCAGTCCTCCCTGCCGGCGCCATAACCACCACCAAGATCACATTCACAGGCACTGCTCAGCCCAGCGCAACGGTCACCCTCAGTGACGTTTTCGATGAGCTGAAAACTGTCGTTGCTGACCTGAACGGCTACTGGCGGCTTACCCTGATTGGTTTGAACGTTCACAACTATCACTTGTCGCTGAGTGCCGAGAATGCCGAATCCCCCATGCTTTGGGGGCTGGCAGTACTCGCCGTTGGAACACCTGTTATCGAGCTGGCAACCGACCTTGCGGGTACGACGATCATCCCGCCTTACGGAGAGACTCCCGGACAGGCGTTTACGCTATCGGGTGTAGGGCCTGCTAATGGGATGCTCACCCTTCATGAGCTTCTCAGTGATGTGGAAATCACTGTCAATGCCGATGCACAGGGAAAATGGACGTCGGCGATACACATCGGACCAGAGCTCAGGGAATTTCACTACGTAGCATCCGCGCCGGGCGAGGGCTCGCCGAAGTCAAATCTCTATCGAGTGCGCAAGGTCGAGCCAGCGAAGTAACAGAGTGTTGATCAGGTACGCGCTGATAATGGTCAGCGCGTCTGAGTCGAGTGCTGGATGAACGTCGACGCTGCCGCTGAGGTTGCGGCGACACCTCTGAGAAGGACCTTGCCCATGACTGCTCACGTTATCGCTCCCACAAAAAGTGATCCCGTCCCGGACCTCAAGCAGCTGACGATCGCACAGGCACTGGATAACGAAAATCTCCCCCCGCTTGATGTCCGCACCAAGCTGACGGCGAAAATACCGACAACGGGATTGTTACCTACCGACAAGCTCCGGGTTTCTCTCGTCGGTGGTCCCGGCTCTGATTCACGAGGTTCGTACGAGAGTCCTTTATTGGATGTCGGGTTTACAAGTCCCCGGACGTTGAATCTGAATAAGGAGGTCGTCGCGTTCCTTCTAGGCAACATAATGACCCTGATCTACAGGATCACACGTGACGGGATAACTTCGCCGGACTCCGAGCCGCTTGTGTTGAACGTGTTGGACCTGCCAGCGGACGCGCTGGAGCAATGTCGGATTTTCGGAAGGGATGACGACGGTACCGGGAGCGTACTGGACCTGACCACCGACACCGAAGACCGGACGATGCGCATTGTCCTCTGGCCGCTGATTGCCGAAGGGCAACCTTGCTGGGTCACTCTGAAGGGCAAAAACGCAGATGGTAACGACTACGAGTCAACCGTGTTTTTGGGGAAGGTCGATCGGGGCTGGATTACCCGTGGCCACATTGACTTGCCTGTTCTCTATAGCGATCTGGAGGCGTTGGCCGATGGATCGGACCTGACAATTGAGTACAAGGTTGCATTTGATCAGCTTGAGGACGAGAGCAAGGCGCACAGTTCGGTGGTGCGAAGCTATGCCGTTAAAAACGCCACAGTAGCGAGGCCCGAGATCATTGAGATAACAGACTTCAACGGGGTGAAGCTCCCTAACGGAGGGTTCACAGCCGCGGACGGCGTAATACTGAAGGGCACCGCTGCTGCCGATCAGGAGGTCTGGATGATTAAGGGGGGGAGCGTCTTCGCTGATAGCCAGGGGAGGTGGGAGTACAAGTTCGAAAAGACAAACCTTAATCTGACGCGCTTTGCTGCTATCGCATCTGATGGCTCGTACTCAGCGGTTTGGATAGTTTTCTTTTTGCGCGAAGGTGTTCCCATCATCACCCGGGTCACGGACTCCAGGGGGGAGCATATCCCCGAATACGGCGCGACGTTTGAATCTGCCGTGACGTTGGAGGGGGCAGCCAACCCTGGTGGAAAGCTCAACATAAACGTCTATGGCCTTGGCGGGAGCTTGCCACTCGTCGATGTGGGCCCTGACGGAGTATGGCGTTGCACCGTGAGCGGGTTGAAAATACGACGTCATGTTATTTTCGTCAGCCATATTAACGACGACTTGGATTCGTTTGGGTGGGAACTCCATGTTGTCGAAGTTGACAGTCCTGTCATTACATCGATCACAGACTCCTTGAATCGTCCTATTCCCCACTATGGCTCGACCTATGATCGAACGGTCAAGTTAACCGGGACAGCTAAAAGCGATAGGGAGCTCCAGGTTTGTAATAAAGACGATCCCATCGGTGAACGCTTCAAAGCTGATGCCAACAGAGAGTGGACTCGCATATTGACCCTCGATCATGACCATTATCAGCGTCTTGGAGTTAAAGCGTTTTATGGGAACGAAGTCACATCACCGACCGCGTATCTTGTTATTTCCCCACTGGATCCAATCACGGCGATGACAGACTCCGATGACGCGGCAATGGTCAGCGCGTCTGAGCCGAATGCTGGATGAACGTCGACGCTGCCGCTGACGTCGCGGCGACTCTTGCGAGAAGGACATTGCTCATGACCGCTCAAGTTATCGCTGCCCAAACACACGCCTTCATCCCGGACCTCGACCCGCTGAAGGTCGAGCAGGCGCTGGATGACGTCAATCTGGAGCCGACCAGCACTATTTCCATGTTCAGGGCGCTGATACCTACGAAGAACCTGCTGCCTGATGACAAGTTCTACGTCGAAATCTTTGGTGACCCCGGCACCCCTGAGGGCGGGAACTACAAAAGCCCGGAATTGCCTCTGGGGGGGCGTGACCCCAGGACTTTGAATTTGGACAAAAAGGTTGTTGCGTTTCATCTGGGCCAAACAATGACGGTGAGGTACTTCATCATTCGGGACGGAGAGGAACCGAAACCCTCTCCAAACCTGGTGCTCAACGTGCACCCCTTGGCAAAAAACGAGTTGGAAGCGGCCCTGATTATCGAGGCAGAGAACAACGGCAGCGGCCCCGGACTGCATCTGACCACCAACCCCGCCGATCTCACGCTGCATTTGAAAAACTGGCCGCTGATTGCCGAGCGGCAGCGGTGTTGGGTTTACCTGGAGGGCAAGAGAGGCGGTCATGCCGATCACCCGCTTACAGTGTTGCAATCGGAACCCGTGGACAAAGCCTGGGTTACTCGCGGTTATCGCGAGGTGAAGGTGCCTTATAGCTACTTCAGGGAGTTGCTCGATGGTTCGCCGTTGAAGGTCATTGTCAGGGTCGCGCTGAACCAGGAAGACGACGAGACCCAGGCGTTTGATTTCGAGGAGCGGGTCTATACCGTGAAAGCATCGGGAGTAACACTGCAAATCACTGACGTGATGGACTCCAGGGGCAACCTTGTCGCCAATACATGGGCGACACTCGACACCAAGCTGACGCTCAAGGGGACGGTTGCGACGATGGAGGGAAAAGTCGATGTTTTTTCGGGGGGCATTCTGTTGGGCGGTGCGAGCACTACTGGAACTCAGTGGAAGTACGACACCGACGAATTAAGTGCCGGAGTCTGCAAGTTTCATACTGAAGAGCGCGATGGCGTCCAACAATCCGATACCTGGACCGTTACCGTCGGTGCCCCCTACATTGAAAGCGCGAGCATTCCCAATGGAGCTGAGAGTTCTGCCGAATTCGTAAGCTTGCGGGGTAAGGCAAAGCCTGCGCAGACCTTTTCGCTTCACAAGAATGGTACAGGCCTGAAACGAGTGACGGCCACGCCTGACGGTGACTGGAGTGATGTATCGACGCTCACGTCAAGGGCCAACGTCTTTGAAGTGGTGGAGCATCAAACAATAATCACGTCACCTGCCTGGACTATCTACCGTATTGATCCTGACAAGCCATTGCCTTGATCTGCACGATACGCCTGTTCCTGATCGACCTGACGGGGCCTGAGAGCAGGCGGGCAGCATCATTAATGCAATAAAAAGCCCACTAAGGAACACTCCTCCAGTGGGCTTTTTTTTATTTACCTGCCACCACTTACGGCGCGAACGGCATTACCCGCTTGTGATGAGTCTTGCGATACGTATCACAGATAATCTTGAACGCCTCTTCACGCACCGGTTCCCCATGCAGGAACGCGTCGATCTCGGCATAGGTTACGCCGTGGGACGCTTCATCCGGTTTGCCGGGTGACAGGTCTTCAAGGTCGGCGGTCGGGATTTTTTCCACCAGCGACTCCGGTGCGCCGAAGCTGCGGGCGATGGCCCGGACCTGGTTTTTTACCAGGCCGCTCAGCGGTGCGAGGTCGCAGGCGCCGTCACCGAACTTGGTGAAGAAACCCATCACCGCTTCTGCTGCGTGATCAGTGCCGATCACCAGGCCGTGGGCGGCGCCGGCGATGGTGTATTGCGCAACCATGCGCATCCGCGCCTTGGTGTTGCCCAATACAAAGTCCACCGAGACCGCGTGCTTGCCTTCGAACGCCGCGACTTCACTGGCCAGCGACTTGACTGCCGGGCCGATGTTCACGGTGTGGCGCTCATCCGGGGCGATGAAGTCGACGGAGGCCTGCGCATCGTGTTCATCGAACTGGGTTTCGTACGGCAAGCGTACGGCGATGAACTTGTAGCCCGCGTCACCGGTGCGCTCACGTAACTCGCGCATGGCCCGCTGGGCCATCAGGCCAGCGGTCAACGAGTCGACACCACCGCTGATGCCCAGCACCAGCGTCTTCAGTCCGGAATTGACCAGGCAATCCTGGATAAAGGTAATCCGCCGTGCGATCTCAGCCTCCAGGGCTGCATGATCGGCGAAGGGCGGTTGGACCTTGAGCTGTTCAGCAATCTCACGCTGTACGGCTTGCATGAATTCACTCCTTGCTAGATGTGCCAGAGAGGGCGGCAGGTACTTGAAACACATGTCGCAAATAGGCGACGAAATTCGGGTCTTTGCAGTGCGTCTTGCCGGCCTCATCGGAAATCTTGGCGACGGGCTGACCATTGCAGGCTGCCATTTTAAGCACGATGCTCATCGGCTCGACACCCGGAATATCGCACGTCAGGTTGGTGCCAATGCCGAAACTGACATTGATTCGACCATGCAACGCGCGGAATATCTCCAGCGATTTTGGCAGCGTCAGGCTGTCGGAGAACACCAGCGTCTTGCTCATCGGCTCGATACCGAGCTTATGGTAGTGGGCGATGGCTTTTTCGGCCCAGGCAATCGGATCCCCGGAATCATGGCGCAAGCCATCAAAGAGCTTGGCGAAATACAGGTCGAAATCACTCAGGAAGGCATCGGTGGTGATGCAATCGGTCAGGGCGATGCCCAGCAGGCCGCGGTATTCGCGAACCCAGCAATCGAGGGCGGCGCTCTGGCTGTCGATCAGTCGCGGGCCAAGTTGCTGGTGCGCCATGATCCATTCGTGAGCCATGGTGCCGAGCGGCTTCATGTCCAGCTCGCGGGACAGGTGCACGTTGCTGGTGCCGACAAAGCGTCCGGGGAAGTCGTGCTTGAGCACGTTCACCACTTCTTCCTGCACGCGGTAGGAGAAGCGCCGGCGAGTGCCGAAATCCGCCACCTGCAGGTGCGAGAGTTCATCGGCGCTGGCATTGGCGCTCAGCCAGTCGAACTTGCGATAGAGCTGCTCGCGGGCCTGCTCCATGACTACTTCACGGTAGCGATAGCGGTTGCGCACTTCGCTGACCACCGCCAGCAGCGGTACTTCGAACAGAATCACATGCAGCCACGGCCCGCGCAGACGGATGAACAACTCGCCGTTCTCGATGCCGGTGTAGATGTAGCGCAGATTGAAGCGGAACAGCCCGAGAAAGCGCAGGAAATCCGGCTTCAGGAAGCTGATGCGCTCCAGGAAACTCAACTGATCGTTGCTCAGGCTCAACTCGGCCAGACGTTCGATCTGAAAACGAATCTCCGCCAGGTATGGGCGCAGATCCTCGCTGTTGCGGCAGCGGAACTCCCATTCGACTTCAACGTTGGGGTAGTTGTGCAGCACCGCCTGCATCATGGTCAGTTTGTAGAAGTCGGTGTCGAGCAAGTTCTGCACGATGCGATCGGCAAACACACTCTCGCTCATAACGGGAATCTCCAGGCTGGCAGCCGCCGAGGGTAGCGACGTTTCAGCTATTTCAATGAATAGGGCTAGTGGCGCATATCGGCGGGCGGTATTGCCAGCATTTTTTAGCGTGGAGCGCTACCTGTGGCGAGGGGGCTTGCCCCCGTCGGAGTGCGCAGCACTCCAAAATCCGATGAACGCGGCATGCCTGATGCAATGTAATTGCAGGTTTTCGGGCCGCTGCGCGACCCAGCGGGGGCAAGCTCCCTCGCCACAAATTCTATTTGCCACAGGTTGTGTGCGTGGCTCCCGTTCTAGGTTGCATCAGGGTTATCGATCTGCTCCAGCATCCAGGTGACAAAATCGCGCACCTTGGGCACTTCTGCCGAGTGTTCGGGGTAGGCCAGGTAATAGGCATCGCTGCTGGGCATTGCGTGCGGCCAGGGGATGACCAGTTTACCGTCGGCCAATTCCTCTTCCACCAGAAACCGCGGCAACAGGGCGACGCCGCAGCCGACTTGTGCGGCGCGGATGCACATATAAAAGGTTTCGAAACGCGGCCCGTGATAGCTGTGCTCGGTCTGGTAACCCTGGCTGTCGAACCAGTCGTGCCAGGCCTGAGGGCGCGAGGCGCTTTGCAGCAACACCAGATCGCTGAGTTGCGTCGGGTCAGTAAATGGCTGCTCCGGCAGGCTACTCGGTGCACAAACCGGCACCAGCTCTTCGCCGAACAGCTTCAGACACTCGGTGCCGGGCCGCGAACCCTGGCCGAAATAGAACGCCAGGTCGCTGCGCCCTTGCAGCAAGTCGTCGGCTTCGTGTTCGTTGCACAGGTCCAGATGAATATGCGGATGCCGCAGGCGCCAGCCTTTCAGGCGTGGCACCAGCCAACGAGCGCCGAAGGTTGAAGGCGTGGACACGCGCAGTACTTCGGTCTCGCCGCCGTAGGAACGCAGGTAGTGGGTCGACATCTCGACTTGCGAGAGAATTTTTCGCACTTCAACCAGGTACAAATCCCCGGCCGGAGTCATTTGCAGGCGTCGACGTACCCGACGGAACAGCAGGTGCTGCAACAGCTCTTCGAGTTGCGCGACCTGTTTGCTCACGGCGCTCTGGGTCAGGTTCAGCTCTTCAGCGGCGCGAGTGAAGCTCAGGTGACGAGTGACCGCCTCGAAACACTGCAACGCAGTGATCGACGGCAAGTGGCGTTTATTCAGCATGGGAGGGCCCTTGTTCTTGTTGCAACGCTTTGCATGAATAAACGGAATGATATCTCGCTTAATCGTCGTTTGTTGGCAAGTCTCGGGGCGGCTACAACTATAGGCCTGAAGCCCCTTGTCTGGGGGCTGTGAATTTTCTGCTTTTCACGTTGAAGGAGTGACCCATGGTTGCCGCATTGCTTGATCGCTTGGGGGTGAACCCGGCCCTGTACCAGAACGGCAAACAGCCCGTGCATTCACCGATCGACGGCAGCCAGATTGCCTCGGTGAACTGGGAAGGCGCTGCTGAAGTCGAGCAGCAGGTCAGTCGCGCAGAGCATGCGTTCGACCTCTGGCGCAAGGTTCCGGCGCCGCGTCGTGGCGAACTGGTGCGCCAGTTTGGCGAAGTGCTGCGCGAGTACAAGGCCGATCTGGGCGAGCTGGTGTCCTGGGAAGCCGGCAAGATCACTCAGGAAGGTCTGGGTGAAGTTCAGGAGATGATCGACATCTGCGACTTCGCCGTCGGCCTGTCGCGTCAGCTCTACGGTTTGACCATCGCCTCCGAACGTCCGGGCCACCACATGCGTGAGTCCTGGCATCCACTGGGCGTGGTCGGGGTGATCAGCGCGTTCAACTTCCCGGTCGCGGTCTGGGCCTGGAACACCACACTGGCGCTGGTCTGCGGCAACTCGGTGATCTGGAAACCGTCGGAGAAAACCCCGCTTACCGCACTGGCCTGCCAGGCGCTGTTCGAGCGCGTATTGAAGAATTTCAGCGATGCGCCGGAGTACCTGAGCCAGGTGATCATCGGCGGCCGCGATGCCGGTGAAGCGCTGGTGGACGACCCGCGTGTGGCCTTGATCAGCGCCACCGGCAGCACCCGCATGGGCCGTGAAGTGGCACCGAAAATCGCCGCACGCTTTGCTCGCAGCATTCTGGAGCTGGGCGGCAACAACGCGATGATCCTTGGCCCAAGCGCCGACCTCGACATGGCGGTGCGGGCGATCCTGTTCAGTGCAGTCGGCACCGCCGGTCAGCGTTGCACCACCCTGCGTCGCCTGATCGCCCACGAGTCGGTCAAGGAAGAGATCGTCACCCGCCTCAAGGCGGCGTATTCCAAAGTGCGCATCGGCCATCCGCTGGAAGGCAACCTGGTCGGCCCGCTGATCGACAAACACAGCTTTGACAACATGCAGGACGCGCTGGAACAAGCCTTGAGCGAAGGCGGCCGGGTGTTTGGCGGCAAGCGTCAGCTCGAAGACAAGTTCCCGAACGCTTACTACGTTTCGCCGGCCATCGTCGAAATGCCGGAGCAGAGCGATGTGGTGCGCAGCGAAACCTTCGCGCCGATTCTGTACGTGGTTGGCTATAAAGACTTCGCCGAAGCGCTGCGCCTGAACAATGCGGTGCCACAAGGTCTGTCGTCGTGCATCTTCACCACTGACGTGCGTGAGGCCGAGCAGTTCATGTCGGCGGTGGGCAGCGACTGCGGCATCGCCAACGTCAACATCGGTCCGAGCGGCGCGGAAATCGGCGGCGCCTTTGGAGGAGAGAAAGAAACCGGCGGCGGTCGCGAATCCGGCTCCGATGCATGGCGCGGCTACATGCGTCGCCAGACCAACACCGTCAACTACTCACTGGAATTGCCGCTGGCCCAGGGGATTACCTTCGACTGAAGGGCCTCATCGCGGGCAAGCTTTGCTCCTACAAATTTGGTGCCATCGGCACAAGTCCCGTAGGAGCAAGGCTTGCCCGCGATGCTTTGCTTTGTTGTTTGTTGGGTTTCTGATCGGAGTCTGGCGATGCCGTTACGCGAAGAGTGCTTATGGGAAAAACTGACGCCGCAACGGCCTGACCGGGCGGCGCTCAAGGGCGAGGTGACGGCGGATGTCTGCGTGATCGGCGCCGGATTCACCGGTTTATCAGCGGCGGTGCATTTGCTGGAGCAGGGCAAAAGCGTCTGCGTACTCGAGGCCAAGCGCTGCGGGCAGGGCGGTTCGGGGCGCAACGTCGGGTTGGTGAATGCCGGGATGTGGATTCCCCCGGACGAGATCGAAGCCGGGTTCGGCGAAGCGATCGGCAGCCAGCTCAATCGCATGCTTGGCGCGGCGCCTGCTTTGGTGTTCAGCCTGATCGACAAATACAACATCGATTGCCAGTTGCGTCGCGAGGGTACGCTGCACATGGCGCACAACGCCCGTGGCGAAGCCGATCTGCGCAGTCGTGAAGAACAATGGAAGCGCCGCGGCGCGCCCGTGGAGTTGTTGACCGGTGCGGTGTGCGAGCAGGCTACCGGTACCAAAAAAATCGCCGCCGCATTACTCGACCGTCGCGCCGGCACGCTCAATCCGATGGCCTACACCAGCGGTCTGGCCAAGGCTGCCGCGGATTTGGGTGGTCAGCTGTTCGATCATTCACCGGTGACCCGGCTCGAACGCCAGGGCCAACGCTGGTCAGTGCAAACCGACGCCGGATCGGTCGTGGCCGAGCAGGTGGTGATCGCCTCCAACGCCTACACCGAAGGCGACTGGACGGAACTGCGGCGTAATTTCTTCCCCGGTTATTACTATCAGGTGGCTTCCGCGCCGCTGACTGAAGAAGCCGCGCAACTGATCCTGCCCGGTGGCCAGGGTTCCTGGGACACCCGTCAGGTGCTCAGCAGTATCCGTCGCGACAAAGATGGCCGGTTGTTGCTCGGCAGCCTGGGCAATGGCAATCAGAAACCAACGTGGTTCCTCAAGGCCTGGGCCGACCGGGTTCAGCAGCATTATTTCCCTTACCTCAAACCGGTGGACTGGGAATGCACCTGGACCGGTTGCATCGCTTTTACCCCCGATCACTTGATGCGTTTGTTCGAGCCAGCACCCGGTCTGGTGGCCGTGACCGGTTACAACGGCCGTGGCGTGACCACGGGCACGGTAGTCGGTAAAGCCTTCGCCGATTATTTGTGTAACGGAAATCCTCAGGCGCTACCGATTCCCTTCGCACCCATGCAGCCACTGGCCGGGGTGGGCCTGCGCAGTTGTCTGTACGAGGCCGGTTTTTCGCTCTATCACGCGGGCCAGTGCCTGCGGATTGTCATTTAAGAGCGCGAATTTGTTGCCGGGAGCGGCGCTTTTTGGCGCAGCGACTAGCCTGTAATGGTGCGGGTTTGTAGCAGTTGCGCACCAGCAGTGTGCAGTTCGGTGACGCACGCTGTTACAGGCCGGTTGCACGTCGTTTGGTGCCGCGGTTGCAATGATGGCGCGTGCGGGTTGCGCCTCAAAAATAAAATGGTTTTACCTTCCGCGGTTTAGACGGTTGCACGCCCAATGAAAAAGGGCCCGAAACAGTCGAAATAACAATAAAGCAGCGACTTTTTGAAGAATAAAAAACCGATGGCACGGCCCTTGCTCTGAGCATTCAGTGAAGTCGCAGTGCCAACTAAAAAAAACCTTGGAGCACCACCTCATGTCCCAGACGTTTTACAAGAAAGGCTTTGTAGCTCTCGCAGTGGCGGCTGCGTTGGGTGTTTCTTCGTTTGTTCAGGCGGATGTCAAACTTGGTGTGGCAGGTCCGATGACCGGTCCTAGCGCTTCCTTCGGCTTGCAATACATGAAAGGCGCGCAGGCGGCGGCGGATGCAATCAACGCCAAGGGCGGCATCAACGGCGAAAAAATCGTACTGGTCCAGGGCGATGACGCCTGCGAGCCGAAACAGGCTGTGGCCGTTGCGAACAAAATGGTCCAGGACAAGGTGATCGGCGTGGTCGGGCACTTCTGCTCGTCGTCGACCATCCCGGCTTCCGAGGTCTACTCCGACGCCGGCATCATCGCAATCACCCCGGGCTCTACCAACCCGACGGTCACCGAGCGTGGCCTGCCGGCCATGATGCGTATGTGCGGGCGTGATGACCAACAAGGTATCGTCGCAGGCAACTACATCGTCGACGTGCTGAAAGGCAAGAAAGTTGCCGTTATCAACGACAAAGACACCTACGGTAAAGGCCTGGCGGACGCAACGGCCAAGCAGCTGACCGCGCGTGGCGTGAAACCGGTTCTTGAAGAAGGCCTGACCCGCGGCGAGAAAGATTTCAGTGCCCTGATCACCAAGGTCCGTTCGGTAGGGGCTGATGTCCTTTACTTCGGCGGCCTGCACCCTGAAGCCGGTCCACTGGTCCATCAACTGCGTGAGCAAGGTCTGAAAGACGTCAAGTTCATGTCCGATGATGGCATCGTCACCGACGAAATGGTCACGACTGCCGGTGGTGCTCCTTACGTCGACGGCGTGTACATGACCTTCGGCGCTGACCCGCGCCTGATTCCAGACAGCAAGGCTGTCGTGGATACCTTCCGCAAATCCGGTTACGAGCCTGAAGGCTACACCCTGTACGCCTACGCCTCGGTGCAAGCCCTGGCTGCCGGCTTCAACGGCGCCAAGTCGAACAAAGGTGAAGAAGCCGCCAAATGGCTCAAGGCGCACCCGGTGGAAACCGTGATGGGCAAGAAGGAATGGGATAGCAAGGGCGACCTGAAAATCTCCGACTACGTGGTTTACCAGTGGGATGCCGCGGGCAAATACCACCAGCTGGACAAACAGAAGTGAGATAAGCGCGCCGCCAGGTCTGGCCCTCTCGATATCCTTCGTGGGGCCCGGCTTGAGTCATGGGTTCTGCAGTCATGCCGACCCGGTATTTTTCTTCTGAGCCACATGAACCTGGTCAGGTGCGCCTCACAAGGGCTCATCGACACCGGGTTCGCGGTGGCCTCTCGAGTTAGTGAGAGTGCATGATGGACGGTATTTTCCTGCAACAAGTTATCAACGGTTTGACCCTCGGATCGGTCTACGGCCTGATCGCCATCGGCTACACAATGGTCTACGGCATCATCGGCATGATCAACTTCGCCCACGGCGAGGTGTACATGATTTCCGCGTACCTGGCGGCAATCAGCCTGGCTCTGCTGTCCTACTTCGGTGTCGAATCCTTTCCGCTGTTGATCCTGGGTACTCTGCTGTTCACGGTCTTCGTGACCGGTGTGTATGGCTGGGTCATCGAACGCATCGCTTATAAACCGCTACGCAACTCCACCCGACTGGCACCGCTGATCAGTGCTATCGGCGTTTCGCTGATCCTGCAGAACTACGCGCAGATCGCTCAGGGCTCACGGCAACAGGGTATTCCTACGCTGCTGAGCGGTGGGCTGCGATTCGACATCGGTACCGGTTTCGTGCAGATCACCTACACCAAGATCTTCATTCTGGTCGCCGCGTTTATCGGGATGGCCCTGCTGACCTACATCATCAAGTACACCAAGTTGGGGCGCATGTGTCGTGCCACCCAACAAGACCGCAAGATGGCCTCGATCCTCGGGATAAACACTGACCGGGTGATCTCCTACGTGTTCATTATCGGTGCGGCCATGGCTGCGCTGGCGGGTGTGTTGATCACGGTGAACTACGGCACCTTCGATTTCTACGCAGGCTTCGTGATCGGTATCAAGGCCTTCACCGCTGCGGTACTCGGCGGCATTGGTTCGCTGCCTGGCGCCATGCTCGGCGGGATCATCCTCGGCGTTTCCGAGTCGCTGTTTTCCGGCGTGATCAACTCTGACTACAAGGACGTCTTCAGCTTCTCGCTGTTGGTACTGATCCTGATTTTCCGTCCTCAAGGCCTGTTGGGTCGCCCACTTGTGGCGAAGGTGTAAGCATGTCCGATACTAATAACAAACCTATCGATGTGAAAAAAAGCCTGATCGACACGGTTCTGGCCGGGTTGATTGCCCTGATTGTCTTCGGCCCGATCGTGGGCGTAGTGCTTGAAGGCTATAGCTACAACCTGCAACCGACGCGTGTGGCCTGGATGGTCGGGGCGGTGATGATCGGGCGTCTTGCCTTGAGCCTGTTCATGCAGACGGCCAAGGGTGAGAAGGTTCAGCAACGCTTCGAAATCGTCGGCTCCGGCGTGCATGTGCTGGCACCTGATTTCAAGTCGCGGCTGCGCTTCATCATCCCGGCGTTGATCGTGATCGCTATCGTGTTCCCGGTCTTCGCCGACAAGTACCTGCTGACAGTGGTGATCCTCGGATTGATCTACGTGTTGCTGGGCCTTGGCCTGAACATCGTGGTCGGCCTGGCAGGTCTGCTCGACCTGGGTTATGTGGCGTTCTACGCCATCGGCGCGTATGGCCTGGCACTGGGTTATCACTACCTTGGCCTGGGCTTCTGGACCGTGTTGCCGCTGTCGGCACTCATGGCGGCGATGGCCGGATGCATACTCGGCTTTCCGGTGTTGCGCATGCACGGTGACTATCTGGCCATCGTGACCCTGGGCTTCGGTGAAATCATTCGCCTGATACTGACCAACTGGCTGTCCTTCACGGGCGGGCCTAACGGCATGCCGGTGCCATCACCGTCGTTTTTCGGTATCGAGTTCACGCGTGTGGCGAAGGATGGCGGGATACCCTTCCATGAGTTCTTCGGGACCGAATACAACCCGAACATCAAGTTCATGTTCATCTATGCCGTGTTGTTCCTCGTCGTGATGCTGGTGCTGTACATCAAGCATCGTCTGACCCGAATGCCGGTCGGGCGTGCCTGGGAGGCCTTGCGCGAAGATGAAATCGCCTGCCGCGCCATGGGCCTCAACCACGTACTGGTCAAACTGTCGGCCTTTACCCTGGGGGCTTCCACAGCGGGTCTGGCGGGTGTGTTTTTTGCCAGTTATCAAGGCTTCGTCAACCCGACCTCGTTCACCTTCTTCGAGTCGGCGCTGATCCTCGCCATCGTCGTACTCGGCGGCATGGGCTCGACTGTCGGCGTGGTAATCGCCGCGTTCGTGCTGACCGTCGCTCCGGAACTGCTGCGTGGCTTCGCGGAGTACCGCGTGTTGCTGTTCGGCATTCTCATGGTGCTGATGATGATCTGGAAACCGCGCGGCCTGATTCGTATCAGCCGTACCGGCGTGACCCCGCGTAAGGGTGCCTTGACTGAGAGGAGCGCGTCATGAGCGATGAATTCATTCTCTCGGTAGAGAACCTGATGATGCACTTCGGCGGCATCAAGGCCCTGAGCGACGTCAGCCTGAAGGTCAAGCGTAACTCGATCTTCGCGTTGATCGGCCCCAACGGTGCGGGCAAGACCACGGTGTTCAACTGCCTGACCGGTTTCTACAAAGCCTCTGGCGGGCATATCGAACTGAACACCCGGGGTGTCAAAACCAACGTCATCAAGATGCTCGGGGAGCCGTTCAAAGCGACCGATTTCGTGTCGCCAAAACGCTTCGTCAACCGGCTGCACTACAAGATGTTCGGCGGCACGCACTTGATCAACCGCGCCGGCCTGGCGCGGACTTTCCAGAACATCCGCCTGTTCAGGGAAATGTCGGTGATCGAGAACCTGCTGGTGGCCCAGCACATGTGGGTCAACCGTAATCTGGTGTCCGGCATTCTCAACACCAAAGGCTACCGCAAGGCCGAAAGCGATGCCCTGGACCATGCCTTCTACTGGCTGGAGGTGGTCGATCTGGTGGACTGCGCCAACCGCCTGGCCGGTGAGCTTTCCTACGGCCAGCAACGGCGTCTGGAAATCGCCCGGGCCATGTGCACCCGGCCCAAGATCATTTGCCTGGACGAACCGGCAGCGGGCCTCAACCCGCAGGAAACCGAGGCGCTCAGCGCGATGATCCGGCATCTGCGCGACGACCACGACATTACGGTGGTGCTGATTGAACACGACATGGGCATGGTGATGAGCATTTCCGACCACATCGTGGTGCTGGACCACGGCAACGTGATTGCCGAGGGTAACCCGCAAGCGATCCGCAACGATCCGAAAGTGATTGCCGCCTACCTGGGTGCTGATGAAGAGGAGCTGGTATGACTCAACCGATCCTCGAGCTGAAAGCGATCGACGTGTTCTACGGGCCGATCCAGGCCCTGAAAAAGGTCTCGCTGCACATCAACGAAGGCGAGACGGTCAGCCTGATCGGCTCCAACGGTGCCGGTAAATCGACGTTGCTGATGTCGATCTTCGGCCAGCCGCGGGCGGCCGGTGGGCAGATCGTCTATCGCGGCGTGGACATCACCCACAAGTCGTCCCATTACATCGCCTCCAACGGCATTGCGCAGTCGCCGGAAGGGCGGCGGGTATTCCCTGACATGACCGTCGAGGAAAACCTGCTGATGGGCACGATCCCGATTGGCGACCAGTACGCTACCGAGGACATGCAGCGCATGTTCGAGCTGTTTCCACGGCTCAAGGAGCGGCGCAATCAGCGGGCGATGACCATGTCCGGTGGCGAGCAGCAAATGCTTGCCATTGCCCGGGCATTGATGAGTCGGCCCAAATTGCTGTTGCTCGACGAGCCGAGCCTGGGGTTGGCGCCGATTGTGGTGAAACAGATCTTCGCCACCCTGCGCGAACTGGCTGGCACCGGTATGACCATCTTTCTGGTCGAGCAGAACGCCAACCACGCGCTCAAGCTGTCCGACCGCGCCTATGTGATGGTCAACGGTGAAATCCGCCTGAGCGGTACCGGCAAGGAGCTGCTGGTGAACGAAGAGGTGCGTAACGCCTACCTCGGCGGTCACTGAGTTATCGCTGTCATGCACAAACCCCGGCGCGCAATCGCCGGGGTTTTTTATATCCCCAAAACCGTGCACATCCCCTGTGCTCGCGATAGCGGCCTGTAGCAGCTGCCGAGCCTGCGAGGCTGCGTTCGGCCGCGAAGCGGTCGTAAAATCAGGCAACGCGTTCTTCCAGACAAACCGTATACGCAGGATTTGCGAGAACGTTGTCCTCGAACGCAGCCTCGCAGGCTCGGCAGCTGCTACGAAAGCCGATGTTTTCAGGTGTCCACAGGTGTTTGCGAAAAATGTGGAAAACAATATTCGCAACCTGTTAAAGCGCGACATAAAGCCGCTGCAAATAGCTGTTTTTCCACAGTTTTGACTTGTCCCCGTTTGCTGTGGAGCTGGCTGTGGGTAACATGGGAGCAACTGCCTGAAGGCCTTTAACGGCGTGGCTTGCAGGGTTGTGGTTGTTTTTTGATCAGGCGTTTTTCAGCGGCCTTGAGTACGCCTTGTCAACCTTTTTGTTGCGGCTGCCCGGCGGCTGAACAGTCGTTGCACAGCCTGTGGATAAGTCTGTGGTTAAACTCTGGAAAGACTCGGCAAAGGGCCGTAATGACTGGCGTGTAGCCATCGTCTCGGTGACTGCTCGGTCGCACTGACCGATGCTGGCTACACTTGTCAGTGCCCAGGTCAAGCAAAAAACTTTCAAATCTGCCCGCAAAGCCTTGTAGATCGCGCGTCTCAAGGTTTGCACTTGCCCCCAAAGACTGTGGACGGGGCTGTGGATAAGGTGCGTGCAGTTGGCTGCGAGCCAGAGCAGCCAAGGCTTGGCAGTAGTTGAGCGTTTTTTGTACAGCGAACATGACAGAATTTTCATTTTCGCGGTTTTGGGTTCAGGTACTCTGCGCGCCTTGGCGCCCCCGAATGGGCGCTCGTCATTTGACGACATGGAGCCATTGCATGACCGATAGTCCCGCCTCTGCTCCTGTCGAGCCCGTCAGCCCGATGCGTCGGCTGCTCAAACGAATGGGCTACGACCTAGCCGTGATGGATCTCGGCGGACGGGGACTGGCACTGATCGGCGGGTTGGTTTTGCTGGCCTGGATCAGCTCCGGCATCTACAAGGTTCAGCCGGATGAACAGGGAATCGTGCTGCGCTTCGGGCGCTGGCAGCAGACCGCCGAACCCGGGCTGCACTATCACTTGCCCTATCCTGTCGAAACCGTCCTGCTACCCAAGATCACTCAGGTCAATCAGCTGCAACTGGGCACCAGTACCAGCGTGCAGAGCGCAGCGAGCAATGGCGCGCGCGACAAGCAGATGCTCACTGGTGACGAAAACATCGTCGAAGCCGATTGCACGGTGTTCTGGCGGATCAAGGACGCACGACTCTACCTGTTCAAAATCAGCGACCCGGAGCGCTCGGTGAAACTCGCCGCCGAAAGCGCGCTGCGCGAGGTGATTGGGCGTACGCCGATTCAGTCGGTAATGTCCGACAAGCGTGCACAGATCGCCGATGAAACCCGCGACTTGCTGCAGCAGTTGCTGGACCGCGAACAGGCGGGGATTCTCGTCACTCAAGTGCAATTACAACGGGTCGATCCGCCGCCACAGGTGATCGATGCGTTCAACGACGTGCAGCGAGCCCGCGCCGACCAGGAGCGCGCCCGCAACGAAGCCGAAGCCTATGCCAATGATGTGATTCCCCGTGCCCGTGGCGACGCGGCGCGTATCACCCAGGAAGCCGAGGCTTATCAGGCGCAAGTCGGCAACCTGGCCGAGGGCGAGGCCAAGCGCTTTCTCTCGGTTTACAACAGCTACGTGCAATCCAAAGACGTCACCGCCTGGCGCCTGTACATGGAGAGCATGGATGAAGTCCTGAAAAAGGCTTCCAAAGTCATCATCGATTCTTCCGGCAAGGGCATGTCCGGGGTGGTGCCGTACATGCCGCTGAGCGAGCCCGGCAAACCGCAGCAAAAGGACGCCCGACCATGAACCGCATCGTCAAAGGGTTGGCCGCAGCCAGCGTCGCGATAGCGCTTTGGGCATTGGCGGCGTCGGCCTATGTGGTCGATGAATCACAGCAGGCACTGATCATCCGCTTCGGCGCACCGATGGGCGTTGCCGGGGAGCCGGGGCTCAAGTTCAAGGTGCCGTTCAGCGACTCCATCGTGTTTTACGACAGCCGTCTGCAAACCCTGGCATCGCCGGCCGAACAAGTGATTCTCGGCGATCAGAAGCGGATCGAGGTCGAGACCTATACGCGTTTTCGCATTAGCGACCCGTTGCGGTTTTATCAGGCTGTCGGGACTCTGGATCAAGCCAATGCCCAGCTGACGCAAATGGTCAGTTCCTCGCTGCGTCGTGAGTTGGGCGAGGTATCGCTGCGTTCGCTGTTGTCGCCGGCCCGTCAGCAGGAAGTCGCGATCATCGAGAAAGATGTGGCCGACAAGGCCCGCGCACTCGGCATCGAGGTGACGGAGGTGCGTCTGCATCGCGCCGATCTGCCGCTGGAGGCCAGTCAGGCGATTTACGACCGGATGAAATCCGAGCGCCAGCGCGAAGCCAAGGAGCTGCGCGCGCAGGGCTTTGAATGGGCTCAGCAAATCCAGGCCAAGGCCGACCGTGATCGCACGGTGTTGCTCTCGGAAGTCCAGCGCCAGTCGGCGATCACCCATGGCGAGGCTGATGCAGCGGCCAACCAGATTCTTTCGGCGGCGTTTAGCAAAGACCCGGAATTCTACAAGTTGTACCGCTCGTTACAGACCTACCGTCAGGCGCTGTCTGACAGTCAGCCGATGTTGGTGCTGACGCCTGATGCTGCGTTTCTCAAGCAGTTCCGGAACGGGCCGGCAACGACCAGCGGCAAGTAGCAACGGCCATGAATGATCTGTTTACAGGGCACCGGCCTGAGCCGTTCGCTGGGATGATGTTCCGATGACGCCGTCTTTTGCCAGGAAACCGCTCGATGTTATTTGATGGTGCGCTGCATGCGCTGAGCATGGTCTTTGAGGTGTTCCTGCTGGACTTGATCCTGTCGGGCGACAACGCGTTGGTGATTGCCCTGGCCTGTCGCGGGTTGCCGCCGGAACAGCTGCGTCGGGCCGTATTGATCGGCACCAGCGGCGCCATCGTCCTGCGGGCGTTATTGACCACGCTGGCCGGCTGGTTACTGCTGGTGCCGTGGCTCAAGCTGATCGGCGCGCTGCTGTTGCTGGTGATCGCCATACGGCTGCTGACCGAGGAAGAGGCCGGCGAAGAGGGCGATTCGTCAGCCGGCCCGCCGCAGACGCTGGGTGGCGCGGTGGTCACGGTGCTGACCGCCGACCTGATCATGAGCATGGACAACGTGGTCGGTCTGGCTGCGGTGGCCCAGGGCAGTGTCTTTTATCTGGTACTGGGCTTGCTGTTGAGCGTGCCGCTGCTGATGTTCGGCAGCCTGCAAATCACCCGGTTGCTACAGCGTCAGCCGGTGCTAGTGTCGATTGGTGCGGCACTGCTGGGCTATGTCGCCGGGGACATTGCGGTCTCTGATCCGGTGGTCGTGGGCTGGGTCAACAGCCAGTCACCGGCGCTCAATCAAGTGGTGCCCCTGTTGTGTGCGGTGTATGTGGTTCTTCAGGCCCGGATCATTCTTCGGCAACGTGCGCGGTTGCCCAAACCTGTGGTCGTGCAGCCGGTCGCGCGGGCGGTCAGGTTCCAGCAACCGGACAGCGAACCGGTTACGTTGCCGGTGGTGAAACCCGAGGTGGTCCTGACTGCATCGCCCGCGCCTGCAATTGAAGCATCCAATGATGAGCCGCCGCGGCGTCTGTTCGGCGATTACAACGGGCTGGCATTGGTGTTGGCGGGGCTTGCCGGTATTTTCGTGATCAGCGCTGCGTTGTATAGCCTGGTGAGCGGATTGTCCGGTGGCCTGCTGCCCACGCCGCAAAAGGACTATGCGTATGTCTGCACCGGGGCGAGCACCACTCTTTACTATCGACCCGGCGGCAGCACGATCCGGCTGGTCACGGGCGGCGGTGAAGCCAGCGGTTACGTGAGGTACAAGACCATTCTCTGGCAGACCCCGCAGAGCGCCCTCAAGGACTTGCACCTGACGCTCCCCGGCGAGATCGAGAAAACCAGCGCCACGGTGGTCACCCTCAATGGCGGCAGCTTCTCGCAGATCCAGTGCGCACGCAGCCTGTGACATGACCACCAATGACCCGGTTGCCGCTGCGCTCCGGGCCGGGCATGCTGCTGGTTGAGTTTCTATTCCAACGGCTGCGTATCAGCCCAAACCAGGAGAACACGATGTCCAACACCCTGTTTATTACCGGCGCGACGTCCGGTTTTGGTGAAGCCTGCGCCCGTCGTTTTGCCGAGGCCGGCTGGAAACTGGTACTGACAGGCCGTCGTGAAGAGCGTCTGAATGCCCTGTGCGCCGAATTGTCGAAGCAGACCGAAGTCCATGGCCTGGTGCTCGACGTGCGTGACCGCAAGGCCATGGAGGAAGCAATCGCCAACCTGCCGCCGTCGTTTGCCAAGCTGCGCGGGCTGATCAACAACGCAGGCCTGGCCCTGGGTGTAGACCCGGCGCCCAAGTGCGATCTGGACGACTGGGACACCATGGTCGACACCAACATCAAGGGCCTGATGTACAGCACTCGCCTGCTGCTGCCACGCTTGATCGCCCACGGTCGCGGTGCCGGGATCATCAACCTGGGTTCCATCGCCGGCAACTACCCGTACCCGGGCAGCCACGTTTATGGTGCGACCAAGGCGTTCGTCAAACAGTTCTCGCTGAACCTGCGTTGCGACCTGCAAGGCACCGGCGTGCGCGTGAGCAACATCGAGCCGGGCCTGTGTGAAAGCGAGTTCTCGCTGGTGCGTTTTGGCGGTGACCAGGCGCGCTACGACGCCACTTACGCGGGCGCCGAGCCGATCCAGCCGCAGGACATCGCCGAGACGATTTTCTGGGTCCTCAATGCCCCGGCGCACATCAATATCAACCGTCTGGAATTGATGCCGGTGAGCCAGACCTGGGGCGGGTTTGCGATTGATCGCAGTAGCAAGGCGTAAGTGTGGGGGGGAGGGGCTTGTCGGAACGCCGCACCACCCCGTTTGGGCCGCGTAGCAGCCCTGAAACCAGACACCACCTATGTCAGGCATACCGCGATCGACGGTTTGCGGCTGCTTCGCACCCGAGCGGGGGCAAGCCCCCTCGCCACAGGCGGCAAATCGGTCAAAACATGGCATTAAGGTACACTCCCTCTCGAACCCCCACCGCAAACCGCGGTTTTCAGGGTTTCAGAAGGAGGAAATGTGAGTAACCGAGGTGAGCAGGTACTGCTCAAGCAATCGACCATCCTGATGTTCGCCGTGGCAATCGCCGCGATCGTCACGGGTTTTTTTTCTGGCTCCCAATCGATTTTGTTCGATGGGTTTTTTTCGCTGATCGCGACCTTCATCAAGGTCCTGATGCTGATCACCGCCAAGCTGATCGCCAAGGAAAGTAACCAGCGCTTTCAATTCGGCTTCTGGCACCTTGAGCCGATGGTGCTGCTGATCGAAGGCAGCTTCCTGCTGCTGATTGCGATCTACGCCTTTCTCAGCGGTATGTTCGGCATCATCAATGGTGGTCGCGAGATCGAACTGGGCCTGGTGATTCCTTTTGCGGGGGTGCTTAGCGTCGTCTGTTTCGGCTATTTCTTCTACGTCCGTTATCGCAATCGCACGTTGAAATCTTCGCTGATCCAGTTCGACAACATCAGTTGGCTGGTGGACGCGATGCTCTCGGTCGGCTTGCTGGTGAGCTTCCTCATCGCACTGCTGCTCAAGACGCAGGGCTATGGCCAGTGGGCCGCTTACGTCGACCCGTCGATCCTGATCCTGCTGGCCCTGAGCATGCTCGCGCCGGCGTTCAAAATCCTCGGGCCGGCGTTACGCGATGTGCTGGGGATTGTTCCGGATCAGCTGGATGACAAGGTTCGCCAGGTGATGGACGAGGCCAAGGCCGAGCATGGTTTTGCCGACTACATCTCGTATGTGCAGAAGCACGGACGGGCGCGGTTCATCGAGATTCACGTGGTATTGCCGGCGGATTACCGACTTGATGGCGTGGCCACGCTGGATGAACTGCGTGAGCGGATTTCGGCGAAGCTCGGCAAACCGGATGCGGCGCGTTGGCTGACCATCAGCTTTACCGGTGATCGCAAGTGGATTGCCTGACGGGAGGGTGACTTGTGGCGAGGGGGCTTGCCCCCGTTGGGTGGCGAAGCCGCCGCAATCTGGTCAATTTGATTTACCTGAAGAATCGCGTCGGCAAATATTAGGGCCGCTACGCGGCCCAACGGGGCGGTGCGGCGTTCCGACAAGCCCCCTCGCCACAGAAGACTCAGCCGAAATATTCGGTGAGGCCGCGATAGCATGTCGCCAAATGGTATGGCGTGGTCGACGGCATGTCCTGGCGGCTGATCGCGCCATCTCTGTCCAGGCACTCGTACCAGCCATCGGCATGCAGAAAACGCTGTTGCAGGGCATTCAATTGACGCTCAAGCAAGGCTTCGCTGTCTGGACGCAAGGTCAGGGCGCGCAGGTATTCGGCCTGGGCCCAGATGCGCTGGGTCTCATCACGAGGTCGGCCATCCAGTTCAAGGTCGAGCATTGCTTGTACTGCCCCCGTTTGCTGATTAACGCCCAATTGTTCGGTGAACGGGAATGCGCGGGTCAGCGAAGCGTGCAGTTTTGATCCGCGCAGCAACGCCGATGACTCCAGCAGGAAGAACCATTCGAATTGATGCCCCGGCTCAAACCAGTTATCCACAGCCCCCAGCGGTTTTTCCATCATCACCCCGTGCTGCGGGTCGATGAAGTGCTTTTGCATCGCCCCGCACAGTGCATTGAGCGCGGCCTCGACCGGGGCATCGTCGCGTACTGACAGCGTGGCGAGGAACGCTTCGGCCAGATGCATCAGCGGGTTCTGCAACGGCCCGGACTTGAGCGATGACCAGTCGCGGTCGAGGCTGGCTTCGTACAGGCCGTCGTCTGTGGCGAAACGCTGAGCGACCACTTCCAGCGCGGCATTGAGCACCGATTCCACCAACGGCTCGCGAACCTTGGCCCAGTAATGGGCGCAGGCAAACAGAATGAAGGCGTGGGTGTAGAGGTCTTTACGCTGATCCAGCGGCGCGCCATGGGCGTCGATGCTGTAGAACCAGCCGCCGTGTTCGGCATCGTGGAAATGCCGTTGCAGGGAGCGAAACAACGCAGCGGCGCGCTCTTCGGCAGCCGGCACGTCACCGATCAGGCTGGCGAACAGGTACAGCTGTCGCGCGCAGGCCATGGCCCGGTAGCGTTGTGGCGGCAATGGCTGGCGTTCGGCGTCCAGCGCTTCATACGGCAGCGCCATGTCTGAGTTCCAGCCGGGCCCTTGCCAGAGCGGCACGATCACGTCCTGGAAGTGCTGCTGCACAGTGGCGAACAGGGCGGTCAATTCAGGCTGGGAGGCGGAGCGGGGAGCATCGGGCATTGGCTGGCGTCGTCACGGCAGGAGTGTTTGCGCGACATGGTAGCAGGAGTTGTGCACGATGCTGTTTTTGTGGCGAGGGGGCTTGCCCCCGTTGGAGCGCGAAGCGGTCCTAAAATCGCATTCGCGTTATTTTTACGGCTGCTTCGCCCGAGCGCGGACCGGCCGACGGGGGGCAAGCCCCCTCGCCACAGAGTCAGCCGGCGAGCAACCAGACTCCGGTTGCCGCTGAAGCAGCGCCGGCCAACCGAACCAGCGGCGCAGCGGCCTGAGGCAATACGCGCACCAACGCATAACCGGCGGCATGCAGGGCTGCGGTCGCGGCGACGAAGCCAGCGGCATACGCCCAAGGGCTGGACATCTCCGGCAGCTCCAGGCCATGCGCCACGCCGTGGAACAAGGCAAACAGTGCCGTCGCGCCAATCGCCAGGCTCAACGGTGGACGCACCGCCAATGCCACCGCCAGGCCCAGTGCGAGCACCGAGGCGGCAATCCCGCTCTCCAGCGCCGGCAGGTTCAAGCCTTCAAAACCGAGCAGGCCGCCGATCAGCATGACGCCGACGAAGGTACACGGCAGCGCCCAACGTGCTGCGCCCTTTTGTTGCGCGGCCCACAATCCCACGGCGAGCATCGCCAGCAAATGGTCGAGCCCGCCAATCGGATGGCTGATGCCGGCCAGCAAACCGTTGTCGCCATGGCCAGGGTGGGCGAAGGCCAGTGCGGGCGTGAGCAGCAGGGCTGCGGCGGCGAAGATGCGTTTGAGTGTCATGAGTAAGCTTCCTTGTTGATAACGCCTGTGGATAAGTTTCAGGCTGCGGTCAGCAGCCCCTGGCGCTCGATGAAGGCGATGATTTCTTCAAGGCCCTGGCCGGTTTTCTGATTGCTGAAGACAAACGGCTTGCCGCCGCGCATGCGTTGGGTGTCGCTGTCCATCATTGACAGCGATGCGCCCACCAGCGGCGCCAGGTCGATCTTGTTGATCACCAGCAGGTCGGATTTGCAGATCCCCGGTCCGCCCTTGCGCGGCAACTTGTCGCCGGCCGAGACATCGATCACGTAGATCGTCAGGTCCGAGAGTTCCGGGCTGAAGGTTGCCGACAGGTTGTCACCACCGGACTCCACCAGAATCAGATCGAGACCGGGAAAGCGTCGATTCAGTTGATCCACCGCTTCGAGGTTGATCGACGCATCTTCGCGGATCGCCGTATGCGGGCAGCCGCCGGTTTCCACGCCGATGATCCGTTCGGGGGCCAGGGCCTCGTTGCGCACCAGAAAGTCGGCGTCTTCGCGGGTGTAGATGTCGTTGGTGACCACCGCCAGGTTGTAGCGATCACGCAACGCCAGGCACAGCGCCAAAGTCAGCGCGGTTTTGCCGGAACCGACCGGGCCGCCGATACCGACGCGCAGAGGTTGTGTGTTCATGTGATTCTCCAAAATAACAGGCCCTAGGAACGGAACAGGCGGCTGTACTGGCGCTCATGGGCCATGCACGCCAGGGACAGGCCGAAAGCGGCGCTGCCGTAATGTTGAGGGTCAAGGCTTGAGGCGTTCTGCTGAGCCTGTTGCAACAGCGGCAACAGTTCGCTGGTGAGCCGTTGTGCGGCTTGCTGGCCCAGTGGCAGGGTTTTCATCAACACCGCCAATTGATTCTCCAGCCAGCTCCAGAGCCAGGCGGCGAGTGCGTCTTGCGGGCTGATCTGCCAGGCGCGGGCGGCCAGCGCCCAGCCGAGGGCCAGATGCGGTTCGCTGCGTTGTGCGAGAAAGCTGCGGGCGGCGTCATCCAGTTCCGGCAAACCGTTGAGCAGTTGCTGCAGGGAATAGCCCATTTGCCGGCTCTCCTGATGCAGCTCGCGGGTTTCCCGGCTGGCGCGGTGTTCCTCACAGCGTTGCAGCAACTGCGGCCAGTCTTCATTGGCGGCGGCAGTGCAATGGGCGAGCAGCAGCGGCGCTTCGAAACGCGCCAAGTTCAGCAGCAACTGATCGCTGATCCAGCGTTTGGCCGATTCCGGGTCGTTTACGCGGCCGTTATCCACAGCCATTTCCAGGCCTTGGGAATAGCTGTAGCCGCCAATCGGCAATTGCGGGCTGGCCAGACGCAGCAGCGCCCAGGCTGGGTTCACGTGCGTACGCCGAACTGATGCAGTTTCGGCGGATAGTTGAAATCCTCGTCGCCGTGCCGCGAATGGTGATGGCCACCGCCATAGGCGCCGTGCTCCGGCTGGAACGGTGCTTCGATGTTTGCGGTCTGCGCACCCAGCTGTTCGAGCATGGCTTTGAGCACGTAATCGTCAAGCAGGCGCAGCCAGCCATCACCGACTTGCAGGGCAACGTGGCGGTTGCCCAGGTGATAGGCGGCGCGGGTCAGTTCGAAGGCGTTGGCGCAGGTGACATGCAGCAGTTGCTCGGGACGGGCACAGACACGGACGATGCGGCCGTCTTCGGCCTCCAGGCATTCGCCGTCGTACAGCGGCGGCTGCCCCCGCTCCAAAAACAACCCGACGTCTTCACCTTCGGCACTGAAACAGCGCAGGCGACTTTTACTGCGCGCCTCGAAGTTCAGGTGCAACTCGGCGGCCCAGACGGGTTGAGGGTCGATTCTGCGATGAATCACCAGCATTGGAAGGCTTCCAGCAAAGGACAATGCTCAGGCTAGAGCAAGGGGCTTGCCAATCGGACGAGACGTAGGAAAACCCTGTCAGAGCGTAGAGGATGTTTCTGAATGTTGCGTGATTTTGAATAAGTGCGGGTGGGTTTGGTGCGCGGGGGGGGGTGTACGCACCAATTTGTAGCGCAAGAAGATGTTGATCGTTCCCATGCTCTGCGTGGGAATGCCTCACTGGACGCTCTGCGTCCGCTTCGGCAGTGACGCAGAGCGTGGGAACGAGCATTGGCTACTCGGTACTGCCCAACCCTTGCCAGTGTTTGAGACCGATAAAGATAAAGCGCAGTTGTTGAGTGATCTTCGCCTGTGGCGTCAGGTGCGCGGGCAAGGCTTCGGCTGGCGGGTCGATGATGTCGGGGAGGGTGGCGAACACGCTTTTGACAATCAGGTCGGCCATGACCGACAACCCGGCAAAATTGAGGTGTTGCAGTTTGGGCATCAAGGACAAGTCGGCGGCCAGGTCCGAGCTGATGTTTTCGCGCAGTTTGCCGATGGCCAGGCGCACTGGCAGCGAGCCGCCATATTGTTCGCGCGCCAGAAACAGGAACTGCGAACGGTTGGCCGCGACTACATCAAGGAAAATTCGCACCGAGGCATCGATGATCCCGCCCATGACGAATTCATTGTGGCGCACCAGGCGGATGGTTTCGCGGAAGGTCTGGCCGACTTCGCTGACCAGTTCCAGCCCTAGCTGATCCATGTCGGTAAAGTGCCGGTAGAAACCGGTCGGGACAATACCAGCGGTTTTCGCCACTTCACGCAGGCTCAGGCTGCCGAATCCTCGGCCGCATTCCATCAGGTGGCGGGCAGCGTCCATCAAGGCGTTGCGGGTCTGTTGTTTCTGTTCGGCGCGGGGCAGCATCAGGCGGCTGACTTCTAATCAAGGACAGCGGCGCACTCTAGCAAATCAGCTTTGCTGGCGTCGAACTTGAGTAAAGGAAGGTGAGGCGGGGAGTACAAGCTACATAAAGTCAAAGCCCGATCCAGGAGATCGGGCTTTTTTCCGGGCCAGCATGGCCTTAGCTCAGGCTAGCGTTGCGTTCGATCACACGGTCACCACCACCTTCAGCCAGTGTTTGGCCTTGTGGGGTGTGGTCGGAACCGTCGGAAGCCAGGGTCTGGCCTTGTGGAGTGCGATCGGAGCCGTCGGAAGCCAGGGTTTGACCTTGTGGGGTGCGATCGGAGCCGTCGGAAGCCAGGGTCTGGCCTTGTGGGGTGCGATCGGAGCCGTCGGAAGCCAGGGTCTGACCTTGTGGTGTCTTGTCGTAGCCGTCCTGAGTGATCAGGCCTTTTTCTTTCAGGCGTTCGTTACCATTGGCACCATCGGCAACCGTTTGGCTGTAAACCGAGTGGCTGGATTTGACTTGCGGAGTTGCCTGATCGGCAGCTGGCAGGGCAAAAGCGGTGCTGGCTAACATCGAAAGGGTCAGGCTAAGCAGTACTTGGCGTTTCATGATCGGTTGCTCCTTGGGAGGGCTATAAAGTGGGTACGAAGTTAATGCTACTCTCGATAAGTCGATATAAAAGTTCATAAAGACAATGGTAATAATCAACGGAATTGATTGTTCGGCGGAAAGCCTCTAGAACGGACGTTTCCGCGGAGCGCTTTTGCACCGAGGTGGGTATTTTCGACTCACTTGCGGGTCGAAAAAGTGCGGAGGCGGGTAACGCGAGCTGTCTGATCGGTCAGGAAAGTTGGTTTTTTCATGTCTGAATGGAAGGAGCGTTAAACCTGCGGGCCATTTGCCAGTCGTAGCTCCTATAATCGGCCGATTTTTGGCCTACCGTTTCCATGCAGGCGTCGCAGTCAGGGCGCTGAGTCGCAATCAGGAGTTCTGTGCAATGACGCGCACTCGTAAAATTCTCGCCTGGGTTGTCGGCAGCCTCGTGCTGCTGATGGCCGTGCTGGTGCTGATCATCGCGTTCTTCGACTGGAACCGGATCAAACCGCCGCTCAACAGCAAAGTCTCCGAAGAACTGCACCGCCCCTTTGCCATCAACGGCAACCTGACGGTGGCCTGGAAACGTGAAGTCGATGAAGGCGGTTGGCGCGCCTGGGTGCCGTGGCCGCATGTGATGGCCGAGGACTTGAGCCTGGGCAACCCGGACTGGTCGAAAAAGCCGCAAATGGTCAGCCTCAAGCGCGTCGAGTTGCGGATTTCGCCTTTGGCGCTATTGGCGCAGCGGGTGGTGATCCCGCGTATCGACCTCACTGAGCCCAATGCCGACTTGCAACGCCTGGCCGATGGTCGTGCCAACTGGACCTTCAAGTTCGATCCGAAAGACCCGAACGCCGAACCGTCTCGCTGGGTGGTAGACATCGGTGCGATCGGCTTCGACAAGGGCCACGTCACCCTCGACGACCAGACCTTGAACACTCAGCTCGACCTGCTGATCGACCTGCTGGGCAAGCCGATCCCGTTCAGCGACATCGTCGGTGATAAAGCCGCGAAGAAAGCTCTGGAGAAGGGCTCGGCGCTGCAAGACTATGTGTTCGCGCTGAAGGTCAAAGGCCAGTACCACGGTCAGAAACTGGCGGGCGAAGGCAAGGTCGGCGGGCTGCTGGCATTACAGGACGCGGCCAAGCCGTTCCCGTTGCACGCGCAGGTGAAGCTTGCCGATACCAGCGTCGAATTGGCCGGCACCCTGACCGACCCGCTGAATCTCGGCGCGCTGGACCTGCGCCTGAAGCTGGCCGGCACCAGCCTGGGCAATCTTTATCCCTTGACCGGCGTACCCCTGCCGGCTTCGCCGCCTTACACTACCGACGGTCACTTGATTGCCAACCTGCGCCAGTCGGATGGTGCAACGTTCCACTACGAGGCATTCAACGGCACCATCGGCAGCAGCGATATTCACGGCGACCTGACGTATGTCGCCAGCCAGCCACGACCCAAGCTCAGTGGTGCGGTGGTCTCCAATCAATTGTTGCTCGCCGACCTCGCGCCGTTGATCGGCGCCGACTCCAACACCAAGCAAAAGGCCCGCGGCGGCGAAAGCAAGCAGCCGGCGGACAAGGTGTTGCCGGTCGAGGAATTCCATACCGAGCGCTGGCGCGATATGGACGCCGACGTCGAATTCACCGGTAAACGCATCGTTCAAAGCGAGAAGCTGCCGTTTACCGATCTCTATACGCACCTGGTGCTCAACGATGGTCAGATCAGCCTGGAGCCGCTGCGTTTTGGCGTAGCGGGCGGCAAGCTTGATGCGCAGATCCGTCTGAACGGCCTTGCCACGCCGTTGGAAGGACGGGCGAAACTGACCGCGCGCGGCTTCAAGCTCAAGCAACTGTTCCCGAGCTTCGAGACGATGAAAACCAGCTTTGGGGAACTCAACGGTGACGCCGATCTCGCGGGTCACGGCAACTCGGTGGCGGCGTTGCTGGGCAGCGCCAATGGCAATCTGAAGCTGTTGATGAACGACGGTGCGATCAGTCGCCAACTGATGGAGTTGGCCGGGCTGAACGTCGGCAATTATGTGGTCGGGAAAATCTTTGGCGACCAGGACGTGAAGATCAACTGCGCGGCGGCAGACTTCGACGTCAAGACCGGTCTGGCCACCTCCCGGCTGTTTGTGTTCGACACCGAGAACGCGATCGTCTACATCGACGGCACGGCGAACATGGCCAGTGAGCAGCTGGACCTGACCATCACGCCAGAGTCCAAGGGCGTGCGGCTGATCTCGTTGCGTTCGCCGCTGTATGTGCGCGGTAAGTTCATCAAGCCGGATACCGGTGTAAAGGGTGTGCCGCTGATGTTGCGGGGCGCGGGGATGGTGGCGCTGGGCGTGATTGCCGGTCCGGCGGCGGGGCTGCTGGCACTGGTAGCGCCGAGTGGCGGTGAGCCGAATCAGTGCGCACCATTGTTGGAGCAGATGAAGGCAGGTAAGGCACCGAAGACCGTCAAGGGTTGAAGAAGGCCCCGACAGCGGCTTTGAGCGTCAATGGCGTTCGAAACGCCATTAATGCCCCGCATGCCTTTGGCGCTTCAGTCTTTCATTTAGTGTATTAATGCAGTTGGATTTACGTGAAAAAGGTGGGTGTCTACCTTGCTACCCAGCTTTCCAGTTACTTGGCTTCTGATGGCGTCGTACTTGTCTTCCTGCAGATGGGTAGACCATAAGAAGGTCTCGGGGTCGCCAAGAATAGTCTTTTGGGAGATCACTTGATCGAGAATTGTGATGTCAACGGAGCGGGAAGTTTTGAACGATATTTGTAGTGAAAGGGTTGTTTTGTTTTCGAATACAATTGTCAGAAGCGTGCTGATGCTGAAAGTGGAATTTTCACTGGGTAAAAAGTTGCCGGGGTTAACGTCGGGAATGTGTTTTATTTGAATTTTATTCACTATCGCCTCAATGATCGGGGAATCATCAGGCAGCTGTTTTATGATGGTAAATGCGTTGCTAAGTTGTTGTAATTGCCCTTCCATTAATGCGCTGGATAAACCTGTCTTTGCAAGGGTCAAAAGGCTCGAAGGTTCTTTCTTGATCGTTCGGCTTTCGAAACTGTTGACTGTCCAGAACAAGGTGTTCAGGGTTTTTCGGTAAGCATTGAGTTCAGTGTCGGGAGTGCTGTTGGCAATCAGTTGCGCCAGTAGGCTGGAATGCAAAATATCTTTTTTATAGCCTTCGGAGTGTGAGCCGTAAAAAAGTGTAATGTTTCCGTCAACGACGTAAATGTCGGGTGTCATAGACTTCATAAAAGCTCCGGGAAAATGAAATGAAAGCGGGTTGACGGGAACGGAGGCCATGAGTGCTCATTGGCCTCGGTTTTCATCAATTTACTTGAATGTAATTATTAGAAACCCGGAATGCTCTCCAGGAAGTCTTCGGCAGCCTGACCAAGCTTCTTAAGAACGGAAGCACGTATTTGGTCATAGATACCCACGTTGAGATAAACGGCCGATGCTGCCGATTTTACAGCGGTGGATTGAGTGGTCGACTTCCACCAGAGAATGCCCCGAGTGCTTTCCCTGACATCCACGGATGTGCAGTTAAGAATCATCATTGGCGAACCTTCGCGGGTTTGCCAGACTGGCGACATGTCAAACTTGGCTTCATAGCCAATTTTGGCATTGCGATTGTAAATATTGATCAATCCTTCATTATTTTTCACGCCTTCCACGGCTTTGCCAGCGAGCGCCAGCAATTGGGGGGCATTTGCACCCACCAGGCCCTGAAGTATCTCAAAGGCTACAGCATCCATGGTGAGGCCGGTTTTACGGATGTTTATATCCTTGGTTTGGGACGCCTGGGTGACCCAGCCAAGTTTGGCAAGGCTCTCGGTGTAATACTTGTACCACTCGTGCAGTTGCTTGATTGGGTCATACAGTTGTGTTGCGGCGTTTTGAACTAGTAACTTGCAGTTGTCAACGTCTTTACGGTTTTGCTCCGAGACGCCGGGTATGTAAATGTTCATCATTTCCGGACCGACTGTAGCGCTTTCTTTGTTTGGATCGATCGGTGGGCTGAACGTAGCGATTCGAGGTGTAAAGCTCGAAGCTGGTAAAACAGGAAGCGTATCAAGAAATTCGAGGCGTTGTTCAATATGCATAAATAGAGTCCTTGTTGTTTGATTGCAGACCTCTTGTCTGTGATTTGAAATATAAACAACTGAGGCGTTATGTCGAGTGTGCGTTTGTAACTCGATGATTGTTGCGGGGTGTTTCTGTGGTTGTTAGTATAAGAAGGCGTTGTTTTTTTTCGGGGGTATTAAGAATGTGTGCGATTATTTGGCTGCGCTAAGACCGCTGCTGTTACACGTCTCTGAATATAATCGTCATGTCGCCGGTGTGTCCGCTACTTAAGTGTGAGTGATTGGTGTGAAGTAGCGAGCCGGGAATGTCATAGACTGGTCGTGAAGGTGTCATCCTCGGGGGGCGATGCTCGTGAGCGACATCTTGCATCCCGTCTTGGGCCTTCTTACTCGATCACAAGGATGTCTGCCCATGTCGCAAGAGACCTCCACGCGTTACCCCTTGGTGCTGGTCCCGGGAATGCTCGGCTTTATTCGGCTGCTGTTCTATCCCTACTGGTACGGGATCATTTCGGCGCTACGCCGGGGTGGGGCGACGGTGATCGCGGTTCAGGTTTCGCCGGTCAACTCCAACGAAGTGCGCGGTGAAGAGTTGTTAGTGCAAATCGATGAAATATTGCGCGAAACCGGTGCAAGCAAAGTCAATCTGATTGGCCACAGCCAAGGTTCGCTGACCGCCCGTTACGCTGCCGCCAAGCGCCCGGACCTGGTAGCCTCGGTGACGTCGGTAGCGGGGCCCAACCATGGCTCGGAGCTGGCGGACTACCTGCACAAACACTGTCCGCCCAACAGTGCGAAAGGCCGTGTGCTGAGTGCGTTGTTGCAACTGGTCGCGTGGTTGATGGGCCTGCTGGAAACCGGTCATCCCAGGCACAAATGGCCGGTGGATGTTCATGCCTCGCACGACTCGCTGACCAGCGAAGGGGTCGCGCTGTTCAATCAGCGTTATCCACAGGGGTTGCCCGAGACCTGGGGCGGGCATGGGCCAGAGTTGGTCAACGGTGTGCGCTATTACTCGTGGTCCGGGACCTTGCAACCGGGCAAGACCGACCGTGGCGGTAACCTGTTCGACGGCACCAACCGCAGCTGTCGCTTGTTCGCCACCACCTTCGTCCGCGAAGCGGGGCATTGCGACGGTATGGTCGGGCGTTACAGCTCGCATTTGGGCACGGTGATTGGCGATGAATACCCGCTGGATCACTTCGACATCGTCAACCAGTCGCTGGGGCTGGTGGGCAAAGGCGCCGATCCGCTGCGGTTATTCGTCGAGCATGCGCAGCGACTGAAGGCGGCGGGGGTCTAGCCGCTTTTGTGGCGAGGGAGCTTGCTCCCGCTCGACCGCGAAGCGGTCTCCTGTTTTGGGGCTGCTGCGCAGCCCAACGGGAGCAAGCTCCCTCGCCACAGGGGATCAGGTGCGGCCTAACACCGTGGTCCAACGCTCCGAAAGAATCACTCCGCCCAACGTCAGCACTCCACCCACCAGGTGATACAGCGCCAGTTGCTCATGCAGCACCACCGCCGCAATCAATGCGGTAATCAGTGGCAGCAGGTTGAAGAACAGCGTGGTTCGGCTTGGCCCCAGACGCACCACCGCTTGCATCCACGCCAGTGGCGCGAGCATCGAGGCCAGCAGGCAGGCATAAAGCACCAGTGGAATGTTCTGCAAGGTCATGCCAACTTTTGGCGAGGCCAGGAACAGCGGAAACAGCACCACCACCGCCACCAGCACCTGCAAATACAGCAGCACCAGCGGCGGCAAACGCAGCTGCCATTTTTTCAGCAAGGTGCTGTAGACCGCATAGGCCAGGGTCGCGATCAGCATCATCGCATCGCCCAGGTTGACCCCGTGTTCCAGTAGCGCACCCAGGCTGCCGGACGAAACCACCACCAGCACGCCGGCAAACGACAGCACCGCACCGGCCAGCGCGCCGGCGGTCAGCCGTTGGCCGAGGCTGATAATCGCCATGGCCAGCGACATCAACGGCATCAGCGACAGAATGATGCCCATGTTGGTGGCCGAGGTCAGCGTTGCGGCGAAGTAGGCCAGGCTTTGATAGACCGCCATGCCAAGCACGCCGAGGACGAAGACCTTGCCTAGGTTCGGGCGAATGACCGTCCAATGACGTATCACCGGTTTGAGCATGAATGGCGTGAACAGCACTCCGGCGAGCAACCAGCGATAGAAACCGATCTCGGCGGGGAAGATCGCGCCGACCGCCAGTTTGTTGATCACGGTGTTGCCGGCCCAGATGAAAATGGCCAGCAGGGGATAAGCATATTGCATGGGAAAAACCAGAACGTTGATGACGGGGTGATTATCGCCTGTCTGGATGCGCGCCTATACTTCAATCCAGACAACCTGCCCCTGATGACAGACAGCATGAACAGTAAACACATCGATCTACTGGATTTCAGCGAACTGCCGGCCCCCGTGTACTTCCGCTATGCCGACTTTGATGCTCACCGCTTTGCCTCGGCTCATCGTCATCCGTGGGGCACGCTGGAGTATTCGGCCCACGGCGTATTGCACATGGAAATCGGCGGCAGCCGCTTCATGTCGCCGCCGCAATACGCGGTGTGGGTGCCGCCGCAGACCGAGCACAGTTTCTATAGCAACCAGCCGATCAATTACCGCGCGGTTTGCCTCGCGCCGCCACTGTGTCGCGATCTGCCGCAACAGGCCTGCACGCTGGCGATCAGTGACATTCTCAAGGCAATCCTCAAGGACTTCGCAGCCCGCGACGTCAAGATCCCCGAGCGCCCGGCAGACAAGCGCCTGGCCGAGGTGTTGGTCGATCAGCTTCAACAAGCGCCGGTGCATAACTGTTATTTGCCTTACGCCAGCAGCGCCGGATTGCTCAGTGTGCTCGAAACCTTGCAGGCATCACCGGGCGACAATCGGCCACTGGCGCAGTGGGCCGAGCAGATCCACGTCAGCGAACGAACCCTGGCCCGGCAGTTTGTTCGGGAACTGGGCATGAGCTTCGGTGAGTGGCGCCAACGCCTGCGTTTCCTCGCTTCGATCGAAGCACTGGACAGCCAGCGCAGCATTCAGGAGATCGCCTTCGATATGGGCTACAGCACGTCGTCGGCGTTTATCGCGATGTTTCAGCGCCAGGCCGGTTGTACACCCGAGCACTACCGTCGATACAAGGTTTTTTGAACGGTTTGATGACACGTTGAATCGGCTGTTGGTTATATCGATTCATGAAACTTCAGCAAGAAATATCTTACGGTCTAATCAGACTTGCACTCCATTAATGGGCCGCCGAGCGTTGTACGCTTTTAGCGATGCGGCGCCACTATTTATTAAGGGGCTGTTCATTCAAATAATTAATTCAGGTAGTGTCAGATGGTTTCGTCGTCAACAAACAGTACGTCGCCTGCCAAAGTTGCTCAGGCAAGTATTCACCACGAATTTATAGAGCGTGCGCTTCCTGCCTGGCTGACCCTGGCGACACCGCAAAGGCTTCGGACGTTAAAAGTGGGCGGTGCAGGTATTCCCAGGTGGATCAGGAACGCTTCCCAAGCCGAACACCTGAGCATGCTCAACGCCCTGGAGGCAAGCTGGTCGTCGCAGAATGATGTCGACAAAATGCTGATGGATTTGCAAGACGTCCGTTCATTTGCCGAGCCAGTGCTGCGTCAGGCGTTAAAGGAAAAATACGGGGTTGAAGATGACGTCAGGGAAACGTTTCTGAAGTTGTACTCCGAGGTAAAGTTGTCTCCGTGGGGCCATAACTTTGATGGCGGTGCGAGCAGTCGTACAGTTTCCTTGCTGGATGCGGCGCTGCAGAACTTTTCAAGTGCCGAGGTGTTTTTGTCGGGGTCGGAGTTTATCTCCCGACCCGATGCGCAGGGACACTTTGATATAAAGAAAATTCGAAGCACTATGTCCATTGAGCAATTCACGGCGCTGTGTCGCGAGTTGGATATTGGCGCCAGGTACAAACACTATTTGGAAAGTTACTTGCGCCCCACCGATGGTCTGGCCCGCGGGGTGTTGCAGCACAGAGTCATAAAAAGCCAGCAAGCCGCGCTGAAAATCGCCCTGCAAATGGCGCTCTTGAGAAAAGACATCGGGGCGCAGGCGTATCTCGTTGTGCAGGGCATGATCAAGGGACTTAAAGGCCTGACCCTGGACGGTATTCCCGTTCGTTACTATCACCTGACGATGCTCGACACGCTCCTGAAAGGCATTGTGCTCATCGCCGCTGATCTCGATGCGCCTTATGGTGCAAACAGGCGAATCATTGCCTATGTGCCGCACGATCCCGAGCATCCGTTGAAAGAGTACCCGTCGCTCGTCGAATTCAGCCGCGAGCTGACTCGCCAGTTACGTGATACCGGCCAGGCGTCGCCCCCTGCACAGCCCTCGTCCTGGCTCAGTTATCAGCAGTTCTTTAGTCGCTTTGTCGACCATCAGCAGCGTGGGCATTTTTTTGCCGCGCTCAATGCTCAACTGGTGCGGGTTACCCAGCACGATAAAGAATGGGGAGTGGACCTGCCCGTATGGCGAGAAACGCCTGAAGAAAACCCACGCCTGCGCTATGGCGTCATGCGGTTCGAGAACGACACCGAGACCCGCTTCAATGGTGACCTGTGGGTTTATCTCTATCAGCAGCAGCAAAACAAAATTCTCAACGATGCCCGGGCGTTAGTCATTTCCACTGCCGATGCCGATCGTACGGAGCGTTGGGCGTGGGTTGAAAATCTGCAAAAAATGCTCTCGGACATCTTCAATGTCGCGTTATTGGTGGTGACCCCCTTCGTGCCTTTTCTGGGTGAATTGATGCTGGCCTATACGGCTTATCAGTTGGTCAGTGAAGTGGTTGAAGGTGTACTCGATCTGTCTGAAGGATTGTATCTGGAGGCCGCTGAACAGCTGATCGGCTTCACCGAAAGCGTGGTTCAACTGGCAGCGTTTGCTGGCGGCATCAAGATTGGCGACCTGGCGTTCTCCAGGCTGTCACCATTTATCGAAGGGGCAAAACCGGTCACCCTGGCCACTGGCAAACAACGTCTGTGGGGGCAGAATCTTGAGCCCTACCAGCAAAAGGCACTGGTTCTGGCTGCCGATTCAAAGCCCGACGAATTGTGGCTGCATCAGCACGACGGCAAGCCGATCCTGCGCCTCGATACGTCTCACTTCGAACTCAAAAACGACCCGCAAACCGGCAAGCACCGGGTGCAGCATCCAACCCGGCCAGATGCCTATCAACCTGTGGTCGAGAGTAACGGGGCGGGGGCATTCGTGATCGAAGGCGAGCAGCCTCAGTCGTGGGATGAGCAAACGCTGATGATGCGGATGGGGCAGCCGCTTGACGGTTTGACCGATTCGTTCGACGACATCCGCACGGTCAGCCGCACCCATGTCGACGCGATGCGCCGGATGTACATCGACAATGAGCCTCCATTGCCCTTATTGAGCGATACCGTTACGCGATTCAGGATTGATCGGGATATTCAGACGTTCATCGATCAGATCAGCAGTGAACAACCACAGCACTACCTGAAGGCCGATGTACGCACACAGTTGCAACTGCTGGATGGCGTGTGGCCCGGAGAAAGGCCGCTGCAACTTGTCGCGCGCGATGGAAGCGTCACTTGGCAGACAGGCTCCAACGATTCTGTTCCTGTGCGGATAAATGAGGACCGCTTGAACGATGGCGACCTGATTACAACCTTGCTTTCGCACCTTGATGAAGGTGAAACAAAAACACTGATGGAAGACGTTTTCGGCGCGTCGGTCACGACTACCGGGGCTCATGCAAAAATCCTCCGGGCGGAAATCGCACGGCGTGCCAGCGCCAGGCGAAACTTCATGTTCAATGCTCGTTACAAAGAGCACGAGTTGCGCTGGAGTGCTCGGGTACAAGCGGTTCAGTCCGAAATGCCGGGTCTGCCTGGCGCTGTTGCGCAAGAATTGCTGGCGGTCGCCACACCCGAGGAACTGCAACTGGTCGCCCAAGGGCGCTTGCCATCGCGACTCAAGGGGTTGGCGCTCTATGCGCGTGAGGAAGTGAGGGTTGCTCGTGCTTATGAGGGGCTTTACCTGGCGTCGGTCGAAAGCTTCGATACCGAAACGCTGGTGCTGCATTCGCTTGAGAACCTGCCGGGCTGGCCCTCGGATGTGTCCATTCAAGTCAGGCTGTTCGAGTACGAAGGCGGGGTGCTGGACAGTATCGGTACAGAGCGCGCCACGCTTAAACGCACGATAGTCTCGCGAACAGATGGCAGCTTTCAGGCTTACGATGATCAAGGTCATGCCTTGCACGCAGAGACTGACCTCTACTCCTCGATCTTGCAGGCACTCCCGGATGCCGAACTGACCGGTTTGAATATTCGCAGGAGTGACGTTCAGACACTGAAGCAGGCCGTACGTGACCACGCAGTAAGGCCTGACAGGTTGTCCACGATACTTGCGCAGTTCCCGGTCCCGATACCACCGGCTTTTAATCCCGCTTTGCTTCGTCTGCGTGGAGGTGCATCCAATGGGGGGGCTGTGGAGCCTGAGACGAAGAGGCTCCAGGCGGTTTTTAACAACCTTGTCGATTGGGGATATCCCTCCGACCCCCTGCCGTCTGTAGAAAGCGACTATTTGGATGGCCTGCAGTTAATTTGCGATGAGTTGTCCGAATCGCATCTGAACTCCCTTTACCCGGCATTTGCCGAGGCCATTCAAGCCAATGCCCCCATGACCAGAGCAGTGATAAGGCAAAGCGTCGAACTGTTGCCCGAGCTGAAAAAATTGCTGCCCCCTGAGCAATTCACCGAACTACTGAACAACATGTTCATGGACGGTGAGCCAACGCCCTTGTCGGATTCGCAGCGGGAGCTGGGAATGACTGCTCGTTACCTGAAGAGAACAGAACGTACGGATCAATATGAATCGCTGGCCCTCGCAGCGAAAGCAGGCAACGCCCCGTCGGGCACGCTGGCTGATTTGCATCGCTACGTGGATATGCTGGGTGAGCATATGACCGTAACCGAGAAGGTCATTGAGGTCTCGTCGCAGACCATGGCCGATTTGAACATGGCGCAGCGTGCGATCACCCGCGCCAAGGAGCTTCTCCCTTTGTCCGGCAACCAACTACCGAGCATCTGGGAAAAGGGCGGATCGGCTATCGCTGCACTGAAAAATCTCCGAAAAATCGACTTGGCTACCGGTTTGCCTACGGCCGAGCTCACCACTGCCGAAGCTGCACAGGCCGCTATCAACATCAAGGGCGGGAACTGTTCGGAGAATTCGAAAGTGACGTTCTCGATCCTCGCGAACCAGCCCCGGACATCTGAAATACACATTGTCAAAGCCACCAACTTTGACCATCAGTATGTTGTCATTGGTGACTTGAGGTACCCGGAGCAATTGGTCGCTGCCGATTCCTGGCCAGAGTTTCCCTGTGCCCATCTGACCCGCGAGGGCTACTTCACGTTTGATCCGAAGCCGGTGCTGAGCCTGAAGCCTGGCCCTGCCGTCGCCGAGTATGCGTTTATCGACGATGCACCTGCTGGCACTGCCGTTATTCCGTCTCGAGGCTCGGATGATTCCACGCTCAGGGCGATAAAAATTGCCAAGCTGCATCAGAAAGGCGGTTATGCCCAATGGACTTCATTGAAAGAGCTAGGCGCTACCTATCTATCGCCTGATGGGCGAGCGGTTTCTTTCGAGCGACACAGTGCTTCGGTTATCGAGAATCGCCTCGAGACGTTTGGGGGCTACTACAAAGCGATCTCGTCCCGTTAACGGCCATTCTTGACGCGTTGTTCGAGCCGGGAGCGAGTTACTGATAACTCGCTCTCGGCTTTTTTGCAGGTCGTCATAGTTGAAAGGTGAAGGTGTAACGGCATTTGTCTACACTCCGTTCGAGGCCGCGCCCATCGGTGCGGTAACAAGGAGAAAACTCCATGAAGATGCTGCGTATCCCTTTGTTGATGATCGGTCTGCTGCTCTGTTCCCAAGGCTTTGCCGCCACGGCACAACAGAACAAAATGGCCACCTGCAATGCCGACGCCACCGCGAAAGCCCTCAAGGGTGATGAGCGCAAAGCCTTTATGAGTACCTGCCTGAAAGCCGCGCCGGCAGCAGAGGCGGCCAAACCCATGACCCCTCAGCAAGAGAAGATGAAAACCTGCAACGCCACCGCTACCGCGAAGGCGCTTAAAGGTGATGCGCGCAAAACCTTCATGAGCGATTGCCTGAAGAAAAAATAAGCTGCGCTCCCCGTGCCCCTCTGTAGGAGCAAGGCTTGCCCGCGATAGGGGCACCGCGGTGGAACTGACAGACCGCGTCATCGTTCATCGCGGGCAAGCCTTGCTCCTACGGTGGTGAAGTCATCCGCTCGCTTCAATGCCCGAAGGCTGGCAGACTGCCAATCCTTTAACGCCGTTTGTTTTGAGGCTGTATGCCAACGTTTTCTCAGCGTCACGTGTTGCTGTTGGTCAGTTGGGTGATCATTTTTGGTGGGCTACTGCTGGTGATACCGCTGCGACTGTTGCCCAGTCTGCTGGCCGGGTTACTGGTGTTCGAACTGGTCAACATGCTCACCCCGCAGTTGCAACGACTGATCGAAGGACGGCGTGCACGCTGGCTGGCCGTGGCCTTGCTTGGCACGCTGGTGGTCAGCGTACTGGCGCTGATTTTTGCCGGTGCTATCAGTTTTCTGCTGCATGAAGCGGAAAACCCCGGGGCTTCCCTGGACAAATTCATGCTGGTGGTCGACAAGGCGCGTGGCCAGTTACCGCCATTCATCGACGCTTACCTGCCCGCCAGCGCCGCTGAATTTCGCGTGGCCATCGGCGAGTGGCTGAGCAAACACCTGAGCGACCTGCAACTGGTCGGCAAAGACGCCGCGCACATGTTCGTCACGTTGCTGATCGGCATGGTGCTGGGGGCGATCATCGCCTTGCAGCGCATCCCTGACCTGACCCAACGCAAACCCCTGGCGGCAGCACTGTTCGACCGTTTGCACCTGCTGGTTCAAGCGTTTCGCAATATCGTCTTTGCGCAGATCAAGATTTCCCTGCTCAACACTTTTTTTACCGGGATCTTCCTGGCAGTGATCCTGCCGCTGTTCGGGATCAAGCTGCCGTTGACCAAAACCCTGATCGTGCTGACCTTCCTGCTGGGCTTGCTGCCGGTGATCGGCAACCTGATGTCCAACACGCTGATCACCATCGTCGGCTTGTCGTTGTCGATCTGGGTTGCGGTGGCGGCGCTGGGCTACCTGATCTTTATCCACAAGCTGGAATACTTCCTCAACGCGCGGATCGTCGGTGGGCAGATCAGTGCCAAGTCCTGGGAGTTGCTGCTGGCAATGCTGGTGTTCGAAGCCGCGTTCGGCCTGCCGGGGGTGGTGGCAGGGCCGATTTATTACGCGTACCTGAAGAGCGAGTTGAAGCTGATCGGGATGGTTTGACGCTGTAGTCGGTGCGGCGCCGATTCCATTGTGGCGAGGGGGCGCGCCCCCGTTGGGCTGCGAAGCAGCCCAGAAACCAACAACCGTATGTTGTCAGACACACCGCGATAACCGGTTATGCGGTTGCTGCGCAACCGAACGGGGGCAAGCCCCCTCGCCACAGGGGTTGCGTCAGGCCAGGGTGCCGTAACGCTTCATCGCCTCGATCGCCAGGCCGCTGCCGATGCTGCCGAAGATGTTCCCTTCAACATGCTGCGCGTTCGGCAGCATCGCCGACACGCTGTTACGCAGCGCCGGAATCCCGCTCGAACCACCGGTAAAGAACACCGTATCTACCTGGTCGACGCGCACATTGGCATCGTTGAGCAATTGGGTCACGCTGTTGCGCACCCGTTCCAGCAGGTTATCGATGGCCGATTCGAATAGCGCCCGGCTCAATTCGACACTCAAACCCGGTTCGATCCGGTCCAGCGGCACGTGGCGACTGTCGGCATGGGTCAGCTGGATCTTGGTTTCTTCCACTTCCATGGCCAGCCAGTGCCCGGCGCGCTGGTCGATCAGCTTGAACAGGCGATCGATACCGCTGGTGTCTTCGATGTCGTAGCGCATGCTGCCCAACGCCAGGGTCGATTTTTGCGAGTACACCGAGTTGATGGTGTGCCAGGTCGCCAGGTTCATGTGGTGGCTGGTGGGCATGTAGGCGCCACTTTTCATCCGGCTGCCGTAGCCGAACAACGGCATCAGGCCCTGGAGGCTCAGTTGCTTGTCGAAATCGGTCCCGCCGATGTGCACGCCGCCGGTGGCGAGGATGTCGTCGTGACGGTTGTCGTGGCCGCGTCGTTCGGGGGACAGGCGCACCAGGGAGAAGTCCGACGTACCCCCGCCGATGTCGACGATCAGCACCAGCTCTTCCTTTTCGATGGTCGACTCATAGTCGAACGCTGCGGCAATCGGTTCGTACTGGAACGAGACGTCCTTGAAACCGATGGCGCGGGCTACGTCCACCAGGGTGTTTTCGGCTTCCTGGTCGGCCATTTCATCGTCATCGACGAAAAATACCGGACGCCCCAGCACCACTTCTTCGAATTCTCGACCGGCGGCGGTCTCGGCACGCTTCTTCAGCTGGCCGATGAACAGCCCGAGCAGGTCCTTGAACGGCATTGCCGTGCCCAGGACGCTGGTGTCGTGCTTGATCAGCTTGGAGCCCAGCAGGCTTTTGAGCGAGCGCATCAAGCGGCCTTCGTAGCCTTCCAGATACTCGTGCAGCGCCAGCCGGCCGTACACCGGGCGGCGTTCTTCCATGTTGAAGAAGACCACCGACGGCAGGGTGATTTTGTCGTCCTCCAGCGCGATCAGCGTTTCCATGCCAGGGCGCAGCCAGCCGACAGTGGAGTTGGACGTGCCAAAGTCGATACCGCAGGCACGGGCTGGAGATGCGTTTTTCATGTCTTTCAGGTTCCGGTTAAAAAACGGCCGCGCAGTGTATGTCAGAGCGGCGCAGAATCGAAGGCCGACTATCCGCTAAATTCAAGGTCATCGCTCACTTGAAAGACTATCCTTGTTCCCCAAACATACGGACATGGCGTGGCAGCCACCCTGTGATCAAGTGATCCGCCCCGGCTGCCGATAAACTTCAGATGTGCTGCCCGATCAGATTCTTGAGATCGGTCAAGCCTGCGGCAGCCAATCAGTGCATGCTGTGCCTGGCTGCGCGATATCGATAACGGATGGTGATTCCCTCGATGGACTTCAAAGACTATTACAAGATTCTCGGTGTGGAGCCGACTGCTGACGATAAGGCGATCAAGGCCGCCTATCGCAAGCTGGCGCGCAAATACCACCCTGACGTCAGCAAGGAAAAGGACGCCGAGGCCAAGTTCAAGGATGTCTCGGAAGCCTATGAAGCGCTGAAAAGCGCCGACAAGCGCGCCGAATACGACGACTTGCGCAAATACGGCCAGCACGGACAACCGTTCCAGGGCCCGCCGGGTTGGCAGGGGCGTGGTGGTGCGGGTGGTTTTGGCGGCGGTCAGGACAGTGGCGATTTTTCGGACTTCTTCAGTTCGATTTTTGGTAACCGTGGCCCGGGTTTCGGGGGTGGACAGTCTGGTCGCAGTGCCGGTCGTCGAGGGCAAGACGTGGAAATGGAATTACCGGTTTTTCTGGAAGAAACCCTGTCGACCGAATCGAAGAAGGTCAGCTTCCAGGTGCCTCAGTACAACGCGGCCGGCCAGCACGTCAGCAATACCAGCAAAAGCCTGAACGTGAAGATTCCGGCGGGTGTCACCGATGGTGAGCGCATTCGACTCAAGGGCCAGGGCGCACCGGGTGTCGGTGGCGGCGCCAATGGCGACCTGTACCTGACCATTCGTTTTGCGCCGCACCCGAAATACGACGTTGAAGGTGAAAACCTGATCATCACCTTGCCGCTGGCCCCGTGGGAGCTGGCGCTGGGTGCAGAGGTCGCGGTGCCGACCCTGACCGGCAAGATCAACCTGAAAGTTCCAGCCGGCAGCCAGAACGGCCAGCGCATGCGCGCCAAAGGCCACGGCCTGCTGAACAAGGCCGGGCAGCGCGGTTACCTGTTCGTGCAGCTCAAGGCGGTAATGCCCAAACATATCGACGATGACGTCAAAGCGTTGTGGCAGGAGCTGGCGAAGAAAGCCGCTTTCAATCCGCGGGAGCATTTTTGAGTCAAGAGAAGGAGTAGCCAATCATGAGCAACCCCCTGATCGTTCAACTGGACATGGCAGAATTCTGTGAGGCGACCGATTTACCGGACGTCTACGTGATCGAAATCGTCGAACACGGCATCCTCGAACCTCAGGGCGCGCAGCCCAAGGATTGGCGTTTCAACGACTATGAACTGGCGGTCGCCAAGCGTGCCGCCAAGTTACGGCGTGACCTGGATCTGGAATGGGAAGGCGTCGCCCTGGCGCTCGACCTGCTTGAAGAAGTGCAGCAACTACGCGCCGAGAATCGCATGCTCAGGCAGCGGTTGGGGCGGTTGCTGGTCGAATAGCCCCATCTCGTAGCAGCCTTGGTCAGGGGGCAGCCCCGAACCTGTGGCGAGGGGGCTTCTGTGGCGAGGGAGCTTGCTCCCGCGGGTCGGTCCGCGTTCGGGCGTAGCGACCCTAATATCGGCCGCCGCGAGTATTCAGATGGAAAGCGATTGCTGGATTACGACCGCTTCGCGGCCGAGCGGGAGCAAGCTCCCTCGCCACAGTCGTGGTCTTCACTCACGTCCACCACTACAAAACCACCCGCGACACCCTCGGCAACACCACGCTGAAGGTCGTGCCCTCGGCCTCGCTGGAACTGACTTCGATCGTGCCCTGATGCGCATCCACCACTTGTTTGACGATGAACAAGCCCAACCCAAGGCTGGTGGAGGGGCCGGTGAGTTCTTCGCTGGCGCTGCGCACCAGTGGGTCGAATATCGTCGGCAGTGCCTCGGCGGGAATCGGCTCGCCATGGTTGTGCATGGTCAGCGTCACCTGATCTTTTTCTCCAATGATTCTCAGCGTCACTGGGTGTCGATTGGCCCCGTGCTGCAAGGCATTACCGACAAGGTTTTGCAGCAGTTGGCTGAGGCGCGTGCGGTCCCAGATACCATGGGTGTCGCCTTCGACGATCAGTTGTGAGTTGCAGTCCGGCTGCCCGGCGCCGGCTTCGTCCAGCGCAGCTTTTGCGGCGGCGGCCAGGTCCATCGGTGCCGGTTCGATCGGCAGGCTGCTGCCCAGCCGGCTACGTACCAGCTCCAGCAAGTCGCTGACCATCGCCGCCATGTGCCGGGCACTGCTCTTGATGCTTGTCACATAGGTCTGGGCGTCGGTGTCCAGTTTGGCCTTGCGTAGCAGCATCTCGGTGGACATGTTCACAGCCTGCAAGGGGGTGCGCAGATCATGGCCCAGAATGGCCAGGAAGATGTCCCGTGAACGATTGACCTGCTCGGCGTACGCTGCGGTGGACTCGGCCAGGGCTTCGTCGATGGCTTCGTTGAAACGGATCATGTCCTGCATGTACACCACGTCCGGCGACTCCAGGCTGTTGACCCACAGGCGAATCACGCTGGCCCGCAAATGCCGGAACTCAGAGGTCATCTGCACCAGATCAAACCCCACGTTATGCCGAAGCTCGCCATGGCTGGCCGCGGCCTTGTCCAGGCTGGGTGTTTTTTCCGGGCCTTCGCCCCTGGCCTTGGCCGCTTGTTCGAGGCCGGTCTGGGCGGTCTTCATGTCGCGGGAAGCGGCCAGCAGGATCAATGTGGCGTGGTCGCGCAGGAGCGTCCGGTCCATGGAATCAGGGTCGGGGGCGATGGTTCGGGCGAACAGCTCCCATTCGTCGACGATACGCTCGACGTGAGTCACGATGAATTCGGATAAACGCATGGTCGAAGGCTCCACGCAGTAAGCGCTTGACGGTCTCGCATTTTAGCGCCTTTAAGACCGGGTCAAAACTACCGTTGACGAGCAGGATCAGCCACGGTGGTTGTCGGGGTGGTATTTAATTGTTTTTCAGGTTCTGAAGTTTAATGTTATTGGGCGTTTATGCTGGTTTTACAGCAGTTATTTAATCTTTTGTTATTTGAGGTATTGAATAAGCTGGTCGTTCTTATGAACGCACAGGGACAGTTGCGAAAATGAATGAATCATCAGAAGGATCTGTGTCGGATATTTCTGCCAATAATCCGGCAGGCGACAATCGGTATTTGAGTTACCTGGCAACCAACGTTCCAGCGCTTATAAAAAGCCCTACTCTGTCTAAACGTGTAGCGACGGCAACCCAGGCAGTCGACTTCCCTGTGTGGTACGTCAAGGCAAGTGCCATTGACCGTCAATACCTCAAGGAACTCGGCAACGAGCGCTGGCGATTGCAAGGCGATCTGGATGACACGCTGGGTGATCTGAAAAAGGACATCAACGAGTTCGCAGAGCCCTTGCTCATTCAGGCCCTGCAAGAAAAGCTGAGCCTGGAACTGGATGTGCGGGCCACGACGGTTCGGCTTTACGTGCCAGCCCTGCTGGGGTTTGGCATCGACAACAATGCCAGCCGGCTCAGGGAGTCAACGTTGCTGGAGGCTGCGCTGCATAACTTTGAGGACGCTGAAACCCGTGCCGGCGCCTTTCGCGATGGCTCGGGAATTTTCACCACCGATGCCGAAGGTGAGCTGCAACGTCATTCGTTGACCATCGAAAGTTTTGCGAGCCTTTGTCGGGAGCTGGATCTCGGTGCGCAGTATCAGCGGCACATCACAGGGTTGCTGGCCCCTGCGGCGGCAGGTGCAAAGGCCTCACTTGAGCAACACTTCATCGGGACCGAAAAAGCTGCGTTCAATGAGTCGGCGCTGATTGCATATTTGAAGGGCGATATCACTTCTTATGCGTACGGCAAGTTGCAGCAACTGCGGGACAACCAGACAAACATCACGATGGGCAAGCGCCCGTTACAGTCTCATCGACTGTCCCTGATGGGCGTGAAACTGTCGGGTATCGTGTTGTTCAGTGCCGTGGCAGATCCAACGAAAATCAAAAAGATTTACGACGCCCTGGAGCCGACACATCAACGAATAATGATGGATTGGGCACGCAAACTGCTCATTTTGCCCGGGCAGGAATTTGACCAGTTCAAGTTTCTCAAAGCCTTTTTTGCCAACGGTCCCAGCGGTGCCGTCGATGAGATGCTGCGCCGCGAAGATATCGATAATCAAAGTCGGCTCGACGGTGCCTTGATCGCTTATGTGCCCGACGATCCTGAGCATCCTCTCAAGGAATATAAATCCTTCACCGATTTCATGAAGGAGCTGACGAGCCAGTTGCGCTCCTCGGACTACCAACAATTTTTCAGCCGCTTCGTACCGCAAAAAGACAAAGGACAGTTTTTCACTCGTGTCAAAGAGCGCTTTAGCACCTTCACCTGGCAACAGCGCGAACCGTTGAGCATGGGGCCGTGGTGGCGAGAGACTGCGGTGGAGAACCCCGATGCCGAGCCGGTCACCAACCTGATTGACGGTTTGCTCTGGCCGGCGCTCGGCCGATGGCGGTGCGATAAGGCCATCGCGGATTCGCGGCACATTGCCGTTCCCACAGGCGATGAAGATGCCAACGCCCGTTGGGCGCGATTGAGCAGCTACGTGAGCATCGGCTGGAACGTATTCAACTTCGGCGCGATGCTGGTGCCGGGCCTGGGGGAGGCCATGCTGGGCGTCATGATCGGGCAAATGCTGCTTGAAACCATGGAGGGCATCGAAGACTGGAGCAAGGGCGACAAGGACGAAGCGGCGGCATTGTTGACCGGCGTCCTGATCAATGCGGCCCAGCTGGCAATCATGGGAGCAGGGCATGTGTTGCCGACGGGCGCAGCGACCGCGATCAAGCCTTCGGCATTTGTCGACCAGTTGAAGCCGGTCGTACTCGCTGACGGCAAGACCCGCCTCTGGAACCCGGACTTGAGCCCGTATGAGCATCAAGTCAGTTTGAGTTCCGACTCGACGCCCAACGGGCGAGGCCTTCACGCGCACGGCGATAAGGAGTTGCTGCCGCGCGACGGCAAATACTTCGCGGTGCAGGACGATCCACTGACCGGCGAGCCAAGGATGCAGCATCCGGACCGGCCCGCAGCTTACCAGCCAAAGCTTGACCACGATGGCGCCGGTACCTGGCACACCGAACTCGACCGCCCTGTCGAGTGGACCTCGGCCGAGCTCATGCGTGGGCTGGGGGCGAAGTCAGAAGCGTTCGATGATGCAATGCTCGAACGCATCCGTATCGCCAGTGGTATCGAAGAAGATGTGTTGCGTCGGCTGCATGTCGAAAACGAAGCGCCGCCCGCGTTGCTGGTCGACACCCTCAACCGGTTCAAGGTGTGGGCGGAAACGGGGAAACTGCCTGAGAACGCCCAGTCAAACATTGCCGACGCCAGGACGCTTCAGGACACCTTTGCGCAATTGCCTGCCAACATGGCAGAGGAGCTGCTGAGCGCCGCTGATCCGGCTGACTTGCGAGTGCTGGCCGAGCAAAAGCGTATTGGCTTGCACCTCAGGCAAGAGGCGCGCGCCGCCTCGCTGGAGGTGCGTCTGGCGCGTGCCTATGAAGGGCTGTTCCTTGATTCACTGCAGGCGCCGGATACGGAAAAACTGGCACTGCATAGCCTGGAAAGCTTGCCGAACTGGCCGCAGGAGGTGCGCATCGAAATTCGCGAGCATTCTTTCACTGGCCGTCTGCGCGACAGCATTGGCCCAGAAGAAGCGGATCTGCGCAAAGTCCTGGTCAGCACGGAGAACGGTTATGAAGTGCGGGATGCCGAGGACAACCATCTGCACGGCGCGGATGACCTGTTTTCTTCGGTATTGCATGCCCTGCCTGACGCTGAACGCAAAGCACTGGGTTTTGAAATCAATCAAGGCGCGACACTCAAGCACACCGTTCAAAATGCACCATTGGCGCGTGACCAACTGCGCCCGATGCTGGCGGACAGCCCACTGCGCAAGCCTGCCTATGATCCCGAGACGATGAAGCTGCTCGGTGGAATGCCTCTTCCTCAAGGCATTCGACGGCTCACCGGACGCCTGACGTTGCAGGAACGCGTCAGGAGCGTGCGGCCGGGCTGGACGGAGGAGCAAGCCCAGGCTTATCTGGACGGTGCCGGCGACGAGGCTGACCCGGAGCTGCGGGCCAGTGCGCTGGAAGCGGAATTCAACCGCCTCAATACCAACTTCCAGCGCTGGCTGAATTCGCCGACCGAAGCGTACAGGTTCAGCCCTGCCGGCGTTGCCGAATGGCATTCCAGAAACAAGTTGTACAAGGCCATTCGTCAGTGCTGGCAGCAAACCGGGCCCAGGCATGTGGACTCTTTCGAGACTCTGCAGGGGACAGTGCTTGACCTCGCGAATATGCCCATGGGGCGACACTTGGGAACCATGCCCCCTCTGGAAGCCGATTTTCAGCACGTGACCAGCCTGAACTTGCTGGGCACGGAGATGACCGACGCACACGTCACCTTTCTTGATCATTTTCCGGGCCTGCGTTCGCTGAATCTCACCCGCAACCGGCTCACGCAATTTCCTCCTTCGGTGGGACACATGGTAGGGCTGACGGAGTTGTTCCTCGGCAATAACCGGATTGTGCTGGATCTGCAGGGGGCTACGTACTTGAGATGGCTTACCCGACTTCAATATCTCGATTTGCAGGGAAATCCGTTAGGGCGAGTGCCGGATATCGGCGGCATGTGCCTGCTGCATACGGTGATGCTGGGTGAGACCGGTATAAATACCTGGCCGGACGGATTGTTTTCTCAACCCCGATTCCGGCATTTTTACTTGAATCTGCAACGCAATGAACTGACGGTCATCCCTCGGGCTACGCCTGGCTCTGTCGGGGCGGAGATGTTGGCTCGGACGGTAGTGAGCCGGGAACGGCAGTGGATGTCGGCCGATACTCTGAACACGCTCAGAAACTACATCAGGTCCGTCGGCCTGGACCCCGATCGTCCGTATCCGCCTCGTGGTGTGCGCGACAGCCTTGATTGGGAGGAAGGCCTGACGCGACGAGATTGGGTCGCCAAACAGGCGATATGGAACAGTGTCGAGGACGAATTCGGTTCGGAGCGTTTTTTCAATAAGATCAGGAAGCTCACTGAGTCCAGCCATTTCCAGAACGACAACGCATTCAGAGTGGACATGACGAGCAAGGTCTGGCGAATGCTGGAAGCGATGTCCAAGGACAGTGAGTTGCGGCGCAACCTATTTGTCATGGGCAGGGACGAGGCTACCAACTGTGTGGATGCCGGGGCCCAGTTGTTCAATTCAATGGGTGTGGAGGTGCTGATCCACGAAGCCTATGCGCTGGGGAGTCCAAGCCTGGTGGAGGCTGAACTGGTGCAGCTTGCCAGAGGCAAATCCCGTCTGGATGAGTTGAGCAGGATTGCCCACCAAGTGGTCGCCAAACGACTGGCGAACGGTGAACGGTTCATGGTGAACGATGCCAATGGCGATGTTGTGGGGACCATCGATGAGGTCCAGGTACATTTGGGCTACATGACGGACCTGGCCGAGCGACTTGATCTGCCCTGGCAATCCCGTGATCTGCAGTTCCGCACGCACACGGGCGTCACGTCTGAGATGATCGAAGATGCCTATCGGCGGGTACTGGATCTGGAGGCCGGCGATTTGCTGCGTGATTCCATCGTTGAACAGCCATTTTGGGCGTCTTACGTCCAGGGCTCGAATCGTCGCGCGTTCAAGGTGTTCAGGCGTCGAATCGATGCAACGACGGAGTTTTTCATGGCGCTTGATAAGCGCGCGACCGAACAGGATCTTTCGCTTGAGGCAAAGGCCGGCCTGAAAGAGGAACTGAGGGTGCTCGCCGCAGAGCTGGGCAAACCGGACAGCGCGATTGGCCCGGGGCAAGTCATGAGCAATGAGGCCTATGCTGCCGAGTTGAACTTGATCGACACCGAGATGAAAACGCTGCTGAAGACCCTGACCCAACAGGCGATGGATCGGGCGAAGCTGCAAAGGGTGGAGATACCCTTTACGGTTGAACCGAGCAACTGATTGACCTGACAATACAGCCATCCCGGCACGAAGATTGACGCCCTTCGTGCCGGGTTTTTTATGCCTGACTGGAAATCAAAACAGAAAATACCGCTGGGCCATAGGCAATACATCCGCGGGTTCACACCACAGCAGCACGCCGTCGGCCCTGACCTGATAAGTCTGTGGATCGACATCGATGTTGGGTAGGTAGTCGTTGTGGATCAGGTCGGTTTTCTGCACCTCGCGGCAACCTTTGACCACGGCGATTTTCTTTTTCAGCCCCAGTGCTTCGGGAAGGCCCGCGTCCTGCGCCGCCTGACTTATGAACGTCAGGCTGGTGGCGTGCAGCGAACCACCGTAACTGGCGAACATCGGGCGGTAGTGGACCGGTTGCGGCGTCGGGATCGAGGCGTTGGCATCGCCCATGAGGCTCGCCGCAATGGCGCCGCCCTTGAGGATCAGCGTCGGTTTTACGCCGAAAAATGCCGGGCGCCAGAGCACCAGGTCGGCCCATTTACCGACTTCGATCGAGCCCACTTCATGGCTGATGCCGTGAGTGATGGCCGGGTTGATGGTGTACTTGGCGATGTAGCGTTTGACGCGGAAGTTGTCGTTGCCCTCGCCATCACCTGCCAGTGCGCCGCGCTGCTTTTTCATCTTGTCGGCGGTTTGCCAGGTGCGGGTGATGACTTCACCGACGCGGCCCATGGCCTGGCTGTCGGAGCTGATCATCGAGAACGCGCCGAGGTCGTGAAGGATGTCTTCGGCCGCAATCGTCTCGCGGCGGATGCGGCTTTCGGCGAAGGCCACGTCTTCGGCGATGCTCGGGTCCAGGTGGTGGCAGACCATCAGCATGTCGAGGTGTTCGTCGATGGTGTTGCGGGTGAATGGCCGGGTCGGATTGGTTGAACTCGGCAGCACATTGGCGAAACCGCAGGCCTTGATGATGTCCGGCGCGTGGCCGCCACCGGCCCCTTCGGTGTGGTAGGTGTGGATGGTCCGACCCTTGAACGCGGCGAGGGTGGTTTCGACGAAACCCGACTCGTTCAGGGTGTCGGTATGGATCGCTACCTGTACGTCGAACTGGTCGGCGACGTTCAGGCAGTTGTCGATACTCGCTGGCGTGGTGCCCCAATCTTCGTGCAGCTTGAGGCCGATAGCCCCGGCCTTGACCTGTTCGATCAGCGGCTCCGGCAGGCTGGCGTTGCCCTTGCCAGTGAGGCCGATGTTCATCGGGAACGCATCCGCCGCTTGTAGCATCCGCGCCAGGTGCCAAGGGCCGGAGGTGCAGGTGGTGGCGTTGGTGCCTGTCGCCGGGCCCGTGCCGCCGCCGATCATGGTGGTGACGCCGCTCATCAGCGCTTCTTCGATCTGCTGCGGGCAGATGAAGTGAATGTGCGTGTCGACACCGCCCGCCGTGAGGATCATCCCCTCGCCGGCGATCACTTCGGTGCTGGCGCCGACCGCGATGGTTACATTCGGCTGGACGTCCGGGTTACCGGCCTTGCCGATGGCCGCAATACGCCCATCCTTGAGGCCGACATCGGCTTTGACGATGCCCCAATGGTCGATGATCAGCGCGTTGGTGATCAGCGTGTCGACCACTTCCGCCGCCAGTAACTGGCTCTGGCCCTGGCCATCGCGGATCACTTTGCCGCCGCCGAATTTCACTTCTTCACCGTAGGTGGTGAAGTCTTTTTCGACTTCGATCCACAGCTCGGTATCGGCCAGGCGGACCTTGTCACCGACGGTGGGGCCGAACATGTCGGCGTAGGCTTGTCTTGAAATCTTCATGCGCATGCCTTGGGATTCAATTGGGTTTGGGACCGCTCGCGTAGCTCGCTATCGCAGCCTCGCGCTGCTCGACAGCTCCTACGGGTGTTCACACAAATTTCCGGCTGCTCTCGGCCCAGGTGTTCACGCAACTTTCTGGCTGCTCTCGGCCCCTGTAGGAGCTGTCGAGCAACGCGAGGCTGCGATCTTTTGGGCGCTCCGCAGATGTTAGTCGAGGTCGCCCATGATCCTGCCGGCGAACCCGAACACCCGGCGATGCCCGGCCAGGTCCACCAGCTCGACCTCGCGGCTCTGCCCCGGCTCGAAGCGCACGGCGGTGCCGGCCGGGATGTTCAGGCGCATGCCACGGCTGGCGGCACGGTCGAACGTCAGGGCGTCGTTGGTCTCGAAAAAGTGATAGTGCGAACCGACCTGAATCGGTCGGTCGCCGCTGTTGGCCACGGTCAGGCTCAGGGTGCGACGGCCGGCGTTGAGCTCGATGTCGCCTTGCTTGATCTGATATTCGCCAGGAATCATTCGGGTTGTCCCAGAGTCTTGTAGTAGATGGCGGTCGGGGTGTAGCGACCGTCCGGGCTTTGGCAGTAGTTTGGCAACTCACCGACACGGGTGTAGCCCAGGGATTGATAGAACGCTTCGGCCGCAGAGCCGGCTTCGGTGTCGAGGTACAGCAGGCCACGTTTGTGCTGGCGCGCAGCAAGCTCCACAGCATTCATCAGTTGTTGCGCCAGGCCGCGTCGCCGCGTGTCATGGCGCACCTGCAGCTTTTGCACTTCGGCGCGATTGCGGCCGTTGGCTTTCTGGCACAGGGCCAGTTGCACGCTGGCCAGGACCTTTTCATCGTGAACCACTACCCACAGCAACAGACTGCCGTCCTCGAGCCCGGCCTGGACACTGTTGATGTAGGCGCGGGCCTGGGCATCATCAAGGTCGGCCATGAAGCCGATCGAGGCGCCGTGCTGCACGGCGTCAAACAGCAAATCGATCAAGCCCTGACGGTAGTGCGCAAAGCTTTCGGTGTTCACGCGTCGCAGTTGGGCAGTGTTCATGACATATCACTCCTTGTTGGCGACGGGCGGCTCCGCGCCCGGATTGAGGATCAGCTGCATGAAGGTCAGGTCGAGCCAACGGCCGAACTTGGTACCGACTTGCGGCATGTGCCCGGTGGTGATGAAACCGACCCGTTCGTGCAGGCGAATCGAGGCGGCGTTAGCGCTTTCGATGGCGGCGACCATCACGTGTTTATTGCAATCCCTGGCGCGTTCGATCAGCACGTCCATCAGCTGTGGACCGAGGCCATTGCCGCGCTGATCGCTGCGCACGTACACCGAATGTTCGACGGTATGGCGGAAACCGTCGAACGGCCGCCAGTCGCCGAATGAGGCATAACCGAGCACGCTGTTGTCGGCGTCGACAATCACCAGAACAGGGTAGCCCTGGGATTGCCGGGCGCTGAACCAGGCCTGGCGGTTAGCGAGGTCGACGGCCTGTTCGTTCCAGATCGCGGTCGTATTGAGGACAGCGTCGTTGTAGATGTCGCGGATCGCCGGCAGGTCGGCGTATACGGCATCACGAATGTGATAAGTCATGGCGCAGCCTCAGACGATGGGTTGGTGGACGGTGACCAGTTTGGTGCCGTCGGGAAAGGTCGCCTCGACCTGGATCTCCGGGATCATTTCCGGGATGCCTTCCATCACTTGTTCGCGGTTCAGCAGGGTGGTGCCGTAGTGCATCAGTTCGGCGACCGTCTGGCCGTCACGCGCGCCTTCGAGCAGCGCCGCGGAGATGTAGGCCATCGCTTCCGGGTAATTGAGTTTCACGCCACGGGCCAAACGCCGCTCGGCGACCAGGCCGGCGGTGAAGATCAACAGCTTGTCTTTTTCGCGTGGGGTCAGGTCCATCGTTAAAAATCCGTATTGGGCAGTTAAAAATTCACTCGATCTGTAGGAGCAAGGCTTGCCCGCGATGAACGATTACGCGGTCTTCCAGTCGAACCGCGCGGCCCCCATCGCGGGCAAGCCTTGCTCCTACAAGTATGTGTGTTCAGGTGCTCCATATTCTTGGCGGCACAGCCTTACGGCCGAGCAGGGCCGGGCGCAGCAACTTCCACAAATCAATCAGCCAGCCTCGCGCCAGCAACGCTTCACTGGCCAGGCAACGGGCGACTAACAGCCCCGGCAGTTGCGTCAGATCCCCGCGCACGTCATTGGGCAGCGAGCGACAGGTCTCCAGTAAATCGCTATCGATTTCACCCGTCACCAGCAACGTCGCAAACACCGGCTGGCCATCCAGCCCTATCGGCGAATCAAGCAAGCCGTCATTCCCGACAATGCGCTGGCGTTCGTGCCAGAGCAACTGGCCGTCGCGGCGGATTTCCAGCTGTGACTGAAAGTGCCCGCGCTCGAAACGTTCGCCGCTGGCGGGGCGACCCAGCGCCACCACGTCCCAATAGAACAGCCGGGCGTCACCTTGCAGTTCAATCGAAGTGCTGAGCTCAGCCTGGGCGGCGCTGAACACGATGGTTTCCTGCGGCAGCCACTCCAGCGTGGCACCGGCGGCGACGTTCAAGTCGAGCCGTTGATAGGCTGGCCCGGCGGCGCGATACCACTTGGCGGCACCGGGGCTGGTCAACTGCGCCCAGGCGTCGGCAGCGACGCAGGCCGTGATGTCCAGCCGATCACCACCGGCAATACCGCCGGGCGGGTGGACGATGATGTGCTGGCACACTTCGGGGCCTTCGGCGTACAGGTGTTTTTGCACCCGCAGCGGGCCTTTGTGGCGACGCAGGACCGGGCGCGTGCTGTCGCCGAAGCGGGCGTAGCCGAGCTCCAGCTCGGCGTGCCAACTGGGCGTGAACAGTGCGTTTTGCGCAAGAGCAGTCATATATTTTTAATTATCGTCAGGACGCTACAGACTAGATCGTAACCAGTCCGCGCACACCCTCGGCTTCCATATTTTCTCCGCGGCCTTGCTGGACGATCTCGCCCCGGGACATCACCAGGTACTGATCGGCCAGCTCGGCGGCGAAGTCGTAGAACTGCTCGACCAGCAGGATCGCCATGTCACCTCGTGCGGCGAGCTTTTTGATCACCGCGCCAATCTCCTTGATCACCGACGGTTGAATGCCTTCGGTAGGTTCGTCGAGGATCAGCAAGCGTGGCCGACTGGCCAGTGCGCGACCGATGGCCAATTGTTGTTGCTGGCCGCCCGACAAGTCGCCACCGCGGCGTTGCTTCATTTGCAGCAAGACCGGGAACAGCTCATAGATGAAGGCCGGGACTTCCCTGGCCTCGGAGCCCGGGAAGCGCGACAGGCCCATCAGCAGGTTTTCTTCCACGGTCAGCCGCCCGAAAATCTCCCGGCCTTGCGGCACGTAAGCGATGCCGGCATGAACCCGTTGATGCGGCTTGAACGAGGTGATCGGTTTATCTTCCCAATTCACCGCGCCTTCCTTGGCTGGCAACAGACCCATCAGGCATTTGAGCAGGGTCGTCTTGCCGACACCGTTGCGTCCGAGCAGGCAGGTGACTTCACCGACTTTCACCTCAAAGCTCAGGCCCCGCAGGATGTGGCTACCGCCGTAGTACTGGTGCAGCTTGTCGACGTGCAACATGTTCAAATTCCTTGTGGTTCACACCGTCCCCTGTAGGAGCAAGGCTTGCCCGCGATCGGCTGCGAAGCAGTCGTAGAATCTCAGATCGTATTGAAGGTCCTGCGGACCTTATCGCGGGCAAGCCTTGCTCCGACAAGGACAAATTACCTACCGAGATACACCTCGATCACCCGCTCGTTGTCCTGCACCTGTGCAAGCGACCCTTCGGCCAGCACGCTGCCCTGGTGCAGCACCGTGACGTGGTCGGCAATCGAGCCGACGAAGCCCATGTCGTGCTCCACCACCATCAGCGAATGCTTGCCGGCCAGGCTTTTGAACAGCTCGGCGGTGAATTCGGTTTCGGCGTCGGTCATGCCCGCCACCGGTTCATCGAGCAGCAACAGTTGCGGGTCTTGCATCAGCAACATGCCGATTTCGAGAAACTGCTTCTGCCCGTGCGACAGCAGGCCGGCCGGGCGATTGACCGAGGTGGTCAGGCGAATGGTCTCCAGCACCTCGCAGATACGATCTTTTTGTTCGCCGCTCAGGCGAGCCCGCAGGCTGGCCCACACTGACTTGTCGGTTTTCTGCGCCAGCTCAAGGTTTTCAAACACGCTCAAGGCTTCGAACACCGTCGGCTTCTGGAACTTGCGGCCGATCCCGGCCTGGGCGATCTGCACTTCGCTCATCCGTGTCAGGTCCAGGGTTTCACCAAACCAGGCGTTGCCGTGACTGGGCCGGGTCTTGCCGGTGATCACGTCCATCAGCGTGGTTTTGCCGGCGCCGTTGGGGCCGATGATGCAGCGCAGTTCGCCGACACCGATGTACAGGTTCAAGGCGTTGAGTGCCTTGAAACCATCGAAGCTGACGCTGATGTCCTCAAGGGTGAGGATGGTGCCGTGGAGGGTGTTCAGGCCTTTTTCGACACGTTGCCCCAGACCGATGGCGTCGCGGCTGCTGCCGGCGTCCTTGTTGGGCTCCGGTGGAAAAAAGACCGGTTCAAGCATGAATTCTGCTGTCGCAGTGATTCTCATTGGTCACCTCTTTTTTTCAGCAAACCGATCACGCCTTTGGGCAGGTACAAGGTCACGACGATGAACAGCGCGCCGAGGAAAAACAGCCAATATTCGGGAAAGGCCACGGTGAACCAGCTCTTCATGCCATTGACTACACCCGCGCCGAGCAGCGGCCCGATCAGCGTGCCGCGCCCGCCGAGTGCGACCCACACGGCGGCTTCGATGGAGTTGGTCGGCGACATTTCACTGGGGTTGATTATTCCGACTTGCGGCACGTACAGCGCACCGGCCAGACCGCACAACACAGCGCTCAAGACCCAGACAAACAGCTTGAAACCGCGAGGGTCGTAGCCGCAGAACATCAGGCGGTTTTCTGCATCACGCAGGGCGGTCAGTACCCGGCCGAACTTGCTTTGTGCCAGGCGCCAGCCGATGAACAGACTGGCCACCAACAGCAGCACGGTGGCGACGAACAACACCGCGCGCGTGCCCGGCTCAGTGATGCCGAAGCCGAGGATCGTGCGGAAATTGGTGAAGCCGTTATTGCCGCCAAACCCGGTCTCGTTGCGAAAAAACAGCAGCATCCCGGCGAAGGTCAGGGCCTGGGTCATGATCGAGAAGTACACGCCCTTGATCCGCGAACGGAAGGCGAAGAAGCCGAACACCAGCGCCAGCAAACCCGGCGCCAGCACCACCAGGCACATGGCCCAGATAAAGCTGCTGGTACCGGTCCAGTACCACGGCAGTTCGGTCCACGAGAGGAAGGTCATGAATGCCGGCAGGCCATCGCCCGATGCCTGGCGCATCAGGTACATGCCCATGGCATAGCCGCCGAGGGCGAAGAACAGGCCATGACCCAGGGACAGCAAACCGGCGTATCCCCAGACCAGATCCAGCGCCAGCGCAACGATGGCGTAGCACAGGATTTTGCCCGCCAGCGTCAGTGTGTAGGCCGAGACGTGAAACGCACTGTCGGCAGGCAGCAATGACAGCAGTGGCAGCGCCAGCAACAGCGCGAGAATCACCGCGCCCACTGCGATCGTGACTTTGGGGCCGGCCTTTTGCGTGGCCGTGAGCATCAGGGGCTGGTTCATCAGTCGATTACCCGTCCTTTGAGTGCGAAGAGTCCTTGCGGGCGTTTCTGAATGAACAGAATGATCAGCGCGAGGATCAGGATCTTGCCGAGTACGGCGCCGATTTGTGGTTCAAGAATCTTGTTGGCAATCCCCAGGCCGAACGCAGCGAGCACACTGCCGGCCAACTGACCAACGCCGCCGAGCACCACCACCAGGAACGAGTCGATGATGTAGCTCTGGCCGAGGTCCGGGCCGACGTTGCCGACCTGACTCAGGGCCACGCCGCCAAGCCCGGCGATGCCCGAACCGAGGCCGAAGGCGAGCATGTCGACACGCCCGGTGGGTACGCCGCAGCAGGCGGCCATGTTGCGGTTCTGGGTGACTGCGCGCACGTTCAGACCGAGGCGGGTCTTGTTCAGCAGCAGCCACGTCAGCACCACCACAAACAGCGCGAACGCGATGATCACGATGCGGTTGTATGGCAGCACCAGATTAGGCAGTACCTGAATCCCGCCCGAGAGCCAGGCCGGGTTCGCCACTTCGACGTTCTGCGCACCGAACAACAAACGCACCAGTTGTATCAGCATCAGACTGATGCCCCAGGTGGCGAGCAGGGTTTCCAGCGGTCGGCCGTAAAGGTGGCGAATCACCGTGCGCTCCAACGCCATACCGATGCCGGCGGTGACAAAAAATGCCACCGGCAAAGCGATCAGCGGATAGAACTCGATTGCTTGCGGGGCGAAGCGCTGGAACAGCAACTGCACCACGTAAGTGGAGTAAGCCCCGAGCATCAGCATCTCGCCGTGGGCCATGTTGATCACCCCGAGCAGGCCGAAGGTGATCGCCAGGCCGAGGGCCGCCAGCAGCAGAATCGAGCCCAGCGACATGCCACTGAAGGCCTGGCCGAGGAGCTCACCGATCAGCAGTTTGCGTTTGACTTGCGCCAGGCTGGTTTCGGCAGCTGTGTGCACCGTAGTGTCGGCTTCGACGCCGGGTTGGAGCAAACCTTCGAGACGGGTACGGGCCAGCGGGTCGCCGGTTTCACCCAGAAGGCGCACTGCGGCGAGGCGCACGACCGGGTCGGCGTCTACCAGTTGCAGGTTGGCCAACGCCAGGCTCAGGGCGGCGTGAACGCTCGGGTCTTTTTCGCCAGCCAGTTGCTGGTCGAGGAATTTCAGTTGCGCTGGTTTGGCGCTTTTTTGCAGTTGTTGTGCGGCGCTCAAACGCACTTTGGTGTCAGCGGCGAGCAGTTGGTGGCTGGCCAGCGCGGTGTCGATCAAGCCCCGCAGACGATTGTTCAGGCGCAGGATCCTGACTTCGCCGTCGACGCTCAGTTGTCCTTGTTGCAGGGCGTTGATCAGTTCGATGCGGGCCGGGTCGGGTTGCGCGGCCCAGGTTTCCAACAGCTTGGCTTGCTGCACCGGATTGGCCGCAACAAAGTCTTCGGCGTCCCCGGCATAGGCGACCATCGGCAACAGCAGTGCGATGGCGAGGATGAAGCGGTAAAGGGCAGTGGGCATGTCATTGGCCTTGCGCGGACTAGTGTGGGAGCGGGCTTGCTCGCGAAGAGGCCAGCACATTCAACATCAACGTTGGCTGACAGACCGCTTTCGCGAGCAAGCCCGCTCCCACAGGAGTTGTGTCGGTCCCGAGCTCCATGCTCGGGGCCCAATGGCTTAGTTGCTCTTCACCGCATACTCCGGCTTCTTGTCGTTGCCCGGTATGAACGGGCTCCACGGCTGGGCGCGGATCGGCCCCTCGGTCTGCCAGACCACGTTGAACTGACCGTCGGCCTGGATCTCGCCGATCATCACCGGCTTGTGCAGGTGGTGGTTGGTCTTGTCCATGGTCAGGGTGTAGCCCGACGGCGCGGCGAAGGTCTGGCCGGCCAACGCTTCACGGACCTTGTCGACATCGGTGGACTTGGCTTTTTCGGCGGCCTGCGCCCAGATGTGGATGCCGACGTAGGTGGCTTCCATCGGGTCGTTGGTCACCGCTTTGTCGGCGCCCGGCAGGTTGTGTTTCTTGGCATAGGCTTTCCAGTCGGCGACGAATTTCTGGTTCACCGGGTTTTCCACCGATTCGAAGTAGTTCCACGCCGCGAGGTTGCCTACCAGCGGTTTGGTGTCGATGCCGCGCAGTTCTTCTTCGCCCACCGAGAAGGCCACGACCGGAACGTCGGTGGCTTTCAGGCCCTGGTTGGCCAGTTCCTTATAGAACGGCACGTTGGAGTCGCCGTTGACCGTGGAGATGACCGCGGTTTTGCCGCCCGCCGAGAATTTTTTGATGTTGGCGACGATGGTTTGATAGTCGCTGTGGCCGAATGGCGTGTAGACCTCTTCGATGTCTTTGTCAGCCACGCCTTTGGAGTGCAGGAACGAGCGCAGGATCTTGTTGGTGGTGCGCGGGTAGACGTAGTCGGTGCCGAGCAGGAAGTAGCGCTTGGCGCTGCCGCCTTCTTCGCTCATCAGGTATTCCACTGCCGGGATCGCCTGCTGGTTCGGCGCGGCACCGGTGTAGAAGACGTTCGGCGACATCTCTTCGCCTTCGTACTGCACCGGGTAGAACAACAGGCCGTTGAGTTCTTCGAACACTGGCAATACCGATTTACGCGACACCGAGGTCCAGCAGCCGAACACCACCGCGACCTTGTCCTGGGTCAGCAATTGCCGACCCTTTTCCGCGAACAACGGCCAGTTCGAGGCGGGATCGACCACCACCGGTTCGAGCATCTTGCCGTTGACCCCGCCCTTGGCATTGATTTCGTCGATGGTCATCAGCGCCATGTCTTTGAGCGAGGTTTCGGAGATCGCCATGGTTCCGGACAACGAATGCAGAATCCCGACCTTGATGGTCTCGGCGGCCTGGACAGTCCAGGTCATGCCCATCGCGGCAATGCTTGCCGAGAGTGTGAAAGCCTTGATCAAACTGCGACGCTTCATTGTGCGATCTCCATGAACTTATGAGTTTTCTTGGTTGGCAGATGCGGACTACTGAAGGGTCTTTAGCAAGGGCTGTGCCCGGTCGGAGAAAGGCAAGGAAATGTCGTGTTAGAGCGGTTGCGCCGGTAAGCGGTGCACCATGAAGGGACGCGTCTGGCGCGCTGGTGCGTTGTGATGCGCCACCTTGGAGCAAGAGCCGAGCGCCGACCCTGTGGCGAGGGAGCTTGCTCCCGCTCGGCTGCGAAGCAGTCGCAAGCCCGGCGCATGCGTTGTATCAGATGGAGCGCAGTCGCAGGTTTCAGGGCCGCTTCGCAGCCCAGCGGGAGCAAGCTCCCTCGCCACAATTGATCGTGCCAGTGCGGGATCAGCGGCGGCGCATCAGGCCGATGAAGAACAGGCCACCGATGGCTGCGGTGGCGACGCCGATTGGCAGATCTTCCGGTGCAATCATGGTTCGTGCTGCTACGTCGACCCAAACGAGGAAAACACTGCCGAGCAACACGCATACCGGCAGCAATCTGCGGTGTTCCGCCCCGACCAGACGCCGGGCAATGTGCGGCACCATCAGCCCGACAAAACCAATGGAGCCGCTGATCGAGACCAGCACCCCGGTCATCAGCGACGCAATCACAAACACCCGTAAACGCACGGTGCGAGCATTCAGACCGAGTGTGACAGCGGTTTGCTCGCCAGCCATCAAGGCATTCAGCGGCCGGGCCATGCCCAGCAGCAAAACCAGCCCGAGCAGCACGCTGGCCGCCGGCACTGCCAGCAACTCCCAGCGCGCCAGCCCGAGGCCGCCAAGCATCCAGAACATCACCGCAGAACTCGCGCGGTGATCGCCAAGGAACAGCAGCAGGTTGGCGACTGCCATCATCACGAATGACACCGCCACCCCGCACAGCAGCAGCCGATCGCTGTCCAGCCGACCGTTGCGGTTGGCGATTATCAGCACGACCAGCATGCTCAGCAATGCACCGATAAACGCGGCGATCGGCAAGGTCAGCAGGCCGACGATCTCGCCCACATGCAGCACCACGATTACCGCGCCAAGGGTCGCGCCGGAGGTCACGCCGAGCAAATGCGGGTCGGCCAACGGATTGCGCGTGACGGCTTGCAGCACCGCGCCGATCAGCGCCAGCCCGGCGCCCACCAACGCGCCGAGCAACATGCGCGGTACGCGAATCAGCCAGACGATGTGCTCTTGCCCGGCGCTCCAGTTCACCTCGCCAATCCCGAATGCGTGATGCAGCAGAATCCGCCAGACCACGTCCACCGGCACTCGTGCCGAGCCAAAGCCCAGCGACACCACACAAGACACCAGCAACAGCGCGCCGAGGGCAACCAGCAACAAGGCATAACGACGATTGATCATTCGCCGTGGAAACCCTTGGCCAGGGTTTCAACCGCCAGCACGTTGTCGATCCCCGGTGTGGCTTGCACGTAAGGAATGACGATGAAGCGCTGGTTCTTGATCGCATCCACCGATTGCAGGGCCTTGTTGTTCAGCAGGAATTGTTCCTTTTGCTCGGCGCTGACTTCGCCGTAGTCGACGATCACGATCACCTGCGGGTTGCGCTTAACCACGTTTTCCCAGTTGACCCGGGTCCAGCTCGCGTCGACATCGTCGAGAATATTGCGCCCGCCGGCGGCGTCGATCAGCGCTTGCGGCATCCCCAGGCGGCCCGAGGTCATGGCCCGGTCTTCGCCGCTGTCGTAAAGGAACACCCGCGGTTTTTCACTCGGCAGGTTTTTGCGAACCTCCGCCACTTGCGCCTGCATGTCGCTGATCAAGCGGTTGGCGCGATCCTGTACGTCGAAGATCTTGCCGAGGTTGCGCAGGTCGTTGTAGGTGTCATCGAGGCTGGCCGCTGGGCGCTTCATTACGAAGGCGCACGACTCGCTCAGTTCATAGACGTTGATCCCCAGCGGCCCGAGGGTTTGCGGGGTCAGGTCGCCGCCAATGCGCATGCCGTAATCCCAGCCGGCGAAGAAGAAATCGACGTTGGCGTTGAGCAGGGTTTCCACCGATGGGTACTTGGCGGCGAGTTCCGGCAGGCCGTCGAGAATGTTCTGCATCTCGGGTGTCACGGCTTTCCAGCCACTGATGCCGCTGTAGCCGACCATCCGCGGCTTGAGGCCGAGGGCGAGCATCATCTGGGTCATGTTGATGTCGTGACTGAGGGCGTGTTTCGGCGCCTCCTTGAACGTCACTTCACGGTTGCAGCTCTGTATCGTCAACGGGTAGCGGCTCGCTTCGGCGAATGCCTGGGCGCTGCCCAGCAGCAGGGCGATGGACAGGCTGGAGCGGAGCAGGGTGCGCAAGGTCATGTTGGGTTATCCAGGTAATTCGGGGGTAGCCGGACAGCGGGTGTTCATCGATCAGCGCTTCGACGCCGAACACCTCACGCAGCAACGTGGTGGTCAGCACTTCTGTTGGCGTGCCGCTGGCGACGATGCGTCCGTGGTCGATCACGTACAGCCGATCGCAGAACGCCGCGGCCAGGTTGAGATCGTGGATGCTCGCCAGGGTGCCGATCTGCAAGCGCTTGACCAGTTGCAGCAATTCGAGCTGATAGCGTGGGTCGAGGTGGTTGGTCGGTTCGTCGAGAATCAGCAATTGCGGTTGCTGAGCCAGGGCGCGGGCGAGAATGACGCGTTGTTTTTCGCCGCCCGACAGCGTGGCGAAGGCGTGATCTTCGAAGCCTTTGAGGCCCACCGATTCCAGTGCCTGTTCGGCGATTCGGCGATCTTCCAGCGTATCGCCATCGAACAGGCCTTTGTGCGGAGTGCGGCCCATGGCGACCACTTCCTCGACGGTCAGGCCGAAGGCATCGGGAAACTCCTGCAACACCACGGCGATGCGTTGCGCGCACCAGCGCGACGACTGCTTCCAGACATTGTGATGGGCCAGATACACCTCGCCGGACTCCGGTTTGCTGAAGCGGTAGGCGCAGCGCAACAGGCTGGTCTTGCCGCTGCCGTTGGGTCCGATCAAGCCGACGAACTCACCGGCCGCCACGTGCAGGCTGGCCTCACGCAGCTGGAACTGGTGATGACAGTGGCCATGGCCCAGCGGTGTCCAGGCGAGATGGGTGAGGTTCAGCGAGGTCATGCCATTCCTTTCGATGGTCAGCTTGTGTTGCCTTGTGGCTAAGAGGCTTTTGTGGCGAGGGGGCTTGTCGGAACGCCGCACCGCCCCGTTGGGCTGCGAAGCGGCCCTGAAATCAACAACCCGGTTATGTCAGGCAGACCCCTAGCGTTGGTTTTACGACTGCTCCGCAGCCGAACGGGGCGGTGCGGCGTTCCGACAAGCCCCCTCGCCACAGGTGTCCGCTCACTGACGATCCGACGTGGGCCGGCATTGTAGAGTCTTCAGCGCCTCTTCATGTATCTCGCTGTATTCAGGATGAAGATGAGGCCGATTCAGGCTGGCGGTTCAAGCGCGACAAGAGCACGCGGTCGAGCAGCCACACCACGATCAGCGAAGCGCCCACCAACGGGAATATCACCGCCAATGCGAGGATGATCACCACCCCGGTTTTCCAGGTCGGCAGGTCATGACGCAACGGTGGAACACCGAGCTTGCCTTGTGGGCGGCGCTTCCACCAGATCACTACACCGCTGACGGCGCTGAGCAGGATCATCAGGCAGATCAGCAACACGACGATCTGGTTGAACGGCCCGAACAACTTGCCTTCGTGCAGCATCACGCCCATTTCCGTGGCGCGGGCGACGTTGCCGTAATGCTGCCAGCGCACATCGGCAAGGACTTCACCGCTGTACTGGTCGACATGCAGGGTGGCGTCGTTGCGCGGGTCGTCGGCGAATACGGCGATGGTAAACACGCCGCTGGCGGTGGTTGGAAAGGTGATGCTGTAACCCGGTTCGACCTGGCGTTGAACGGCGATGTCCTGCACGTCTTGCAGGCTGATGGTCGGCGCCGCCGGGGCGCTGCTGTCGCCGTTGTGCGCCATGTGTTCGGCGTGGTCACCGGACATCGGCATCGGCGTGTTTTCCATCGCCCAGGGCACGGTCTGGCGGGTGGCCGTGTTGAGGCTGCGAGCCTCTTGGTCGGATTTCGGTACGTTATTCCACATGGCCGCCGGGAAGCGGTTCCAGACTTCAGCGTATTGCTTGCCCCAGAAACCGGTCCAGGTCATGCCGCTGAGCAGCATCACCAGCAGAAACGCCGCGCCCCAGAACCCGGTCACGGCGTGCAGGTCACGCCAGAGCACACGTCCGCGACTGCTGAATCGCGGCCACACGATCCCCGCACCGGTTCGCCCGCGTGGCCACCACAGAAACACCCCGGAAACCACCAGCACCACGCCCCAGCCAGCCGCGAGTTCAACCAGCCGATCACCGACGGTGCCGATCATCAACTCGCCGTGAATCGCCCGGGCGATGGCTTGCAGGTTTTTCTTCGCGTCCTGCTCGCCGAGGATATCGGCGTGATACGGATCGATGAAGACGTTGAGCTCGCCGCCGGCATTTTTAACGACAAACTGCGCACTGTGCTCGGCATTGAGCGGCGGCAGGTACTGCTTGATCTGGCCTTGTGGATAAGCCTCTTTGACACGGCGCAGCAACTCGTCGGCACTGACGGTGTGATGGCCGTCCGGCACATTGAGCAGGCTGCCATACATCAGTGGGTCGAGTTGCGGTTTGAACAGGTAAATGATGCCGGTCAAGGCCAGCATCACCATGAACGGCGCAACGAACAGCCCGGCATAAAAATGCCAGCGCCAGGCCAGGTTGTAGAAATTCGGTTTGGGTTGGTTCATCAGGTGCTCCGCTTGGCGTGGATCTTTGTTGTTTGTTTGCGGTCGCTGCGCAACCGATCGCGGGCGAGCCTTGCTCCTACGGGGATATGTCGATCACGAATGTTATGAACGACACAAATCTGTAGGAGCAAGGCTTGCCCGCGATGCCTTTAGAAGCTCATATCGACCTTGGTCCAGAACGTGCGCCCTGGTTCGTTGATCGCTTGCGGGTTATTGGCCGGGTAGCCGAACCCGGCGTTGCCGGCCAGGTTCAAGTGCTCGGCGTAAGCCTTGCCAAACAGGTTGTCGACGCCGGTACTGACCTTCCAGTGCTTGTCGATCCGGTAGGCGCCGTTGAGCGAGAACACGCCGAAACCCGGGCTCTTGTCGAAGTCTTTGCCGACCACGTTGCCCTTGTTCTGCTCGATGCGGTTCTGCGCCGCGACCACTCGCCACAAGGCGCCGGCGCTCCAGTTGTCTTCGCTGTAGGTCAGGCCGAAACGTGCATCCAGCGGCGGCATTTGCGGCAGTGCTGTGTCGTGGGTGGTGTCTTTGCCCCAGGCGTAGGCCAGGGTCGCATCGGCTTTCCAATGGGAGGTGAGGTTGTAGGCTGCGCCGAGTTCACCGCCCATGATGCGCGCGTTGATGTTTTCGGCCCGAGAGGTCGTGCCCATCATGCCGGGGGTGTAATCGAACAGGATGTAGTCGTGTACTTCACCGACGTAACCCGAGGCCCAGGCTTCGAGGTCCTGGGTTTTGTATTGCAGGCCGAAGTCGAGCTGGGTAGTTTTCTCGGGCTTGATCGAGTCGAAGGCGTTGAGCGAACCGGCAGGGCCGGATTTCGGTGAGAACAGCTCCCAGTAGTCCGGGAAACGTTCAGCGTGGCCGAGACCGGCGTAGAGCGTGGTCGGGCTGTCCGCCAGGTCATGTTCATAGCGCGCGAAGCCGCTCGGCAAGGTATCGGCGCGGGACTTGTCGGCGGTCGGGTTGGGTCGGCTCATCATCCCGGAACCGATGGTCTGGCGAAAATCCTTGGCTGAGGCACGGTCCAGTCGTGCCCCGCTGATCAGGCGATCACGGTCGGCGGCGTACCAGGTCAGCTCACTGAAAACGCCGTAGTTATGGAAGTCCGCATCCTTGTTGCGTGGCACGTCCTTATAGGTGTCGATGCCCATGGCGGCGCGCTGACGGTGTTCGTTGGTTTGCGCATCGATGCCGCTGATCAACTGCACATCGGCCCAGCGCCAGGTGGCCTTGATCCGTGCACCGAGGGTGCGGCGGTCGACGTTGGAGGCCATCGGGCCGGCCATCATCCCGGTGCCAGACGGCGTGCGCAGGGTGTAGTTGTCCATCACATGGTCGGCGTAGTTGTAGTAGACCTGCGCTTCGACTTTATCCAGTACTTCGCCGAGGTTCGACTTCTCGAAACGCAGGCCCAGGCTTTCGCGCTTGAACTGCGAACCGTCCATACCACGGCCGGCCGAACGTGCCTCGCCGTCGCCCTTGCCGGCGGTCAACTCCAGCAGCGTGTCGGCATCCGGCGTCCAGCCCAGGGCGACATCGCCGTTCCATTTGTCGTAGCGCGACGGCACGGTGTCGTTGTTGCCATCACGGTAATCGTCGGCGTGCGCAGTGTTGCCGATCACCCGGATGTAACCCTGTGGGCCACCGGCAGCGGCGTCGACGAGCTTGTCGAAACGCCCGTTGGAGCCGGCCAGCAGGCTGGCGTTAACCCTCGTGCCCAGCTCACCGAAGCTTTCCGGCTCGCGGTCGAACAGGATGGTGCCGGCAGAGGCGCCAGGTCCCCAAAGTACGGTTTGCGGGCCTTTGATCACGGTCAGCTTGTCGTAGGTTTCCGGCGAAATGTAGGAGGTCGGGGCGTCCATCCTGCCAGGGCAGGCACCGAGGATCATGCCGCCGTTGGTGAGAATGTTCAGCCTTGAGCCGAACATGCCGCGCAGCACCGGATCGCCGTTGGTGCCGCCATTGCGAACCAGCGCGAAGCCGGGAATGGTCTTCAGGTAATCGCCGCCATCGCTGGCCGGCACTGGTTGGCGCGGGTCCTTGGGGTTGGTGACGATGGTCAGCGGCGAACTTGGGGCGATCGCGGTAATGACCGTTGGGCTCAGCTCTTCAGTGTGCTGGCTGTGGTCAACCGATTGCTCGGCCGCGTTGGCCAACGGGGAAAGCAGGGCGCCGCACAGAATGGCAGTGGCCTGTTTGAAACGGGCGCGTGACGCGTTCAGGGCGAAAAATGCCTGAGCAGCGCTCAAGCGTGTGTCAGCAGAAAACCTGGACATAAAGGTTCCATCAATCAGTCGTCAACAACACGGCCAGCAGCCTGCGGCTGTCGTTCTCTACAGTTGGCCGTATGAGTAGTGGTGGGTGTTTACGCGACGATGGGCGGGGCGCGGGTGCGGGCACCGGGGAAAACGGTTTGCCGGGCATGGCCCAGGCGGGGGGAGGGGCTGATGAAGCTGTGTGCGGAAGGTGTGTCGAAGGCAGCGAACGACAGGCTGCCGGGCAGCGCGGGGCAGTTGAAGAGCAGGCTGCAATAGCCGCACTTTTCCCAGAGCGCATGGTGATCGGGTTTTGGTGCGCAGTGTTCGGCAGCCGCTTGCGCGTTTTGCTCGGCGTGGGCGTTCGCCGACATGTCCATGCTCATGTCCATCGACATGTTCATAGGCATCGGCATGCGTTGATCCATCGGCATCGACTGAGAAATCAGTGGGCCGATAAAGATCATCAACATGGCGAACAGGCTGATCCAGCTACCGCGCGCAACCTTCAACGAGGTGCGGCGCGGCACTGACCGCCTGACGCTGAGCGAGCGCCGTGCGTTCACAGGTTTTTCAGGCAGTGATTACTGGGCGTGCATGTGCGCTTCGGTGCCGGCGGGCGGTTGTTTCTGTACGGCGACCTCGACGGTCACATCGCCGGACTTTTCGAAATGCAGGGTCAGCGGGAAGCGTTTGCCGTCGCGGAGCAGGCTGCGGTCTTTGAGCTCCAGCAGCATCACGTGATAAGCCATCGGTGCGAACGTGATGTCATCGCCAGCCGGAATCTCGACGCTCGGCACTTGCTGCATTTTCATCAAATCACCTTGCATCACGTGCTCGTGCAGCTCGGCAATGCCTGCGATCGGCGAAGCAACGCTGAGCAGGCGGTCGACGGTTTTGCCGTTGTTGTGAATCACGAAATAGGCAGCAACCGTTGGCGCGTTGGGCGGTAGCTCTTGCGACCAAGGGTGGGCGATTTCCAGTTCGCCGGCTTTGTATTCATGGGCATTGGCAAAGCACGCAGGCAGCAACAAGGCGGCCAGAACGATGAGTTTCTTCAACATGGCAGTTCTCCAGAACGATTAGACACGCAGATCAATTGCGAGGGTAATCAGACCAGAGGAGAGGCTCGAGGATTGAGGCTTGGCCATTGCTGGCGTGGCGTGGGGATGTCGAGGGTCGGCGCCGGTCGGCTTCGATTGGCCTCGAAACGCGCGAAATACAGCTGTGGAACATGGCCCGGCAACGCCACTAAAGGCGCCGAGCCAGAGCAGCACCAGCAATGCTGCATATTTGAATGATCGTCGTTTGAAGGGGCTTTTTGTTCAAGTTTGCCCAGAGAAATCGCCACCATTTTCGTCCCGCTGGACGAGCAGAAACTGCCCCACAACAACTGCTCGGCCGGCGACTGACTGGCACCTTGCGCCATCGCGCCGGACATCGGCATGGCGAGCATATTGAACAGCACTGCGAAGCAGGCGATCCAGGCAAATGCTAGCCGTTGTCGGGACATGGGTCATATCCGGTTGGGTGGGTGATCAAGCCGGGTATTTAGCCTGATCGGGGGCGATAAGTAAAAAGCCGCCGTGCGGTGTGGTGTCGCAGCGCATTTTAGGCGGCTGTCGCGTGGAGCTTGAGACCCAAGGCCTTCATCACCTTCATGATAGTCGTGAATTCCGGATTACCCGTGCTACCCAGTGCCTTGTACAAACTTTCACGACCTAAACCTGCATCACGGGCAACCTGCGTCATACCTTGTGCCCGAGCGATGTCGTTGAGCGCGGCACGTATCAACGCGCCGTCACCTGCATCTTCTTCAAAGCAGGCATCCAGGTAAGCGGCCATTTCCTCAGGGGTTTTGAGAAAGTCGGCGGCGTCGAAACGGGTGAATTGTTCGGCCATGATTTACTCCTCATTACCGATGTTTTGCGCCATCTGTTGAGCGCGTTTGATGTCTCGTTTTTGAGTCGACTTATCGCCTCCTGCCAACAGCAGATAAACCACCTCACCTTTACGAGTGAAGTACATCCTGTAGCCGGGGCCGTAATGCACGCGCATTTCATAAACAGCCTCACCAACTGCTTCACAATCACCGAAGTTCCCATGCTCGGCAGCTCGAAGCCTGGCGACAAGGCGAGCCTTGCCGATGGTGTCCCTGAGTGAGTGAAGCCAATCGGCAAATGGTCGAGACTGTTCGAAGTCGATCATGCTGGATCGTATTCCTTGGGATACAGGTTGGCAAGCAGCACTTTCCTCGGGGCGACCGTCGTCAGCCTGTGAGGGCAGGTTCGCGTTTTTGGGGGAAGTGAGGGCTCTGAGAGAACTCAGGAAATGTAGAGCAGAGCCGTTAAGCCTGGCCAGATGGCTCTTTCGGAGAATGTTGCCTGTCGATTCGCTCTTATGGTGAGGTGTCAGGAATGGTCTGACAGTGACAGTGCATTTAATACGGCAGCCACACTCCCAAACTCCCGCTCAACCCTCGGCAACTCTGGCCGCTTGAGGATCAACACCGGCACCCCGCGTTCGCGGGCCACTTCAAGTTTGGGTTCGGTGGCGCTGCTGCCGCTGTTTTTGCTGATCAGCACATCGATTTGCCGGCGTTCGAACAGCGCGCGTTCGTCTTCGATGAAAAACGGTCCGCGTGCACCGATCACTTCGCAGCGCTCGTTGCCGGGATAAACCTCCAGCGCGCGCAAGGTCCAGAACTGCTCGGGCGGGATTTCATCCAGGTGCTGCAGCGGCTCGCGGCCCAAGGTAAACAATGGGCGCTTGAACAGTTTCAACGCTTTGATCAGTTCGGCCCAGTCGTTGACTTCGCGCCAGTCATCCCCGGTCTGCGCTTGCCACGCCGGACGGCGTAGCGCCCAGCACGGGATGCCGCTTTGTTGTGCCGCGGTGGCGGCGTTCCGGCTGATTTGCGCGGCGTAGGGATGGGTGGCGTCGAGCAACAGATCGATGCCTTGATCCTTGATGAATTGCGTCAGGCCTTCAGCGCCGCCATAGCCGCCGACTCGTACCTGGCAGTTCAGGTCGGTCGGCACCCGACCCACGCCCGCCAGGCTGTAGATATGTTGCGGGCCGAGGGTTCGGGCAATCGCCAGGGCTTCAGTGACGCCGCCGAGCAACAACAGACGTTTCATTGAAAAGCTCCGGCATGACCGACGATGCCACCCTGGCGATCGATGGCAAACACTTCGACCTGAACCTGCCTGGGCACTACGCTGCGGGCGAAATCCAGCGCGTGCTGGCACACCGCATCGCCAAGGGCGATACCGGCGGCGCTGGCCATCGCCAGCGCTTGTTGGCTGGTGTTGGCCTCGCGGATGCCTTGCTGCAATGCAGCGTCAGCGCCAACGTTCGCGGCCCATTCGGCCAGTTGCGGCAGGTCGATGCTGGAGTGGCGACTGTGCAAATCCATATGCCCGGCGGCGAGTTTGCTGATCTTGCCGAAGCCGCCGCAAATGCTCAGTTTATCCACAGGCACTTTGCGCAGATGTTTGAGCACTGCACCGACGAAATCGCCCATTTCTATCAGGGCGATTTCCGGCAGGTCGTAGACCCGGCGCATGGTGTCTTCGCTGGCGTTGCCGGTGCAGGCGGCGATGTGCAGGTAACCGTTGGTTTTGGCGACATCGATGCCCTGGTGGATCGAGGCGATGTACGCCGCGCAGGAAAACGGTCGAACGATGCCGCTGGTGCCGAGGATCGACAACCCGCCAAGAATACCCAATCGCGGGTTCATGGTTTTCAGCGCCAGGGCCTCGCCGTTCTCGACGTTGACCGTCACCTCAAAACCGCCGCCGTAGCTGAATTCTTGCGCGAGCAGTAGCAGATGGTCGGAGATCATCTTGCGTGGCACCGGATTGATCGCAGGTTCGCCGACACTCAGTACCAGCCCCGGGCGAGTGACAGTGCCGACGCCTTTGCCGGCGCAGAAACGAATACCGGGTTCGCTGATCAAACGCACCTGGCTGTAGAGCAACGCACCGTGGGTTACGTCCGGGTCGTCGCCGGCGTCCTTGATGGTTCCGGCTTCGGCGCCGTCGGCAGTCGGCCGGCAAAACTCCAGGCGCATCTGCACCTGTTTGCCTTTGGGCAGCACAATCTCCACAGCATCGCTGGTCACCGCGCCGAGCAACAGGCGCGCGGCGGCGAGGCTGGTGGCGGTGGCGCAGCTGCCAGTGGTCAGGCCACTGCGCAGGGGCGCGGGTTGTTCGGCGGTTTCGTCACGCATCGAAGGGTTTAACCACGTCCAGCAAGGTGATCGGCAACGCCTGGCGCCAGGTGTCGAACTCTCCCAGCGGCTGCGCCTGAGCGATATGAATCCGCGTCAGCTCACCACCGTGTTGTTCGCGCCAGGCCATCAAGGTCATTTCGCTTTGCAGGGTGACCGCGTTGGCGACCAGCCGACCACCGGGTTTGAGCTGCGCCCAACAGGTGTCGAGCACACCGTCACGGGTGACGCCGCCACCGATGAAGATAGCGTCGGGTCGCTCAAGACCGGCCAACGCCTGCGGCGCGCTGCCACGAATCAATTGCAGGCCGGGCACGCCGAGGGCATCGCGGTTGTGTTCGATCAGTTGCTGGCGGCCAGCATCGGCCTCGATGGCCAGCGTGCGGCAACTCGGGTGTGCACGCATCCACTCGATGCCGATCGAGCCGCTGCCGGCGCCGACGTCCCACAACAGTTCACCGGGCACCGGCGCGAGACGGGCGAGGGTGATGGCGCGGACATCGCGTTTGGTCAGCTGGCCGTCGTGCTCGAAGGCTGCATCCGGCAAACCGGCCAGGCGCGACAAACGCGGCGCATCAGGGGCGGCGAGGCACTCGATGGCAATCAGGTTCAAGTCAGCGATCGCCGGGTCGGTCCAGTCGCTGGCGATGCCGTCGACACGTCGTTCGCTCTCGCCGCCCAGGTGTTCCAGGACGGTCATCCGGCTCGGCCCGAAACCGCGTTCACGCAGCAGCGCGGCAATCGCGGCGGGGCTGTGCCGGTCGTTGCTCAACACCAGTAAACGAACGCCGCTGAACAGTTGAGCGTTCAGCGCTGCGATTGGCCGGGCAACCACCGACAGCACGACGACTTCTTGCAACGGCCAGCCCATCCGGGCCGTAGCGAGAGCGCAGGAGGATGGCGCGGGCAGGATCAGCATCTCATCGTTCGGAACTTGCCGTGCCAGGCTGGCGCCCACGCCGAACAGCATTGGATCACCGCTGGCCAGCACACAGACCGGCTCACCGCGTTGCGCCAGTACCGGCTCAAGGGAAAACGGACTTGGCCAGAGCTGTCGTTCGCCACGAATGCACACGGGCAGCAGATCCAGTTGCCGTTGGCCGCCGAAAATCCGCGAAGCATCCAGCAGCGCGCGCCGAGCGTTCTTGCCCAGGCCGTTGAAGCCGTCTTCACCGATTCCCACTACCGTCAGCCAAGGGGCCATTTATATTCCTCAAACCGGGTGTTCCGACGGGCAGGCTTTTCATGCCGTCAGACAAAGCAGGCATAATACCGCGCCTTCGCTCGCGAAGTGCTTCTACCTCTTAGCCGGTCGCCCCCTTGAACGAACGTCAGCTGCACACCGCCTTACGCCCCTCGGCCTGTCCGGGGTTGCTGCGTATCGTCCAGGCATCGGACGGCGGCATTTGCCGGATCAAGTTGAATGGCGGGTCGATCAGCGCTGCCCAGGCTATGGCTGTGGCCGAGGCCGCCGAGCGTTATGCCGGTGGAGTGATTGAGGCGACCAACCGCGCCAATCTGCAAATTCGCGGAATCGGTAGTGAGCACCGGCCCTTGATCGACAGCCTGCTGGCCGCCGGATTGGGCCCAAAGACGGCGGCTGGCGATGATGTACGCAACCTGATGCTCAGTCCCGGTGCCGGCATCGATCGGTACATGCTGTTCGATACTCGTCCGCTGGCCGAGCAGATCCTCGCCACCTTGCAAAGCCATGAGCGTTTCCATCAGCTGTCGGCCAAGTTTGCCGTGCAACTGGATGGCGGCGAGGCGCTGGCGATGCTCGAACATCCGCATGACCTCTGGTTGAGCGCGGTTGAACGCAATGGCGAGCAATGGCTGGCGTTTGGCCTGGCGGGTTGTCCCACGGATACACCGGCAGGGGCGGTATTGCGCAATGACGGTCACACCTTGGTGGTGGCGGTGCTGGAGCTGTTTCTCGATCTGGCGCGGCCGGATCAGACCCGCATGCGGCAGGTGCTGGCCGAGCGTTCGCTGGCATCGGTAGTGCAAACCTTGGCCGAGCGTGTGCCGCTGATCCCGATCAGTGACTGGCAACGTCCCGAGTCGCGCCCAGGGTTGCACATCGGTACTTATCCACAGCGTCAGGAAGACTTGGTCTATGTCGGCGCGGTCCCACCTCTGGGGCGGCTGGATGCTTCGATGCTCAAAGGCGCGGCGGCTCTGGCCGAGGCGTTCGGGGATGGCAGCCTGCGGTTGACCCCTTGGCAAAGCCTGCTGCTGCCGAACCTTCGCCAGCAGGATGCTCCAGCGCTCACTGAGGGAATGCAGGCCCTGGGTTTTCTGGTGAGTGCCGATCAAGCTTTGGCCCATCTGGTGGCCTGCACTGGATCGGCCGGGTGCGGCAAAGGTCTGGCAGATACAAAGGGTGATGCCCTGCAATTGTCCACACAGCTGCAAAGTCGTGGCGACCGAGTTCACGTTCACCTGTCCGGCTGCCCGCGCTCCTGTGCCTCCGCGCACATCGCGCCGGTCACCTTGCTGGCAGTCAGCCCCGGTCATTACGACCTCTATTTTCGCGATGCAGGGCAGCCGGGTTTCGGCGCCCTGCAAGTACGCAACCTCACTATTGAAGCGGCCGGCGCAGCGCTTGATGCCCGCCCACGGAGCCCACTTGATGCTTGATTACATCCGCGACGGTCAGGAGATCTATCGCAACTCCTTCGCGATCATTCGCGCCGAGGCCAACCTCGCCCGGATTCCGGCCGATCTGGAAAAACTCGCGGTGCGGGTGATTCACGCCTGCGGCATGGTCGATGCGATCGACGGTCTGCAATTCTCCGAAGGCGCGGGCAAGGCCGGGCGCGATGCGCTGGCCGCCGGTGCAGCGATTCTGTGTGATGCGCGGATGGTCTCCGAAGGCGTGACCCGGGCGCGGTTGCCGGCGAACAATCCGGTGATTTGCACCCTGCGTGACGAGAGCGTTCCGGAGCTGGCCCGCGAACTCGGCAACACCCGTTCGGCAGCGGCTCTGGAGCTGTGGCGTCCGCATCTGGAAGGCAGCGTGGTGGTAATTGGCAACGCCCCGACCGCGTTGTTCTACTTGCTGGAAATGCTCGATGCCGGCGCGCCAAAACCGGCGTTGATTCTCGGCTTCCCGGTGGGCTTCGTCGGTGCCGCCGAGTCCAAGGCAATGCTTGCGGCTGACAGCCGTGGCGTGCCGTTTGTGATCATGCAAGGTCGGTTGGGCGGCAGCGCCATGGCCGCCGCAGCGGTCAATGCCCTCGCCACGGAGATTGAATGATGCAGCAACCTGGACGTTTGATCGGCCTTGGCGTGGGGCCTGGTGATCCGGAACTGATTACGGTCAAGGCCTTGCGCCTGTTGCGCGAGTCGCCGGTGGTGGCGTACTTCGTCGCCAAGGGTAAAAAAGGCAATGCGTTCGGCATCATCGAAGCGCATTTGCAGGGCGCGCAGACGCTGCTGCCGCTGGTTTACCCGGTGACCACCGAGACCTTGGCGCCGCCGCTGTCCTACGAGCAAGTGATCAGCGACTTCTACGATGCGGCCGGCGAACAGCTCGCCGCGCATCTGGATGCCGGGCGTGACGTGGCGGTGATTTGCGAAGGCGATCCGTTCTTCTACGGCTCCTATATGTATTTGCATGATCGTCTGGCCGAACGTTACGAGGCTGAAGTGGTGCCGGGCGTCTGCTCGATGCTTGGCGGTGCTTCGGTGCTGGGCGCGCCGCTGGTGTATCGCAATCAAAGCCTGTCGGTGTTGTCCGGGGTGCTACCGCACGAAGAACTCAAGCGTCGTTTGGCCGACGCCGACGCCGCGGTGGTGATGAAGCTGGGGCGCAACTTTCCGAAGGTGCGTCAGGTGCTGGAAGAACTCGGTCTGGCAGAGCGTGCGTTGTACGTTGAGCGCGCCACCATGGCCAATCAGAAGATCGTGCCGCTGGATCAGGTCGAGCCGATGTCCTCGCCGTATTTTTCGTTGATCATCGTTCCCGGCGAAAGGTGGCAAGGCTGATGACTCGTTCAGTTCCGGCGATTGTCATTCTTGGCAATGGCAGCCTCGCGACCGCACGCAAGATCCAACAGCTATACCCCGGCGCCTTGATCCACGGCCTGGCCGAACGGGTCGACGGCGCGGACCGCGTTTACCACGAGTTCGGTGCGACGCTGCGCCAGCTCTATCAACAGGACACGCCAATCATTGCTTTGTGTGCCGCCGGTATCGTCATTCGCACGCTGGCGCCATTGCTCCTGGAAAAAGGCGCTGAGCCGCCGGTGCTGGCTGTCGCCGAGGATGGCAGCGCGGTCGTGCCGCTGTTGGGCGGTCTGGGCGGGGTGAACGTGCTGGCCCGCGAGATAGCTGACGGTTTGGGCGTGGCTGCGGCGATCACCACCAGCGGTGAGTTGCGCTTCGGCACTTGCCTGCTCAATCCGCCAAGTGGCTATGCGTTGGGCGATCTGGAACTGGGCAAGCGCTTCGTTTCGGATCTGCTGGCCGGTGAGAGCGTACGTATCGAAGGCGCTGCCCCGTGGCTGGATCAAGCGCAGTTGCCGCAGGATCCGCAAGCGCATCTGGCGATTCATATTGGTAGCGCCGAACGCGCACCTGCGGCCAATGAATTACGGATTTACCCGCAAAACGTTCTGGTCGCGGTGAGCGCCGACGTCGCAGATCTGCCGAACGCGATACGCGATGCCTTGCATCAGGCGAAAATTGCTGTGCAATCGGTCGCCTGCGTGTTGGCCAGCGATCAGCAGATGGCGAGCCCGGCGTTGCGCGAAGCGGCGCTGGAATTGGGTGTGCCGCTGCGTTTTGCGGTGGCTGCCGGGAGTCTCGGTGAACTGGTGCACAATGCGCTCGCAGAGCCGGTCAGCGTCTGTGAGGTTAACGGAATCACCATCGCGATGGCTGAGCAACCGCTTGACCCGTTGCAGATCGGTCGTGCTCGTGGCCGTTTGGCGGTCATCGGTCTTGGGCCTGGCGCTGCCGAACTGATGGTGCCGGCGGTCAAGGCGGAACTGACTCGTGCCAACGACGTGCTCGGTTATGAAACCTACGTGCGCATGGCCGGGCCGTTCCGTGCCGATCAAGTGTTGCACTGCACCGACAACCGCGAGGAGATGCAGCGCGCGCGCCACGCATTCGAACTGGCCGCCCAAGGCCGTTCAGTGGTGGTCGTCTCATCCGGTGACCCAGGCGTATTTGCCATGGCAGCGGCGGTGCTCGAAGCGCTGCACGAATCTACCGATACGAGCTGGCACAGCGTCGATCTGGAAATCCTGCCGGGTGTCTCCGCTTCATTGGCGACCGCCGCTCAAGCGGGTGCACCCTTGGGCCACGACTTCTGCGTGATGTCTTTATCGGACAACCTGAAACCCTGGGCGATCATCGAGAAGCGTCTGGACCTGGCGGCAGAGGCTGACCTGGCCCTGGCCTTCTACAACCCGATCTCGCGTTCGCGTCCGTGGCAATTGGGCCGTGCGCTGGAAATCGTCGCCCGGCATCGCACGCCGGAAACGCCGGTGGTGCTGGGGCGGGATATCGGTCGTCCGGGCCAGACGCTGCGGGTCACGACCCTCGGGCAGTTGACCCCTGATCAGGTTGATATGCGGACCATGGTGCTGATTGGTTCATCCACCACCTGCGTGTTCCCGCGCGCTGAAGGTGGTGAGTGGGTTTATACGCCACGCTGGTATTCAACCAAGCCGGTCTCCTGAATAACGGCGACCTCACGCCGAGGTCGCTTGCGTTTTCACAGTGGTTTTCACAACTAACACCGCTAATAAGTAGCGCACTTTTATGTGCTCTGACTATGGCTTGCTGTTGGAGCTGCATGGAGGTTGGTAACTATTGGAATAAGTTGCTTCTGTGAATGCGTTTGACGATTGAAGTCGAGTACCTTAGTTTTGTTTCTGTCGCATGGAGCGGCGAGTATTTACTAAGGATGTTTATATGGGAAACGAAATAATTAATGTTGCGGATGTCCCTTTCTCTGAGGCCGTGCAGGATAAATACTTTGAGCGAATCGACGCTCAGTTAACTGAAGTTTTCGCGCGTCCCCGACTCAGGATGTTTGCCAAGAGCGGCAGTGTTTCGCTGAATGGTGCCGCGCCGGGAATTGATGCGTCGGTCGTCGGTCCATCCCTTGTGGTATTTGAGGAACGGCTTAGCGAAGATGATAAGCAGGATGCACTGGATAGCCAGGCTTTTGCCGAAGCCGTCGTCAGAAAACTGCCTGTCGAAACCTCGCAAGAACAGCGATACATGGCTTATAACGAGGCCTTGTCGGCGATTGGCTGGGTCACAGAAAGCTACACGTATAAGAAGTATGACTCCAAAAAGCTGACGCTGAGCATGAACGAAGCATTGCTGCAAGTGCTTGAGACTGTCATCAGTGCGGGCTCTGGAAATGTATTGAGCCTGGTAGCGTCGGGCTTTGACAAGCTCAAGGGCGATAAGGCAGCGCTGAAAATCGTGGACGCCGGAAGCAAGGAAAGTTCGGTTGTCAGCTTCAAAGCAGTTCCTTGTATTGTTGCCCCAGGTGGTGGTATGGCAATGGTCATGGGCGGCCTGGATGTGTTCAGTAAAGACTACGATGGCGAATTTCTGTTTTTTACTTTCAAGACAGAGGGGGTTCACCTTTTTCAAGCGGCAGGCATTAGAAAGTTTAATAAGCGTGCGTTTGATCGAAAGCGTCAGCAGGTTCATAACTACATTAACCAGTTCGGTGATGATCTGTTTAAAAAGATTGCAGGCTAGTAAAGCCGAAAGAGGCTTTCAATAGGGGGTAGTTTATTTAGCGTGGATGAACGGGGTGTTCAATATGTCAGTGCTTGCTGATGCTGTAGTGGTGGGTAGCTGCGTGTTATCCTTTGCGTCCGAAGTTTGCCCGCAGGACCAACAGGATATACAGGACTGTTTGCTGTATGCGGAACTGGCAGCGACTGATAAATACCCAGGGCAAGTATCAAAAAAAGTCTGGTTCGATTATTACCAGGGGCGGTTGTTGAAGGCTGGCTTCACACTCAAAACTATCGTCCCCTCTGAGCCGTTGAGGGTGTCGAATGTCAATCAACTGCTGAGCGTCAGCCATGCCATCATCGGCCGCTTGGGGGTGGAACGTTTAGGTCAGCTTGTTGAGGAAACTTACGCGGCGTTGAGGCTGGACGAGTTTGCCTGGAACTTCTTTCGCGGCAACGTCGCGAACAGTGGGTCGGGTATTCTCAAATGTGCACCTTGCGAACGTCTTGATTCCGGCGACGTGGTCGTCTGCCTGTACGGATTGCGCTATAGCACCAACGTGATTGAGGATGACTTCTTTTTCTGGAGTGAGTTCGGCAAAGAAGTGGTCATCATCCCGGATGGCGGCGTTTTTGCTTTCAATCGGGAGGTGTTTGAAAACTACCGTGGACGGGTTCACGAGAAAATCGACGCTTACTCAGACAAGATCCTGGTGAGGAAACTGAAGCTCTGAGTCGTTTGGTTTGATCAACATTGGCAAGGCCTTGTGCTTTAACAACAAGGCCTTGTTTTTCGATGGGCAATCTCGTGATGAACGACGAACTAAGGCACCAAATACCCCTTCACCCCGGTAAAGATAATCTGCGCTGCCAGTGCACACACAAATAACCCCATCAACCGGCTGACAATCTGCAAACCCTGGTCACCGAGAATCCGTTCGATACGGTTGGACAGGTACAGCACCACGCCGACGGTCAGGCTGGCCATGGCGATGCTGAGGATGGCGGTGAGTTTGTCGTCCCAGTGCGGCTGGCTGACGCCCATCACCAGCAAGGCCCCGATGGTGCCGGGGCCGACAGTGAGCGGAATGGTCAGCGGGACGATGGTCACGTCTTGCTGCACGTTGTCGGTCTGGACCGCTGACTTGCCCTGAGCCATGCCCAGTGCCGAAATGAACAGCACACTGCCGGCGCCAATGCGGAAGGCGTCTACGGTGATGCCGAACACGCTGAAAATCACCCGCCCGAACAAATACAACAGCACGCTGGAAACCAGGGTCGCGAGGGCGACATTCCAGGCCAGTCGACGTTGTTCCTTGCGCGAGTAACCGCGGGTCAGGCTGATGAAGCAGGACAACACGAAGAAGGGGCTGTAGAGCACCAGCATCTTCAGGTAAACACTGAACAACACGTGGAGCATGGGGCAAGCTCACTGGCGAGGGAAGTCGAGGAGGAGTCTATCAGGCGCTGCGGGGTCTGTCGGCTCAGGACGTTTGAGCCGTTGCCTGATTCTGCTGATCGCGCTGCGCGACCCAATGCTCGATCAGTTCGCGCAGTTGTGAAAGCTCGACGGGCTTGGCCATATGGCCATCCATGCCGGCCTGGCGTGCGCGTTCTTTGTGTTCGGCCAGGATGTGTGCGGTAAGTGCTACTACCGGTGTGCGAGTTCGCTGGTTGCCGACCTCCCAGGCACGCAATTGCTGGGTGGCGGAGAAGCCATCGAGGATTGGCATTTCGCAGTCCATCAACACCAGGTCGTAGCGCTGGGCCTTCATCGCTTTCAACGCTTCTTCGCCATTGCAGGCGGTGTCCGGCTGAAGGTTGAGCTTGCCGAGCATGCCGCGAATCACTTTGGTTGAAATGCTGTTGTCTTCGGCCACCAGAATGCGGAAATCGCTCGGCACCTTGACCGCCGCAGGCGCGCCGCTCGGCAGTTGCTGCGAGACCGCCAGGCCTTTGCTGCGTTGGCTCAGTTCGTCCGCCAGCGTGGTCTTGAGGGTGTAGCCGGCCACGGGCTTGGCGAGGATGCGTTTGATCCCGGCATTGCGTGCGATGACCTTGCTCGGCGCGTTGCTGATGCCGGTGAGCATGATCAGCAGAATGTCGTGATTCAGGCTCGGGTCTTCCTTGATCTTCGCCGCCAGTTGCATGCCGGTCATGCCGGGCATGTTCTGGTCGAGCAGGACCACGTCGAAGTAGTCACGCAGGTGCGCCTTGGTGCGCAGCAGGGCGAGGGCTTCCTTGCCGGAAGGTACGGCGCTGACGTTCAGCCCCCAGGCGCTGCATTGCTGCACCAGGACTTTGCGGCAGGTGTCATTGTCGTCCACCACCAGCACCCGTGCGCCTTGTAGCGGGCCATCGAGATCGGAGGTCGGGTGTTCGAGGCGCTCGGGGTCCAGCGGCAAGGTCAGCCACAGTGTGCTGCCCTGATTGCTGCCGCTCTTGATGCCGAATTCGCCGTGCATCAGCAGAATCAATTGGCGGGCGATTACCAGCCCCAGGTTACCGCCCAGGCGGGTGGCGGAAAGGAAGTTCTTGCTGTGCAGTTCGGCATGCAGAAGGGCTTCTCGTTCTTCGGCATCCATGGGGTGCCCGCTGTCTTGCACGGCAATGCGCAGGCGCGGTTTGTGGCTGCGTTCGTCAAGGGCCACGACGATCAGGATTTCGCCTTCGTCGGTTTTCTTCAGGGCGTTTTCCAGCAGGCTCAGCAGTGTCTGGCGCAGACGCGTCGGGTCGCCGCTGATCACGCGAGGGACCTGTGGCTGGATGAAGCTGATCAGCTCGACGTTCTGTTGTTCGGCCTTGGCGCGGAAGATGCTCAGGCAGTCTTCGATCAGTGCGTTGAGGTCGAACTGCACATCGTCGAGTTCGATTTGTCCGGACTCGAGCTTGGAGATGTCGAGGATTTCGTTGATCAACGTCAGCAGTTCATTGCCGGCGCTATGGATGGTTTGTACGTAGTCGCGTTGTTTGACCGACAGCGGGGTGCCCAACAGAAGTTCGGTCATGCCCAGCACGCCATTCATCGGGGTGCGGATTTCGTGGCTGATCTTTGCCAGGAATTCGGCTTTGGCATTGATCTCGGCATTACTTGCTGCCAGGTCACGGCTGACGCTGAAGCGGTCTTCGGTGATGCTGCGCTGGCGTTCGCTCAAGGCGATGCTCATCAGCACGCCGCAGATGCAGATGAAGGCCATCAAGGTCATGATCAGGCCTTGCGGTGCAACCAGGGTCAGCCCCAGCAGCGCCGGCAGGATGATCAGCGTGCCGACGTTGAACACCACCATCGCAGCCACGAACAGGCGTGCCGGCCGATAACCCTTTTGCCAGTGATAGGCGCTGACAAAGAGCATGCTCAGGCCCGCCAGGGCCACCAGCGCATAGGTGATGATGTTCAGCGGCAGGGTGTCGACGAACAGCAACAGCAGGCTGCACAGGACAATGAACAGGATGTCCCCCAGCAGCAATTTGTTTAGAGGATGCGGGCCCAGCGGGGCAAAGAAGCGGTAGGCGAACATCAGGCCGCAAGGGGCTGTCAGCAGTAGCGCCAGGTAGGCGCCGGGTGTTTGCACGGCATGCCAGTCGGGAAGCCATGGTCCAGCCAGGTTCAACAACAGCACCAGGCTGAGCAGTAACAGTCCCTCGCACGCTGCCAGCCAGACGCTGCTGCGCGAGCGGCTATAGCCGTAGCGCGTGAGGTTGTACAGGATCAGCATCGCGATGCAGCCAAAAAACAGGCCATAGATCAGCGTCTGGTTCTGGTTCGCCGCCACCATCACTGCTGATTGCAGGGTGATATAGGGGCGCAACTCGTGTTCGGAAACCAGTCGCAGATAGACGTCGAGGGGTTTGTCGCTTTGTGGAAGCGGCAACATGAAGTCGCTGCTGGGGAGTGGTCGCTCGCTCTGCGGTTGCTCGTTGCCGCTGGTCAATTGCTCGACCAATGTGTCGCCATCCAGAACGTAGAGGTTCAGGTGCGACAAATCGGGGGCGAAGATGCGCAGCAGTTGTTCGTGTTTACCGGGACTGAGCTTGAAACGCAGCCACAACGCGCCACTGGGTTCGGCGGCGGTGATCTGGTCGAGTTCAATCGGGCTGAATTGGTTGGTGTAGCGAGCCGAGCGGATATCGCTCAGTTGCAGGTCTGCCTGTTCGTCGAGCAATACCGCCCAGCCACTGCCTTGCGCGGCCTGGGCCGGGAGCATGCAGAGCAGGGTCAGCAGAGTGACGGTGAAGCCTATGGCAATCCTGAGCCAGCGCACGGCGAAATCCCTTCGTAGGTTGATTCCAGATTATAACTATGCGCGGCGCCGGAATAGTACGGCAAGGGCCATAGGCCCCTGCCTAGCCGAATGGATAGCTTATTCCTGATTTTCGCCACGCTCACGGGCAATGGCGCGGTAGCCAATGTCCTTGCGGTAGAAACAGCCTTCCCAGTTGATTTTGGCGGCCAGCTTGTAGGCCTGCTGCTGGGCGGCATCGACGCTTGCGCCCATGGCGGTGGCGCAAAGTACCCGACCACCGGCCGTCACAACCTTGCCGTCCTTGAGTGCGGTACCGGCGTGGAAGACTTTACCTTCCAGTGCAGCGGCGGCATCCAGGCCTTCGATCACTGCGCCCTTGGCGTAATCGCCCGGGTAGCCGCCAGCAGCCAGTACGATACCGACGCTTGGACGTGGATCCCACTGAGCTTCGACCTTGTCCAGTGCCTGTGCCAGCGCCGCTTCGACCAGCAATACCAGGCTCGACTGCAGGCGCAGCATTACCGGTTGGGTCTCGGGGTCGCCGAAACGGCAGTTGAACTCGATGACTTTCGGGTTGCCGGCTTTGTCGATCATCAGACCAGCATAGAGGAAGCCGGTGTAGACGTTGCCTTCTTCGGCCATGCCACGCACGGTTGGCCAGATCACCAGGTCCATGACGCGCTGGTGAACTTCGCTGGTGACCACCGGGGCAGGGGAGTAGGCACCCATGCCGCCCGTGTTCGGGCCGGTGTCGGCGTCGCCAACGCGTTTGTGGTCCTGGCTGGTGGCCATCGGCAGCACGTTCTTGCCGTCGACCATGACGATGAAGCTGGCTTCTTCGCCATCGAGGAACTCTTCGATGACCACGCGCGAACCGGCGTCGCCAAAAGCGTTGCCGGCGAGCATGTCGCGTACGGCGTCTTCGGCTTCGCTCAGGGTCATGGCGACGATCACGCCTTTACCGGCTGCCAGGCCGTCGGCCTTGATCACGATCGGCGCACCTTTTTCACGCAGATAAGCCAAGGCAGGCTCGATCTCGGTGAAATTCTGGTAGTCGGCCGTCGGGATCTTGTGGCGAGCCAGGAAGTCCTTGGTGAATGCCTTGGAACCTTCCAGCTGGGCGGCGCCAGCGGTTGGGCCGAAGCAGTCCAGGCCGCGTTTGCGGAACAGATCGACTACGCCTGCGACCAGCGGGACTTCCGGACCGACGATGGTCAGGGAGACGTTTTTCTCGGCGAAGTCGGCCAACTGCTCAAGGGCCAGCACGTCGATAGCGACGTTCTCGCACTTGGCTTCAATGGCAGTGCCGGCGTTGCCCGGGGCAACGAAGACTTTCTGTACGCGCGGATCCTGAGCGACTTTCCAGGCCAGGGCGTGTTCACGGCCACCGCTGCCAATGATCAAAACATTCATTTCAAAAACCTCAAATTCTGTAGGCGCCGCTGGAGCGCTTTTAAATGTGGGAGCGGGCTTGCTCGCGAAAGCGGTGTGTCAGCCAGCATCGTCGTTACTGACAGCTTGCATTCGCGAGCAAGCCCGCTCCCACATTTCGATCGAGTTGAATCAGTGACGGAAGTGGCGCATGCCGGTGAATACCATGGCGATGCCGGCCTCGTCTGCGGCAGCAATCACTTCGTTGTCACGCATCGAGCCGCCTGGTTGAATCACGGCGGTGATGCCAACCTTGGCGGCGTTGTCGATGCCGTCGCGGAACGGGAAGAACGCGTCCGAGGCCATGACCGCGCCCTGCACTTGCAGGCCAGCATGTTCAGCTTTGATGGCGGCGATGCGCGCAGAGTTCACGCGGCTCATCTGGCCAGCGCCGACACCGATGGTCTGACGGTTCTTGGCGTAGACGATGGCATTGGATTTGACATACTTGGCGACTTTCCAGGCGAAGATCAGGTCGTTGATCTCTTGCTCGGTCGGTGCGCGCTTGGTCACAACCTTCAGGTCTTCGCTGCCGATCATGCCGATGTCGCGGCTCTGTACCAGCAAACCGCCATTGACGCGCTTGTAGTCCCAGGCCGGGGCACGATCAGCCGACCATTGGCCGCACGCCAGCAAGCGAACGTTGGCCTTGGCGGCAACGATGGCGCGAGCTTCTTCGCTGACCGACGGGGCGATGATCACTTCGACGAACTGACGCTCGACGATGGCCTTGGCAGTTTCAGCGTCCAGTTCGCGGTTGAACGCGATGATGCCGCCGAAAGCCGATTCGGTGTCGGTGGCGTAAGCCAGTTCGTACGCCTGGCGGATACCGCCTTCAGCGTCCGGGCTCACGGCAACGCCGCACGGGTTGGCGTGCTTGACGATCACGCAGGCCGGTTTGACGAAGCTCTTCACGCATTCCAGCGCAGCGTCGGTGTCGGCCACGTTGTTGTACGACAGTTCTTTGCCTTGCAGTTGGGTCGCGGTAGCGATGCCGACTTCGGCGGGCTTGGCTTCAACGTAGAACGCCGCGCTCTGGTGCGGGTTCTCGCCATAGCGCATTTCCTGAGCCTTGATGAACTGGCTGTTGAAGGTGCGCGGGAACTCGCTGCGACCTTCGGTGGTGAGGGTTTCAGCAGCCTGGTTCACGGTGCCCATGTAGTTGGCGATCATGCCGTCATAGGCCGCGGTGTGTTCGAAGGCCTTGAGCATCAGGTCGAAACGCTGAGCGTAGGTCAGGCCACCGGCCTTGAGGCTTTCCAGCACGCTGGCGTAATCGCTGGCGTTCACCACGATGGCCACGTCTTTGTGGTTCTTGGCAGCGGAGCGCACCATGGTCGGGCCGCCGATATCGATGTTCTCGATGGCGGTCGGCAGGTCGCAACCTGGCTTGTTGATGGTGGCTTCGAACGGGTAGAGGTTAACGGCGACCAGATCGATCGGCTTGATGCCGTGTTCGTTCATGATCGCATCGTCGATACCGCGACGACCGAGGATCCCGCCGTGGATTTTCGGGTGCAGGGTTTTCACCCGACCGTCCATCATTTCTGCGAAACCGGTGTAATCCGCGACTTCCACAGCGGCTACGCCATTGTCCTGCAGCAGCTTGAACGTCCCGCCGGTGGAGAGGATCTCGACGCCGAGGGCTTCGAGTTCCTTGGCGAATTCGAGGATCCCGGTCTTGTCGGAAACGCTGATCAAGGCGCGGCGGATCGGCAGGCGGGTGGTCTGGTCGGTCATCTCAATTTCCATCAAAAGCAAAGGAAGTCAGCAAAAAAGGCGACCGGTTTTACGCGGGCGCCTTTCTGGTTTGATTGAATGCTTACAGCAAATCGTACTGCTTGAGTTTCTTGCGCAAGGTGCCGCGGTTCAGTCCCAGCAGCTCACTGGCCTTGGTCTGATTGCCCTTGACGTAGTTCATCACGCTTTCGAGCAGGGGAGCCTCGACTTCGGAGAGCACCAGGTTGTACACATCCGTGACGGCAGCGCCTTCAAGGTGGGCGAAATAATTGTGCAGCGCCTTCTCGACACTCCCGCGAAGGGTCTGGCCTTCTTCGCTCGGTGTATTGAGGTGCTGTTTCAAATTTACGTTGTCGCTCACGGGTGCTGTTCCACTCACTAAAGTCTCGGTCATCATCGTCATGCGGCCACCCCTTCTCCGTCCCCTGTCAGGCTCTTGTAGCGCTCGGCGAAGAACTCCCGAACGTTGGCGCATTGTGTTTCCGTACCATCCAAACGATTGAAGTGGGCGCGAAACTCCCTGGCGCCCGGCAGGGTTGCGAGATACCAGCCGACATGCTTGCGGGCGATGCGTACGCCCATGACATCTCCATAGAAAGCATGGAGCGCGGCCAGATGCTCAAGCAGAATACGTTCCACCTCGATCAATTCCGGTGCCGGGAGTTTTTCGCCGGTACGCAGAAAATGCTCGATCTCACGAAAAATCCATGGCCGCCCCTGGGCAGCCCGGCCTATCAGCAGGCCATCGGCACCGGTCGCGTCAAGCACGTGCCGGGCCTTCTCGGGCGAGTCGATATCGCCATTGGCGAAGACCGGAATCGACACCGCCTGCTTGATCGCAGCAATGGTGTCGTACTCGGCTTCACCGGTATACAGATCGGCACGGGTCCGGCCATGCACCGCCAGCGCCGTAATGCCTGCCTGTTCGGCGATCTTCGCCACCGTCAGGCCATTCTTGTTCGCCCGGTCCCAGCCCGTGCGGATCTTCAGCGTGACCGGCACATCAACCGCCGCCACGACGGCGTGCAGGATCTCGGTCACCAATTCTTCATCTTTCAGTAACGCGGAGCCGGCGGCCTTGTTGCAGACCTTCTTGGCCGGACATCCCATGTTGATGTCAATAATCTGGGCGCCCAACTCGACGTTGGCGCGTGCTGCCTCCGCCAGCATCTGTGCATCGCCACCGGCGATCTGTACCGAGCGTGGCTCGGGATCGCCTTCGTGGACCATGCGCAGACGCGATTTGCGGGTGTTCCACAAACTCATGTCGCTGGTGACCATTTCCGAGACTACAAGCCCTGCGCCCAGTCGTTTGCACAGCTGACGAAAGGGCTGGTCGGTGACCCCCGCCATCGGGGCGAGAATCAAGCCGTTGTGCAGTGTATATGGGCCGATGCGTACCGCCGACATAGGACTTCCCTGTTGTGGGGTCGGATCATGAGAGTTCGAAAAAGGGTTGGCATGATACCCGCTCTCGATGACTGGATAAAGGCTGAATTGGATAAAATCTGAACAGTTATTCTGTTATTGCCATCAGTTTGGTTCGAGGCGCCGGGAGTCGGAAAATTGCCGTCAACGGCGCGAGGCTCGGCGCCGAGTGAAGCGATTCACTCGGGCGAGTGGAAGCTCAGGCTGTAGTTCACGGCTTTTGGGCCGGGATCGAGGATGTCCAGGGCAATATGGATCGGTGTTTGCGGTGGCATTTCTGCGAGGTCCGCGAGGTCGCCATTGAGGTACTCGCCTGGTTTGAAGCGGCGGCTGGCGATCAGATGGCCATTGAGGTCGGCAAAGCGCAGTTCCAGCAATGGGAACGGCTGCGAGAACGACGCGCGGTTGTAGATGATCGCGTCAACTACCAGCGCGCCGTTGAAGTCCGGGTGGCTACGCACCACCAGATTGCTGCTTTTGATTTTCGCGATATCGACCTTGGACGGCACGCTGCAGCCAATCTGCGGGCACAGTTGCTGGAACCAGGGGCGGTATTGATCCTGGCGGGCCAGTTCGTCGAAGTGATAGGCAATGTACTGGCCGGCAAGGGCTGCTGCGCCCAGCAGGACCATCAGGCTCCAAAAGAATCGGCGACCCCAGGGGGAGCGGCGTTTTTGCCAGTCGAGTTGCAGCGGGTCGTCGATCAGGTCCTGCAGCACCTCGTCATGCATGGCTGGTTCGTTGCGCGTGCGCTTCTTGCGTACGGGCTCGGCGTCAGGGGTTTCGTCGTCGATATCGTCATCGGTCGCGGACAGGCGTTCGTGTTTCGCTGCAGGCTCCGGCGTTTCGAAGGGTTGGTCGAGGCGCAGTTGCGGTGCCTCGGGCTCATCGTCCAGATCGACCAGCTCGAGCGACAGCGAGGGTTCGGTGCGCGAGGTTTTTTCCGGCTCGTCGGCGATGTCTGCCGATCGATGGTTCTCGGCCGGTGCGTGCGTGTTTTCGCTGGCCAGCGCGCGTTCAGCGGCTGAATCGCTGAACAGGCTGTCGGACCAAGGCTCTTCACCTTCGGGCGTATCCCGACGGGCGCTCAGCGAGTCTTCCTTGTGCTTGCGCTCATGATGGCCGAACTCTTTGGTCGGCTGGATTTCCCGTTGTTCAAGCTTGGCGAGTTCTTCGTCGAGGTCGAGGCTGTCCAGATCCAGTTCGGCGGCTGTCCACTGCTTCTGGCTGATGGCCCGTTGCGTGGGCGGCTCAACCGGTGGCGGGGTCGTGAGGGCGATAGCTTCCTTGCCCATGCGTTGCTCGAGCAACTGCCGTGCAGCATTGAACACTTGCAGGCAAGAGCCGCAGCGAACCACTCCGCGGGCGACGCTCAATTGGGCGTGGCTGACGCGGAAACTGGTCTGGCAATGCGGGCACTGGGTGACGAAGCTATCGGTCATGCGGCTATCCGGAGTATGCAGGCGCTCATTTTAGCGCCGACGGCCGGTGATGCGCACCCAGCCATCGCGATTGGCAATCGGGTCCAGCTCAAAGTCCTTGGCATAAGCCTCTGCGACTTCCGCGCCTTGCTCGGCGAGGATGCCCGACAATGCCAGGCGACCGCCGGGCTTGACCAGGCTGGAAAGTTGCGGGGCCAGGGAAACCAGTGGTCCGGCGAGAATGTTGGCGACCAGTACCTCGGCCTGCACTTGCGGCAAATCTTGAGGCAGATACAGCGGGAACAGCGCTGGGTCGATGTTGTTGCGCCCGGCGTTGTCGCGGGAGGCTTCCAGTGCCTGCACGTCGATGTCGGTGCCGACCGCTTCCTTGGCGCCCAGCAGCAGTGCAGCGATCGCGAGGATCCCCGAGCCGCAGCCGAAGTCCAGTACGTGGCAGTCCTTCAGGTCCTGGCCGTCGAGCCATTCCAGGCACAAGGCGGTGGTCGGGTGGGTGCCGGTGCCGAACGCCAGGCCCGGATCGAGCAGCAGATTGACCGCATCAGGCTCGGGCGCAGCGTGCCAGCTCGGGACGATCCACAGGCGCTGACCGAAGCGCATTGGCTGGAAGTTGTCCATCCAGCTGCGTTCCCAGTCCTGGTCTTCAATGACTTCGCTGTGATGCTCGGGTAGCGGGCTGCCGGTCAGCAGCTCAAGGTGTGCCAGCACGCTGGCGGCTTCGGTGCCACCTTCGAACAGGGCCAGCAGATGGGTGTGCGACCACAGTGGGGTGGTGTTCAGTTCCGGCTCGAAGATCGGCTGATCTTCGGCGTCCATGAAGGTCACCGAGACGGCGCCGACTTCAAGGAAGGCGTCTTCGTAGGTTTCGGCTTGTTCTGGGCTGATGGCGAGACGGACTTGCAGCCAAGGCATGGCGGGCACCTTTGAAAAATGTAATGTGCAGCCTGGCGGGCTGCGAGAAGCGCGTAAGTTTACGCGAGAGCGGCGCAGAAGACGACCGGCTTGCCAGGGATATACCTGTGGCGAGGGAGCTTGCTCCCGCTGGAGCGCGAAGCGGTCCAAAAATGGGCACCTCGGTTTTACCTGGGGCACAGCTGTTGGATGGTTTGCGGCTGCTTCGCAACCGAGCGGGAGCAAGCTCCCTCGCCACAAGGGTTCTGCATTCAGTAATCCCGGAAACAACAAAGCCGCTCGAAAGCGGCTTTGTTGGTCTGGATCAAGCTTTAGTGTTGTGCTGCCAGCTTGTGTTCCAGGTAGTGGATGTTGACTCCACCTTTGCAGAAGCCTTCATCGCGGGTCAGGTCGCGGTGCAGCGGGATGTTGGTCTTGATCCCGTCGACCACGATTTCGTCCAGCGCATTGCGCATGCGCGCCATGGCTTCTTCACGGGTTGCCCCGTAAGTGATCAGTTTGCCGATCAACGAATCGTAGTTCGGCGGAACGGCGTAGCCGCTGTACAGGTGCGAATCAACCCGCACACCGTTGCCGCCCGGGGCATGGAAATGCTTGACCGTGCCTGGGCTTGGCATGAAGGTTTTCGGGTCTTCGGCGTTGATCCGGCATTCCAGCGCGTGACCGCGGATGACCACGTCATCCTGGGTGAACGACAGCGGGTTGCCGGCGGCGATGCTGAGCATCTCCTTGACGATGTCGATGCCGGTGACCATTTCCGAAACCGGGTGCTCTACCTGGACACGAGTGTTCATCTCGATGAAGTAGAAGCTGCCGTTCTCGTACAGGAACTCGAAAGTCCCGGCGCCACGGTAACCGATGTCGATGCACGCCTTGACGCAGCGAGCGAAGACTTCCTGGCGAGCCTTCTCGTCGATGCCCGGTGCCGGTGCTTCTTCGAGAACCTTCTGGTGGCGACGTTGCAGCGAGCAATCGCGGTCACCCAGATGGATAGCGTGGCCCTGGCCATCGGAAAGTACCTGAACTTCCACGTGACGTGGGTTGGTCAGGAATTTTTCCAGATAGACCATCGGGTTGCCGAACGCCGCGCCAGCTTCGGAGCGGGTCAGTTTTGCCGAGGAGATCAGGTCTTCTTCTTTGTGCACAACGCGCATGCCGCGACCACCACCGCCGCCAGCGGCTTTGATGATCACCGGGTAACCGACTTCGCGACCAATGCGCAGAGCGGTTTCTTCGTCTTCCGGCAGCGGGCCGTCGGAACCTGGAACGGTTGGTACGCCGGCAGCGATCATGGCGTGCTTGGCCGAAACCTTGTCGCCCATCAGGCGGATGGTTTCAGCTTTCGGGCCGATGAAGGCGAAGCCGGAGTTTTCTACCTGTTCGGCAAAGTCGGCGTTTTCCGCGAGGAAACCGTAGCCTGGGTGAATGGCGGTGGCGCCGGTCACTTCGGCAGCGGCGATGATCGCTGGAATGTGCAGGTAAGAGTGCGCGGCCGATGCCGGACCGATGCAAACCGATTCGTCTGCCAGGCCCAGGTGCATCAGCTCCTTGTCGGCCTTGGAGTAAACGGCGACGGTCTTGATGCCCATCTCTTTGCAGGCACGCAGGATCCGCAGGGCGATTTCACCGCGGTTGGCGATCAGAACTTTTTCCAACTTCGCAGGTTTCAACATCGTTGGCTCTCCGCGGTTCAAACGATGGTGAACAGCGGTTGGTCGTACTCAACCGGCTGGCCGTCTTCGACGAGGATGGATTCGATCACACCGCTGCTTTCAGCTTCGATGTGGTTCATCATCTTCATGGCTTCGACGATGCACAGGGTGTCGCCTTTCTTCACGCTCTGGCCAACTTCAACGAAGGACGGCGAGGACGGCGAAGATTTGCGATAGAACGTGCCCACCATTGGCGAACGGGCAACGTTGCCGTTCAGCGCTGGCGCAGCGGGAGCAGCAGGTGCAGCGGCAGCAGCAGGCGCGGCAGCAGCGACAGGTGCCGGAGCCGGAGCGTGCATTGGCGCAGGAGCGTAGTACTGCTGAGCCGGGGTTTTGCTGTGGCGGCTGATACGTACGGACTCTTCGCCTTCCTTGATCTCGAGCTCGTCGATGCCGGACTCTTCCAGCAGTTCGATCAGTTTCTTAACTTTACGGATATCCATGAATCATCAACTCCCAAGGGTCGGTCAGGGGCGTTTAACGCTTGTTGTTCAAGCCGTTGCCTGTCTTTCAAGCTGTTCTAGTGCGGCCTCCAGGGCCAGTCGATAACCGCTGGCGCCAAGGCCGCAGATCACTCCCACCGCAACGTCGGAGAAGTAAGAGTGATGGCGGAAAGGTTCGCGTTTGTGCACGTTAGACAAATGCACTTCGATGAATGGGATGCTCACCGCCAGCAGCGCGTCACGTAATGCGACACTTGTATGCGTAAAAGCTGCTGGATTGATCAAAATGAAATCCACACCCTCGCCGCGAGCGGCGTGAATGCGGTCGATCAATTCATACTCGGCGTTGCTTTGCAGGTAGAGCAAATGGTGGCCGGCATTGCGCGCGCGTTGTTCCAGGTCCTGATTGATCTCGGCCAGGGTCACAGCCCCGTAGACGCCCGGTTCGCGGGTGCCGAGCAGGTTCAGGTTGGGTCCGTGCAAAACCAGTAGGGTCGCCATCGGCTGTTCCTTGTTATCCGTGTGCAGTTATCAGAACCCGGCGACTATGCCGCAAAGCGTTTGTGACTGTCCAGTTCTCTGCAATAGGCAGCACAATGACCGATGATTGCGCGATTTATGTGACCAACTGATTAAATCTGGTCATTCGCTTTAGCGACACGTTCGGCGAAGTCCCTGGCGTTGATCTCGCCAATCACCCGCACATCGCCACGTTCCTTGCCATCCTTGCCGAAAAACATCAGCGCCGGTGGTCCGAACAGCTTGTAACGGTCGAGCAGGGCGCGTTGTTCAGCGTTGCTGGCGGTGATGTCGAAGCGAACCAGTCGATAACCTTTAAGGCGTTCAACGACGTTGCTGTCGTTAAGCACCTCGTGCTCGATGACTTTGCAGCTGATGCACCAGTCGGCGTACCAGTCGAGCAGCAGCGGGGTGTTGGCGGATTTTGCTTCAGTGAGCACGCGATCGAGTTCCGCCGGGGTGCTGATGGTTTGCCATTCACTCGGGTTTTGCGCTTGAGCACCGCCAGGAGCATTGATGACTTTTGGCTGGCTGATCGGATTGAGCGGATCGGCCTGGCCGCTGAAGGCGCCGTACCAACACGCCAACCCGTAAAACACCAGAAGCATCCCGAGCAATTGACCAAGGCGTTTTCGCGGCGGTTTATAGCCAAGCTCCAGCGCCCCGAGAAACAAGCCGACCCCGACCGCCAGCAGACCGATCAGCAGCAAGGTGATGGGCCCCGGCAATACCCGGCTCAGCAAACCGATTGCCAACCCCAGCAACAACACGCCAATCGCATTTTTCACGTAGATCAGCCATGGGCCGCTTTTCGGCAGCCAGGCCGCGCCGCCAGTGGCGACCAGCAACAATGGCGCGCCCATCCCCAGGCCCAGAACGAACAGCTTCAGCGCACCGCCCAACGCATCGCCGCTGGCGCTGATATACAGCAACGCACCGGCCAAAGGCGCGGACACACACGGCGAGACCAACAGGCTTGACACCACGCCGAGCACGGCCGCGCCCCACAGCGAACCCCCTTCGGTGCGGCCGGCAATGCGGTCCAGGCGGCTGCTGATCACGTGGGGCAATTTCAGTTCGAACACCCCGAACATCGCTAAGGCAAACACCGCGAAGAACAAGGCAAACGGCGCCAACACCCACGCCGATTGCAGGCGTGCCTGAAGGTTGAGCTGGGCACCGAACAGCCCCATCAACGCGCCGAGCACGGCGAAACAGGCGGCCATCGGCAAGACGTAGGCCAGCGACAGATTGAAGCCGCGCAGTCCGCCGACCTGACCGCGCAACACCACGCCGGAGAGGATCGGCAGCATCGGCAGCACGCATGGGGTAAACGTCAGCCCAAGGCCCGCAAGGAAGAACAGCGCCAGTTCGCGCCAGCTCCAGCCTGCGGCACTGGCTGGAGGGGTAATGGCTGCACCGTCGATTTTCAGGCGTTCGGTTTCCGGTGGATAACACAGGCCTTTATCGGCGCAGCCCTGGTAGGTGACGGCCAACGTGAAAGCCCGCTGATCGGCGCTGCTGCGTGGCAGGTCGACGTCGAGAATGCCGTGGTAGACCTCGACATCGCCGAAGTATTCGTCGTGCTTTTTTTCGCCTGAAGGCAGTTGCGCAGCGCCCAGGCCAATGTCGGCGGGCTCGCTGTGAAACTGGAAGCGATGCCGGTAGAGGTAGTAACCCTCGGTAGCGACGAAGCGCAGCTTGATCGATTGCGGTGTGCTTTCCACCAGGCTCAGTTGAAAGGCTTCGCGCACGGGCAGGAAGTCGGCGCTGTTATTGATCGAGCCCAGGGTCGAACTGGGGCGACTGTCCAAGAGGCCGGCGGCATTCACCGGCAGGACCAGCACTAACAGCATCAGGCAGAGCAGACGGCGCATGACAATCTCGCGTATCGAAAGTGAGCGCATGATAGCGGACGGAGCCGATGACTGCCGAGTCAGGGGTTTCGATGATTCATTGTGGCGAGGGAGCTTGCTCCCGCCGGCCGGTCCGCGCTCGGGCGCAGCAGTCGCAAAGCCATAGAGCAAGGTATGCCTGAAACAACCGAGTGGCAGGTTTCAGGGTTGCTGCGCAACCCAGCGGGAGCAAGCTCCCTCGCCACAGAGATCAGCGTCGCTCAGAGTTGGTGTCAGACGCGGAAGGCCTGAACGGCGGTGTGCAATTGCCCACCCAGCACCAGCAGGTTCTCGCCCTGACTGCGGCCTTCACCGATACGCACCAGGTTATCCCCACCCAACTGGTGAATCCGCTCACTGTGATCGCGGATCTCACTGACAGCGCCACTTTGCTGCGCCGTGACATCGGCGATGCGCACGGCAGTGTCGGCAATGGTCTGGATGGCTCCGACGATTTTATCCAGTGCGCCGTCAGCGGCTTGTGCCTGGTTGGCGGTGGCTTCCGCGTGTTCGACCTGGGCGCGCATGCCTTCTACCGATTGCCGCGCAGCCTGTTGCAAGCCGGCAATCAAGGTCTGGATTTCTGCGGTAGCGCCGGCAGTGCGTTGCGCCAGTGAACGAACCTCCTCGGCAACCACCGCAAAACCGCGGCCCATTTCCCCGGCGCGGGCGGCTTCAATTGCCGCGTTCAGGGCGAGGAGGTTGGTCTGATCGGCAATCGAGCGAATCACTGTCAGTACGCCGCCGATGGTGGCCGACTCTTCGGCCAGATGCTCGATCATTTGTGCGTTGCCCTGGACTTCGCCGACCAGCGCGTGCAATCCGGTCAGGCTCAAGCCAATGACTTTTTGCCCGTGCTCGACCGCAAGACCGGCGTGACGGCTGGCGTCGGCAGCCTGGCTGGCATCGCCGGCGACTTGCTGAATGGTCGCTTCCAGCTCACCAAGCGAGTCGCGGATCAGCGCGGTGTCGCCGGCCTGATGTTCGGCGCCACTGTGCAAGTCGCTGCTCAGTTCGGCCAATACCCGGCTGCTGCCGGCAACCTGTTCGGCGTTCAGCCGGATTGTCCCGACCAGATCCACCAGATAAGCGCGCAGGCGATTCAGCGATTCTTGAATATCGTGCAGTTCACGGTTGGTTGCGCCGAGCTGGATGTCCCGACTGAAGTCGCCTTCGGCCCAGGTCGACAGCGCTGGCGCCAAATTGGTCAGCACGCGGGCGAGGCGACGCTGCAAGGTGTCGATCAGCAGCGCGATCAGCAGGATCAGGCCGATCATTACGCCCTGCATGAGCCGCACTTCACCCTGGATTTGCCCATGCTGCGCGCGCACGGTCGGTTCCAGCCCGGCGATGGCCTGCTGTACGGCGGCGATTTTCAGGTGGGTGGCGGCGCTGAGGTCGGCGCGTTTCTGAATCTGTTCGCGGGTCCGACCGAGTTCGGCGGGGTAGCGGCTTAGCAGGCTGGCGAGTTCGCGTTTGAAACCGGTGCCGGCATCTTCGGCGACGGTTTTTTCAGTGTTTTCCAGGCCCATCATCGCCGAGAAATCGTCGGTGTTCGATTCTTTACTGGCGGTCACGCCAAGCAGCGGCAGCGCTTCGATCAGCTCGGCCTGAGTGCGGATGCTACTGACCTCGCGCTCGACATCGGCCGCCAGTTCGCTGCGGCCACTGCTGACCAGTTTGTCCCGGGCCAGCGAGAGTTTACCGACGTGCTGCGAGGCTACGAGCAAGGGCGGAAGATAGGCGGCAGCGGCAGGCGTATTGGCGCTGGTGGCGTATTGGCTGAGTTGCTCCAGGCTGGCGCCCAGTTCGCGCTCGGCCTGGAGCAGCAAGGCTTGCGGATCACCCGCCAGTTTGCCGGCGGCCAACAGGTCGGTCTTGCTGAAGTCATCGAGGCTGGCAAGGCTCGGCCGCACGCTGTCAGCCAGCTCGGACGGCAGTTCGTCGAGTTCTTTTTGCAGGGTTTCGATGGCCTGGCTGGCGCTGCTCAGGCGCAGGGCATCGCCGCTGGCCAGGTAATCTTCGACGTTACGCGCCACTTGATTTTGAAAGTGCTGCGACAGGCCCAGGTAGCGCTCCATCAACAGATAAGGACGCTCCAGGGCTTTTTGCGACCACCAGAGTGTGGCGCCGAGTGCGAGGCACACCGCGACTAGAAGCAGGGTATTGAGATTGGTCAGCAACTTCAGGCGCATCGCGGTTCTACCAACGACAGAATGGTAAGTGCCTGAAGTTATTGCGTTTGTGTTACAGAGTTATGACCGAATCAGTGGATTCAGGTGAAAAAGTGGCACTTTGATTCGACGACCGCGCCGCTTGAACGCGATTACGTCCGGCGTGCTTGGCCCGGTACAGCGCCTCGTCTGCCTGGCTGGCCATCATCAGGCTGTCGCACTCTTCATGCAGGTCCACCACGCCGGCACTGAAGGTGCACCAGAGGTCTTGCGGCTGGGCCGGGTAGTGGATCTCGGCAAAGCGCTGGCGGATTTCATCGAGCACTTTATAAGCCGATTCGATATCGGTGTCCGGCATCACGATGGCGAACTCTTCACCGCCATACCGGCCGATGAAGTCGGTCTTGCGCAGGCGTTGCTTGAGAAACAGTGCCAGGCTCTTGATCACCCGGTCGCCCATGGGGTGGCCGTGGCTGTCGTTGACCCGCTTGAAATGGTCAATGTCGAGCATCGCAAAACTCAATGGCTTGTTCTCGCGGCGGGCGCGGAAGCTGCAGTCTTCGAGTAATTGCAGAATATGGGTGTGGTTATAGAGGCCGGTCAGGCTGTCACGGACCATCCGCGCCTTGAGGTTGCGCGCCCGGGCCGCACGGTTGCGTACGGTGGTGATCAGGTGCCGCGGCTTGATCGGCTTGGTCAGGAAGTCGTCGCCACCTTCGCTCATGGCGTCGAGCTGCTTGTCCAGGTCGTCTTCGGCCGACAAGTAGATGATCGGCACGCTGACATAGCGGTCATTGTGCCGGATCACCTTGGCCAGCTCGGTGCCGGTGCAGGCCGGCATGTACATGTCGAGGATGATCAGGTCCGGCTGGAAATCCGCCAGTTCGGCCATCGCCTGAATCGGCTCGATCAAGGTCCGGGTGACGATCCCGGCGCTGTTGAGCAGGCGCTCGGTGTGCAGGGCCTGGGCACGGGAGTCGTCGATGATCAGTACTTTATAAGGTTCGTACTGGGCGACGCAGGTCAGCACTTCGATCTTTTCCAGCAGGCTCGACGCTTCGAGGGTGCCGGTCAGAAACTCCTGGCCGCCGGCACGTACGGCCGCGAGGCGGGTCGGGGTGTCGGTTTCCAGCAGGCTGAAAAACAGCAGCGGCAGTTTCTGCTCCAGGCCTTCCTGGGCTTCGGCTGCCAATTGCAGGCCCATGCCGGGGCCGCTGAAGTCGACGTCCATGACAATCGCTGCCGGCAACCGCTCGACCATCGAGGAGCGAAACGCCGCCACGCTGTCCAGCGATTGCGCGCTGAGACCGAAAAATTCGAGTTGCTTGGCCAGTCGCTCGGCGCGGTCGTGATCTTGCAGCATCACGTAGATCGGCTTGCGCAGTGGCGGTAAAAAGGTTTGTTCGAGCTGGTCGCCATGCCGCAGGCCAGTGCGCGACAGGCGCTGCATCAGACGATTGAGGTCGGTGATCAGCCCGCTGCTCAGGCGTCCGCGATTGGCGTCGACGGCTGCAAGCGACTGGCTGATGCTGTGCGCCAGGTGGGTGTGCTCGGGTTGTTCGAAACGTTCGGCGAAACGCAGCAGCCGCAGGTTCGCTTCACTCAGCTCTGCGAGGTCGGCGCCTGACCATTCGCAGCGTTGCAGGCGCTGCCATATCTCAAGAATCTGACGTGCTTGATGAATTACCCGCTGGGCAAAGTGGTGCTTGAGGCGCTCACGGCTGGGGTCTTCTGGCTCGGTCATATCCTGACTACTAGTTAGGGTGCATGCTGAGGTCGACTGGTGGCTCTATGCTAGCACCTCTTTCCGATGCCATGAGTGTCGTACATCAATAAACTGTAAAGCGACGTTATTCAGTTCCTGACCGACTGGTCGCATAGGATCAACGCTGTGCTTCATTTATAGTGGCTGCTCGATTCGCGGCCACTGTGCGATCCACGGTCTGCCGGGCAGATTTAATCTGCTCGCGACAAAGCACGATGGAGTAGGGTTGTGGTCGAACCGACGAACTCAAGTGATTGAAAGGATATCGCCATGCTGGACTGGAAGAACCGCACAGGCAGCGCGCCTGAACGTGCCGCCGAACCCAAGTCGGCAACCCGCAGCTATTTAGGTGGCCTGCTGTTCAGCCGCGCATTGGCCACCTTGATCGGCCTGTATTTGCTGGTGGTCCTCGCCGTGGGCTGGTACTGGAGCCATGAACCTGCGCTGTTCCCGGTTCAGCAGAACGCACAACTGGCCGCCGAGAAGGAAGGCAAGCAGATGGTCATCGGCTACACCACGGTCGAAACCCTCAAGACCGTCGCCGGTACCTTGCTGCACAAGCCGGGTGGCTATATTTCCAACGACCGTTTTCCACCAGGCGTGTGGCTGGACGACATGCCGAACTGGGAATACGGGGTACTGGTGCAGGTACGCGATCTGACTCGCGCCTTGCGTAAAGATTTTGCCCGTTCGCAATCGCAATCGGCTGAAGACGCCGATCTGGCCAAGGCCGAGCCGCGTTTCAACTTCGATAACAAGAGCTGGATGCTGCCGTCCAGCGAGTCGGAGTACCAGGAAGGCATCAACTCCCTGAGCCGCTACCAGGCTCGCCTGTCCGATCCAACGCAAAAAAACGCGCAGTTCTATGCGCGTGCCGACAACCTGAACAACTGGCTGGGTGATGTCGCGACCCGTTTGGGTTCGCTGTCGCAACGGCTGTCGGCCAGTGTTGGCCGGGTCAAGCTGAACACCGCGCTGAAAACCGAAACCCTGGCGCCGGGTCAGGTGCCGCAGGTGGATGAAGAGCGGGTGGAAACCCCTTGGCTGCAGATCGACGACGTATTCTATGAAGCGCGTGGTCAGGCCTGGGCACTGTCGCATTTGCTGCGCGCCATTGAAGTCGATTTCGCCGATGTGTTGGCGAAGAAGAACGCCACGGTCAGCGTGCGCCAGATCATTCGTGAGCTGGAGGCCTCCCAGGAAACAGTCTGGAGCCCGATGATCCTCAACGGCAGCGGTTTCGGGATTTTGGCCAACCACTCGCTGGTCATGGCCAACTACATCTCGCGGGCCAACGCGGCAGTTATCGATTTGCGTCAATTGCTCAATCAGGGCTGAGTCATGGCCGATAACCTGAATGAGGCTGCGCACCGCGCGGCCTCGGACGCCGAACAGATCGCCTGGGTCGACGAGCAGGACAACCTGCTCGGTTCGCTGGTGCGCTCGGACTTGCGCGAGCGCGGGCTGATCGGGCGCGGCACTTACATCATGCTGTTCAACTCGGCCGGTGAACTGTGCGTGCATCAGCGCACGTTCAGCAAAGCCATCTATCCGGGATTCTGGGATGTGGCGGCGGGCGGCATGGTATTGGCGACCGAAACCTACGCCGAATCGGCGGCCCGTGAACTGGAAGAAGAGTTGGGCGTCAGCGGGGTCGAGCTGACCGCCCATGATCATTTTTTTTTTGAGGACACCGGCAACCGCTTGTGGTGTTCGGCGTTTTCGGCAGTCTGGGACGGACCATTGATCCTGCAGCCGGAAGAAGTGCTTCAGGCCCGCTTTATTCCCATCGAACAGGTGATGCTGGAAATCACGCAGAAGCCTTACTGCCCGGACTCTCTGGCGGCGTTGAAGCGCTATCTGCGCGCACGCGGGGGTGACGCTCTGAAGGGCGTCGCAAAAGATCTATAAAATGGCGCCGATTGGCTCTTAGCAAGTGCGCTTTTTGCCGTTACACTGCGCGACCTTTGTAGGAGCAGAGCTTGCTCGCGAAGAACGTAATGGCACCGCGTACTGTCTGACGGCACGCGTTATCGTTGACATCCTTCGCGATCAAGCTTTGCCCCAGGGCTAATTAGCCCATAGCGCTGCCCCTGCCTGAGTGGGGCTTCGCGGTCGATAGCACTTGCCAAAGTTGCTGCGACCAGTCTTTGTCCTCCCAAGAGGATTGCCGGTGGCCAAAAAAGCCGCATCCTTCGCCGCCCTTGGTGGCCTGGTATTTTCCACCGACGCAGGTCGACATTGCCCGGACTGTAGCCAGCCGGTGGCAGCCTGCATCTGCAAACAAACCGTTATCCCGGCCGGCGACGGCATCGCGCGCGTGCGCCGCGAAAGCAAGGGCCGGGGCGGCAAGACGGTGACCACGATCAGCGGCGTGCCGCTGGCTGAAGACGCGCTCAAGGAGCTTGCCACGACGTTGAAGAAACGTTGCGGCACCGGTGGTGCGTTGAAGGACGGGATCATCGAGATCCAGGGTGATCATGTCGAGCTACTCTTGGCCGAGCTGATCAAACACGGTTTCAAAGCGAAGAAATCCGGCGGCTAGCAGCCTCTGTGAAAACCACCCCGACTTGATGCAGTCCTGATCGATTCAGGTTGAACGTCGTCTCCATGGTTTTCACAGAGCCTGTTCTGACCGGTTTCTAAACTCAGCGCTGCAAGTGTGGTCTATCCCGCTTGCAGGCTAATCGTCATTTTTTCACTTTAGACTGCGCCAGCCCTCAACCCGGGTGGCGCTCTTTGACTTCTTTATAGGGGACTTCGATGTCCGTACGACGCACACGCAAAGACGATGGCAGCCAATGGACAGTTGCGGACAGCCGCAGTGTTTACGGGATTCGCCATTGGGGGGCCGGGTATTTCGCGATCAGTGACGCCGGTCGCGTAGAAGTTCGTCCGAACGGCCCGAGCAGCGCACCTATCGATCTGTTCGAACAAGTCGCACAGCTGCGCAAAAGCGGCCTGTCCTTGCCACTGCTGGTGCGCTTCCCGGACATCCTGCAGGACCGTGTCCGTCAGCTGACCGGCGCCTTCGACGCGAATATCGAGCGTCTGGAATACCAGAGCAAGTACACCGCGCTGTACCCGATCAAGGTTAACCAGCAGGAAGCGGTGATCGAGAACATCATCGCCACCCAGAACGTCTCCATTGGCCTGGAAGCCGGTTCCAAGCCGGAACTGCTGGCCGTGCTGGCCCTGGCGCCAAAGGGCGGCACCATCGTCTGCAACGGTTACAAGGACCGTGAGTTCATCCGCCTGGCACTGATGGGCCAGAAGCTGGGTCACAACGTGTTCATCGTGATCGAGAAAGAATCCGAAGTCGGCCTGGTGATCGAAGAGGCCGCCTCGCTGAAGGTCAAGCCCCAAGTCGGCCTGCGGGTTCGCCTGTCGTCCCTGGCATCGAGCAAATGGGCTGATACTGGCGGCGAAAAATCCAAGTTCGGGCTGTCTGCTGCCCAGTTGCTGTCGGTAGTCGAGCGCTTCCGTGCGGCCGGTCTGGATCAGGGCATTCGTTTGCTGCACTTCCACATGGGCTCGCAGATCGCCAACCTGGCGGACTACCAGCACGGCTTCAAGGAAGCGATCCGTTACTACGGCGAACTGCGCAACCTTGGCCTGCCGGTGGATCACATCGACGTGGGTGGTGGCCTGGGCGTCGACTACGACGGTACCCACTCGCGCAACGCCAGCTCGATCAACTACGACATGGACGATTACGCCGGTGTCGTGGTCGGCATGCTCAAGGAATTCTGCGACGCGCAGAGCCTGCCGCATCCGAACATCTTCTCCGAGAGTGGTCGTTCGCTGACCGCTCACCACGCCATGCTGGTGGTACAGGTCACCGACGTCGAGAAACACAACGACGACGTGCCGATGATCGAGAACAAGGAAGAGCTGCCGGAAACCGTGCAATGGCTGGTCGACCTGCTCGGCCCGACCGATATCGAGATGGTCACCGAGACCTACTGGCGCGCGACTCACTACATGAGCGACGTGGCCACCCAGTACGCCGATGGCAAGCTGACCCTGGCCGAAAAAGCCCTGGCCGAGCAATGCTACTTCGCTGTCTGCCGTCGCCTGCACAACTCGTTGAAAGCCCGTCAGCGCTCGCACCGTCAGGTGCTCGACGAACTCAACGACAAGCTGGCCGACAAATACATCTGCAACTTCTCGGTATTCCAGAGCCTGCCGGACACCTGGGCGATCGGCCAGGTCCTGCCGATCCTGCCGCTGCACCGTCTTGATGAAGAGCCGATGCGCCGTGCCGTGCTGCAAGACCTGACCTGTGACTCCGACGGCAAGATCAAGCAATACGTCGACGAGCAGAGCATCGAAACCAGCCTGCCGGTACACGGTCTCAATGATGGCGAAGACTACCTGCTGGGGATTTTCCTGGTGGGCGCTTACCAGGAAATTCTCGGTGACATGCACAACCTGTTCGGTGACACCGACTCGGTAAACATCTACCAGAATGCCGACGGCAGCGTTTACCACGCCGGTATCGAAACCCATGACACCATCGAAGACATGCTGCGTTACGTGCACTTGTCGCCGGAAGAGCTGATGACGCACTACCGCGACAAAGTGGCCAGCGCTCGAATCAGTGCCACCGAGCGCACCCAGTACCTCGATGCCTTGCGCCTGGGTCTGACTCGTTCGTCTTACCTGTCTTCTTGAGGTAGCGAACCGCTGTGACCAGGTTGTCGGAAAATACTCCGCGTAGTGCGGCGTTTTCCGAGGACCTGGTACGGCATTTCTTTATTTTTGTAGCGATTTGCCGTGCCCACGCACTTTCAACGCTGTGTGGTCTTCATTTCGCGTAGGCCATTTCCTAAGTTGTACTTCGGCACTCTACTCGGCCATGTCTCTCAGCGAGAATCCCCGGCCGTCCCTCCTGTAGAGAAACGCCGATGTTCGATCCCGTCAACGAGCCGTCATTTCGTCTGGAGATAGCGGGTCAGCCCCAACCCTTTGTCGTTGTCGCCTTTACCGGTTGCGAGTCCATCAGCCAGCCCTTTGTCTTTCAGCTGGATCTGCAGTTCGATGAGCTGCGACTGGATATCGCGAGCCTGATGTTTCGCTCGGCGTACCTGGGGTTTGGAGGTGCGGGCACCGGTATCCACGGACAGATTCATGACCTTGCCCCGCTTCATGACGACGCGGTGCCGGCGCTCTGGCGTCTGTGCCTTGGGCCGAAGCTGGCCTGCCTGGCGCAACGCTGCAGCCAGCGAATTTTCAGCGGCCTGTCAGTCCCGCAGATTCTGGTGCAGGTACTGAAAGAACACGGTATAGACGAAAAAAACTGTCGATTCGAACTCCGGAATGACTACCCCGTGCGGGAATTTTGCACCCAGTACCGTGAGTCGGACTTGGCGTTTCTTCAGCGCCTGTGTGAGCAAGAGCGGATTCACTACCATTTTCAGCACCGCAAGCACGGTCATTGCCTGATCTTTGCCGACACTCGGCGCAGTTCGTCTCCAGGTGCCGGCACACCCTTTGATAGCCAAGGCACGGTACCCGCTGTCAGGCGTTTCACGGTTCATGCTCATGCCGATGGGGCACGTCACGATGGATTGCCGAAACCTGTCGCAGCAGGCGAAACGGACCTGCCGAACCTGCGTAGCGGCATGCTGATGGCGTTGTCGGGCCATCCGTTTGCTGACTGGAATCACCTGTGGTTGCTGACCCGGGTCGAGCATTCGGGCAGTCAGGCGCAGTTGCCGTACTACCGCAACCGCATTGATGCGATTCCCTGGGAGGCGCCGTTCGTAGCGTTTCGTCCAAGCGAGAAGCCTCGGATGAACAGCCTGCAACGTGGCTGGGTGGTCAATGTCGACGAACCTCGCAGCGACGCGGCCCAACGCATCGCCGTGCAGTTCGATTGGCTTTATCAGGGCGAGGGTGCACGGCCCAGCCATTGTTGGCTGCCGGTCTCGCCCCAGTTGTCTACAGAGTCGGTTGCCGGTTTGACGGCGGGGGTTGAGGTCTGTGTGAGCTTTATCGAGGGCGACCCGGACCAGCCGTTGATCACCGGCATATTTCAGGGGGCGCCGTTGAATGTCGACGGCGTGTTGCCTGTCGAAACCTCCCTGCCTTCAATGGCCGGGGAGGCGCTCCCGGCACGGGAGGAATTGTCGCCCGATGATCGCCATGACTTGTTGGCATTGGTTCAGGGCAGTCAGCCCTTGGTGTTGCTGTGTTTGATACCCGGCGGGGGGAGTTTCATGCATTGCCGGCAAGCGATCTGCACCTGCCGCACAGTGGCAGGGCTTGGCCAAAGTGGTGCGGCATGATCGCTGCCCAGTCGGCTCAATGGCTTTTGCTGGATGTACCAGGTTCGCCGCAGGCAGGGTGGAGCCTGCAGCAACGGTTTGCCGACGTACCGTGTTATGCGTTGTTCGAGAACACCGACCTGCATGCATTGCGCGACCAGGGGCCGCAGTTGATCGAACTGTCGGCGCAATCGCCGCTGATGCAATGTTGCCACGACGAGCCGGCGGACTGGCCGGGGTTGCTGCTGGTCAGCTCTGCATCCCCGGAGCAATTGCTCGGGCACCTTCGACGTATGCTCACGGTCACGTTCGGGCTTCATTACAAAGGCTTGCTCAGCTACTACAACCCCTTTATCGCCAGTTACTTTTTTGATGCCAGTGATGCCCGCGAGTTGAGCCGCTGGCTGGGGCCGATCGATAAACTGTACTGGCACGGTGGAACCTGGGAGGACCGGGCGATCGGCAGTCTGGGTTGGTTGCATTTGGTCAATCCGCGATTGGCCGTCAGTGAACTCGCCATCGAAGACAGCCTCAGCCTTCGCCAGCAGAACAAGTTGCAAACCTGCCTGCTGGAGCGCCATGCGTGGTACTGGAGTCGCTCGACGGGCCACGACTTTGGCGCGATCTGGTCTTTTGTGCAGGAAGGACTCGAACACGGCTTCAGCGAGCAAACTGTGCTCGATGGCTGGCTGCGATTACGTTTGCAATACCCGTCAGCCACACCCGAAGCACACCTGCCGGGGCGCACTCAGCAAGAGCGGCTCGACAGCTTGCGCAACCGCTGGCAAAGCTATCGGCCCTGAACTCACCGCGTCCTGCAGGCCAAATCACGATGAAGAACTGCACTCGTAGCAGCTGTCGAGCCCGCGAGGCAGCGTTCGAGGCGGGCCGCGTTCGGACGAAGTCCTCGTAAATCCTGAGTACGCGGTTTGCCTGAAAGAACACGCTGCCTGATTCAACGACTGCTTCGCAGTCGAACGCAGCCTCGCGGGCTCGGCAGCTGCTACACGAGTTGGAGCAGCACGATGTTCATACGGTGAACCAGCCATCATTTTTGCGCAGGTTCCAGGCGAATGCCCCAAGCATCAGGCTGCGCAGCACCATGAACAGCAGGAAGGTCAGCCACAGGCCATGGTTGCCGAACCCTTGCAGTGCCCAGGCAAATGGCAGCAATAGCAGCACCGTCAGCAGCATGCCGTTGCGCATTTCCCTGGCACGGGTGGCGCCGATGAACAGGCCGTCGAGCAAGTAGCTCCAGACGGCGATCAGTGGCAGTGCGGCGAGGTACGGCAAGTAGACGAACGCAGTGTCGCGCACGCTCTGGATGTTGGTCTGCATCTCTATGAACAAATGCCCGGCGCAGAAGAACAGCAGCGCAAAACCCAGACTGGCAATCAATGACCAGCCGCAGGCAACCACCAGGGACCGACGCAAAGCCTGACGGTCATGGGCACCGATGGCATGGCCGCACAGAGCCTCCACCGCGTGGGCCAGGCCGTCCAGGGCATGGGCGGTCAACAGCAAGCCATTGAGCAATAATGCATTGGCCGCCACCGTCGCATCGCCGAGCCGTGCGCCTTGCACGGTCACCATGAAGAACACCGATTGCAGCGCCAGACTGCGAATGAAAATGTCCCGGTTGACCGCCAGCAGCGGCCGCCAGCTCTGCCACAGCGCCAGTGCCGCCCAGGCGATATGCCCGGGGTAGGCGCGCAGGGCGTTACGGGTCATGGCCAGGCCGAGCAGGGCGCCGGTCCATTCGGCGATCACTGAAGCACGGGCCGCCCCGACAACGCCCCATTGCAGACCCAGGACGAACCACAGGTTCAGCGCGATGTTCACCAGGTTGGTGGTCAGCAGAATCGCCAGCGGTGCGCGGGCGTTCTGGGTGCCGAGGAACCAGCCGACCAGCGCATAACTGGCCAGCGCTGCCGGTAAGCCAAACAACCGGGTGTGGAAGAACTCGCGGGTCAGTTGATCGAGCTCGGCAGAGGGCTGCATGAAGTGCAACGCCACGCCACTGAGCGGTACACCCAGCATCCCGAGCAGCAGCGCCAGCCCCATCGCCAATAGCAAGCCTTGCAGCAGGATCTGCCGCAATGCCGCGCCATCACCGCGCCCGGCTGCCTGCGCTGCAAACCCGGTCGAGCCCATGCGCAGAAACCCCATGGCCCAGGCCAGAAAGGTGTACAGGCTGGCGCCCACCGCGACCGCGCCGAGCTGATGTGCGTGGGGCAGGTGGCCGACCACCGTGCTGTCGACCAGCGCCACCAGTGGCACGGAAATGTTCGAAAGAATCATCGGCGCGGCAAGCGCCCAGACGCGGCGATGGGTCGCACGATCGCGCCAATCGGTGATCAACGTAGACATTCAGGCTCCTTTCGAGAGCGGGCATTGTAGCGGCAGATCCAAGCGTCAGTGGTCTTGTGAAAGCGGGCTTTTTGTGAGGAGGGAGCTTGCTCAGATGCCGGTAAGTCAAGGGATTTCGGGCTCGGCACCTCACCTGTAGCAGCTGCCGAAGGCTGCGTTCGGCGGCGAAGCCGTCGTGAATGGCATACCAAGGTCCCTCTGGATGACCGCGTCGTCAGCTTGGCGAGTGCTTCGCCCTCGAACGCAGCCTTCGGCAGCTGCTACAGGTTGTGCGTGTGTGAGCGAGGTGTTGTTCAGTGAACCACCCAGCTCAACACCCACAACCCCAGCACCAGCCAGATAATCCCTGCGATGATCGACGCACGCATGAACGCGCGGACCGCCGAGTACAGCAGCATCAAGCCGATGATCAGCACGAGAATGCTGATGATCGAGGGCTCCATGCCCAGTGCTCGTGACAGCCCGTCGACAAAATTGCCGCTGGCGTGAGTCAAGGCACTGAACAACCCACTGAGCGTATCGACGATGAACCGGATGACCGAACCCAGCGCCTGGCCAAGCCATTCGAAAAAGCTATCTACCTGCATGTGTACGTCCTGATGAAAGAGTGGGTGCCGGCGCTGAGCGCTTTGGCCATTGTCAGGGCTGGCGAGCGCCCTTGAAGCATAGAGGTTTGGTGGTTTGAATTGGCGAATAGTAACTGAACGTCTGCACCCACTGGGCAAGCTTCTGCGTTCTGTACTGGGTAGAGTCAGAATCGGGACTTTTAGTCCCACCCACCTCTTCAAGTCTAAACACACAGGCGGGTTTGCTCGCGAACTGTCACGAAACGACAGCAGTGTTCGGTGCTTGCCTTCATCCGCCATCCGCCCGAAGCTATACGCCTTCAGGAGAGCCCGATGAACCTTGTTGAACTGACCGAACGCCTGCACTGCATCCGTGACCGCAACGACTGGCGGCAATTTCACAGCCCGAAGAACCTGGCCATGGCCGCCAGTGTCGAAATGGCCGAGCTGGTGGAAATTTTCCAATGGTTGAGCGAAGACCAGTCGCGCCAGTTGCCAGCGGACAAACTGGCGCATGCCGGTCAGGAAGTCGGCGATATCGTGCTTTATCTACTGCTGCTGTGCAGCGAGCTGGGGTTGGACATGGAACAGGTAGTACGCAGCAAGCTGGCTGACAGCGAACGGCGGTTCAGCTGATGAGCGACCGTCATTTCGATCAGTTGGCGACCCGTTTCGCCGAAAAAATCTACGGCGGTGCCAAAGGCGCAATCCGTCTGGCGGTGCTGCAGGCCGACCTGGCTGAAACCCTGCCGGATCGCCCGTTGCGGGTGCTGGATATCGGCGCCGGCCTTGGACACATGTCGTTATGGCTGGCCCAGCGCGGGCACCAGGTGACCCTGGCCGAGCCTGCCGAACCGATGCTCGAAGGCGCCCGCCAGCGCTTCGCCGAGGCCGGGCAAGCGGCGACGTTTATCCAGGCTCCGTGGCAAGAGCTGCTCGGTCAACTCACCGAGCCTTACGATCTGGTGCTGTGCCATGCGGTGCTGGAGTGGTTGGCCGAACCTCACGCGATTCTGCCGGTGCTGCATCAACTGACGACCAAAGACGGCTGGCTGTCGCTGGCGTTCTATAACCGCGATGCGCTGATTTACCGCAACTTGCTCAAGGGCCATTTCCGCAAGATGCGCAAGAACGACATGGCCGGCGAGAAGCAGAGCCTGACCCCGCAGATGCCTCTGGATCCGCGAGAGCTGGCGACGCAACTGGAAGGTTTGTGGCAGGTCGAAACCCAGAGCGGAGTGCGGGTTTTTCATGACTACATGCCGGTAGAGTTTCAGGCCCGTGCCGAACTGATCGACTTGCTGGAAATGGAGCTGGCCCACCGTCGGCACCCGAGTTTTGCGGGGCTGGGGCGTTACCTGCACTGGATCTGTCGCCCGGTCTGAACCGTGGTTTCTGTGGAGAGCATCATGAAACGCCGTTTGGGATTGATCATGTTGTGTCTGGGGCTCGGTGCCTGTCAGGGCAGCAATCCGTATATCGCCAGCTCCAACCCGCTGCCGCCGGCCCCGCCGCACGCTGCCAACACCTTTGATCGCAGCGCCTATCCAGCGGCGCCGCGTGATTACAGCCGTTACCAAAGCTGGGCCTGGCTCAACGGCCGGTTGCCCAACGGTTCGGCCTTGGCCGACTCGGCGCAGATTGCCGAAGCGGTGAGCAATGCGCTGGATCAACGGGGTTTGCGTCCGCTGCACGACAATCGTCCGGCGGACTTGTGGGTCAGCGCCGACCTGCATCAGGAAACCCGCCTGAAGCAGGTCCAGGAGGATTACGGTTATGGCGGCTACGGCGGTTATAACCGTTATGGCAATGGCTACGGGATGTACAACACGGTGCCGATCGTTCGTACCTATCAGGTGCAAGTGCTGGTGATCCGGGTGGATTTGTTCGACGCCAGCACCGGGCAACCGGTCTGGAGTGCCAGCGCTGAAGCGGGCCTTCAGGGCAACGAAATAGAGCGTGGCGATGCGTTACGAACAGCTGTGGAAAAGGCGGTAGCGGCGTATCCTCCTAGTTAGGTTCCCTGCCTGGACCCGGAGAAAAATCATGTCCCGCCGTCTCTCATTACTGGCTTGCGCTGTGTTGCTCAGCGCCTGCCAAACGACCCAGGTCAATCACGATTTTGATGCCAGCCGCGATTTCGCCGCCTATCGCAGTTGGGCCTGGAAAGAGCCTGCCGTGCAATACCGTCCCGACGATCCGCGGATCAAGAGCGACCTCACCGAACAACGCATTCGCCAGGCGGTTGCCGATCAACTCGACCAGCGTGGTCTGCGCCCGGCCGCTACCGGTGCCAAGGCTGACGTCAATGTGCGGACCTACCTGATCGTCGAGGATCGCCAGCAGCAAATCACCACTAACTATGGCGGTGGTTGGGGTGGCCCCTGGAACGGCTACTGGGGCGCACCGATGTACAACGAAACCCGCAACGTCTCTTACAAGGTCGCCACACTTCAGATCGACCTGCTCGATGGCAAGGATGGCAAGCTGGTCTGGCGTGGCAGTGATGAACAACTGCTCAGCAGATCGCCGCAGCCCGCCGACCGCAGCGCCGCGATTCGCGCGACGGTAGGGCGGATATTGAGCAATTACCCACCGAAATAAAGCACTTGAATCATCGGCGCTGGCAAGTTGCCAGCGCCGTGCTCGAGCCTTGACTACACTGCCTGCACCACCGGAGGTAGCGCTCGGCAGTGCGCCGGCAAAGGAGTGCTCGATGTCTCCCCGTTTGCAGTTTCGCGGCCCCGCCGGGCAACGTGGCGCTATTGGTTTGCTCGCGGCAATGACCTTCGGACTGGCGCTTTTGATTGCGCTGTTGGTGGTCGACAGTGGCCGGCTCTATGTGGAGCAACGCAAGTTGCAACGGGTCGTGGACAACGCCGCACTGGAAGCGGTCAGCCGCGGCGGTACCTGCCTGCCGGGCCTGACGGCGGCCAGTTATGCCGGGCAAAGCGCGGTTCGTAATGCGTTCATCGTCAGCCCCACCAGCACCTTGACCACCACCTGCGGTTCGCTGGCGACGGCGCCGACCAACCTGCGCACTTTCGTCCCCAATGCCGCGCAATCGATGGCTATTCAGGTGGTTGCCACCAACATGGTATCGACCAGTGCCGCGGCGGGTATTCAGGCATTGTTCAGTGGGGCTTCGCTCAGTGCCAATACCACGCTGACCGCCAAGGCGGTGGCCGCGGCGCCGCAACCGACGCTGGCACAGCTAAGCATTCGCAGTTCGGTCGCCAGCGTCGATACCGCCAGGTCGAATCTCTTGAATCCGCTGTTTTCGAGCCTTCTGGGTGGCAGCGTGAACCTGACAGCCGTGGGCTGGGACGGCTTGGTCCACACCGATATCAACCTGCTGAAGTTCATGGATCAGTTAGCTATCGATCTCGGAGTTACTGCAGGTGATTACACGGCATTGCTCAGCACGCAAGGAACGGTCACCCAATTCATACACGCCGCTGCAACGGTTGCAGGTCTGAACGGTGCCACTGCCGATGTGATGACGGCGCTGACCAGTCTGCAGGTGGGGGCCAGCAATGCACCACCGATCAAACTTGGCGATGTGCTGCAACTTCAGACGGGCACCTCGACGGCCGGCCTGGATGCCACGGTGCAGCTGTTTCAGCTGGTTCAGGGCTTTGTGCAGTTGGCGAATAAAAACAGTGCGGTGACCGCCGTTCTGCCGGTGAGCGTACTGGGGCTGCTGGGCGTCACAACCCGTGTAAAAGTGATTGAGCCGCCGCAGTTTTCTGCCGTGGGAGATCCGGAACTGGCCAAGGCTGACCCGTTGGGCGTGAACCGGATCTATGTGAAGACGGCGCAGGTAAGACTGCTCACAACGGTCGACCTTTCTCTGATCAATGCGGTGTTGCAGTTGGTGAATACGCTGTTGAGCGCAATTGTCGTTTCTATCAACACGCTGCTGGCACCCGGGTGCCTGTTGGCAACCTGCACACAAACGGACCTGCAAATAGCGCCTGAAGGCCTCAACCTTGATGTAGGGATTGAAGCGGGAGTCGGGAGCAGTTATGTCACCGATTACTCATGCGTCAATCCGAACAGCAAAAGTCTTACTGCGACCACGGACATTTCCACGCTCAAAGTCAAAGTCGGCCAGATCAACCCTGCAATCTGGTTCTCCTCCTCGCCGTTGTCAGCGCTTACACCGTTAACCCTGGTCGATATCGGCAGCAGGACCTGCCAGGGACTGACCTTCACCTGCGGTCCGCGCACACCGTTTACCGGCGGTGGCAGTGAAATCATGATCGACAGCCCGATCGCCGGGGCCAGTGACCCTAACTACACCTACAACAACCCCAAGGAAATCAATGTCCCGCCACTGCCGACCCACACCGTTTCGGTATCGGGTGTCGTCGGCAGTTTGAGCGGGACCTTGGGAGGCATTACGCTCATTCAGCACACGCCGACGATTAACGGTCTGACGGCATTGCTGCTCAGCACGCTGTCATCGCTGCTGGCTGACGTAACAACGCTGCTGGTCAACGCAATCGATGGTCTGCTGGCGCCCTTGGTCGATCCGCTGGTGAACAGCCTGCTGCTCAATCTGGGGATCGACGTCAACAAAGTCGATGTGGGGTTCAACCTCACCTGCGGCCAAAAAGGCAAAGCCTACCTGGTAATCTGATCACCCAGCGCAATCGGCAGCTCGATACAGAACCGCGCGCCCTCGGTCGAGTTGCGCACACTCAACTGTCCGCCCATGTTCTCGACGATGCCGTAGCTCACCGACAACCCCAGACCGGTGCCCACACCGACCGGTTTGGTGGTGAAGAACGGTTCGAAGATTCGCTCCAGCAAACGCGGATCAATACCGCCAGCGTTGTCTTCGACCCACAGCCGCAGCGAGCTGTGGTCACGTTCGGCATACAGTGAAATCCACGGCTTGAACGCCGGGTCGCTTTCGCGCTTGCTCAGCAGTGCGTCGCGAGCGTTGACCATCAGGTTGATCAACACTTGCTCCAGCTGATCGACATGGCCACGTACATTGGCTTCGAAGCCGAACTCGCTGATCCGCAAGTCGACGCCTTTGCCGCGCATGCCTTCGGCCAGCAACGACAGCGTGCCTTCCACCGCTTGCGCCGGGTTGAACAACTGTTGCTCGATTTCCGAGCGCCGGCCGAACACCCGCATGTGATCGACCACCCGCGCCGCGCGCTGGACCTGGGCGTCGATACGCTTGAGTTTGTCTTGCAGGTAGTCGATCTGTACATCGCCGTTGCTCAAGCGCTTGAGCACGTTGACGATGGCCATGCGCATCACGTTCAGTGGCTGGTTGATTTCATGCGCCAGCCCGGTGGCCATTTCTCCCAGGGTGGCCATTTTTGCGCTTTGCGTGAGCTGTTGTTGCGAACGGCGGACTTCGGTGTTGTCGCGGCCCACGGCCTGAATTTCGATCAGGCGACCCCGCTCGTCGAACACCCCGCGATCCGACCAGACCCACCAGGCATGTTCGCGCCCGGGGAGTTGCAGGCTGATTTCCGCGGTGCTCACCGGGAACTCCGGCGTCAATTGGCGCAGGCGCAGCACAAAGGCCTGGCGCTGTTCGGCCGACAGCCAACTGGCCAGATCGACACCGGGCAATTGTTCGGGTGTGCATTCCAGGTACGTCGCCAAGGGCCGATTGCCGAATGTCAGCGTCAAGTCAGGACGGTAGCGGCAGATCATCGCTGGCGAATCTTCCACCAGCATCCGGTAGCGCTCCTCGCTCTGTTTGACCTGTTCGGCGGCCTGGGTCGCTTCGCTGACGTCCAGCCACAAACCGACTGCCTCCACGGGTAGCCCGAGGTCATCGCGCAGCAGCCGGGCCTCATCGAGCAGCCAGTGATAGTCGCCACGCTGGTCACGCAGACGGTAACGCGCGCGTACCGATCCTTCGCGCAGCAGTTGGCGGGTGCGCTCGAAATACAGGTCACGGTCTTCGGGGTGAACCCGCTCTACCAGCGCGTTGCCGGCTAAATCATTCAGGTTCCAACCGAGCAACGGCAGCAGGCTGGCACTGAAAAAGCTCGGTTGCAGCGCGCCTTCGACATAGCGTTGCACATAGATCACCGCCGGCGAACTGGCGATCAGGTTGTCCAGGCGGGCATGGGCAGCGGCGGCCTGTTGCTGTTGATTCTTGATGTCACTGATGTCGAGCATGAACCCCACCAGCCGACGCTGTTCACCTACGCCTAGCGCCTGGCCTTGCAGGCGATACCAGATCGGCGTCTGGGCGTCGTCAGCGCGGTGCAGACGCACGCACAGCAGCAAGGTCTTGCCGTGTTGTTGCAGGTCCTGCACGCGGCTGGCCAGCTCTTGGCGGTCGGCCGGATGGATCAGCGTCAGCCACTGGTCCAGCGGTAAACGGGCACTCTCCAGGTGCAGGGTGAACGCCAGTTGCGGTGCCAGTTGAACCTCGTCAATGTTGCCGAACAGCTCCCACCAACCGGTGCCCAGCAAACCTTGCAGGGCTTCGAGTCGCTCCAGTTGATGATGTTGATGCTGCTCGCGTAAACGCCCCAGCAGTGGTCCGGCCAGCGCTGCGGCCAGCAGCGACCAGTCACGCTCGCTGAGCTGCGGCGCACGTTGCTGCACCGGGTAAAAACCACAGAGCAACCAGGCGGCGACACCGTGATCGTCCCGATAAGGCACCAGAAATCCGTCGGTATTACCGAAGGTCCCCTGCAACCGCGGGTGCTCGCTGAAACCATGCGCGACGCTCAAGCGCAACGGCGTTTTACCGCTCAAACTGTCCAGACTGGTGCCCAGCGGTTGGCCGGTTTGCCACAGCTGCGGCGCATCGTGGGCGTTGTACTGGCTGTGGATCAGCCAGCCTTGTTCCTGATCGTCGAGCAGCGCGATGGCCACACAGGGAATGTGCCAGCGCTGGGCCAGGCCTTGAAGTTGCTCGGTCAGCACCTCGGGCAGGCGCATCAGGCTGCACAGGCGAAGCTGTTCGCTCATGTGTCCGGCGAACGACTGACATTCCTCGCGGCTGTGGGCCTGTTGGCGTTCGTGCAGCAAATCACCGATGTCGAGCAACTGCAGCAGCCAGCTGTCAGGCGTCGGCTGAACCCAGCCGCGCAGGTGCAGGGTTTGGCCACCGAGGCCGGCGAAATCCAGGTCCAGGTTTTGGCCTTGCCATTCGGCGGGTGTGCCTTCGACGACCAAATGGCTGTGGGGCAGCAGGTAATCGATCAGGTGTGGGGGTTGGTCGGCGTGAGGACGCTGCGTCAATGCATGACGCAAGGGGCCACTCATTTTCAGCACCCGGCCCTGAGGGGTCAGCAGCAGGTGTAATCCGACATTCTGTGTCACCAGGCTGTAGGGCGTGTCGGGCTCCTGGAATGGCGGACGATTGAGCAGTCGGCCAAAGAGCTTTTCCCCAGGTGTCAAAATTGAAGACTCGATTGTGCCGTCAGGTTCGTCGGCAGATTGGGCACGGTGCCGACACCCGGCAGGACGAGGAACGGGATGACCTGATTGAGCTTGCTGGTGGGGTACGTCACGCTGACCGTCAGTAATCCGGTGCCTGCGTTATAGGCCGCCTTGGCGTCGACACCAAAGGTGATGTTGAAGGTGCTTGGCACCCAGGACAGTTGCTGCTGTAAAACACTGTTTGCCAGGTTCTCCATCGCCGTTGGGTAGTTGGGCGTCTTCGGATCAAGCGCGACGCTTTGCCGGACTGCCTCGGCCGTGGCTTCGTTGAATGACTGCACCAGCAACAGCGGCAGGCTGTAGCTGACGATTGCGTAGAACACCGCAAAAAAGATCACGAACACCAAGGCGAACTCAATCGCCACAGCACCTTTTTGCTTTCTGGGGAGGCCTGATTTCATGAGTGCGTCTACCCTGACAACGACTACGTGGTATGAGCATAGAATCATTCAGCCAAAGCGGACGATTTTTACCGGATGCAGAGTTTTGTCCTACTGATCTGGCTGGCGCTTTGCGCGGCACAGGATGTTCAGCAACGGCATATTGCCAACAGCCTGACCTTGGGTGTCGGGTTGTTGGCATTGATTTATCTGTTGTGGACCGGCACCACCTGGCTGGGCGCGCCTGACGTTCAGGGCGGGTGGGCATTGCTGCTGGCGCTGCTGTTTACCTTGCCCGGTTATGGGTTGGGACGGTTGGGAGCCGGCGATGTGAAGCTGATGGCGACGATCGGCCTGGCGACCGACAACCTGCATTTGCTCGGCAGTTTTATCGGCGCTGGAATGGCTGGCCTGGTGTGGCTATTGATTGCTTCAAAGGTCTGGCCGCATATGAGTCAACGGCTTAGGGCCCGACTTCAATACCTCGCTCCCGAGCTGTCAAGAAAACCACCCTTTGCGCCCTTTGTGCTGATCGGCATGCTGCTGACACTGGCCTGTATCCGCTAGTCGTTCGGCACGACATATCGCTATGTACATAGTAGGAAAGTAGGTCTACTTTCAGTTCAGGCCTGTACAGCTCGCCGCTGTCGGTACAGGAAGTGACAGTCTTCGGACAGGGCATGGAGGCGCACGTGAACAAGCCTGCTTCTGCGGTAAAAGTGCTGGTGGTCGACGATCAACCGCTGATCGTGGAAGAGCTTTGCGAGTTTCTTGAAAGCAGCGGTTACCGTTGTGTCCCTTGTGAGTCCAGCCAGCAAGCCATCACGCGCTTTCGCGAAGACGTCGACATCGGCCTGGTCCTCTGTGATTTGCACATGCCCGGGCTCGACGGTATTCAGCTGGTTCAGGAGCTGCAACGCATCGCCGGCAAGCACCGGGCATTCGAAGCCATCATGCTCACCGGGCGTGCCGACAAGCAGGATGTGATCAAGGCCCTGCGCGCCGGGATTGCCGATTACTACCAGAAGCCGATTGACCTGGATGAGCTGCTGGAAGGTTTGCAGCGTCAGGAGGTCGCGCTTCAGGAACGGCAAAAGAGTGTGCAGTTGGGGCACTTGAATCAGAAGCTGCAAGACCTTTCCGAATCGATCGATGACCTTTATCAGGACCTTGATAAAGTTCGTCGTGCTCCGTCTGTGCCATCGGGTGGGGAGGTTGATCGGGAACGGATGCCGGCGATCTTTGATCAGCTGTCGCCTCGTCAATTGGATGTTGCGCGGTTGGTGGGCAAGGGGCAGACCAATTATCAGATTGCCTGTGAGTTGGGGATTACCGAGAACACGGTGAAGTTGTATGTGTCGCAGGTGTTGCGGTTGACGCATATGCATAATCGGACGCAGTTGGCGTTGGCTTTGTCGCCTGGGAGTTCTGGGGGGCGGTCGCGGGTTACGGCGCACTAGGCTTTGGTGTACATATCCGTTGCTGCGGTAACGGCTGCTTATGGTTTCGCCCTTACGGCGAGTCCCTTTTGTCAGACGACACAAAAGGAACCAAAAGGTCTCGCCCCAAGCGTACGGCACCTCGCTTAGGCTCGGCGTTCCCTCGCTACGGTGTCCATCAGGGGGCATCGCCTACGGTCTGCTTCGCGACGACCTCCTCTCGATGTGTCCGGCTGCGCCGTACGGCGCTGCGCGCCCACCCCCTGATGAACACCTTCACTCGGCCTGCCGAAGGGGCGGGTGGATCAAAAGCAAAGCACGGCGGCCTGACAGCCGGCCTGAGTGGTTGGGGTGTGTAGGACTTGAGATCGTTCCTACGCTCCGCGTGGGATTGATCGAAATCTCTGACATGTCTTTCAGGTTGCCGCTCGGAAGCGCCACCTCTAGCCTTCAAACGTCGCTGCCAATTCAGCGTCCGGGCGTCGCGGCCCGAATTACTTGGTATATCCATTTCATATTCGGAGTACCGACATGACCACGTCCATTCCCAATCCCCCCGAACACGACGACGTTTCCCCCTACGATTCTCCCGACTCGAAAAAGCTCCACGACGCTGCCCATCGTGCCCTCGATCATTACCTGAAACCGACCCTGTCGAAGCTGCGCTTCAGCGATCTGCATTCGGACCGGTTGTTTGCGGTCAACCCGGGTATCGACAATGAAAGCCTGCTGGCGAACGCTTCGGAGGACCTGGCTTCGGTCAAGGCCATGGCCGCTGACCTGGCGTTCGAGATCGAAGGGTCTCGACGCAATGTGGCGCTAGGTATTTGCAGGATGATCGACGGGATCCGGCTGCTGGTGGATCGAGCGCTGGACAATATGGACCCTGAAGAACCGGCGGAGTATGTCGTCAAACCCTGAGCGTTGCTTCAGGTAAACCTTGTTGTCGTTTATCGCGGGTAAGGATCAGATGCCCGCGATGACGATCTTGAGTTCGCTACGAACACCTTTACAGCAAATAGAAGTGTGTGGCCCGCGGCTCAGTCCAGCAGTCCGGAATACGTTCCCCATCCCCATAGGGTAAAAAAACCGAATAATGAATAGGCAACCATTCGATGGGAAATGATGATCCAACGTCGTAGGTGCAAGGGAAACCGCTGAATGTCATCGATAGAGTGCGGGTCGCTTCTCAGCAGGAATGAATCTTGCGCATGCAGCATTATCGAGAGGTGACTCAGGCGGTAGCTACGACCGTACAACCCATTACCCATTACCCATTACCCATTACCCATTACTCGGCGATTGCGGCCTACAAAGTAGGAGTTGCAGAGATGTGATTCAAGTTCTTCCAGTTTGAAAATACTGATGTATGCCCGCAGCAATAAAATCATCAGCGTCAGGACAAGAAAGGCACTCAACAGGGCTGTGTAGAGCAGTTTCAGCTCGTCCATTGGACTGGTAATTGTTGTGTGCATATACAGCAAACCGTCCCAGAGCAAGAGAAGTCCAGCACAGGTCATCGCGATGCGTATCAGATTTCTTGGAATTCCCACCCATATTCTTAGACGCGTCGGCAGGGTTTCAGCTTCCATAAACGCATAAGGGTCCAACATCTGATGCTGAAAGAAACTGCCTGTTAACGCACCTATCAGCCTTAGTCTGTTCATCCGTCCAAACGGACCGTTGCCTACACTTTTTCGATTGATGCTCACGAGATGAGACGCGATGAAGTATTTTTCAATGTGATCGAGCTTGAAGTAGGCGGCAAACAATATGATTGCCTGGCTGAGAAAAGTCAGAAGAAAAACAATCATCCATAAAGTGGGTTGAATTTGATCAATGGGGAGAGCTATCACAAGTAGCCCTTAATATTGATCCAAACTAAAACTCCAAACCCCCAAACGATGCAGCACGCATTGATGTGACCAGGAATCATGACCCAAGGCCGCAGGTTCCTTGGGAAGTGCTTTACTTCCTCGATTGAGTTTGGGTCCATTTTTCGGAAAAACTTGAACACCAACAGCGACCATATCAACACTAAATTCCCGGTTCTGAGGATGAGCGGAGTACTGGCGTCACCTCGGTGAGATGCGACAAAACGGGAGTGTTTAAAGTGACTTTGCATCTCTTTAAGCTTGTAGGTCGCGACATAGACCATAAATGCGTAGTTCAGGAAAAATAGTGTGAACAGTGGGATGCCAGACAAGCCTATAATTTGGTCAAGCGTCATTACTCAGTTACCTCATACAATTTCTCGCCGAAGTATTCGCCAGCTTGACCGCCACTGTCTCCCATTTGCGATGCCAACATTCCGCTTACAACCAGCATGCAAACCATACCGCCCACCCCATAAGTCCCTGCACCGATGGCTAAACATGTGCCCTCGGCCACTGTTACTCCAATTGCGCTCGCGACAGCGCCTCCTGCGACATTTCCCAGCAACTTTCCTCCCTCCACAAACTTCACCTGCCGACACTCCTCCACCCGCCCGGCTCGACACGTCTCATGAATTTTCATTGCCGCAGAACTGGCACCCAAACCAATCGCCACATAACCACCCGCTTTCATGTACTTCGAGGCTCGCGCAACACCCTCGATATGAGTGGCATAACCTGGCAACTGAGTCGGTGCGCCAGCTTTGCTCCAATGATGAACCGTTCGACGAGTGGATAGTCCTAACGCACGTTTGAGTTTGGGGTGATCCGGGATGCCCGTAGTCTTACGCATCATAGGTCCCAAACTGGCATCCAGTTTCGCCATGAGTCGCTTACGCTGCGCAAAAAAAACGGGGGATTTCAGGTGGCCGTATTGCCGGTACTGTTCCTGATGTAAACGCTCAAGCTCGGTGAGGGTGTTTCGCAGCGTTTCCAGATGCTGGCCAACCATAAAGGACGCCACACCCAGCGCTCCTGAGGCGACCCCCAAAAACGGCTCGATCACCTCATGATGCTCAACCATGAATGCCGCTTCTTCATCGCTTAGGTCCTTGAGCGCTTCGTTGGTCTTTTCAGCGGCGATCATCATTTGTGCTTCTTCGCGGCGACACAGGTAATGCCGAGAATCGCTGAAGATCACCATCTGTCCTGGTTTCACCTGTTCGCCGAGATGGCGGTTGAGTGAGCGGAACACTTTACGCAAGGCATCGCTGGGCGAGTTTTCGTACAGCGAGCGTTCCAGTGTTTCGAGACTCATCGGCCGCTGGATGATGTGAAACCCGGATTCGACCGGTTGGGGCAGGGTGAAAGCGTGATCTTCGACCAGATGCTGCGCCGGTGGCGGTTCGGGTTTTGGTTTGAAGGCGTTCCATGAGGCGCCGCCGTTATCGGCGGCGACGCGAGGCACCACCATCAGCCAGTCTCCGCTGCTGACAGCGTCGATGAGTTTTTTCTGATGGGTCGCCTGCATGTAGTTGGAGCGATGTACGCCGACGGCTCTCAGCAGGTCGTCGAAACCTTGCAGATTGTCTGGAGAACTTAGGGCCTGGCGCAGGTTATAGGCCGCCTGGCTGCTGTCGAGCACCTGGCCGCGCTGGCTGGCGAGTTGGCTTTTGGGGATGAGTTTGGTCATGCCCGTGTCCCGTTCCGTGGAAACGGGAGACTGTGGCGAGTCGGCTCAAGTACGGATGTCGGACAAGTTGCTTAATTGAGTAGGGTGAATCCGAATCTGGAGCTGGCTTGTCAGAGATGGCGTCTGTTGTTCACTGCAAGGCTTACGGGCCTCTTTACCGGCAATCAGGTTCCCGCGCAGGCTCGGTAGCTGCTGGTGGCTCATCCGTCGTATTTCAAAGTTGTAGGAACTGATGACGCGATTCTAGGACCCAAACGCCCGGCCAATAGCAGTGAACCCCGGGCCGGCCAAGACGATCAGCAAGGCGGGAAACAGAAACAGCATCATCACCACGGACATCTTGGCGGACATTTTCGAGATGTATTCCTGCTGGTGTGTCAGGCGCCGGTCATCGAGTAATTGCTTGAGCGTGAGCAGCGATTTCATGGCGCCGCCGCCCTGATGGATCAGTTGCTGGAGGATCACGCAGGTGTCGGTGAGTTCATCTACCGTCAGCAGCGTCGCGGTCTTGTGCAGCTCCTGGCCGAGTTCCAGGCCGGAGTCGACCCGAGTCAGGATCAGCCGTAGTTCAGTGGTCAGCTCCGGAAGCAGTTTATGCGCCTCGCTGCTGAGTACGCGCAGTGACTGCTCTACGGCCATGCCCGATTCGAAGAGAATGCGCAGCAGTGGGATGAACGTCGAGATCTCGATGGCAATGTTTCTTTGCCGACGTTTTACCGCATAGGCCAATAGTCGTTTGGGCAAGAGATAACCCAGCCCGGCGCCCAGTATCGGCGCAAGCCAGTGGTTTTGCGCGGAGGGGTAGAACACCTGTTGAAAGAACACTGCGAGCCCGAACACCAGCAGAGGCGTGCCGACCTGGCATGCGGCGAATAACGAGCGCTCGCTGGATTTGCGCCAACCCAGGCGTGCGAGCAAGGTCTGGGTTTCACTGTCGATGCTGAGCGAGCGCTGGCCAAACCGGCTGTTGCCGAGCGCCCGCAGCCAGTTGCCGAAAGTGTTGTCGTGCGCCACATGCCCTTGCAGGCGTTGGGTGACATGCCGCGCGCGTCGTCGCTGCTCCAGCAGATGGCCGAGCACCAGCGCTATGGCTCCCAGAAACAGCAAGGCGCTCACCAGTAAGACCATCTCAGACACTCCGTAACATGCGCCACAGCGCCAGGCACCCGACGATCTGTAAGCCAACCGCGGCGATCAGCATGTGCTGGCCGGAAGGGTCGTGCCACATGCTCAGCATGTAACCGGGATTGGTCAGCATGAAGTAACTGGCGATGAGGAGGGGCAATGCCCCCAGAACCCAGGAGGTCATTCGGGTCTCGCCGGTCATGGCCCGAAGCTGACGGGCGCCTTGCTCGCGTTCGCGAATCAGCTTCATCAGGTTCTCCAGCAGCTCGCTGGCATTGCCGCCGTAACGGTGATTGACCTTCAATCCCAAGGCAAACATGCGCAGTTCGTCCTGGTCGTAAAACTCGGCAAAATCGTGCACGGCGTCGGGCAGGTTGATCCCCAATTGCACGTTGCGCTGAATTCGTCCCATCGCTCTTTTAAGCGGGTTGGCGCTGGCCTCGATGCTGCCCATCACCGCGTCGGCCAGGGTGCGGCCGGATTTGAGGCTGCGTATGGTGTGATCGAGCAACGCCGGCAACTGTTCGATCATTCGCCTCAGGCGACGCCGATAACGCCAGGAAATGTACAGGCGTAGAATCAACGGTTGCAGGACTAACAGTGTCAGCAGTCCCAGCCAGCCGTCCAGCACAAACCCGAGCAGACCGATAAACACCCAAAATCCCAGCCATAGCGGCAGACGCTCCGTCGGGCGGCCCAGGCCTGCGCGCACAAAGGTCCGCTCAAGGTTGGCCCACGCCGGGTTTTCGACGATCAGATGCGGTTGCCCCTGAGCAAGGCGATTCAGCACGCGTTCGTTGCTGGTCTTGCGCAGGCCTTGATAGAACAGCCAGATCGACAGTCCCAGCAACACGAGAAACATCAGGCTGAGCAGTATCGGACCGATCATCGCGCAAGCCTCGTCAAGTCAGTTGAGGGGCAGAGCCAGCTCATGGCGCAGCTTGTCGCCAGCGGGGTTGACCGCCTCGCGCAGAAAGCCGAAACCGGTCCGTCGGTCGAAACGAAACAGGGTGTTGGTGACGTAGATGTCCTCGCGGATCCCCACCACTTCCACCACCTCGCTGACGCAGCGTCGGCCATCGGGCAGGCGCGTCAGTTGAATCACCACGTCGAGTGCCGCGCAAATCATCTGCCGTAGCGTGCGCTCGGCGATTTGACGCCCGGTCAGGCCCACTAACGTCTCCAGGCGCAACAGCGCGTCCTGAGCATTGTTGGCGTGGACGGTGCTCATCGAACCGTCGTGACCGGTGTTCATGGCGGTCAGTACGTCGAGCACTTCAACGCCACGGATTTCGCCAAGGATGATTCGATCCGGGCGCATCCGCAGGGCGTTGCGGATCAGGTCACTGGCTTTCACTTCGCCGTGGCCCTCGGCGTTCGGCGGGCGGGTTTCCAGGCGCACGACGTGAGGGTGGCCCAGTTGCAGCTCGGCGACATCTTCGATGGTCACCAGGCGTTCGTGAGGATCGATCAGTTGACTGAGGATATTCAGCAGCGTGGTTTTACCGGTGCCGGTCCCGCCGCTGATGAGGATGTTGCAGCGTTTGCCGACGGCTTTCTCGATGAAGTCGAAAATCGCCTGGTCAATGGTTTGCATCGCCATCAGGTCGCTGCTTTTAAGCATGTCCTTGCGAAATTTACGAATCGACAGGCACGGCCCGTCCAGCGCAATGGGCGGGATGATCGCATTGACCCGGCTACCGTCCGGCATGCGCGCATCGACCATCGGCGATGACTCGTCCAGACGCCGTCCGAGTGGCGCGAGGATCCGTTGCATGACCCGTTCGACATGATGCGCGTCGATGAATCGCAGGTCGCTTTGGTGCAATACACCGTCACGTTCGATGAACACCCGGTGAGGGCCGTTGACCAGGATTTCGGTCACGGCGGGGTCGCGCAGCAGCACTTCCAGTGGACCGAAACCGGTGAGTTCGTCGACGATTTCTTCTGCCAGACGCTCCATTTCGTAGCGCGAAATCGCCAGGTGCAAGCGGGCGATGTATTCGGCGACCTTGTCGGTGACGAATTGCGCAAGGAGCGGGCGCGAACCTTCCAGCAGGTTTTTCCCCGACTCTTCGATGGCATCGATGACATAGCGATGCAGCACCAGCTTCAGGCCCTCGTGGTCGGTGTTGCCAATCGGGCTTTGAGTCTGTGCACCGAAGAGTTTTTCACCGCTCATTTGTGGCCTCGCAAGCGATTCAGCCAACTGATTTTGGGGGTTGCCAGCGTTTCAGAGTGCTTGGCCAGACGTTCGCCCAAGGTGCGCAAACTTTGGGTCAGGACCTCGCGGGGAGCCAGGTCAAACAGGGTTACGCCCTGGTTTTTGGCGTTGAGCCGAACCTCTGGGCTGTAGGCCAGGACGGCGATGACTTCGAGGCCAAAGGTTTTGCCCAGGGTGTCGGCGTCCGGGGCGCAGTGGCGCAGGTAACGGTCGACCAGCAGTTGGGCGTGCTCAAGCTTCATGCCTTTTTCGCGCCACAGGTTGAGCACCGTGAGGTTGCGTCGGCAGTCGAGCACGCTCTGGTCGGTGTACCACAGTAATTTGTCGCAATGGCTGACGAAGGTGCGCAGGGCTTCGCTGTCAGGTTGGCCGGTGAGGTTCACCACGATGTGTTGAAAGTGTTGTCGCAAGGCGCTGAGCAACATGTACAGCTCGGCGGCGCTGGTGCGCTCCAGCGGTTCGTCATTGTTGGCGTAGGCGAGGATTCGCAATCCGGCTTCGGCGCTGGTGAAGGCGCTGTCGATCAGCGTCGCATCAAGGCGCCGCAGATGCCGCAATGCATCACCAAAATGGAACGAGCTCTCCAGGCCTAACAACGCAAGGCTGTCACCACGGGGCAGGCCGAGGTCGAGCAGCAAGGTGTGCTGGCCACTCTTCTGGATCACCAGGGCCAGGTGTCCGGCGAGCAGGGCGCCGTCGGCGTTGCTTTGAGTACCAAAGAGCACTGTCAGGCCACCCATTTGGGTAGTGGTTGCGACAGGCGGCAGACGTTTGCTCAGGCGTCGTACCAGGCCCGAGACTTCGCTGGCGCGTGAGCCGTAGGCTACAAAATCCCGAGCTCCGGCGCGCATGGCGTTGAGCACCAACTGATTGTCCATGCCGTCGCCCAGCGCGACGATGGCCAGCATCGGTTTGGCTTCCAGCGCACCTTCGATCAACGCACTCTGGGCCACTACATGGTCGCGGTCGAGGCCGATGAACACCAGGCTGGCGAAGGTCACGTCGACCAGCGCGAGCAGTTCATCGAGGCTGCCGCCACCGGCGCTGACCACTTGGCCCAAGGGCGCCAGTGCGCCTTGCAACCATTCAAGGTCAGTGCTGTTGCGAGTAATCGCAAGGAACGTCTGGCTCAGGTTCTGGCTCATGGTGAGAGTCCGATGCGTGTGTCGAAGTTGCCGTTTTTTGAGGCCATGCACCCTTGCGCAATCAAGGGGTTTGTTGGGTGACCTGATTGCCGCGTATGACCTCGATGCCGCGCCGCGACACCTCTACCGTGCGGGTGTGGACGATGGTTTTCGGTGCAATGCCCTGGGCCAGTTGATTGAACTGGAATAGCTGACTGTTGGCGCTACTCAGGCGGGTGGATGAGTCGCTTTCACCGGCCCAGTATTTGGCCAGGAGTTGTTCTTCGCTGCTGCGTACGGCCAGGCGCAAGGTGCCGACCTGAGTCGCCAGCATCATTCGGCTGAGCAGTTGTTCCGGCACCGCCAGCACGACGCTGCGGGCCGCGATGCGGCGTTGATCCTGTTTGAGTTTTTCGTCGGTGCTGGCGGTGGGGGAGGCGGGTTTGCCTTCGTTGGTCAAGCCGAATTGTTCGCCAACGCCGAGTACACGCATGGCCGGAATCACGATTTGCGCCGACTGCTGCGTATTGATGGCGTCCTGACGCAAGAACAACAGCACGTCGACGTAATCCCCCGGGATCAGTTGTCCGGCAGCGCCAATGACTTCGTCTACCGCCACCGCCAGCGCGCGTTCATCGCTGTGGATCATTCGTGCCAGCGCGCCGCCGGCCTCGAAACTCTCGTTGCTCAGCCAGGTGCCCGCGCTCAGGCGCCGCCAGGGTGTGCGGCCAACGGCCTGGTCCAGGCTGTTCAAGCTGCCGACGGGGGCGCTGCGGAGTTTTTCCAGGGTCAGGTCGGCGGCGGTGAGGGGGGTAAACGGCAGGACATCATGCACCAGCACGACGACGGCCTGGCGCGTCTGGTCTTCGGCGCTAGCAACGGTTTTTTCCAGCGCAACGGTGACAGGGGTGGTGACGGGTTCGGTTGCTAGCGGTTGCCGGCTCAGCACCAACCCCCAGTACCCGACAATGACGGCTGCGACTAACAGTAGTCCAGCCAGACCCATAGTGACGCGGCTGTTCATGACGGCTCTCCCTTTCCTGCTGCATCACCGGCTCGTAACGTTCAACGAGATAATTCGCAATCAGGCAGCTATGAACATGCAACTAATTCGCTATTTGAAAGTAGTGCAACTAAATCAAAACGCCATCACTGGGCAAAAAAATAACTCATAAACGCATGAAACTCCGGTGAATTCGTCGTATTTCAGGCGCCAACATTCCGGTTAATACTTTGTGATTAATCGCTTATTACAGTTGCTGGAGCGGGGTTTGTTGGCAATGCTCCGATGGCAAAGCGCAATCATGTCGTGCACCTGTTTCATCGGCGCCCTCGGCGCAAAGGAGAAGTCGTATGTTCCTTAACTTCGTGCGGTATCTGCACATCCGTTTCCAGTTATTCATGAACAGGACCGAGGGCGCTGCAGCCATTGAATATGCGTTGATTATCGCGATGGTGGCACTGATCGTCGTAGCCTTCATCCCGAATATGGGCAAGTCGGTTCATGACACTTTCAACAAAGTCATTACTTCACTGGGGGGGACGGTTGTGCCCTGACCGGTGGGGCCGCGCACGCGTACCCGATTGTTGACTCAGTGACAGGAATCACACATGAACGCTTCTTCAGCTCCGCGCCAACAGTTGCTTCTGGTGGACGACGAAGAAGACGCCCTGTTGGAGCTTGCGGAATTGCTGGAGGGCGAGGGCTTTTGTTGCTACACCGCAACCTCGGTCAAACTCGCGTTGCAGCATCTGACTCGTCACCCCGATATCGCGTTGGTCATCACCGATCTGTGCATGCCCGAAGAAAGCGGCATGTCATTGATCCGCCGTTTGCGTGAACACACATCCCGACAGCACTTGCCGGTGATCGTGACCTCCGGCCATGCCGACATGGACGACGTCAACGACATGCTGCGCTTGCAGGTGCTGGACCTGTTTCGCAAACCGATCTATCACGTTCGCCTTCTGGAGACCCTGGACAACCTGTTCCCGCAATCGAAGATGCACCGTGTCAGTCCTTAGAACCTTCAGAGTGTTCTACATCTTGCAGGAGAAGTCGTATGTTCCTTCATTTTGTGCAGTATCTGTCCATTCGATTCCAGCTGTTCATGAGCCGGACCGAGGGTGCTTCGGCGATTGAGTACGCGCTGATCGTTGCGATGGTGGCCCTAGTAGTTGTTTCCTTTATCGTGCCGCTAGGGGATTCGGTGAAAGCCACCTTCAACAAGGTCGTCGGTGCATTGGGCGGCGTGCAGGTCACTTGATCCATTGGAAAAACTGACGTCATTCATTTGGCATTTTTTTGATGGTGTCCAAATGATGGCGCCTGTATATTGCCCGCGCCTGAACCAGCTCCCGCTGGTTGGCCGGTATGGATGCCTGAAAGAAGCTGGGCGCGCCTGCTGAAAAACGCGTCTTCCATAGGCTTCTGAAGGGAATCTGCATTGAACACCTCTTGCCTGCGCCGCTCGTTGTTGGCGCTTTCCGTGGCTGCTGCCGCGATTCACACCCCTGCCATTGCCGCACCTTTGAACCTGATCAACGACGGCTCGATCACGGCCTACGGTGACGGGGCTTTTGGCATCAAGGATCAGGGCGGTGTTGTGACCAACAACGTCCTGAATTCGGGCAGTATCGCTGTCAGCGGAATGAACGCGACCGGGATGGCACTGATCGGTACCCGCATCGGTAACAGTGTGATCAACCAGGGCACGATCACCGCCACGGGCGCCAACGCTGAAGCGTTGCGACTGGATGGTGCTACGTTCGCGCCGACCCCTGGTGTCAGATCGTTCAGCATTTACAACACTGGTCTGATCTCCGGCGAAAGCCTCGGTATTCATGTCAGCAACCAACCGGCCAGTGGCCGTTTCATGTCGATCGATCAACAGTATGGTTCGATCGAAGGCGGTAACGCGGCCATTCAGGTCGACGACGGAGAAGCCTATTTCTACTGGAATGGCGGTAACGTCAAAGGCAATCTGATGGGCCTTTCCGGCGTGAAGATCAATGGTGATGTGAACTTCGACGGTTCGACCATCAAGGCTGGCTACATCACGGTGGAAAAGGGCGAGCTGACGCTACAGCAGGCCCACACCACGATCATCGGCGAATTCGACATGGAAGAGCCGAGTTCGGTGTTGCATATGTTCCTGGGCAACGACACCAACCCCAATCTTCCGGTGCTCAAGGTCACCGGCCTGGCAGACATCGGCCCAGGTGCTCGTCTTGAGTTGAAGGCGCGCTCCGAAGACTTCCGTACGGCTAATGGCGGTACCCGTTATACCTTGATCAGCTCCGGCAAGCTGGAAGGCGGCGAAAACCTGACGGTTTCGTCTTCTTCGGCGTTGCTGGAAGTGAAGAGCTACGGTGTCGAGGGCAACGACGTGAAGGCATTGGTCGATGCCAAGGGTGAGGCCGTCGTGGGGCAAAACGTTCTGAATGCCGGTGGTTCCTCGAACGCCGCCAGTGCGGCTGCGCGTGTCTCGAATGGCTTGATGACCAAGCTGGATGAACACGATCCAGTGTTCCAGGCCTTCGCCAACGCCAGCAGCGACGCCGAACTGGCCAAACTGGCTGAAAAGCTCACTCCTGACGTCAGCGGCGGTGCGACCCAAGCTGCCGTCAGCGGACAGTCGTTGATCAACAGTGTGATCAACACGCGCTCCAGCAGTGCCCGCAGCGGTTTGTCCTCGGGTGATGTGTTGGCCGAAAAAGGCGTGTGGCTGCAAGCCTTGAACAGCGATGCCGATCAAGGTTCGCGCGGCGGTGTCGCCGGTTATAGCGCCAACAGCCAGGGTATCGCCGTGGGCGCTGATGGTCAGTTGAATGCCGACACCACGCTGGGTATCGCTTACAGCTACCTGAACAGCAACGTGACGTCCGACGCCGGGAGCAAGACCGATGTGATCGGTAATGCGCTGACGCTTTACGGCAACTGGACTCACGACAATTTCTTTGTCGACACCTCGCTGACTTATGGCTGGAACACCAACGAGTCCAAACGCTACATCGCCGGCACCCGTGCCAAGGGCGATTACGACAGTGATATCTTCGGCGTGAACGCGTTGGCCGGTTACACCTTGCGCTTCAATCAGCAGGTAGTGCTGGAGCCGCAGGTCGGCGCGCGCTATGCCAACGTGGCGATCGATGCGTACCGCGAGAAGGGCAGTTCGGCCGCGTTGAGCGTCGGCAGCCAGCGTTTTGAAGTGGGTGAGATGGGCCTCGGTGCGCGCCTCGCTGCCGCCTTCGATCTCGGCGCCGGCAGCCTCCAACCCGAAGCCAAGGCCATGGCGTGGCACGACTTCATCGGTGACCAGGCCAACGCGACCTCGACCTTTGTGCTCGGCGGCACACCGTTCACCACCAGCGGTGCGAAACCTGCGCGTGACAGTTATGAACTGGGTCTGGGCGCCACCTACCGGATCGGGGCGTGGAGCGTGGGCGGTTCGTATGATTACCTGACCAAAGCCGACTTCAATGCAGACACCTTCACCGCCAAGGTTCGCTACGACTTCTGATTGATTGGCTGTCACCCAAGCGACCCGCCATGAGCGGGTCGTTTTGTTTCTGCGGCTCTACAACTGGTAGCTGAAACTGATGCTGTAACGCGTACGCCGATTGAAAGTGTCCAGTGCTTCATCGGACATGGCCTTGCCTGCTTCAAGGGCGATGTTGTAGTACCTGGCGTCACCGAAGCGCAGGCCGACGGCCACCGAGGACAGGTTACTGCCTTGTATTGGCAGGGTGTTGAACCAGGTTTTCGCGCGGTCCAGTACTACGTAGGGTTGCAGGATGCGCACCCAGTTACCGGCGCGGTTGAAGCTGTAGTTGACTTCATAAGCCGCGCCCCAGCCCTTGTCGCCGGAGGCCTGGTCGTCGGGGTAGCCACGACCGAAGTTCTGCCCGCCGAATACCGCACGCTCGCTGTCGGGCAGGGTGTCGTCGGTCCAGTACAGCGCGGCTGACAGCACACCTTGCCAGTTGTCGAAGAACTTGTTGCTTTGCACACCCGAGAGTCGCAGGCGGAAGAAGTCCAGGTCATAGGTCGGGTTGTTGGTGTTGGCACCCATGCCATTGATGCCCTGGTACACGCCGCCACTGATGATGCGCAGTTGTCGGTCATCGGCTTTGCGCCAGTCACTTTCGAAGGCCAGGGCGCGGATGTCGGTTTTTTCATCGACCGTAATCGGATAGCCAAGCACTTTGTAGCGGGTCATGTCGTCGACCGCATACAAGCGTGTCGTGAGTGTGAGCAGTTTGGTGGGTGAGGCAATCAGTGGATGGCTGAACCCAATGGAGTAGCGATCGTTTTCACGGTGGGATTTGAGTTGCAGGCCGTTGTCCAGTTGCACAAGCGTCGCCGGGTCGGCGCGGTAGCTCGAACCGGACAACAATAGCTGCGTGCCTTCGGCATTGAGGAACTGGTTGTAGTCCAGGCGGTAGTATTTTTCGTGGTCATCGCCGGGTGGAAACAGACCGCTGAGGGTGATCTGCTCGCCCATCGACGTTTGCGAGTTGCTGCTGACACCGAGCAAGGCTTTGGTGCCTTTGCGGTTGTCTTCGGTGGTGCTCAGGCTACTGGCGAACGGTTTGCGACTGGCCTGCGCGATCAGGTAGGTCGCGCCGTCGGTAGTGCCCGGTGGCGGCACTTGTGCTTGTACAGTGACGCCGGGAATGCGGCTCATCAAGGTGGTGTAGCGCTCGAAAGTCTTGCGCGTCAGCGGGCGTTCGGCCTGCAGCTTGGCCACCAGTTTGTCGAGCAGGCTCTTTACCCGACCGACATCGCCCTGCAATTGATAGTCCTTGATATAGCCCTCTACCAACACCACGCGCACCACGCCTTTATCGAAGGTTTGCTGTGGCAGGAACGCGTAGGACAGCAAATAACCATCCTCCTGATAGCGTCGGGTGATGCTGCGTGTCGCTTCGATCAGTTGCGCGAGGGTGGTTTCATGGCCAAGCAACGGTTGATAAACGGCCCCCAGTTCGCGCAATGGGTAAAGGGTCCCGCCTTCAATTTGCACGGTGCGCACGCTGACCTTGGTGCCCATCGTCAAGGGTTGTGCCGCGGTGGCGGCAGGCTCCGGGACTTGCAGCTTTGGCGTGGCCGGACGGTAGGCATCGGCAGGCAGGTTGGGGACAGGCAGGTTGCGAGTGGTTTCGTTGCTATTGAGGAAAGCGGGGAGGGAGTCGGCATAAACACCAGAACAACAGCTGAGCAGCAGCAAGCAAGCCAAAGCGCGCATAGAACACCCCATGATCAAAACCGCAGCATTGCGAAAGGATCTTCGATCAGCTGTTCCCATCAGGTTCTGAGGACGTGATTCGGGGACAACCGAGGTCTTGCACCAACATGGAAAATGACGGAAAACCCATTCGAATCTTCCGTCTCCAACCAAACGTAGGCGCTGTAGGAACGGCCGTCGAATCGGCCAGGTGCAATGACTACTTGGTACCCGTCAGTGTGCCGGTCAAACTGCCCAGCGCACCGAGCCCACTGGTAGTACCGCCAGAGGTCGTGCCGGTGAGCAGGTTGCTGACGGTAGTCCCTGCGGCGGTCACGGTATTGCTGACCGCAGTGACAACCGGGTTGGGGGCGGCAGCGGTGATGTTGGTGCCTGCGCCGCTGATGGCGACACCGCTGGTGACCGGATTCAACGCAGCACCGAGCGTTGCGCCGACTGCGGCCAGAGGCGCGGTCGGCGCTGTGTTGGCGACACCCGTACCGCCCAGGAGCGTACCTGTTCCAGCCACCAGGTTGCCCGCCGAACCGCCCGTTACTGCGGCAGAGCTGATCGTTGGGTTGGTGCTGCCGGCGTTGAGTCCGCCAGCGACATTCATGACAGCACCGCCGACGGTTTCCAGCAGCCCGCTGCCTGTCAGACCACCCACTCCACCCGCCGTACCCGACGTGCTCGTCAGGCCACCGGCCGCGCCAGTGGTGGTTGCCGTGTTAGCCAATGCGCCACCGACGATGTTGGTCAGCGGATTGCTGGTGCTCGAGGTGGCGACATTGCTGCCCAAACCACCGAGTGCGCCGCTGACGTTGTTGAGCAGACCATTGACCGGGGCGCTTAGCCCGGTGGCACTGGCGACCTTTCCAGTCAGTCCTTCAGCCAATGTGACCACCGGAACCAGCGTGTTGGTGCCCACACCATTGCTCAACGAACCCAGCGGACCACTGCTGGTCACGGTGCTCAAGGTGTTGCCGAGCATGGAAACGCTATTGCCTACCCCACCCACCACGGGAGCGACCTGGGTGATCAGGCCGCCGACAAGAGGAATGCTTTGAGTGGTTGTCGACAGTTTGCCGCTCAGATCCGTCACGCCGTTGCCGACGTCAGTCACGACATTACCGACCACCGCTGTGGTGCCACTCACCGCCAATGGGTTGGAAGCCAGTGTTCCCAGCCCGCTGCTCAGGCCGCTGCCCAGGCTGTCGACCACATTGCCCGTCGTATTGACTGCACTTTGAAGGACGCCGCCGACTACCGGAAGGGGCGCGACGGCAGTGCCGAGATCGCTCACGCCAGCGCCTACACCGCTGACGGTATTGCCCAGATCGGAAACCAGCGTACTGGTTGTCAGGGCCGGGCTGGTGGTGCCGCCACCGGTTCCGCCAGTCCCACCGCCAGTTCCGCCTGTTCCTGTCGTGCCGCCGGTAGTGCCACCGGTTCCTCCTGTTCCCGCCGTGCCGCCGGTAGTGCCACCGGTTCCGCCTGTTCCTGCCGTGCCGCCGTTAGTGCCGCCAGTGCCGTCTGCTCCGCCAGTACCCGCCGTACCGCCACCACTGCCGTCCGTACCACCGCTGCTACCCGAACCACTGGAGCCGCCTGCACCTGCGGCACCCGCGGCGCTATCAGGTGATGAGCTGCCGGGACTGCTGTGATGACCGCCACCGCCGCTGCTGCAACCGGTCAGGCTGAGACTCAGGACCAACGCCAATGCAGTACTGGTTTTCAACAAAACGTGAGAGCTCATGAGTAAGTTTCCTTGCACCTGTCACAACGATCACTGTTTTCGATGGCCTGCCAGTTCTGTTGCTGGCAATGCCTCGTCCGTTGCTTATCTATCTAATGCAGGTGCTGTTTCATGCCATTCTCAACTTGGTATTAACCACTTATATATCGCGGATCGGGTTGTACTTGAGGGCTAATACCAACGGTGTGAAAGGGTGCGCTTTCTTATAATAAAATCCTTATAAATCAATGAGCGGTGTTTTCTTGAAAACCGTGAGGCACTTCGAAAAACTTAAGTTATATATATACAATTAACCGGGGGCGATCAGGCGTGGCTGCACGCAAATGTCGCCCACGGTTCATCCGAGGGCGGCGTATACTGCGCGCCTCATTTACTCAGTGGAGAACAGCATGCCGGCCCCCGTCTGGTGGTTGCTTTGCCTGCCTTTTGTCGCGGGTGCGTTTTTGCCCTTGCAGGCCGGTATCAATGGCCAGTTGGCCAAACAGGTGTCGAGCGTACTGGCTGCCGCGCTGATTTCGTTTTTTGTCGGCACCGTGGCGTTGTTTCTGCTGGTCCTGATCCAGCGCGAAACCCCGGCATTGGAGACGCTCAAAAGCCTGACCTGGTGGCACTGGAGCGGTGGTCTGCTCGGCGCATTTTTTATTACCACGGCGGCTTTCGCCGGACCGCGCATCGGCGCCATGCTGTTCATGGCGCTGGTGCTGGCCGGGCAACTGGGGATGGCGATGACCCTGGATCATTTCGGCTGGGCCGGGTTTCGCGAAGCACCCGTCAGCGCCGGCAAAATTGCCGGGCTGGTGTTGATTATGGCGGGTGTGTTCTTTATCCGGCGCGGCTGATTCGGCGCGGCTGAGCCGTTTCAGGCAAGCGGTCGCCAGGTGCCGGACATGTGTTCCAGATCCCCGGCGCCGATCACCTTGAAGTCACCGCTTGAGCCGGCAACGCTGGTCAGCAAGGAGACCTCGCTGGGCAAGCGCACGGGCTTCTTGAACTGCACGGCAATCTCGATGTTCGACGTCGGCAGATGCCCGCTCAGGGCCGCGAGGGTGCGCGCCTTGATCCACAAACCGTGGGCGATGGCCCGGGGGAAACCGAAGAGTCTGGCGCTGAGAGCGCTCAGGTGAATCGGGTTGTAGTCACCGGAAACCCTGGCGTAGCGCCGGCCAATCTCACTGGGCGCCCACCAGCGGGTGACCTCGTTCATGGTCAGGGCAGAATCCGTCGACGGCTCAATTGCTTCGCCGGGAAGCTTCACGCCTTTGCAGAGCATCTGGCTTTCGGCTTCCCACAGCGGCCCGAGTGCGTCGTCAATCGTGGTGATCAACTCAAACAACGCGCCCTTGGCGTGGGGTTGCAGGTTCTGCACCCGCACGCTTACCCGCACTCGAGCGACTGCGCCCAAGGGGCGCAGAATACGGATGCGATTGGCCAGGTGAACCAGCCCCAGCAGCGGAAACGGAAACGTCCTGGCCGTGAGCAATTGCATCTGCAGGGCGAACGCCAGCACATGAGGATAGGTCGGTGGCAACAGGCCGTTATCGGTAAACCCGCACACCTTGCGATAGGCTGCCAAACGCTTGAGGTCAACGTTGACCCAGCAACGAAAGCCATCCTCGGGCAGGGTGGTGCCGGTGATCTTGCGCCGCGTCGCCGCCCGCCAATACAACTCGGGCAAGTACGGTGTAGTGCTCTGTGAATGCCAATCTGTTTCCATGTTCAGGCCCCCAAGACACTTTGCCCACACACCCGCAGCGCCTGCCCGCTGACCGCGCCGCTGCCGGGTTGGGCCAGCCAGGCGACGGCTTCAGCAACGTCTTGCGGCAGTCCGCCTTGGCCCAGTGAACTCATGCGTCGCCCGGCCTCACGCAAGGTAAATGGAATTTGCGCGGTCATTCGGGTTTCGATAAAGCCAGGGGCAACGGCGTTGATGCTGATTCCGCGCGCTGCCAACAGTGGCGCCCAGGCCTGCGCCAGACCGATCAGCCCGGCCTTGCTCGCGGCGTAATTGGCTTGCCCGCGATTGCCGGCGATGCCGCTGATCGACGCCAGCAGAATCACCCGAGCGTTATCGTGCAGGGCGCCGCTGTCGAGCAGCGCTTTGGTCAATACTTGCGGTGCATTCAGGTTCACTGCAAGCACCGCATCCCAGAATTCCGGTGTCATGTTGGCCAGGGTTTTATCGCGGGTGATGCCCGCGTTATGAACCACAATGTCGATGCCGTTCGGCAATTGCTCGATCAATTGCGCAGCGGCGTCTTCGGCGCAAATGTCGAGGGTGATGCTGTGGCCGCCGAGGCGGGCGGCGAGGGCATCGAGATCGGTCTTGGCCGGTGGTACGTCGAGCAGCACCACCTGCGCACCGTCGCGGGCCAGGGTTTCGGCGATCGATGCGCCGATCCCGCGAGCGGCGCCCGTGACCAGCGCCGTGCGCCCCGCCAACGGGCGAGTCCAGTCCTGGACCTGAGTGTCGCAAGCGTTCAGCCGCACAACCTGTCCCGAGACATAAGCACTCTTTGGCGAGAGGAAAAACCGCAGCGCCCCTTCGAGTTGGCCTTCAGCTCCGGCCCCCACATACAGCAACTGCAAGGTGCCGCCACTGCGCAACTCTTTGGCCAGCGAGCGACTGAAGCCTTCGAGTGCACGTTGGGCACTGGCGGCGAACGGGTCACTCAAGGTTTCCGGTGCGCGCCCGAAAATCACCAGATGGGCGCTGTGCTCGAGGTTTTTCATCAACGGTTGAAAGAACTCACGCAGCTGTTTGAGCTGCCCGGTCTGTATCAGGTCACTGGCGTCGAACACCACGGCCTTGAGCTTGGGACCGTGGCCTGGAATCCACGCTTGGGCCAGCAAGGGTTCGGGGCCATAGCTGTAAATCTGCTCGGTGAGTTTGTTGGCGAACGCGCTGACGTTCTGTGACAGCGGGCCGCCACCGATCAACAGCGCACCATTGACGGGCCGTAGGCGGCCGGCCTCCCAGCGTTCCAGACGAACCGGCGACGGCAGGCCAAGGGCCCCGACCAAGCGGTGGCCGAGGGCCGAATTGGCGAAGTCGATATAGCGGTCAGACATGGAAGGCTCTCCAGCAGTGGGGGGGCAAGGTGTGGACCATGAATCGCGATCAGTCGTTCGACCCACGAGATAAGGCCTACGCTTGTGGGTTATGCCTTTCACAGAATAGGAGCTTTTCATGACTCAGCTGCGCCGCGTTGCGATCATCGGCGGTAATCGCATTCCTTTTGCTCGCTCCAACGGGCCGTATGCCACTGCCAGTAATCAGTCAATGCTGACGGCGGCGCTCGAAGGCTTGATCGAACGCTACAACCTGCATGGCCTGCGCATGGGCGAAGTGGTGGCGGGGGCGGTACTCAAGCTTTCCCGGGACCTCAACTTGACCCGCGAATGTGTGCTCGGCTCGCGACTGTCACCGGCCACCCCGGCCTATGACATTCAGCAGGCCTGCGGCACCGGGCTGGAAGCAGCGTTGCTGGTGGCGAACAAGATTGCCCTGGGGCAGATCGATTGCGGCATTGCCGGTGGTGTCGACACCACGTCCGATGCGCCGATCAGTGTCAGCGACGGCCTGCGCAAGATTCTGCTGCAAGCCAATCGTGCCAAGAGCACCGGCGACAAGCTGAAAACTTTCCTGCAATTGCGTCCCCGGCATTTGATCCCCGAGTTTCCGCGTAACGGCGAACCGCGTACGGGGCTATCGATGGGGCAGCATTGCGAGTTGATGGCGCAGACCTGGAACATTCCCCGTGCCGAGCAGGATCAGCTGGCGCTGGAAAGCCACCAGAAAATGGCCGCGGCCTACGCCGAGGGCTGGCAGAACGATCTGATGACCCCGTTCCTCGGCCTGACCCGCGACAACAACCTGCGCCCGGACGTGACGCTGGAAAAACTCGCGTCGTTGAAGCCGGCATTCGACAAGAGCGACAAAGGCACGCTCACCGCCGGCAACTCGACACCGCTGACCGATGGCGCGTCGCTGGTGTTGCTCGGCAGTGAGGAGTGGGCGAAAGAGCGCGGCCTGCCAATTCTCGCTTACTGGCGCGATGGTGAAGCGGCAGCGGTGGATTTCGTCAACGGCGCCGAAGGATTGCTGATGGCGCCGGTCTACGCCGTGCCGCGTTTGCTGGCACGCAACGGCCTGACCTTGCAGGACTTCGACTATTACGAAATCCACGAAGCCTTCGCCGCGCAAGTGCTCTGCACCTTGAAGGCCTGGGAAGACCCGGACTACTGCAAAAACCGGCTCGGCCTCGATGCCGCGCTAGGCTCGATCGACCGCAGCCGACTCAACGTCAAAGGCAGTTCACTGGCCGCCGGGCATCCGTTTGCCGCGACCGGTGGGCGCATCGTCGCCAACCTTGCCAAGCTGCTCGACGCCGCCGGGAAGGGCCGCGGATTGATCTCGATCTGCGCCGCCGGCGGTCAGGGTGTGACGGCGATTATTGAGCGCTGAGGGCCGCCGCATTTTGTCGCTCGGCCAATACTCGATTGCGATTGGCGTAACTCTCGGCCATCACCGAACAGACGACCAGTTGCAGCGGGTGATAGATCATGATCGGCAACAGGATCAGACCCAGCCCCGGGTTGGCACCGAAGATCAGCGCGGCCATCGGTGCACCGGCGGCCAGGGATTTTTTACTGGCGCAGAACACTGCAGCGATCTCATCGGCGGGGCTGAACTTCAGGGCACGGGCGGTGCGGGTGGTCATCCACAGAATGATCGCCAGCAGCATGGCACTGCCGAGCAATGCGCTGAGAATCACCGTATTGCCCTGTTGCTGCCACATCCCGGAAACCATCGAGTTGCAGAACGCCGCGTAGACCAGCAGCAGGATCACCAGTTTGTCGACGATGTTGGTGTAGCGCTTGTGGCGACTGAAAAACTTGCCGAACAGCGGCCGCAGCAACTGACCCAGTACCAGCGGCAACAGCAACATGGCACAGAGATCGAGCAGGGTTGAACCCAGGTCGATGCCGCCAGCACCGCTGCCCACCACCAGGCTCACCAGTAATGGCGTGAGGAAAATTCCCAGTACGCTGGACAGGCTCGCGTTGAGAATCGCCGCCGGCACGTTGCCACCGGCGCTGCCGGTCAAGGCCACGGAAGAGGAAATGGTCGAGGGCAGGGCACACAGGTAGAAGAACCCGAGCATCAGCAGCGACGGAATGTGTGAACCCAGCAGCTTGTCGCTGACCAGCCAGATCAGCGGGAACACCAGAAAGGTGAAGCCCTGGACCATCAGGTGCAGGCGCCAGTTTTTCAAACCGTGGCGGATCTGCTCGCTCGACAGGTTGACCCCGTGCAGGAAGAACACCAGGAACACGCCAATGTTGATCACCCACTCAGCATGCATCGCGCCCCCCGTTGCACCGAAGCGCGGGAAGACCCAGGACAGCAGCGTGGCGATCAGCATCCCGCACAGGAACCAGTCGGTGACCACGCGTTTGAGGTGTTTGAAGGCATGCATAACGGGCACCGAAGGCATTGTCAGAAGGGGTGACCTAGCCTAAGGTCAAGACTTCCGCCCGTCTTGCGACATAAGGTCAATCAATGCCGGCTAACGGACAAGTTTCCCTCGAACGGACCATCCCGACCCTGACAGCGTTGCCGCGCCCGCTATATGCCCGTGCGGAGAGCCTCAGCGCCGGCTCGTGGACGCCACCTCATCGCCACGATTGGGTGCAGTTTTCCTACGCCATCAGTGGTGTGCTCGGCGTACATACCGCCGAGGGCAGTTTCTTTGCGCCGCCGCAGTGGGGGATCTGGATTCCGGCTGACCTGGAACACCAGGTGGTGACTTCGATGCGTGCCGAAATGCGCAGTCTCTATGTGCGGCGCGAGGCGTGTGCCTGGGCGGACGAGCGTTGCCGGGTGCTGGAAGTTACGCCGCTGGCGCGTGAGTTGATCAAGAGTTTTTGCCTGCTGCCGGTGGACTACCCAGAGGGTGACAGCCGTGAAGCACGCCTGGTCGAGGTGCTGCTGGATCAGCTGGCGAGCCTGCCGGAAGTCGGTTTCTCTCTGCCGTTGCCACGTCACCCGCGTTTGCTTGGGTTGTGTAACGAACTGATCGAAAGCCCTGAACAGAACGTGACGTTGCATGAATGGGCCGAACGATTGGGGACGTCGGAGAAAACCTTGATGCGCCTGTTCCAGCGTGAAACCGGATTGAGTTTCCGCAGCTGGCGTCAGCGCATGCGGCTGTTGTCGTCATTGAGTTTGCTGGAAGACGGCAACAGCGTAACCACGGCGGCGCTGTCCAGCGGTTATGACTCGACCTCGGCGTTTATTGCCGCGTTCAAAAGCCTGTTCGGGTTTACCCCAGGAGAGTTGTTCAAACAGTAATTGTGGCGAGGGAGCTTGCTCCCGCCGGCCGGTCCGCGCTCCAGCGGGAGCAAGCTCCCTCGCCACAGGGGGCAGTGTCTGCTGGGGCGATCGAGGTGATTAAGTACGGAACCGCCGAACCAACCCGTCCAGCTCATTCGACAACCCCGCCAGACTCTGGGAGTCGAGCCGTGCCGAGTTGGCCAGTTCGGCCACCAACTGCGCATCGCCATGGATCTGGCTGATGTGGCGGTTGATGTCTTCGGCGACCTGATGCTGTTCTTCGGCGGCCGTGGCGATCTGGGTGTTCATGTCGCGGATCACGTCCACCGATTCGCGAATCTGCCCGAAACTGTTGCGCGCTTCGCCGATCCGGCTCACCGACTGTTGCGACACCTCGAGGCTGGCGTGCATTTGCTGGGTGACCTGGCTGGTGCGCTTGGCCAGGTTGCCGAGCAGTCCGTCGATTTCCGCGGTGGAATCGGCCGTGCGTTTGGCCAGTGCGCGAACCTCATCGGCCACCACCGCAAAACCACGACCCTGCTCGCCAGCGCGAGCCGCTTCGATCGCAGCGTTCAGTGCCAGCAGGTTGGTTTGCTCGGCGATGGAGCGAATGGTGCCGAGGATTGACTGAATGTCATTGCTGTCGCGTTCCAGTTGCTGCATCGATTGCGCCGACTGTTCGATTTCCTGGCTCAACTTGTCGACGCTGTGCACGGCGGCATCGATCTGTTGCTGACCTTCGCGGGCCTGACGCTGGCCGCTGTCGGCCGACTCGGCGGCCTGGCTACAGGAGCGCGCGACTTCGTTGGCGGTGGCGACCATCTCGTGGAACGCCGTGGACACCATGTCCACCGCTTCACGTTGGCGCCCGGCGGCGTCGGCCATGTCGCTGGAGACCTGGGTCGCGCTTTGTGAGTTGGCAAGGATTTTGGTCGCAGCGCCGCCGATGTGCTGGATCAGGCTGCGAATCGCGGCGAGGAACTGGTTGAACCAGTTGGCCAGTTGCGCGGTTTCGTCGCTGCCCCGGATCTGCAGGTTCTGGGTCAGGTCACCTTGACCTTGGGCGATGCCTTCCAGACCGCTGGCGACGCTGCGGATCGGCCGCACGATGAGGCTGGCGAAACTGGCACCGACCACGGCGAAGAATACGGCCAGTACGGCGGCGATGATCGCGATCAGCCAAGTCAGCGCAGTGGCAGAGCTCATCACGTCGGTTTGCTTGATAAGGCCGATGAAGGTCCAGCCCAGTTGCTCCGACGGCCAGACGTTGGCCATGTAGCGCTCGCCGTTCAACTCGACTTCGACCAGACCTTTGCCAGCCTTGGCCAGTTGCGCGTAACCGTCGCCCAGGCTGCCCAGCGCTTTGAAGTTGTGCTCTGGCTGTTTCGGGTCGACCAGCACCGTGCCGTTGTTTTCCATCAGCATCAGGTAGCCGGTTTCACCGAGCTTGATCTGTTTGACGATCTCGGTGAGCTGCTTGAGCGTCACGTCGATGCTGACCACGCCGCCATTGGCGCCGAGCTTGTTGTCGAGGGTGCGCACGGTGCTGACGTAAGTCGCATCATCCTGAGCCCAGTAATAAGCCTCGGTGCGAAACGGTTTGCCCGGTTTGGCTTGCGCCGCCTTGTACCAGGGACGTTGGCGCGGGTCGTAATTGGCCAGTTTCGGGTCATCGGGCCAGGATACGTAACCCCCGGCACTGGTGCCGACGATGGCGTACGCGTATGACGGATGACTGGCGCCCAGGTCTTGCAGCAAGGCAAACACCTGCTTGTCCATCTCGCCTTGCGGAATCTGCGTCGCATTGGCGCTCATGTAGGTTTTGAGACTGGCGTCGGTGTTTTTGATCAGCGGCTGGGAGGCCAGGTAGTTGACGTTCTGGCTGATGCCATCGAAGAACAGTTGCATGGCGTTGCTGACCTGGCGGATCTCTCGACCGCTGCCGTCGACAAAGTTATCTTTGGCATCGCTGCGCAGGTTCATGACCACCAGGGTGGCAACCAGCACAACCGGCAAGCAGGCGATGATTGCAAACGCCCACGTCAGTTTTTGTTTGATGTTCATCCGCGCTCCAGTTTTTTTCTTATTAAGCCCACGTAGTGCTGACGCCCCGCGGATTGTCGGACAAACTCCTTTCTCTTTGATGACTTCGGCCGCCAGGGGCGGAAATTGAGGACTATTGGTAAAAATCCTACAAGGAGTGGCTTGGCTGATCTCAGACGCTGTCGCAAATGCCTGCTGATCCAGTCGCCAACGTGCAGCTGACTCTCGGCTATGATCTTCGTCGCTCAGCAGGATTTACCTGACTAATCTGGCACATTGGGTGCATCTGCAACGTTCATAGGTCGGCAACCCCTCCCCGACGGGAGAGGATTGCCGTATAACGAGTGACATTCGCGTGTTTGGTAATAAAGGACCCACAATAAAAGCTGATGAAGACTCCAAAACGCATTGAACCGCTGATCGAGGACGGTCTGGTTGACGAGGTGCTGCGCCCACTCATGAGTGGTAAAGAAGCAGCTGTTTATGTGGTGCGCTGCGGCAACGAGTTACGTTGCGCCAAGGTTTACAAGGAGGCGAATAAACGAAGTTTTCGTCAGGCGGCCGAGTATCAGGAAGGTCGCAAGGTCCGTAACAGCCGTCAGGCTCGCGCGATGGCCAAGGGCTCCAAGTTCGGTCGTAAAGAAACCGAAGACGCCTGGCAGAACGCCGAGGTTGCGGCATTGTTCCGTTTGGCCAGTGCCGGGGTGCGAGTCCCCAAGCCGTTCGACTTCCTGGAAGGCGTGCTGCTGATGGAGCTGGTGGCGGACGAGTACGGCGATGCCGCGCCGCGTCTCAATGACGTGGTGCTGGAAGCGGATCAGGCGCGTGAATACCACGCCTTCCTGATTTCACAGATCGTGCTGATGCTGTGTACCGGTCTGGTGCACGGCGACCTGTCCGAGTTCAACGTACTGCTGACCCCGGATGGTCCGGTGATCATCGACTTGCCCCAGGCCGTCGATGCTGCTGGCAACAACCACGCGTTCAGCATGCTGGAGCGCGACGTGGGCAACATGGCCTCGTACTTCGGGCGCTTTGCGCCGGAGTTGAAGCGGACCAAGTACGCCAAGGAAATGTGGGCCCTGTATGAAGCCGGCACCCTGCACCCGGCCAGCGTCCTGACCGGTGAGTTCGACGAGCCGGAAGAGCTGGCGGACGTGGGCGGCATCATGCGTGAGATCGAGGCCGCACGCCTTGACGAGGAGCGACGGCAAGCGGTTCGCGCCGCAGACGACGCCCCACCAGGTAAAACCGAAGAACCGCCTCCACCGTGGATGCAGTGATCGGTTGAATAAAAAATCCGGCTTCGGCCGGATTTTTTGTATTGAGCGAATGCAATCAGCGTCGGGTCAGCAAGACCCCGGATTCCATGTGGTGCGTCCACGGGAACTGATCGAACATCGCACAGCGGGTGATGCGGTGGGTGTCATGCAATTGGGCGATGTTGGCCGCCAGCGTTTCCGGATTGCACGAAATATACAGAATGTTCTCGAAGCGTCGGGTCAGCTCGCACGTGTCCGGGTCCATACCGGCGCGCGGCGGGTCGACGAACACGCTACCGAACTCGTAGCTTTTGAGATCAATGCCGTGCAAGCGGCGGAACGGGCGAACTTCATTCAGCGCTTCGGTCAGCTCTTCGGCAGACAGACGCACCAGGGTGACGTTATCCACAGCGTTTTCACTGAGGTTGCTCAGCGCCGCATTCACCGAGGTCTTGCTGATTTCGGTGGCCAGCACTTTGCGCACGCGGGTCGCCAGCGGCAGGGTGAAGTTGCCGTTACCGCAGTACAACTCCAGCAAATCGTCGGAACGATCACCCAGAGCGTCGTAGGCCCAGTTGAGCATCTTCTGGTTCACCGTACCGTTCGGCTGGGTGAACGCGCCTTCCGGTTGGCGATAGCTGAAGGTGCGACCACCGACTTCAAGTTTCTCGACCACATAATCATGGCCGATCACTTCGCGTTTGCCCTTGGAGCGACCGATTACGCTGACGTTGAGGTCGGCGGCCAGTTTCGACGCGGCCGCGTGCCAATGCTCGTCCAGCGGGCGGTGATAACACAAGGTGATCATCGCATCGCCGGCCAGGGTGGTCAGGAACTCCACCTGAAACAGCTTGTGGCTCAGGGCGGCGCTGGCTTGCCAGGCGGCCTTGAGCTGCGGCATCAACTGGTTGATGCGCAGGCTTGCGATCGGGAACTCTTCGATCAGGATCGGCGTGCGTTTGTCTTCCTGGGAGAACATCGCGTAATGACGCTCGCCGGCTTCGCGCCACAAGCGGAATTCGGCGCGCAGGCGAAAGTTCGCCAGCGGTGAGTCGAACACCGCAGGTTCTGGTGCATCGAACGGCGCCAGCAGGTCACGCAGGCGCGCGGCCTTTTCTTCGAGCTGAACGGTGTAAGCCTGGGAATCGAAAGTCATGCGTTGAACCAACCCAACTTGATCACGAACAGAATCGATAGAACCACCAACGCCGAGTTCAGTTCACGGCCACGGCCGGACAGCAACTTGATGGCGGTCCAGGAAATGAACCCGAACGCGATACCGTTGGCAATGGAGTAAGTGAACGGCATGGCCAGCGCGGTAACGACCACGGGCGCGGCAACGGTGATGTCGTCCCAGTCTATTTCCGCCAGGCCGGAGGTCATCAGTACGGCGACGAACAGCAAGGCCGGTGCGGTGGCGAAGGCCGGTACGCTGGCGGCCAGTGGCGCGAAGAACAACGCCAGCAGGAACAGAATGGCCACTACGACGGCTGTCAGGCCGGTACGACCGCCGGCACTGACGCCCGCTGCCGACTCGATGTAACTGGTGGTGGTCGAGGTGCCCAGCAGGGAACCGGCCATGGCCGCGGTGCTGTCGGCGATCAGCGCACGCCCCATTTTCGGCATGTGGCCGTCCTTGCCCATCAGGCCGGCGCGCTTGGCGACGCCGATCAGGGTGCCGGAGTTATCGAACAGGTCGACGAACAGGAAAGCGAAAATCACGCTGACCAGGCCGATGTCCAGCGCGCCCTTGATGTCCAGTTGCAGGAAGGTCGGCGCCAGCGAAGGTGGCATCGCCATCACGCCGCCGAACGGTGTGAAGCCCAGGGCGATGGAAACGATGGTCACCGCCAGGATGCCAATCAGCACGGCACCGCGCACTTTCAGGGCTTCGAGGGCGACGATCAGCGCAAAACCCAGGGTCGCGAGGATCGGTGCCGGTTGTTTCAGGTCGCCGAGGCCAACCATGGTCGCCTGGTTGCTGACCACGATGCCAGCGTTGTGCAGGGCGATCAGCGCCAGGAACAGACCGATACCGGCGGCAATCGCCGAGCGCAACGCCAGCGGGATGCTGTTGATGATCCATTCGCGGATGCGAAAGATCGACAACAGGAAAAACATGACCGCCGAGATGAACACCGCCCCCAGCGCCACTTGCCAGGTATGGCCCATGTGCAGGACAACGGTGTAGGTGAAGAAGGCGTTCAGGCCCATGCCCGGCGCCAGCGCGATCGGGTAGTTGGCGATCAGGCCCATCACCGTCGAGCCAATGGCCGCTGCCAGGCACGTCGCGACAAACACCGCGCCCTTGTCCATGCCGGTCTCGCCGAGGATGCTCGGGTTGACGAACAGAATGTAGGCCATGGCCAAAAAGGTCGTGATACCGGCAAGAATCTCGGTACGCACGTTGGTGTTGTGTGCCTTGAGTTGAAACAGCCTTTCCAGCATGTCTGCTCCCCGTGGCGCGCCCGGCGCCGTGAATGTATCGACTTCAACAGCAAAGCACAGGCCGTGCCAGGCGCCTGAGTATTTTCTGTCGGTCGGAAAAAGCCGCGCATCATACCAGCAGCGTGCGGCTATGGCTGCCTAATGGCGTTGATCGTCGGCGATGTTTTGCAGTTTGAGGGAGTGGGGCATACTGCGCGCTGGTTTTGGGAGTGGATATGTCTTCTATAAAGAACAGGATGATTCTGGCTTTTGGCTTGTCTGGCGCCATGCTGCTCGGTGCGCACACCGCACTGGCAGCGTCCGCACCACCGCTGAGCGAAGTCAAGGTGCTCAAGGTCCAGTCGACCTCCTGCGGCATTGAAGATATTGCGCCAGGGCAGGACAAGACGAAGTGCGATCATGCCGGCTCCAACATCAAGATCTACGTGCTGGAGATCGGCTACGGCCGCCTGCCGAATGCAACGCTGGATGGCTTTGAAGTCAATGGCGTGCGGGCGCCTGTCTGCGCCTATGGCAACGGCAATCTGACGGAATGCTCCGGGGTGGCCAGCAAAATCGTCGGCAACCTCTACACCTTTGATCTGGCGGGCAAGCAGGAAGGCACGTTCACCTTCAGCAATACCTCGATCAATGCACCGGGCAATAGGATGTCGACGCAGCTGTACATCAAGTAACTTTCAGTGGGTAATAGCAGGCTCGAACATCTGTCGACAAAGCTGACTACGCTTTAAGGATCACCCTGTGGACGCAGACCATGACCTTTAGAGCCCTGATTACCCTTGCCGAAGGTATCGACGACCTGCAAGCCGTGACACTGATCGACGTGTTGCGCCGGGCGAAAGTCGAAGTGGTGGTGGCGAGCATCGAATCACGGCGCATGCTCACCTGCGCCCGTGGCACCCGATTGACTGCCGACGCGATGCTGGTCGATGTGTTGGCGCAACCTTTCGATCTGGTCGTTTTGCCGGGTGGCGCCGTCGGCGCACAGCGCCTGGCCGCTCATCAACCCTTGTTGCAACTGGTCCAGGATCAATCCGCCGCCGGGCGCATGTTTGCCGGTATCGCCGAGTCGCCGGCGCTGGCGCTGCAAGCCTTTGGCGTATTGCGTCAGCGGCGCATGACCTGTCTGCCTGCGGCCAGTCATCAACTGCTCGGCTGCACATTCGTCGATCAACCCGTGGTCATCGACGGCAACTGCATCACCGCTCAAGGTTCGAGCGCTGCCCTGGCGTTTGCCTTGGTGCTGGTTGAACGACTGTGTGGCAAAGCCGTCAGGGCTGCGGTGGCGGGGGAGTTGCTGGCGTAGCGGCTTTCACGCCTGGGCGGCGAAACGCTCGATGGGGGGCTGTTCGCGGTGCTCGGCTTGCCAGAGATCGTAGTCAGTCTGAACGCCTAGCCAGGTTCTTGCCTTGCCGATACCGGCGCGCTCCAGCCGTACTGCCAGATCCGGGCTGATAGGGGCATGACCGTGAAGCACCCGCGAGAAATGCGGGCGGGCGTAGCCAAGCCGCTTGGCCAGCTCGGTGATACTGACGCCGAGTTCCGGCAACACATCCAGCAGAAGTGTTTCGCCAGGGTGTGGCGGGTTGTGCATGGGCATGTCCTGCCTCCTGTTCAGTGATAGTCCAGATAGTCGACCAGTTCGATGTCTGAGCCGATAAAGCGAAAAATCAGCCGCCAGTTCCCGGAAACGTTCAGTGACCAATAGGTCTGAAGATCGCCCTTGAGCGGATGCAGTTGCCAACCGGGAAGGTCCAGGTCGCCCGGGCTCAGTGCACGATCCATGAATGGCAACATGCGGGCCAGGCGTTTCGCATGATCGGCGCGGATCCCACGAGTCGAACCGGTTTCATAGAAGCCACGAAGGCCTTTGTGCTGAAAGGATTTGATCATGGCGTCAGTGTAAGGCGATACATTACACCTTATGCACTAACTATGTACCGCCCTGCGTCGCCTAAATGCTGCTTTGTTCACCTGGCAAACGCTCGGTACTTGCCTTCGTTTCATCTACCGGCACATGCATGCGGTCGCGTTGGGCCAGGGTCGGGAACAGTTTGATCCATGTCCCGGTGACCAGCAGCGTACCGATCCCGCCCATGACCACCGCCGGTACGGTGCCGAACCAGTGGGCGGTGAGTCCGGATTCGAACTCGCCCAACTGGTTCGAGGCACCGATGAACAAGCCGTTCACCGCGCTGACCCGGCCGCGCATTTCGTCCGGGGTTTCCAGTTGCACGAAGGACGCGCGGATCACCATGCTGATCATGTCGGCGGCGCCGAGCACCACCAGCACCGCCAGCGAGAACCAGAACGAGGTCGACAGACCGAAGGCGATCGTTGCGACGCCGAACACCCCGACGGCGGTGAACATGACGCGTCCGACGTTGCGCTCCACGGCAAACCGCGCCAGCCATAACGACATCAACAAGGCCCCGACCGCTGGCGCCGAGCGCAGCAGCCCGAGTCCCCAGGGGCCGGTCAGCAGGATGTCCTTGGCAAATACCGGCAGCAGCGCCGTGGCGCCCCCGAGCAATACCGCGAACAAGTCCAGTGAGATCGCGCCGAGAATGTCCGGGCGACTGCGAATGAAGCGAATCCCGGCAAGCAACGAATCCAGGGTCGCCTTGCCCTTGTTCAGCGGGGTTTGCCGAGCGGGCAGGTTGAGCATCAGGGTGCAGGCGATGAGGTACAGAATCACCGTCGGGCCATACACCCAGACGCTACCGAAGGCATACATCAATCCGCCCAGCGCTGGCGCGACGATGGTGGCTGACTGCTGAGCCGACTGGGACGCGGCCACCGCGCGCGGAAACAGTGCACTGGGGACAATCGTCGGCAATAAAGCCTGGGTGGTCGGCATTTCGAATGAACGGGCGGCGCCGAGCAGGAACGCGAGGATGAAGATCATCTCGCGCGTGACGTGGTCAGTGGCGCTGCCAATGGCCAGGGCGAGAGCGATCATCGCTTGCACGGACTGGCAGATGGCCGCGACCTTGCGCCGGTCATAGCGGTCTGCCACATGCCCGGTGTGGAGCATGAACAACACCCGTGGCGCGAACTCCACAAGCCCGACCAGGCCCAGGTCCAGCACGTTGCCGGTGAGTTGATAGAGGTTCCAGCCGATGGCCACCGTCAGCATCTGAAAGCCGCTGGCGGTGAACACTCGTGCCAGCCAGAACGCAATGAACGGGCGGTGATGGCGCAACAACAGCGGGGCTTGGGTCGGCATCGGCAGGCAGGTCTGGGCGAGGAAAACCCGAGATTATCACCAAGTTGTAACCTGAAGTTGCGTGTGCCGGGAATTTAGTTAGCTAGACACCTATCCTGGAGCCCGCGTCGTACCTTCGCCACAGCCAATACCGCAGCCCTGAACAGAACGGTGAGGCAACCTGTCACGCGGCAAAAGACCACACAGTCGGGCGCTGAAAATGGGACTACTCTTTCATCGTTACTTGATCCAGATCAAAACCCTTGATGGATTTGCTCTGACGGCCAGATGGCCAGACTCCCTGCGTTGCGATGGTTGTAAAAAACAACGAATTTGAATTCGCCACACTCCATAACCGTGGGGGCGGTGGGTGCAGGCTCCCAGCCAGCAGCCGTATTACCAGACAGAGGAAGACTTATGTTCGGTTTGGAGGCACTTGATCTCGCCCGAATTCAGTTCGCGTTCACCATCTCGTTTCACATCCTGTTCCCGGCGATCACCATCGGCCTGGCGAGTTACCTGGCGGTGCTCGAAGGCTTGTGGCTGAAGACTCACAACGATACCTACCGTGATTTGTATCACTTCTGGTCGAAGATCTTTGCCGTCAACTTCGGCATGGGCGTGGTCTCCGGATTGGTCATGGCCTATCAGTTCGGCACCAACTGGAGCCGCTTCTCGGACTTTGCCGGTTCCGTCACCGGGCCGCTGCTGACCTATGAAGTGCTCACGGCGTTCTTCCTCGAAGCCGGTTTCCTCGGCGTCATGCTGTTTGGCTGGAACAGGGTCGGGCGCAAGCTGCACTTTTTTGCCACGGTCATGGTGGCTATTGGCACGCTGATCTCGACGTTCTGGATTCTGGCCTCCAACAGCTGGATGCAAACCCCGCAGGGCTACGAAATCGTTAACGGCCAGGTGATTCCGGTGGATTGGATCGCGGTGATCTTCAACCCGTCGTTCCCCTACCGCCTGATGCACATGGCTACGGCAGCATTCGTTGCCACTGCATTCTTCGTCGGCTCGTCGGCCGCCTGGCACCTGTTGCGCGGCCGTGATAACCCGGCGATCCGCACGATGCTGTCGATGGCCATGTGGATGGCCTTGATCGTTGCACCGATTCAGGCGGTGATCGGCGACTTCCACGGCCTCAACACGCTCAAGCATCAGCCGGCAAAAATCGCCGCGATTGAAGGTCACTGGGAAAACGTCGGCAATGAGCCGACCCCATTGATCCTGTTTGGCTGGCCGGACATGAAAGCCGAGAAGACCAAATTCGCGGTAGAGATCCCGTACCTGGGCAGCCTGATCCTGACTCACTCGCTGGACAAACAGGTTCCGGCGCTCAAGGAGTTCGCGCCTGAAGACCGGCCGAACTCGACCATTGTGTTCTGGTCGTTCCGGATCATGGTCGGGCTGGGCTTCCTGATGATCTTCACCGGTCTGTGGAGTCTGTGGCTGCGCAAGCGTGACAGGCTGTATTCGAACCGTGCGTTCCTCTACCTGGCGCTGTGGATGGGGCCATCGGGCCTGATCGCGATACTCGCCGGTTGGTTCACCACTGAAATCGGTCGCCAGCCGTGGGTGGTGTACGGGCTGATGCGCACTGCCGATGCTTCATCCATGCACAGTTTCCTGCAGATGAGCATTACCCTGGCGCTGTTCGTCGTGGTGTATTTCTCGCTGTTTGGTGTCGGTCTGGGCTACATGATGCGCCTGGTGCGCAAAGGGCCGAAGATCAACGAAGGTGCCGAACCGAGCCACGGTGGTCCCGGGCAGCAACGTACTCCGGCCCGTCCGCTTTCCGCTGCCGATGAAGGCGACGAAAACGGCGACGCCAGCCTGAACAAGGGGAATTGAGTCATGGGTATTGATCTTCCGCTGATCTGGGCCGTGATCATCATCTTCGGGATCATGATGTACGTGGTCATGGATGGTTTTGACCTGGGAATCGGCATTCTCTTCCCCTTCATCAAGGGCCACCGTGACCGCGATGTGATGATGAACACTGTCGCGCCAGTCTGGGACGGTAACGAAACCTGGCTGGTATTGGGCGGCGCGGCGCTATTTGGCGCCTTCCCGCTGGCGTATTCGGTGGTGCTGTCGGCGCTGTACCTGCCGCTGATCCTGATGCTGATCGGCTTGATCTTCCGCGGTGTGGCGTTCGAGTTCCGCTTCAAGGCCAAGGACCACAAACGACACATCTGGGACAAGTGCTTCATCGGCGGCTCGCTGACGGCGACGTTCTTCCAGGGTGTGGCGCTGGGGGCGTTTATCGACGGCATTCCGGTGGTCAATCGGCAGTTCGCGGGCGGCACGCTGGACTGGCTGACGCCGTTCTCGCTGTTCTGTGGCGTGGCGCTGATCGTCGCTTATGCGCTGCTTGGCTGCACCTGGCTGATCATGAAGACCGAAGGCAAGTTGCAAAAGCAAATGCACGACCTGGCCCGCCCGCTGGCGTTCGTGGTGTTGGCGGTGACCGGTATCGTCAGTATCTGGACCCCGCTGGCCCATGCCGAGATCGCTGCGCGCTGGTTCACCCTGCCGAACCTGTTCTGGTTCCTGCCAGTGCCAATCCTGGTGCTGGTGACGATGTACGGTTTATTGCGCGCTGTGGCCCGTAATGCTCACTACACGCCGTTCCTGTTGACCCTGGTGCTGATCTTCCTCGGTTACAGCGGTCTGGGAATCAGCCTGTGGCCGAACATCGTGCCGCCGTCGATCTCGATCTGGGACGCCGCCGCACCGCCGCAAAGCCAGGGCTTCATGCTGGTCGGCACCTTGTTCATCATCCCGTTCATTCTGGGCTACACCTTCTGGAGCTACTACGTGTTCCGCGGCAAGGTGACCCACGAAGACGGTTATCACTAGCAGGAGCAAAGCTTGCTCGCGATGGCGTCTTGACAGGCGCCATCAAACCCAGACCGAGGACCGAGGCAATGGTTAATAAACATTCTTTGCAGGAAATCGAACAGGCTGAAAAGAAGCCGCTCTGGCAGCGGCTTGGCTGGCTGGTAATGATCTGGACCGGCAGCGTACTGGCGCTGTTTGTCGTAGCCAGCCTGATGCGCATGTTCATGAATGCTGCAGGCCTGACCACTCACTGATCGACCCGAACATCCCATCCCGTGCTTTGCGGCACGGATTTATAACCCTCCACTGGAGGGTTTTTTTTGCCTGGGCGTTGGCCGTTATTTGCGAGCCTTGAGGATCACGAATTTGGGTGTTGCCGCGACCTGCTCGACACCCCGGAACAGACGCGCCAGTTTGCTGTGATAGCCCAGATGACGGTTGCCGACGATGTACAGCGCGCCGCCCACCACCAGGGCTTCGCGAGCTTGCTGGAACATCCGCCAGGCGAGGAAGTCCCCGACCACTTGTTGCTGGTGGAAAGGCGGATTGCACAGCACCACGTCCAGCGACTGCGGCTCCTGCCCGGCCAGGCCATCGCCCGCGCGCACGATGACTTCGCGCGAACCGAGGGCGGCCCGCCAGTTTTCGGCAGCGGATTGCACGGCCATGAACGATTCGTCCACCAGCGTGTAGTGGGCTTGAGGGTTTTGCAGGGCACTGGCGATGGCCAAGACGCCGTTGCCGCAACCCAGGTCGGCGACCCGCGCGTTACCGAGGTTTTTCGGCAGGTGAGGGAGAAACGCCCGAGTGCCGATGTCCAGGCCTTCGCGACAGAACACGTTGGCGTGGTTGAGCAACTCGATTGCCGGATCGTCGAGTGTGTAGCGAGTCGGGTAGGGCGACTGCGCGGGTTGCCTGGCATCGGCTCTGGCAATCAGCAAACGGGCTTTCTTGACCGCCAGCGACGCTTGCACCGGGCCGATGTAGCGCTCCAGCAGATCGCCGGCTGCCCGCGGCAGGTGTTTGACCATGGCCGCAGCAACCACTTGCGCGCCGGGTGCCAGCTGCGTTTGCAGGCGGATCAGTTGCTCTTCCAGCAACGCCAGGGTTTTGGGGACGCGGATCAGTACCCGATCGAACGGACCGACCAGTGGCGCACTGGCCGGCAGCACTGACACAACATCGAAGGGAAGGCCATTGCGTACCAGGTTCTTTTCCAATGCCTGGGCTGCGAGAAACGAATCACCGCTACTGGTGACTTGAACCTTGTCGGCAAGGCTCGCCGCCAGTGCACCAAAGCTGTCATTGAGCACCAGAACCCGGGTATCAGCGTTCGGCTGCTGTTCGGCCAGAAAATTAAGCAGGTACTCGTCAGCCGCATCGAAGGCTTGCAGCGGTTCGTTCTGCTGTTCGGGCTGGCGGATCAGGTCAAGTTGGGCGAAGGGGCTTTCGAGCAGGGGCATGGGGCGGGGACTCTGGGTAATCAACGGGTGTCCCGCGGTTTTGCACGTATTGAATGCTGGACGGGACCGTCTGAGTGGACTGCGTTGCGGTGTCGTTCGCTTCATCACTCAGAAGGGGCGTAAATGGTACGTTTTTTTCCGTCGAATTACTCGCAGGTTTTCCGTCGTGTCCAGCGCTGACAAGCACTGGTATTGGGTCAGGCTCAGATATATCTGCACTTCGCGGCCTGTACCACCGCAGAAATTTTGTTGGTGACACCCAGTTTCTTGATCGCATTGCCTATGTGGAAATTTACCGTACGTTGGGTGATGTTTAGGATTATCCCGGTTTCCAATGCGTTCTTGCCTTTCGAAGCCCACTTCAGCACATCTGTTTCCCGCGTCGATAATTGAGTCGCGCTCAAGCCGTCCGGATTCTTGCAGGCCAGCTTTTGCATTGCGAGGACATGCAGCTTATGGCTGATGAACGTTGCATAACCGAGGTTTTCATAGAGTTCATAAGCCGTGATACGGCAATGGCTTCGGGCGACGCAGAGCATGCCGCTGCTATGGTTGTTCAGCTCATGTAGCGGCAGCGACCAACCATGCTGCATGCCTTGACCCGCGAGTGCGCGCCGTAGATCGGGGACGTTGGCGAAGGTATCACTGTCCCAGAGAATGGGCAGCATTGAGTGATTGCAATGAGCTACTATTGGGTCTATCGCGCAGTAGTTGTTTTGTTCATAACGTGTGTTCCAGTCAGGTGAGTAATTATTAAGGTTCAGGTCATTGTCACAATGATTTGGCGCATGAGAAGTCATTGAAAACGCACAATATTCGTAGCCAAGATTATTAAAGAAGCCAAGTGCTATCGTGTAAGCCTTTTCAAGGCTTGACTCATAAATCAGCTGTTTTAACCGAATCTCCTTCCAGGTATCCATACAAACTTCTCCCTGTGTTTCGCTTCGTAGGTATTTATTGGATCCAAAATTGCTACGTTGCGAGTGTAGGGTAAATCCTACAGGTGCGAAGTGAGTTTTTTGCTCTTGATAGGTTCGCAAAAAAAATAACCGGTTATTAGAGAAACAGTACCTGTACAGGCCATGCGATTTGCTCCGTCATCTGTAGAGATATTAATACTATCTTTATATTCAGGTTGCGAACCCTGCCTTTAACTCTTTAGTTAACTGTTAGTCATCTGTTGATTAATACCACTACAAATCGGCGGTGTTTCTTCGTCCGGCTTTGCGGGACACTGGAGCAATCAGACCTATGGAGCGCCCCATGACCGCCAGCGCAGAGAAGTTCACCCGACAAACCCTGCTCGATGTCCAGCCACTGACGTCCAGCCTGTTCACGCTGCGTACCACGCGAGATCCGGGTTTTCGTTTTCGTGCCGGGCAATTCGCCCGCTTAGGGGTTACCAAGGCTGACGGCAGTACGGTGTGGCGTGCCTATTCCATGGTGTCTTCACCCCATGACGAGTTTCTTGAGTTCTTTTCCATCGTCGTTCCGGGTGGCGAATTTACCAGCGAACTGAGTCGTCTGGAGGTAGGCGATACCTTGATGGTCGACCGTCAGGCCTTTGGTTTCCTGACCCTTGATCGCTTCGTCGATGGGCGAGATCTTTGGTTATTGTCCACAGGGACGGGTATTGCGCCGTTTCTGTCGATCCTGCAGGACTTCGAGGTCTGGGAGAAATTCGAGCGAATCATTCTGGTGTATAGCGTGCGCGAAACGCGGGAGCTGGCTTATCAGGCGCTGATTGCTGAGTTGGAAGAGCGTGAGTATTTGGCGGAGCATGCCCATAAATTGCAATTTATCACCACGGTCACCCGTGAGCCGCATCCGCAAGCGTTGAGCGGGCGAATTACTCAGTTGATCAAAACTGGCGAGTTGGAGCGGGTGGCGGGTGTCACGATGACGGCCGAACATTCGCGGGTGATGCTCTGTGGAAACCCGCAGATGATCGATGACACGCGCAACTTGCTGAAAGCGCGCGATATGCAACTGAGTCTGACTCGGCGACCTGGTCAGGTGGCTGTGGAAAATTACTGGTAATGAAAAACGACGCCATCAGGCGCCGTTTATTTCGCAACCCAGCCTTCAGGGCTTATTGTTCTGCGCTTTGAGCAGGTCGCGAATCTCGCTCAACAGTTCTTCTTCCTTGGTCGGAACCGGCGGCAGGCTTGGCGCCACCGCTTCTTCACGTTTCAGGCGGTTGATGGCTTTCACACCCATGAAGATTGCGAACGCGACGATCAGGAAGTCGATAATGCTCTGGATGAATTTACCGTAGGCCAGCACCACGGCCGGGACAGTGCCTTGACCCGCTTTCAGCGTGACCGCCAGGTCCGCGAAGTCCACACCCCCGATCAGCAGGCCGATTGGCGGCATGACAACATCACCGACAAACGACGAAACGATCTTGCCGAACGCGGCGCCGATGATGATACCGACGGCCATGTCGACCACATTACCTTTGACCGCGAAGGCCTTGAACTCACTGAGCACGCCCATAGGTTATTCCTTGTTACAGATGAGGTTGGTGAACGCAGTGTAAATCAGCAAGTCGGGTCTTGCTCGACACAACTACTTACAGTGCTCGCTGCTATCGACCCGCTTACTGGCAAATAGTTTACAAAGTGCCATCAATCGCGCGTGAATACGCGCCAACTCACTGATAGACCAGAAAAACCTCTCAATCGACGCATTGCGTTCTTTCTATTTATGTTTTGACTATCTGGTCACTAGCCTCTGTTCAGCGCACCTGGATGCGCTACACAAAACCAGAGGAGTTCGACATGACCACCGCCATTAGCCGAGGGGCTTTTTCCCAGCGCCGTGTATTCGGCGTCTTGACCGCCAGCCTGCTGTCATTCTCCGTTCACGCGGCGACCCTGACCCGCGATAACGGCGCTGCCGTGGGCGACAACCAGAACTCGCAGACCGCGGGGGCCACTGGTCCGGTGCTGTTGCAGGACGTGCAACTGATCCAGAAACTCCAGCGCTTTGACCGCGAACGCATCCCGGAGCGGGTCGTACATGCCCGTGGTACGGGTGCCCATGGCAGTTTCACGGTAACCGATGATCTCAGTGACCTGACCAAGGCCAAAGTCTTTGCCGCTGGCCAGACGACGCCGGTGTTCGTGCGTTTTTCCGCGGTGGTGCACGGCAACCATTCCCCGGAAACCCTGCGCGACCCACGAGGCTTTGCCACCAAGTTCTACACCGCAGACGGCAACTGGGACCTGGTCGGCAATAACTTCCCGACCTTTTTCATCCGCGATGCGATCAAATTCCCGGACATGGTCCACGCCTTCAAGCCAGACCCGCGCACCAACCTGGATGATGACTCACGCCGGTTCGACTTCTTTTCCCATGTGCCGGAAGCCACTCGGACGTTGACCGAGTTGTATTCCAACTCCGGCACGCCGGCCAGTTACCGGGAAATGGACGGTAATGGAGTTCACGCCTATAAATTGGTCAATGCCAAAGGCGAAGTCAGCTATGTGAAGTTTCATTGGAAGAGTTTGCAGGGGATTAATAACCTTGACCCACAAGCGGTTACCAAGGTTCAGGGGCAAGACTACAGTCATATGACCAATGACTTGGTGGCTCACATCAATAAAGGCGACTTTCCAAAGTGGGACTTGTACATTCAGGTTCTAAAACCACAAGACTTGTATAAGTTTGACTTCGATCCTTTGGATGCTACCAAGATCTGGCCGGGTATCCCTGAGCGAAAAGTTGGACAAATGGTGCTCAATCGTAATCCTGCGAATGTCTTTCAGGAAACCGAACAAGTTGCCATGGCACCGGCCAATCTAGTGCCGGGAATTGAACCTTCGGAAGATCGTTTGTTGCAAGGTCGAGTGTTCTCTTATGCCGATACGCAACTGTATCGCCTGGGCGCCAATGCGTTGCAGTTACCGATCAATGCGCCAAAAGTAACGGTGAACAACGGCAACCAGGACGGAGCGATGAACACGGGTCGCAGCAGCGGGGGTGTGAACTATCAGCCGAGTCGTCTGGAGTCACGTGAGGAACCTCAAGCGGCACGCTACAGCCAGTCGACGCTGTCGGGTACGACCCAGCAGGCGAAGATCCAGCGCGAGCAAAACTTCAAGCAGGCCGGCGATCTGTATCGTTCGTTCAGCAAGAAGGAGCGCAGCGACCTGATCGAAAGTTTTGGTGGCTCGCTGGCCACCACGGATGACGAAAGCAAGCACATCATCCTGTCCTTCCTCTATAAGGCTGACCCGGAATACGGCACTGGCGTGACCAAGGTCGCCAAGGGAGATCTGAGTCGCGTCAAGGCGCTCGCGGACAAACTGGTCGACTGATCGTCATTGCCTCAACCGGCTCTCGCACGGCTCAGTGCCGTGCGAGAGCCCAGGAGCTGTGCTATGCGAATGTATCTTTGCCTGTTTCTGGCCAGCCTGGAGTGCAGCGTTTATGCAGAGCCGGGTGCCGACCTGACCAAGGATCCGGCAGCGCTCAAGGCGCAATTGCAGGATTACTACTTTGACGCCGCTCGTCGCGGTGACGTACCGATGCTCGAGACGTTCATCGAGGCGGGCTATTCCCTTGAGACTCGCGACAGCAAGGGCTACACCGCGTTGATCCTGGCGGCTTACCACGGTCAGTCTGCGGCGGTAGAGCGCTTGCTCGGCGCCGGAGCCGATGCCTGTGCCCAGGACCTGCGTGGCAATACGGCGTTGATGGGGGCGATCTTCAAGGGCGAAGTGCAAATCGCCCGGCGACTGTTGGCGACCGATTGCAACCCGGAGCAGCGTAATGGCGCAGGCCAGACGGCGGCGATGTATGCGGGCCTGTTCAAACGGGTCGAGTTGCTCGACGCCATGGCTGCCAAGGGTGCCGACCTGAATGCCGAGGATCCGCTGGGTAACAGCGCCGCGCGTCTGGCCGCGGGTGAAATCCGTACCGCGGCGCCGCGCTGATCGTGTCCAGCTGAGCTATCATCGCGGTTTTTTCCGGGAGTTCAGATGGCCAAGGCAAAGCGCATGTACGGCTGCACCGAGTGCGGCTCGACCTTCCCCAAGTGGGCCGGCCAATGCGGCGAATGCGGGGCCTGGAACACCCTGACCGAAACCCTGGTGGAAAGTGGCGGTGCCGCTGCCCCCAGCGGCCGTACCGGCTGGGCCGGGCAGCAGGCGCAGATCAAGACGCTGGCCGAAGTCAGTGTCGAAGAAATTCCACGTTTCTCCACCGCGTCCGGCGAGCTGGATCGGGTGCTCGGTGGCGGCCTGGTCGACGGCTCGGTGGTGTTGATCGGCGGTGATCCGGGGATCGGCAAGTCGACGATCCTTCTGCAAACCCTGTGCAACCTCGCGACCCGGATGCCGGCGCTGTATGTCACGGGCGAAGAGTCCCAGCAGCAAGTGGCCATGCGCGCTCGACGTCTGGGCTTGCCGCAGGATCAACTGCGAGTCATGACCGAAACCTGCATCGAAACCATCATCGCCACGGCTCGGGTGGAAAAGCCCAAGGTCATGGTGATCGACTCGATCCAGACGATTTTCACCGAGCAACTGCAATCGGCGCCGGGCGGCGTCTCTCAGGTTCGCGAAAGTGCGGCGCTGCTGGTGCGTTACGCGAAACAGAGCGGCACGGCGATTTTCCTCGTCGGCCACGTGACCAAAGAAGGCGCGTTGGCGGGGCCCCGAGTGCTGGAACACATGGTCGACACGGTGCTGTATTTCGAAGGCGAGTCGGATGGACGCTTGCGTCTGTTGCGAGCGGTGAAAAACCGCTTCGGTGCGGTCAACGAGTTGGGCGTGTTCGGTATGACCGACAAGGGTTTGAAAGAGGTCTCCAACCCTTCGGCTATTTTCCTCACGCGCGCGCAGGAAGAAGTGCCGGGCAGCGTCGTGATGGCGACGTGGGAAGGCACGCGACCGATGCTGGTGGAAGTTCAGGCGCTGGTGGACGACAGCCATCTGGCCAACCCGCGCCGTGTCACCCTCGGCCTGGATCAGAATCGCCTGGCCATGCTGTTGGCGGTGCTGCACCGTCATGGAGGCATACCGACTCACGACCAGGACGTGTTCCTCAACGTGGTCGGCGGGGTCAAGGTGCTGGAGACGGCGTCCGATCTGGCGTTGATGGCAGCCGTGATGTCCAGCCTGCGCAATCGGCCATTGCCACATGATCTGTTGGTGTTTGGTGAGGTTGGCTTGTCTGGTGAAGTACGGCCGGTGCCAAGCGGACAGGAACGCTTGAAGGAAGCGGCCAAGCATGGTTTCAAACGCGCCATCGTGCCCAAGGGCAATGCGCCGAAGGAAGCGCCTGCCGGGTTGCGGATCATCGCGGTGACGCGACTGGAACAGGCCTTGGACGCTTTATTTGAATAAACCCTGCCCTCGTAGGAGCAGCCTACGGCAGCTCCTACGAGGGTGGTCTGATGTGGATCAGCGCACCCAGTTCCCGCTCAAGCTCGGCCTGATCGCCCATATTGAGTTCGACCAGCCGCCGCAGGCTGCTGACGGACTCCAGGCCTATGTACCGACAGACGAAGCCCAATTGGTGGTTATTGTCATGGGACAGTTGCACGTCCATGCGGATTTCGGCGTCCTTGCTCAAGTGAATGTCGACCGAAAACATCTTCTCTTTGTCCCCAAGCCAGGGCTCAGGGCGTTCGATCAACAGGCCCTTGAGTGACAGGTCGAGCAGTTTCACCGGCCAGCGATACTCACCCTGGCTGAGCTCGGTTTTGGCATCGAAGGCAATGCGTTTGAAGCGGCGGCGATTGGCGGGGTGATCCCTCATGGCGCAATCCTCTGGGTGTTCGCTGACTATAGACCGGCATCCGCGCAGGCTGCCACTGTCGGTACGACTCTAGACCTAGGTCGGGGTATGGTCTTTGGCGCCAGTAGCGCTAAACTCGGGGTGGCTGTCTTTTTTGTCCACTCTGGCTGGAATCAAAAATGAAAAATAATAATAGCCTGCTACGCCACTTACCTTGGCTGGTGCTGGCAGTCGTAGGCGCGTGCGCCTTGGGAGTTGTGGCCCTGCGCCGCGGCGAAGCCATCAACGCCCTCTGGATCGTAGTCGCAGCAGTCGCCATTTATCTGGTCGCTTACCGTTACTACAGTCTGTTCATTGCCAATAATGTGATGCAGCTCAATCCACTGCGAGCCACCCCCGCTGTCGTCAACAACGACGGTCTGGACTACGTACCCACCAACAAACACATTCTTTTCGGGCACCACTTCGCGGCCATCGCGGGTGCAGGTCCGTTAGTCGGTCCAGTGTTGGCGGCGCAGATGGGCTATTTGCCCGGCACGCTCTGGCTGATCGCCGGTGTGGTGCTGGCCGGTGCCGTTCAGGACTTCATGGTCCTGTTCATGTCGACCCGCCGCAACGGTCGCTCCCTGGGCGACATGGTCCGTGAAGAAATGGGGCAGATCCCCGGGACCATCGCGCTGTTCGGCTGCTTCCTGATCATGATCATCATCCTCGCGGTGCTGGCGCTGATCGTGGTCAAGGCCCTGGCCGAAAGCCCGTGGGGTATTTTCACGGTGATGGCGACCATCCCGATCGCGATGTTCATGGGCGTGTACATGCGCTACATCCGCCCGGGCCGCATCGGTGAAATCTCCATCGTCGGCGTGCTGCTGTTGCTCGGCTCGATCTGGCTGGGCGGGCAGATCGCCGCTGATCCCGTCTGGGCCAAGGCCTTCTCCTTCACCGGGATCCAGATCACCTGGATGCTGATCGGCTACGGTTTCGTCGCGGCAGTATTGCCGGTCTGGCTGATCCTGGCGCCGCGTGACTACCTGTCGACCTTCCTCAAGATCGGTACCATTGTCGCCTTGGCGATCGGCATCCTGATCACCATGCCCGTGCTGAAAATGCCGGCACTGACCCAATTCATCGATGGCACCGGGCCGGTGTGGAAAGGCGGGCTGTTCCCGTTCCTGTTCATCACCATTGCCTGTGGCGCGGTCTCGGGTTTCCACGCGCTGATTGCCTCCGGGACTACTCCGAAACTGCTGGATAACGAAAGCAATGCCCGTTACATCGGTTACGGCGGCATGCTGATGGAGTCCTTCGTGGCCATCATGGCGATGGTGGCGGCTTCGGTGATCGAACCGGGTGTGTACTTCGCGATGAACAGCCCGGCGGCGATCGTCGGCGGTGAAGTGATGCAAGTCGCGCAAACCGTCAGCAGTTGGGGCTTTGCGATCACCCCGGAAGCCCTGCAAGCGGTGGCCAAGGACATCGGTGAAACCACCGTGCTGGCCCGTGCCGGCGGTGCGCCAACCCTGGCGGTCGGTATCGCGCAGATCCTGCACAGCGTTCTGCCGGGCGAAAACACCATGGCGTTCTGGTACCACTTCGCGATCCTGTTCGAAGCGCTGTTCATCCTGACGGCGGTCGACGCCGGTACGCGTGCCGGACGTTTCATGCTGCAGGATTTGCTCGGCTCCTTCGTTCCGGCGCTTAAACGCACCGAGTCCTGGACCGCCAACCTGATCGCGACCGCCGGTTGCGTGGCAATGTGGGGTTACCTGCTGTACCAAGGCGTGATCGACCCGCTGGGTGGCATCAACACCTTGTGGCCGCTGTTCGGTATCTCCAACCAGATGCTGGCCGGTATCGCGCTGATGCTCGGCACCGTTGTGCTGATCAAAATGAAACGCCAACGCTACATCTGGGTGACCTTGCTGCCAGCCGCCTGGCTGCTGATCTGCACCACCACCGCAGGCTTCATCAAGCTGTTCGACGCCAACCCGGCGATCGGCTTCCTGTCGCTGGCGAAGAAATACAGCGATGCCCTGGCCAACGGTCAGATCCTCGCCCCGGCCAAGGACATCACGCAGATGCAGCACGTGATCTACAACGCCTATACCAACGCAACGCTGACGGCGCTGTTCCTGTTCGTGGTCTTCAGCATCCTGTTCTATGCGATCAAGGTCGGTATTTCCGCCTGGGGCAGCAAAGAACGCACGGATAAAGAATCGCCATTCCAGGCTATTCCAGAAGCGTAATCGAGGGTTGCAAGCATGTTCAATGACCTGAGTCGCCTCGGTAAATACCTCGGTCAGGCCGCGCGCCTGATGGTCGGCATGCCCGACTACGACACCTACGTCGAGCATATGCAAACCAAACACCCGGACAAACCGGTGATGAGCTACGAGGCGTTCTTCCGGGAACGCCAGGAGGCTCGTTATGGTGGCAAGGGTGGGCCGAAGTGCTGTTGATGCATGAGGTCTAGGTAACACACGACTGTAGGAGCACAGCTTGCTGGCGATGGCGTCTTCAAGATCGCTATCGCCAGCAAGCTGTGCTCCTACAGTTTTTTCAGCGTTTGGGAGATCTTCTTTTGCTACCCCCTATCCCTGTTACGGTCCTCAGCGGTTTCCTCGGCGCCGGCAAAACCACACTGCTGCGTCACCTGCTCAAAGCCGAGCACGGCCTGAAAATCGCCGTGATCGAAAACGAATTCAGCGACGCCGGCATCGACACCCAACTCTTGGGCGATGAGCCGGTGCAAGTCATGACGCTGTCGAATGGCTGCGTCTGCTGCACCATTCACACCGACCTGACCAAGGCCCTGTACCTGTTGCTGGAACGTCTGGACAGCGGCGAAATCGCCTTCGACCGCCTGGTGATCGAATGCACCGGCCTGGCCGATCCGGCACCGGTGGCACAGACCTTCTTCATCGATGAAGAGCTGCGCGAGCGCTACATCCTCGACGGCATCATCACCTTGGTCGATGCGGCTCACGCCGAGCAGCACTTGACCCAGACCATCGCCCAGGCGCAGATCGGCTTTGCCGACCGCTTGCTGGTGAGCAAGCGCGATCTGGTCGACGAAGTGACGTTCAGCGCGCTGAGCGAACGTCTGACCCGGATCAATCGTCGTGCGCCGATCCGCGTGGTTGAGCACGGCAAGATCGATCTGGCCGAGTTGCTCGACGTGCGTGGTTTCAACCTCAATGCCGACCTCGGCGGTGGTGTCAGCCTGCGCCCGGTGGGCAAGGCGCCGTCTATCGACCGCATCTCGAGCCTGGTGCTGCGGACCGACAAACCGCTGGATATCGACAAGCTCAGCGAATTCATGAACGAACTGCTGGAAGACCATGGCAAGCAGTTGCTGCGCTACAAAGGGGTGCTGAACATCCTCGGAGAACCTCGGCGCATGGTGTTTCAGGGCGTACTGAAGTTGTACGGTTTTGACTGGGATACCGAGTGGGCCGAGGATGAAGGGCGGGAAAGTGTGATCGTGTTTATTGCCGATGAATTGCCGGAAGAGAAAATTCGCGCCGGGTTTGCGCGGGTGGCAGCTGAGTAAGGTCGGATATCTTCCGCGTGTTTGAGGCCGTCATCGCGGGCAAGCCTTGCTCCTACAAGGCGTAAGGCTTGCCCGCGATGGCGATCTAACCGGCGACGCTATCAGGGGCCGATTCCGGGCTCAGTAATTTCTTCTCAAGATGATCCAGATGCTCGGTCATCAGCCCCACGGCGGCCTTGGCGTCTCCGCGCTCTATTGCCTCGACAATCGCCGCATGTTCCTGCCACGCACAATGACTGGGCGACTGTTCTTCGTAGCAGGCGATAGCCAGCGATGTCAGCGGCACCAGGCTGCCAAGAAATTGCGCCAGCGGCACGTTACCGGCGACGTGCGCCAGTTGCAGATGGAATTCACCTGACAGGCGAATGGCCGGCCCACGCTGGTTTTGCTCGATACAGCGGCGTTCGCGTTCGATCAGTTCGCGTAACTGCGGCAGGTGCCGGGAAGTCGGTTGTTGGCAGGCCAGTCGCACCAGGGTGGTTTCAGTCAGCCTGCGGGCGTGGAGTATCTGGCGGGTTTGTTCGGCATCGGGCGCCGCGACTTGCGGACGATGATTGGGCCGCAGGATGACCACCTGCTGATGGGACAAACGCGCCAGCACCTGGCGGATGATGCTGCGGCTCACGCCGAATGCCTGGCCAAGGCTTTCTTCGGTGAAGCGGCTGGCCGGGGCGATGCGTTGTTCGAGAATAGCGTCGAAAATCTGCGGGTAGATGTCATCGACGCAACGCTTCTTTTCGCTCTGGCGGCGCAAGGGCAGGGCGGCGGAAATCGAGAAAACGGGATTCTTCAAGGCGTAGGAACTCATGGCCAGTCTCCAGTCCGGTTGCCGATAGGGGATTCTACAAACAGTTATTGGCCCAGATTGTCATCCGGGATATTCAGTTCAATACCCATGCGCTGTCCTTCCTGAAGGATGTGCCGGCGCATTTCGGCGCTGGCCAGGGCGCTGTTTTTGCTGCGGATCGCGCGGACCACGGCTTCGTTTTCTTCCAGCCGCCCGGCCAAGTGTTCCGGGGAATTGCGCAGCATCTCGGCACTCTGTTTGAGGGCGTTGCTGGTTTGCTGCACGACGTTCTGGAAGATCGGGTTCGAAGTCAGGGTGAACAGCTCTTCGTGGAATGCGATGTAAGCGTTCATTCCGGCTTCGCTGTCGTTGGCTTCGAGGGCTTCGCGCATGTCCATCAGCGTCAGGCGCAGTTGGCCGATTTCCTTGCTACTGATGGACTGGGCAACCAATCCGACAATGAACGGTTCGAGGGTGTAACGCAGTTGCAGCACATCCTCGAGACTGGCGCCGGCTACGCCACTGTCGTTGGCTGGCGCGTCGTTCAGGTTGGCCTCCAGCACCACCACGCCTTTGCCGGGCATGGAGCGCACCAGGCCGAGGGTCTCCAGCACGATCACCGCTTCACGCAGGCTAGGCCGGCTGATACCCAGTTGTTCAGCCAGTTCGCGTTGCCCCGGCAACATATCGCCAGAGCGCCACTGCCCGCGCGCCAACGCGGCACGAAGCTTTTCAACCACTGAATTTACAACTGTCGACGAGGTGATCACTGTTCGCTCCATGAGAGACGGTAAAACGCTGAATTGTTGTGCCTGCCAGTGACAGGCACAAGGTTCGGTCAAAATTCTTGCTGATGCGCCGGCGGTGCTGATTTACGTGACTGGAAGGTGTAGCCCTGCTCGCCGGACAGTACCTTGTTGGCACGCTGGACATCGATGTCTTTTTCCCAGCGTGCGATGGCCACGGTGGCGACGCAGTTACCGATCAGGTTGGTCAGTGCCCGGCCAATGCCCATGAACCAGTCCACCGCCAATACCAGCACCAGGCCCACCACCGGAATCGCCGGGATCGCGGTCAGGGTTGCCGCCAGAATCACCAGGGCCGAGCCGGGAATGCCGTGGGCACCTTTGGAGGTGATCAGCGAAACCAGCAGGATCGTCAGCAAATCGCTCATGGCCAGCGGTGTGCCGGTGGCGTTGGCGATGAACACGATGGCCAGGGTCAGGTAGATCGAAAAACCATCGAGGTTGAACGAGTAACCGGTGGGAATCACCAGGCCAACCGTCGAGCTGCCGATACCCAGGTGCTCCAGTTTGCGCATGATTTGCGGAAGCACGGCGTCGGAGGAGGCGGTGCCCAGGACGATCAGCAACTCTTCGCGCAAGTACTTGAGAAAGGGCAGCAGCCGCAGGCCGGAAAGGCGCATCACCAGACCCAGGATCAACGACACGAACACTGCGCATGTCAGGTAAAACAGGCCGATCAGGCTGCCCAGATGTTGCAGGGAGTCCAGGCCATATTTGCTGGTGGTGAAAGCAATCGCACCAAACACACCAATCGGTGCCAGGCGCACGATCATGCCCATGATGCGGAAGATCACATGGCTGAGCTCGTTGATCAGTCGCGAGATTCCCGACGCTGCTTCACCCACCAGGTTCAGCGCGCTGCCGAACAGGACCGAGAACAGCAGCACTTGCAGGATGTTGTTGTCGGCAAAGGCGCCAATCACCGAGGTCGGGATCAGGTCCATCAGAAATTGCGTGGTGGTGTGCATGTGCTGGCCGCGCTGGGCGATATCGCCCATGTCGGCGGTGGAAAGCTGATCCAGATGAATGTTCGCGCCGCTGCCGATGCCGGTGCTGAATGCGAACACCAGACCGATCACCAGGGCGATGGTGGTCAGCACTTCGAAGTAGATCACCGATTTGAGGCCGATGCGTCCGACCTTTTTCAGGTCGCCTGCGCCGGAAATACCGCTGACCACCACGCAGAACACGATCAGGCCGATAAGCATTTTGATCAGTTTGATGAAGCCGTCGCCGAGGGGTTTTAACTGGGCGGAGTATTCGGGAAGGGTCAGTCCGCAGATGATGCCGAGCACCAGTCCAAGGACAACTTGAAGGAAGATTGAGCGCGAGCACCATCTGAGCATGGGAGGAATCCTGGTGAGTGTCCTGGGTGCCGTGCGCTGTGCGCATCAGATTCAGGACTTAATTATTGTGGTCTTACCGGTATGTCCAGTGCAGGCGCAGTTTAGGCGCTGTTTTCAGAGGGCTGCAAGCGGAAAATGACGAATTGGCTTTACCGGTCTTACCAGTTGTGCGGTAAGGGCCGATCTTGAGCGGTTTTGCAGGCGAAAAAAAACCGGCCATCTCTGGCCGGTTTCTTTTTGCTGCGGTTAAGCGGGCTGATTAAGCGCCGTATACCGGCAGCTTCTTGCAGATGGCCTTGACCTTCTCGCGAACGGCATCGATCACCGCTTCGTTGGAAAGGTCAGCCAGGATGTCGCAGATCCAGCCGGCCAGCTCTTTGCACTCAGCCTCTTTGAAGCCGCGAGTGGTCACAGCCGGAGTACCGAAGCGCAGGCCGGAGGTGACGAACGGGGAGCGTGGATCGTTTGGAACCGAGTTCTTGTTCACGGTGATGAACGCTTTGCCCAGAGCGGCGTCGGCGTCTTTACCGGAGATTTCCTGCTTGATCAGCGACAGCAGGAACAGGTGGTTTTCAGTACCGCCGGAGACCACGTCAAAGCCGCGCTCGATGAACACGCCGGCCATGGCCTGGGCGTTCTTGACCACTTGTTGCTGGTAGGCCTTGAACTCAGGCTGCAACGCTTCCTTGAAGCAGATCGCTTTAGCGGCGATCACGTGCTCCAGTGGGCCGCCTTGGGCGCCCGGGAATACCGCGGAGTTCAGTTTCTTCTCGATGTCGGCGTTGGCGCGAGCCAGGATCAGGCCGCCACGTGGACCGCGCAGGGTCTTGTGGGTCGTGGTGGTGACCACGTCAGCGAATGGCACCGGGTTCGGGTAGACGCCAGCAGCGACCAGGCCGGCTACGTGAGCCATGTCGACGAACAGGTAGGCGCCAACCTTGTCAGCGATTTCACGGAAGCGCGGGAAGTCGAGGATCTGCGAGTAGGCAGAGAAACCGGCCACGATCATTTTTGGCTTGTGCTCAACAGCCAGACGCTCGACTTCGTCGTAGTCGATCAGGCCGTTGCTGTCGATACCGTACTGAACGGCGTTGTACAGCTTGCCGGAGGAGGAAACGCTGGCGCCGTGGGTCAGGTGACCGCCGTGGGCCAGGCTCATGCCCAGGATGGTGTCGCCCGCTTGCAGCAGGGCCAGGTAAACGGCGCTGTTGGCTTGCGAGCCGGCGTGTGGCTGAACGTTGGCGTAATCGGCGCCGAACAGTTGTTTGGCACGGTCGATGGCCAGTTGCTCAACCACGTCGACGTACTCGCAACCGCCGTAGTAGCGCTTGCCTGGGTAGCCTTCGGCGTACTTGTTGGTCAGAACCGAGCCTTGAGCTTCCATCACCGCTGGGCTGGTGTAGTTTTCCGAAGCGATCAGCTCAATGTGTTCTTCCTGGCGCTGAGCTTCTTGCTCCATGGCGGCAAAAAGGTCGGCGTCGTACTTGGCAATAGTCAAATCACGGCTGAACATGGCGGTCCTCAAGGATCGGGGGGCAGAAAAGGAAAGCATTCTAACCCAATGGGTTTTGTCTGGCATATGAAAGGACATCATGTCGCAGACAAGTGGTGTTCATGACGGGATATGCGGCGATTATGCAGGCCTCATCGCGAGCAAGCTTTGCTCCTACGGATATCACCGTCTGTAGGAGCAAAGCTTGCTCGCGATGGCGTCATCAGCCACGCCACAAAATCTCAGTCAAACATGAACAACGCATCGTTGCTGAACTGCGCTTCGAAACGCGCCGCCGGCATCGGGCGGCCAAACAGATAACCCTGCACCTCGTCGCAGCCGTGTTCACGCAGGAAATCGAGCTGTTCGTGGGTTTCCACGCCTTCGGCGATCACCGCCAGGTTCAGGCTATGGGCCATGGCAATGATCGCCCGGGCAATCTGCGCGTCCTGTTCGCCGGACGGCAGGCCGTCGACGAAGGTCCGGTCGATTTTCAGCACGTCGATCGGGAACTGCTTCAAGTAGTTCAGCGATGAATAACCGGTGCCGAAGTCGTCGACCGCGATGCTCAGGCCGAGGTTTTTCAGCCCGGCGAGAATCTGCATGGCTTCGCTGACTTCACGCATCAGGATACTTTCGGTCAGCTCCAGCTCCAGGCAAGCCGGTGGCAGGCCAGTGTCCTTGAGGATGGTGGCGATGCGCGTGCCAAGCTGGCCGTCGGAGAATTGCCGTGCAGAGATGTTCACCGAGACTTTCGGGACGCGGACCTTGGCCTGGTGCCAGGTTTTGAGCTGACGGCAGGCCTCGCTGATCACCCAGTCACCGACATCCACGACCAGTCCAAGCTCTTCGAGCACTGGAATGAAGTCTCCCGGTGGCACCAGTCCGCGACGTGGATGCCGCCAGCGCAGCAGGGCTTCGGCGCCGGTCAGGCGTTTACCGTCGCCGCTGAATTGCGGCTGGTAGTACAGAACGAATTCGTTTTGCTCAAGGGCGTGGCGCAGGTCGCTTTCCAGTTCCAGGCGCTCCAGGGCGCTGGCGTTCATGTCCGCCTGATAGAACTGGAAGTTGTTCTTGCCGCGCTCCTTGGCGTGGTACATCGCCGTATCGGCGTTCTTCATCAACTGGCTCAGTTCATTGCCGTCCTGCGGACTCAAGGCGATGCCGATACTGGCGGTGACAAAGAACTCGCGGCCTTCGAGGACAAACGGCTTCACCAGGCTGGCAAGGATTTGCTCGGCGACATGAATCGCCCGGTTCAGCGCGATCTCGCGGCTGGCACGCGGTTGCAGGAGCAAGGTGAACTCATCGCCGCCCATGCGCGCCACCGTGTCGTCATCGTCGACGCAAGCGAGCAGGCGGGTGGCCATTTCCTTGAGCATACGGTCGCCGGCGGCGTGGCCGAGGGAGTCGTTGATCGGTTTGAAACGATCGAGATCGAGGAACATCAGCACGACCCACGACTTTTGCCGCTCCGCCGATTGCAGCGCGGTGTGCAACCGGTCCTGGAACAAGGTGCGGTTGGGCAGGTGGGTCAGGGCGTCGTAGTAGGCGAGGCGGTGAATCCGCTGTTCGCTGGCCTTGCGCTCGCTGATGTCACTGAAGAAACACACGTAGCTGGCGAGGTCGCCTTCGTCATCGAGTACTGCCGTAATGCCGACCCACGCCGGGTAGTGTTCACCGTTGCGGCGCTTGAGCCAGACTTCGCCTTCCCAGGTGCTGTGCTGGTGCAATTGCTTGAGCACATAGCGCAGGTGGGCTTCCTGCTGGTCATCGACGGTCAGCATGTTCGGCAGCTGGTCAAGGACCTGCGCCACTTCGTAACCGCTGACGCGGCTGAAGGCTTCGTTGGCCTGCACGATGTAGCCGGCCGGGTCGGTGATCAGAATCGCCGACGTCGAGTGTTCGAAAACCGTGGCCGCCATGCGCAGGTCTTTCTCGGCACGGCGCTGCTGGCTGATATCGCGACCGACCCCGAGCACACCTTCGAACGCGCCATGTTCATCCCAGACCAGGACCAGGCGCAGTTCGATCGGGATCTTGCGCCCGTCGGCGCGCAAGCAGTCGAACAGGAACAGCTGGGTTTGCACCTGGCTGCGCAGTTGCGCCAGTTGCTCGGGTTTATCCAGGGCTTTGCTGACCCGGTCCATTAGGCTGTAGATGCCGGTCAATTGTTGCGGGTTGGCGATGGTTGATTGCCAGCCATTCTGGAAGATCCAGTCAACGTCATAGCCGAGCACGGCGTTCACCGACGGGCTGACGTAATTGAGCGAGAGTTTGCTGTCGGTGGAGAAAATCACGTCGCTGATGCTTTCAGCGAGCATCCGGTAACGCTGCTCGCTGTCGCGCAAGGATTCGCTGGCTTCGATCTGATCGGTAATGTCTTTGGCCACGCCAATGATGCGGGTGACCTGGTCATGTTTGTCCCGCGCCAGCGCCTGTTCGCGGATTTCGAAACGCCGCCATTTGCCGTCGCGGTGACGGAAGCGCAACTGGCACTGCATCAGTTGGGTGTAACCGGCCTGGCGCTGTTCCTGCCGCAAGCGGTGGTAGTGATCGGCGTCTTCGGGGTGCAGCAGAATCTCCCAGAAGTATTCGCCCATCTGGTGCAGTTCGGTTTTGTTGTAGCCCAGCGTCTGGCCCAGGTGGTGGTTACTGAAAATCATCCGCTGGCTGATCACGTCCTGCACGTAGAGATGATCGGGGACGGTACGCACGACATCCGACCAGAAACCTTCACGCTCCAGCAGCGACAACTCGACAATTTTACGGCTGGTGATATCGCTGATGCTGAGGATCACCGCTTTGGCGTCGTGCTGTGCTTGCGGCAAATGCAATACCAGCCACAGATGCTGGTCGCGGCCCTGGGTGTCCCTGAGCTTGATCTCCAGTTCCAGCTGTTTCTGCTGGTTGAGCACGGCATCGAGCAACTGGTTGCCGATGGCATTGCCATCCAGTGGCCCGCCTTCGATCAACAGCTTCCAGGCTTGCTCGCTGGACTGGACGTTGAGCAGGTGCAAGGCGACCTGGTTGACCTCGGTGATGCGCAACTCCTGTAGCAACTGTCGGCGTTGTTCGGGGTTTTCCAGCCACCGCTGCAATTGCTCGCTGGTGTGCAGTTGCGCCTTGTCGAGGCAGGCTTTGAGTTCGGAGAGATCCAGTACACAGAGCGCAACACCGGTGCCGTCGAAAATGTCCCGATAGCGCCGACGTCCGTCGTGCACCTGACGCTGGCGTCGGCGCATATTCAACAATGCGATGAGTGGTAGCAGCGAGAAGGCCAAACCCAGCAGGCATTTGCCGATAAACACCGGTAGCAATTGTTCGAACACTCGTTGCCGGTCAAACAGCCCGCGTAATTGCCAGTCGCTGTTACTGAGGGGGACGACCAGTACGCTGTTCGCCAGGTCATTGGCGTTTACCGTGTCCGGTTTGTTCGAAGGTAATCCGTCGTCGCGGCTGATGATCTGTTGGTTGATGCGGTTTTCCACCACCCACAGCGGACGGATTCCTGTGTCACTCTGCTTGGTCAGTGAAGAGAAAAACGTCGGCCGCAGGCGCAAGACCCAGTAGTCGCGCGTGCTGCCGCTGGCCTGGTGCAGCAACAGGTTCACCACCGAGCCGTCGTTGGCGTTGCTGAAGTAATGCACCTGCGCGTGACTGCGCCGGACCAGCTCGCTCAGGTAGCCGGCATCCTGGCTGTCGCTGGCGCTGTCACTGAGGATTTTCCCCGAGGGGCTGAGCAGCGCGAGGCTGAGTAAATCAGGCAGCGATTGCTGCAGTTTGCGCAGCAGCGCCTGTTGCTGATCAACGGTCTGCGGTTTTTCGACGATCGGTAGCAGATTCAGTGCGATCTGGGCGTTGAGCGTCATGTTCAGGCTGACTTGCGCGGCCAGATCGGCGGTGTAGTCAATGGTGTACTGGCGCTGGCTGTTCTGGGTTTCGCTCAGTTGGTCGAATAATTGCCAAAGCAGCAGTCCGATCAACAGTAGGACAAGCGTTGCCAATGCGCCTTTCAAGGTGCCGCGCAGGGGCGATCCGGTCGCAGAACTCAGTGCGCTCACGGACGAAGGCGGAGTGACATTGGACAAACTGTGATCCTGCGGTTTGGCTGGATTGGCGCGACGTGCACTATAAGCCGGACGCCCGGAGGGCGGCTAGCATGCCTTGAGTTGTGGCAAAGTGCCAGCCCCTCTCGGCTGGACTGCCTTCCGTCATTAAGGTAGCTTTGCCGGTTACGCGGGAGCGTTCCAGCTCTTAGACTCAGGCTTTTTTCGCGCGCACGTATTGATAGCAATCAATCGCAGGCGGCGCGTATGGCCTGGCCCGGGCTTCGCCCGTGCTTATATTCATCAGTCACTGACCCTAGGTTCTCCATGGCTCAATACGTCTTCACCATGCATCGGCTGGGCAAAGTTGTTCCGCCGAAGCGGGAAATCCTGAAAAACATTTCGCTGTCGTTCTTCCCGGGCGCCAAGATCGGCGTACTCGGCCTCAACGGCTCGGGTAAATCCACACTGTTGAAAATCATGGCCGGCGTCGACACCGAGTTCGACGGCGAAGCCCGTCCGATGCCGGAATTGAACATCGGTTACCTGCCGCAAGAGCCGCTGCTGGATCCGACCAAGACCGTGCGTGACGTGGTCGAGGAAGCGGTCAGCGTGATCAAGGACGCGCAAGCGCGTCTGGATCAGGTCTACGCCGAATACGCCGACCCGGATGCCGACTTCGACAAGCTGGCCGCCGAACAGGCCAAGCTCGAAGCCATCCTGCAGGCGGGCGACGGTCACAACCTCGATCGCCAACTGGAAGTCGCCGCCGATGCGCTGCGTCTGCCGGCCTGGGATGCCAAAATCGAACACCTGTCCGGCGGTGAAAAGCGTCGTGTGGCCCTGTGCCGCCTGCTGCTGTCCGCACCGGACATGCTGCTGCTCGACGAACCGACCAACCACCTGGACGCCGACTCCGTGGCCTGGCTGGAGCATTTCCTGCACGACTTCCCGGGTACCGTGGTTGCGATCACGCACGACCGTTACTTCCTGGACAACGTCGCCGGCTGGATTCTGGAACTCGACCGCGGCGCCGGTATTCCTTACGAGGGCAACTATTCGGGTTGGCTTGAAGCCAAGTCCGACCGTCTGGCCGCCGAATCCAAGCAGCAGTCGGCCCATGAAAAGGCCATGAAGGAAGAGCTGGAGTGGGTGCGCAAAGGCGCCAAGGCCCGTCAGTCGAAATCCAAGGCGCGTCTGCAACGCTTCGAAGAAATGCAATCGCAGGAATTCCAGAAGCGCAGCGAAACCAACGAGATCTACATCCCGGCCGGTCCTCGCCTGGGCGACAAGGTCATCGAATTCAAGAACGTTACCAAGGGCTATGGCGATCGTGTGTTGATCGACAACCTGTCGTTCTCCATGCCTAAAGGCGCCATCGTTGGCGTGATTGGTGGTAACGGTGCGGGTAAATCCACGCTGTTCCGCATGCTGATGGGCAAGGAACAACCGGATTCGGGCAGCATCGAAGTCGGTGAAACCGTGCAACTGGCCTGCGTTGACCAGAGCCGTGAAGACCTGGACGGCAGCAAGACTGTGTTCCAGCAGATCTCCGACGGTTCCGACCAGATCCGCATCGGCAACTACGAGATCCCGTCGCGCACCTACGTGGGTCGCTTCAACTTCAAGGGCGGCGATCAGCAGAAGTTCGTCAAGGACCTGTCCGGTGGTGAGCGTGGTCGCTTGCACCTGGCCCTGACCCTGAAAGAGGGCGGCAACGTCCTGCTGCTCGACGAACCGTCCAACGACCTCGACGTTGAAACCCTGCGTTCGCTGGAAGAAGCCCTGCTGGACTTCCCGGGCGCCGCCATTGTGATCTCTCACGATCGGTGGTTCCTTGACCGCGTCGCGACTCACATCCTGGCGTACGAAGACGACTCGCAAGCGGTGTTCTTCGAAGGTAACTACACCGAGTACGAAGCCGATCGCAAAAAGCGTCTTGGCGATGCCGCTTCCCAGCCACACCGGGTGCGTCACAAGAAACTGGCCTGATCGGCTGGTTACATGAAAAACGGAGCCTTCGGGCTCCGTTTTTTTTGCGTGAGCTTTCTCTGGCTCCGGGCGCGGTTCAGTTCGGTTCGATGCGGATGATTTCGATCAACTGATCGCCGGCGGGTCGTTGCCAGAGCACTTCGTCATTCAACTGTGCACCGAGCAGCGCCCGTCCCAGCGGTGAGCTCCAGTTGATCAGGCCTTTGGCGGCATTGGCCTGATCTTCGCCAACCAGTTGCACGCGTCGTTCGGTGCCCCGTTCATCGGCGTAGGTCACCCAGCTGCCAATCTGAACCTTTTTGGTGGAAGTGGCGGGTGGCACCGCTTGAGCGCTTTGCAGGCGTTGCTTGAAGTAACGCAGATCACGCTCGAGATCGGCCAGCCACTGTGGGTCAGCCTCCTCGCGGGCCGATTGTTCGCCGTGCTGGTTTTGCAACTCGGCGACTTTGGCCTGCAGCAGGGCGAGGCCTTCGGGCGTGACGTAGTTGGGCTGCGTGCTGACCTGGCGTTCTACCGGCTGGTCGGCTTGTGGGGTGGCGTTATCTTCATTGACGAAAGCGCGGCTCATGGCGGTTCTCCCTGAATGGGGTTTTGGCCATCGTCGCAGGCTTCTGGTTTCGAAGGTTGTCCGAAAACGACCTGCTGCGAGCGATAGCCCCTTGCTACACCCTTGAAAGGTGGTGATCAATCCATCGTCGTGGTTGCAAGGTGGGCGTGTTCAGCCAGTTCCTGTTCGATGAACGCGGCGATCATGGCTCGATACATTTGCTCGATGACCTGCGGGTTGGCACCGACCTCTTCAGACAGTGCCCGGACTTTGGCGATGACCTGTTCAACACGCTGCGGTGCTTTCACCGCGTCGCTGTCTTTCTTGAAGCGAGCGGCCTGCGACACATAAGCGCCGCGCGCGGCCAACAGGCTGACAATTTGCCGATCCAGCCGGTCAATGTTTTCGCGTACTTCCTCGAGGGAGCGGCAGTTGGCATCCATGTAGTTTGAGCTCCTTGTATAAACATAGTCTTTAACGTCGGGGGATTCACACTCCCCTTGTAGGAATACAGCTTGCTGGCGATGCAGGCTCCTCGGTCTGCCAGTAGAACGGCAGTGATCCCTTCGCCAGCAAGCTGTGCTCCTACAAGGGCGCGGGATTCAATAGTGATACCACTTCACTTCCAGCATAACCTCGTTTTCGGGGGACGCGATGTGGCTGAACTCCCGTTGGGCGCTCAGGCGCAGGCCGAGGTTACGCGACAGCTCCCACTGCTGGTTCAGACTCAGGCTACGTCGCACTTCACCGTTGGTGAAGTAATCACCTTTGGTTTCCAGGCTCAGATTGCCCAGCGGGTTCTTCCACAGAACACCGCTGTTGAAGCCGGCGGCGGGCGCGATGAAACCGGCAAAGTCGCTGTTGTGCTCGATGCGTACGGTGCCAAGGGCGAAGCCCAGCACGTCGTCGCCCAGTTGCCAGGTACCGCCGGCGCCGCCATTGACATGGCTGACCAGGGTTTCGTCGTCATGCTTTCCCGGGACCCGCTCCAGGCCACCGGTCACCTGCCAGGACCACGGTTGCAGCAGCTCGTTGCGCGGGGTCAGTGAGCGGATGGTCGCGAGGTCCAGTTGCTGCAATTGCCAGTGATTGCCTTCGTACTGGCGCAGCTTCATCTGGAGAATTTCAATCTGCGCACCGAGCGGAAAGCTTTCGGTGTTGTCGTTGAGGTCGTGATAGGCCATGCGCAGGCCATATTCACCAAAGACTTTGTCGCCACGGGTGCCGATGCCGGCCTGCCAGGTGCGCGATTCGTGACCGTTTTCCGGCAAGCCAGGGCGTTCGATGGACAACTCCGGTGGCGGGTTCTGATTGATCGCCCGCAGCAGCTCGAAGCTGCGTTGCGCGCGCTGTGGATCGCGTTCCTGGCCGTTGGCGCGGTAACGCTCAAGACGGTAGGCCGCGTCGATAATCAATGCCTGACGATCACGTGGCAGCGCCTTGAAGGTCGGCTCCTGCAAGCGTTTCTGGTCGGCGCTGAGCTTCAACACCCATTGCTGTTCATCGCCTGAGAGCGGTTTGGCACGGCTCAACAGCTCACGTTCGCGGGATGGACGGTAATCGATTTTTTCCACCAGGCCTGCGTCTTTCACGGCTTTGACGGTGTCGGTGGGGATCGCCGTCAGCGGGAATTGTTCGGTTAGCCTGAGGCTCGGTCGCGCCACTTGCAGCAACTCCAGCAAGCGGTAGGAGCAGTTTTCATCGAAGAAGAAATAATCGAACTGAATCTGCTTGAGCTCCCAGACATGCTCGACCATGCGCTCGGTTTCTGCCTGCGTCAGGTTCAACCGGTACTCCCACAGATCGCGGTTTTCCAGGCTGCGGTATTCCGAGAGTTTTTCCTGATAAGGCACCAGCGCGAACAGCCCCGGATAGCCGCCCATAAGGCCTTTCCAGGCATACAGAATGCTGTTGTCCGAACCTTCGATATAGGCACCGAAATTGATCGCGTAACTGAGCAGGGCCGTGTGGTCGGTTTGCACGTCAGCCTGATCGATGCGCAACAAGGTATGACCGAACATCGATGACGGGCTGTTCAGATAGGCTGCCGGAAAAATCATCACCGCGCTGTGGGGTGATACGTCCTTGAACCATTGTTTGAACTCGCTGCAATCCACCGTCGGCAAATCGTTCAGGTTCAGTTGGGCTTTCAACCAGCGGGTACGCGCCGGGTAAATACATTGCGCGTGCTGCTGGCCTTTACTGGCCGGGGCATAGAGCGCTTGTACGGTGGCCGCCAGCTCTGCGTCGGGATGTTCGGCACCATTGGCTGCCAGGAAGAACTTCTTGTCGCTGACATAGCTGCGCCAGCCGCCGAGTTTTGCGCTTTCGTAGTGGCCCAGGGAAATCCAGAACCGGTCGTTGGCCAGTTGCTGCAAACGTTGGTTGTCGATCAGAGGCGCGGCGGACAGCGGGGCGCAGACAAACAGCGCCAGACAGGCAAGGCGTTTGAGCATGGTGGGCTACTTAATTAAAAAAACCCAAAGCAGGTCGGGTTCAAAAAACAAAACCCGCCCGGGTGAGGGGCGGGTGAGGCCGAGCTTAAGCCGGGGTGGCATATTTGGCCAGACGAGCATCGCCTTTGAGTACCGCCAGGGTATTGGTATGCACGTCTTCAGCAGTCACATCAGCCTTGCTGAAAATCTGCTGGAAGTGCTCGTGGGTGACGGTGGCGAAATACGCACGGTCTTGCGGTGCGACGCCCAGTACCACGGCATAGGTGGTCAGCGCTTCGCCGGAGCCCTTGGCCATGTCTTCGGACAGTTCGTTCATCATGCCGTTCATGGCGATCCAGGATTTGCCGCCATAGGTCAGCGCGGCGTTGGTTGCGCAACCGTTGGTGCCGGATGTCATGCCGAAAGTGGCGTTGCCAGAAGTGCCGTTGGTGGTGGATGCCAGGAAGTGTGCCGGGGTGCCACGCTGACCTTCGAACAGCATATTGCCCCAACCGCAATCCGGGCCGCCTGGCGCCTGGGCCATGGCGTTGAGGGATGCAACGGTGAAGAGAGTACCAAGAAGAATCCGTTTCATAGCTGTGTTCTCTTTTGTTTGCGTACCAATGGACAGGGGTTCTGGCGCCGCTCCGACGCCATTTGGCTGGTGATTGGTCCAGCCGCGCAGTTTGGAGTCTAGGCACGATCCGGGGGTTCCGTGATTTTTTGCCAAACATTCCCAGTAACCATTGATTTAGCCCTGGCCCGTCCAGGGTTTGGCGCTTGACTATGCTTTTACCCAAGGCGCGCCTTGCCAGTCGGGCACGGGCAGCGCCAGAATGCCTTTAATTGCCCCGCCTGATGTAAGGAAGCCCGATGCCCGATCCTGTTGCTGCCAGCTTGCGTCTAGCGCCTGAAGCGCTGACCCGTCCGTTTTCCGCTGAACAGTTCAGCTTCTCTACCACCAATGAGCTGGAGCCTTTTCGCGGCGTGCTCGGCCAGGAACGTGCGGTTGAAGCCTTGCAGTTTGGTGTGGCCATGCCACGCCCCGGTTACAACGTGTTTGTCATGGGTGAGCCCGGTACCGGCCGGTTCTCTTTCGTCAAACGCTACCTGAAAGCCGAAGGCAAACGCCTGCAGACCCCAGCGGACTGGGTCTACGTCAACAATTTCGATGAGCCGCGCGAACCTCGCGCACTGGAGTTGCCATCGGGGACGGCCGGTGCGTTCATCACCGACATCAACGGCCTGATCGACAACCTGCTGGCGACGTTTCCAGCGGTCTTCGAGCACCCGTCCTACCAGCAAAAGAAGAGTGCCATCGACCGCGCCTTCAATCAGCGCTACGACCGTGCACTGGACGTGATCGAGCGCCTGGCGCTGGAGAAAGAAGTCGCGCTGTACCGTGACAGCACCAACATCGCTTTCACCCCGATGAGCGAAGGCAAGGCGCTGGACGAAGCGGAATTCGCCCAGTTGCCGGAGGCCGTTCGCGAGCGCTTCCACGACGACATTTCCGGACTGGAAGAACGGCTGAACGAAGAGTTGGCCAGCTTGCCGCAGTGGAAGCGCGAGTCGAGCAATCAGCTGCGCCAGCTCAACGAAGAAACCATCACCCTGGCCTTGCAGCCATTGCTTTCGCCGCTGTCGGAAAAGTACGCAGAAAACGCGGCGGTGTGCGGTTACCTGCAAGCGATGCAGGTGTATCTGCTCAAGACGGTGGTCGAGCAACTGGTCGATGACAGCAAGACCGACGCGGTCGCCCGTAAGTTGCTCGAAGAACAATATGGCCCGAGCCTGGTGGTCGGTCATCCGCACAGTGGCGGTGCCCCTGTGGTGTTCGAACCGCACCCGACTTACGACAACCTGTTCGGCCGTATCGAGTACAGCACTGATCAGGGCGCGCTCTACACCACTTATCGGCAGTTGCGTCCGGGCGCGCTGCACCGGGCCAACGGCGGCTTCCTGATTCTGGAAGCCGAAAAAATGCTCAGCGAACCCTTTGTCTGGGATGCGCTGAAGCGGGCCTTGCAGTCACGCAAACTGAAAATGGAATCGCCGCTGGGCGAGCTGGGCCGACTGGCCACGGTGACCCTGACGCCGCAACATATTCCGCTGCAGGTCAAAGTCGTCATCATCGGCGCGCGCCAGCTGTATTACACGCTGCAAGACCTCGATCCGGATTTCCAGGAGATGTTCCGGGTTCTGGTGGATTTCGATGAAGACATCCCGATGGTCGATGAGAGCCTCGAGCAGTTTGCTCAGTTGCTCAAGACCCGGACCTCGGAAGAAGGCATGGCCCCGCTGACCGCCGATGCGGTGGCGCGTCTGGCGACCTACAGTGCGCGGCTGGCCGAGCATCAGGGCCGTTTGTCGGCGCGCATTGGCGATCTGTTCCAGTTGGTCAGCGAGGCGGACTTCATTCGCGATCTGGCCGGTGACGAGATGACTGATGCCGGGCACATCGAACGTGCGCTCAAGGCCAAGGCCACCCGCACCGGGCGTGTGTCGGCGCGGATTCTCGATGACATGCTGGCCGGGATCATCCTGATCGACACCGCTGGAGCGGCGGTCGGCAAGTGCAACGGGCTGACGGTGCTGGAGGTCGGCGACTCGGCGTTCGGCATACCGGCGCGAATCTCTGCCACGGTTTACCCCGGTGGCAGCGGCATCGTCGACATCGAGCGCGAGGTCAACCTCGGGCAGCCGATCCACTCCAAGGGTGTGATGATCCTCACCGGGTATCTGGGCAGCCGTTACGCCCAGGAATTCCCGTTGGCGATTTCGGCCAGCATCGCGCTGGAACAATCCTACGGTTACGTCGATGGCGACAGTGCCTCGCTGGGCGAGGCCTGCACGTTGATTTCGGCATTGTCGAAAACCCCGCTCAAGCAGTGCTTCGCGATTACCGGTTCGATCAATCAGTTCGGTGAAGTGCAGGCGGTGGGCGGGGTCAACGAGAAGATCGAAGGCTTCTTCCGTCTTTGCGAGGCGCGTGGCTTGACTGGCGAGCAGGGCGCGATCATTCCTCAGGCCAACGTTGCCACGTTGATGCTCGATGAGCGGGTGCTGGCGGCCGTGCGTGCCGGGCAGTTCCATGTCTATGCGGTGCGTCAGGCCGATGAGGCACTGAGCCTGCTGGTGGGCGAGGCCGCCGGCGAGCCGGACGAAGAGGGTCAGTTCCCTGAGGGCAGCGTCAACGCGCGCGTGGTGGAGCGTTTGCGGGTGATCGCGGAAATGATCAGCGAAGATGACTTGAAAGAGGCCGAGAAGGAACATGTGCAGGCGCAGGAAATATTGGCTGCGGCCAAGCCTGCCTGACACCCGAAGCGGTACACAGCCATTGTGGCGAGGGAGCAAGCTCCCTCGCCACGGGGTTTGTGCATGGCACTGGGTCGTCATTGTGATAGCGCTTTTTGCCGCCCGGGTGGCGTCAAAAAACCAACAACGACCATTCGGCGCCTTCTAAGCTCCGTCAACTTGCTGACTCGACTTTTCTTCTATGCTCAGGACAAGGACATCGACAGTCATCACTGGATCGAGACAGCCTTCCCGTGGAGGCTGAATACCCGATTTACCGAGGGTCGCCGCCATGCCGCGCAACCTCTGCCTCACCCGCCAATGCCTGGGCCTGGTTACCCGTATTGAATGCAGTATTCGTCCGCTTGCCGGGGACACCGGTATGTGGACCTTGTTGTTTGCCGCCGGAATGGCCGGTGAACAACCTTCCGCCATCAAGGCCCAAGGCCCGTTTCATGGTCCTTTCGTGGCCGAGTCGATACTCGATACCATCGTTGAAAGCCTGACTCTGCACGGCTATCAGCTGGCCGATGACCCGCAAATCTGGTGTTTGCACTTGCAAGCCCAGCTGCGGGAAATCAATGGTGGACGCTGCCGAAATCCGGGTGGTTTCCAGTTCAACCCCGAGCATTAGTGACTATTCGACAGGGTTGGGGTTTTCGGCCTTGTCGAGCTTGACCTCGAATCCGTATTCGACGGTATTGAGGTTGGTGCGCTGGTAGGTTTCCAGGCTGGTCGGCTGGCCGTAGAAATAATGCACCTCAACCAGCGCCGGGCCTTCTGCGCTGGCGTCGTGGCTGACCGCAAGAATCTCCTTCAGGTAATTTCCGCTCGCGTCCTTGGCGAAGAAGCGCCAGTTCTGGGCGGGGAATATTTTCTGGTCAACCACCAGGGCGTTGCCTTTGAGCTCCAGGCCTTTGGGCAGTTTCTGGGTGTCGAGGTTGTCTTTTGCAATATTGGCCAGAAACAACGGCATCGAGCCGACAGCATACGCCGGCGTTTCGGGGAACAAGGTCAGGTCGTAGGTAATGGTGGCGCGTAGCGGGTCGATTTCGAAGGCCTCGGCTGGCAATTCGATGGGCTCGCCACGTTTACCCTTATCGTCCTGAGTGAAGAAGGTCACGGGGGTGTCGCCAGGGCTGAAGGAGGAGCCGAGCAGTTCGTCGTTGAAGGTTTTCGGGTGATCGAATTCGATACGTGCCGCACTGGCGTCCTCGACGGACTGATTGACGTGGATGTTCTTTTTCAGCTGTTCCTCATCCAGTGCGGCGCCTTTGAGCCAGGTTGCGGCCTGATCGTCGTACACGACCACGGGCAGGTTCAGGCTCTGGATGGTTTTATCCGTGGTATTGCGGTCGAAGCGGCGTACTGGCAGTTCCAGGTCTTTGCGGGTGACGGTGACGGCCGAGAAGTCGAGGACGTTGACTTCGAGGTTTTCGATGGGACCGTTGAAGTACACCTTGGTGTAATGATGAGTCTGCTTGTGCTCGAACGCCTGTTGCTCGTCTTCTAGCTGTTTTTCGAACGCATCGCTCCAGGCGGCCTGCTTCTGCATCTCGGCCAGTTGTTTTTGATAGAACCCGATTTGTGCGGCATCTTCGTTGATCGAGCCCGAGCGTGAGAGAAGCTGCCCGGTCGTGTCCCTGGCCTGGACAATCAGCGGATTGAGCGGGGTATCGCTGACGTCTGGTGCCAGTGCTGCGCTGTTGTTGACTTCGATCTCGGCGTAGTTCTTTTCGAGGGCCTTCAGGGTGACGCTGATGTTGTCGTCAGTGCGGGTCTGGCCCACGTCCTTTTTCGTCAGGTCGAAGGTGAATACCTTGCGCGGTGCAATGACCTCGACTTTACCTTTCAGGGTTGTCGGTTGCGGCTGGCTTTTGCTGTCGATGTTCTCGCCCTCGACAAAAGGGTAGGCCACGGTCAGGTCATCCGGATTGGTCAGGCCGGCGCTTGAAGGGCTCAACTGAATGCCTGGATCGGTTTCCGACCATTCGGGCTGGAAAGGGACGACCTTCTTGTTGCTTAGCGTGACCGACTGCCATTCCAGCCCATGCGGAAAGGGGAACTCGGAAGGCATGTTGAAGCTGAAGGGAAACACCGGCTGCAAGTCGGTCAGATACTCGGAGCTGGAGTCCTTGCGCAATACGAACAGGCCATTGATGTAGGTGTCGACCAGCGCCTGTGGGCTGGGATAGTGCTTGAGCAGGGCCATGGCATCTTCACCGTATTCGGTGGCGATCGGCTTGATGGCAAGCTTTTGCTGTGCGCGCTCGAGCAGCAGCAACGAGCCACCGAGGTTGGCCACGGCATCCTTGAGCTGGGGATCCTGAATCGCGTCCAGCGACTTCTCGAACTGTGCGGTCTTCTCCTCGAGGCTTTGCGGGCGCTTCTCATCGCTGGGTGAGCAGCCGCCGATCAGTACCGCAAGGCAAAGGCCGACAGTCGTTAAAGGCAATCGCAAATCCATTTTCCGGTTTTCCTCTACAACGCAAATAAACAATGCGAATGCTTTGGACACTAGCAGAAAAACGCTTTGGCAGACTCGCAGGTTGTGGATTTGTCTGCGGTTTATGGGGTTTTGAGCGGCTGATATACTCGCCGCCGTTTAAAACCCTTGTGTGAGATTCAATGGAACGTTTTGTCGAAAATGCAATGTACGCCTCGCGCTGGCTGCTGGCGCCGATCTACTTCGGTTTGTCCCTGGGCCTGCTGGCCCTCGCGCTGAAATTCTTTCAGGAAGTCTTCCACGTTATTCCCAACGTGTTCTCGATGGCCGAGTCCGATCTGATTCTGGTGCTGTTGTCGCTGATCGACATGGCGCTGGTGGGCGGCTTGCTGGTGATGGTGATGATTTCCGGCTACGAAAACTTCGTGTCCGAACTCGACATCGATGAAGGCAAGGAGAAGCTCAACTGGTTGGGCACGATGGACTCTTCTTCCCTGAAGATGAAAGTCGCGGCCTCGATCGTGGCCATTTCCTCGATTCACCTGTTGCGCATCTTCATGGACGCCAGGAACGTCGATCCCGAGCACCTGAAGTGGTACGTGATCATTCACATGACCTTCGTGATCTCGGCGTTTGCCATGGGCTACCTGGACAAGCTGACCAAGCACTGATCCGCCGCAGCCCTTGTGGGAGCGTGGCTTGCCCGCGATGGGCGCGACTCGGTCCTTGCGCCGTTCTCGATACGGCTATCGCAAGCAAGCTTTGCTCCTACAAGAAGCAGATGAGTGTGAAACGGACGGGCGGCGGCGTTTCTGGCTTGTGCTTTTGTGCGCCGAGGCATATCCCTGTAAATGTCTTGGCTCGCCATCGCGCGGGGTGCGCTCATGAACCTGCAAGAGTTGAACGCCTATGCCATCGCCGGGAAGGTCGATGAGCTGAACCTGATCTCGATGGAAGGCGGGATCTATCTGTTAGAGGCACGGATACATGGCGCCGCTCATCCAATCGACGACACCCATGGGCAAACACTGCATTTGCGTTCGGTAGAGCATGCTCGTGAAGTCCTTCATGCCTTTCCCAAGCTGACGTTCAACCTGATTCACACCTCGGTGCACGACGAGATGTGCGGTCTGGGCACCAGTGGGGAAGAGAGCCTGAAGGTGCCCATATCCCAATAGCGCTGACAGCCCTGATCACCGCAATGGCATCTGTGCTAGTCTGCTCGCCCTTTTGGTTCCGGGCGCTCCGGGATGCGCTGTGCACGCACGGCAATGTCCCGAGCCGTCCGCACAGCGGAGCAGTGTCATGTCCGAAGTAAATCTGTCCACCGACGAAACCCGCGTCAGCTACGGCATCGGCCGTCAGTTGGGCGACCAACTGCGCGACAACCCGCCACCGGGCGTTAGCCTGGACGCGATCCTGGCAGGTCTGACCGACGCATTCGCCGGCAAGGAAAGCCGCGTTGGCCAGGAAGCAATGTCTGCCAGCTTCAAGGTCATCCGCGAAATCATGCAAGCCGAAGCTGCTGCCAAGGCTGAAGCGGCCGCTGGCGAAGGCCTGGCATTCCTGGCTGAAAACGCCAAGCGTGACGGCATCACCACTCTGGCTTCCGGCCTGCAGTTCGAAGTACTGACTCAAGGTGAAGGCGCCAAGCCAACCCGTGAAGATCAAGTGCGTACTCACTACCATGGCACGCTGATCGACGGCACTGTGTTCGACAGCTCCTACGATCGTGGTCAGCCTGCAGAATTCCCGGTTGGCGGCGTAATCGCCGGCTGGACCGAAGCCCTGCAACTGATGAACGCCGGTAGCAAATGGCGCCTGTACGTGCCGAGCGAACTGGCTTACGGCGCACAAGGCGTTGGCAGCATTCCGCCGCACAGCGTTCTGGTGTTCGACGTCGAGCTGCTCGACGTTCTGTAATACCAAGTGTCGGAACGGGCTCGATAATGTGGGAGCGGGCTTGCTCGCGAAGACGGAAGATCAGGCAACATCAATGTTGAATGTCAGATCGCTTTCGTCGGAACGCCGCCCGGAACAAGCCCGCACCCACAGGGCTCGTTCCGATATTTTGCATACGGCCTTCATATTTCGAACTTGGTGTTCGAATCATTCATCGGGCGCAATGCCCGGGCGTAGCAGAATAGAAACAGGTTGCGTACCAGCTCCTTGAGCACCACTGGCTCGCTGGAGCTCAGGCCATTGAGGTCGAGGTCGCCCTGGTCCTGCAGCTCACTCAAGGCTTCTTCTTCCAATACCGCACACACTTCCCCGGTTTCCCGATGCAGGATCCTGAGGTACGGGTGTGGACGATCCAGCCATGCATCGATCAAGTAAGTCATGATGCTCATCTCCTTTTTAATGGTTTGATGAGAATAATTCCTATTCAATTAATAGCAAGTACCTATTGGCGGTTTCTGCTGTTTTCTGTAGGGGAATTGCTGAGGGTCAAAACGGCTGGCGTTTTGCTATTGGGCGGGATTGCTGGGGAATCAGGCGAGGGTGAGGCTCCATCCCACGCAGGGCGCAGGATGGAATACAGCAGGTTCAGACTTTTCTGACGAACTCGGATTTGAGCTTCATCGGGCCGATACCGTCGATCTTGCAGTCGATGTCGTGGTCGCCATCGCACAGGCGGATGTTCTTGACCTTGGTGCCGACCTTGACCACCAGCGATGTGCCCTTGACCTTGAGGTCCTTGATCACGGTGATGGTGTCGCCATCTTGCAGGACGTTGCCGACCGAATCCTTTTTCACGGTTTCATCGGACGCTGCGTCGGCTTCGCCGTTGGCGGACCACTCGTGGGCGCACTCTGGGCAGATCAGTTGGGCGCCGTCTTCATAGGTGTATTCGGAATTGCATTTCGGGCAGGGTGGCAACGTGCTCACTAAAGCTCCTTGGATTCAGGATGGCTAAAAGCGCACATTATATAGGGTTTTAGGCGGGTATGGGGTCAACACTTGCAGCAGGCTGTCTTCGATGTCGCACTGTCGGGTAGAGGCGTCTGTAGGAGCACGGCTTGCCAGCGATGGCGTTCTTGAGATCGCTATCGCGAGCAAGCTCTGCTCCTACAAAGAGCGGGTCAGTGCGTGCGGGCGACCGCAAACTCGCTCAGCTCGACCAATGCATCCCGGTATTCGCTGGCGGGCAACATTTCGAGGCATTTGATCGCACGGGCCACGTAATCGCGGGCCAGTTGTGCGGTGTAGTCCAGCGAGCCCGAGGCTTCCACGGCAGCGCGGATGCTTTCCAGGTCTTCGATACCACCTTTCTGAATTGCCCGGCGCACCAGTGCCGCTTGCTCTGGTGTGCCTTCGCGCATGGTGTAGATCAGCGGCAGGGTCGGCTTGCCTTCGGCCAGATCGTCACCGACGTTCTTGCCCAGGGTTTCTGCGTCGCCTTTGTAATCCAGCAAGTCGTCGACCAGTTGGAAGGCCACACCGAGGTGGTCGCCAAAGGTGCGCAAGGCTTCGCTCTGTTCTGGCGTCGCTCCAGCCAGGGCTGCGGCACTGTGGGTCGAAGCCTCGAAAAGCATCGCGGTTTTGCCGCGGATGACTTCCATGTAGGTTTCTTCGGTAGTGCTGGCGTCGCGCACCTTGGACAGCTGCAGGACTTCGCCTTCGGCGATGATCCGCGTGGCTTGCGAGAGAATCTTCATCACCGGCATCGAGCCCAGTTCGACCATCATCTCGAACGAGCGCGAGTACAGGAAATCACCCACCAGCACGCTCGGGGCGTTGCCCCACATGGCGTTGGCGGTCGAGCGGCCACGACGCATGCCGGACATGTCGACCACGTCGTCGTGCAGCAGGGTGGCGGTGTGCAGGAATTCGATGGTGGCGGCCAGCAAGCGCATGTCGTCGCCTTCGCGCCCCAGGGCCTTGCCACACAGCAACACTAATAAAGGGCGCAGGCGTTTACCGCCAGCCGAGGTAATGTAATCGCCGATTTTCGATACCAGCGGCACTCGGGAAGTCAGCTGCTTCTTGATGATGCCGTCGACGGCGTTAAAATCGTCCGCCACCGCGCGGTAGAAAGCTTGGGGTTGCATCAGCGACAGTCGCTCCAGAAGGGTTGCGCGGCATGCTAGGACCCACGTCCGGGCCTGTCAAGGCGCGATGGACGGCCACTTGCAACGCGCTCGTGGCTTGCGTACAATCGCGCACCCTGAACTTCCTGGGCAGCACCTGCCTTACGCAATTGCATTTGGGTCGTTCCATCCCATGCAGCCATGCCAGCCAATACCTCTTCTTATAAAGAGCTGGGTGAGCAGGATTATCGGAGAAATACCATGTCGTACGCAGTAATCGTTACTGGTGGCAAGCAATACAAGGTCGCCCCAGGTGAATACCTGAAGATCGAGAAACTGGAAATCGCTACCGGCGAATCCGTAACTTTTGATCGCGTTCTGTTGGTCGCCAATGGCGATGACGTGAATATCGGCGCTCCAGTTGTTGCTGGCGCTACCGTTGTGGCTGAAGTGATCTCCCAAGGTCGTCACGATAAAGTCCGCATCATCAAGTTCCGTCGTCGTAAGCACCACATGAAGCGTATGGGCCACCGCCAGTGGTACACCGAGATCAAAATCACCGGTATTCAGGCTTAATTTCAGCCTAATTCCTCACTAGGAGAATTGAACTCATGGCACACAAAAAAGCTGGTGGTAGTACCCGTAACGGTCGCGACTCAGAAGCCAAACGCCTTGGCGTGAAGATGTATGGCGGCCAGAAAATCATTCCGGGCAACATCATCGTGCGTCAGCGCGGCACCCAATTCCACGCCGGTTACGGTGTTGGCATGGGTAAAGATCACACCCTCTTCGCGAAAATCGAAGGCGTGATCAAGTTTGAAGTAAAAGGCGCGTTCAACCGCCGTTACGTGAGCGTTGTCGCGGCTTAATTGCGCGATCGCTGGAAAAGCCCTGTCTTGCGACGGGGCTTTTTCGTTTGTGGGGTGAGTCTCTTGCAAAACTGTTTGTATGGGCTGCCGGCGCTGGATTATGCGGTCGTTGATTGAGGTCGCTGCGCTCATTTTTGCAAGAGTCTTATGTCTTAGTGTTTTTCGGCTCGTCCGTATGGCGAGAGGCGTTTTGTTATGAAGTTTGTTGATGAAGTATCGATTCGAGTAAAAGCTGGCGACGGCGGCAATGGCTGCATGAGTTTCCGTCGGGAAAAATTCATCGAAAACGGCGGTCCTAACGGCGGTGATGGTGGTGATGGCGGCTCGGTCTATATGATCGCCGACGAGAACCTCAACACCCTGGTCGACTACCGTTACACCCGGCACTTCGATGCCGAGCGTGGCGCCAACGGCGGCAGCACTGACTGCACCGGTAAAAAAGGTGAAGAGCTGGTCCTGCGGGTTCCGGTCGGCACCACGGTCATTGACTCTGCTACGCAAGAAGTCATTGGCGACCTGACCAAGGCTGGTCAGCGTCTGTTGGTGGCGCATGGCGGCTGGCACGGTCTGGGTAACACCCGTTTCAAATCCAGTACCAACCGCGCACCGCGCCAGACTACGCCAGGCAAGCCGGGCGAGCAGCGTGACCTCAAGCTGGAAATGAAGGTGTTGGCCGACGTGGGCCTGCTGGGCTTGCCGAATGCCGGCAAAAGTACCTTTATCCGTTCGGTCTCGGCGGCCAAGCCGAAAGTTGCCGATTATCCGTTCACAACGCTGGTGCCAAACCTCGGTGTGGTCAGCGTCGATCGCTGGAAAAGCTTCGTCATTGCCGACATTCCGGGTCTGATCGAAGGTGCTTCCGACGGCGCGGGCCTGGGGATTCGCTTCCTCAAGCACTTGTCGCGTACCCGTCTGTTGCTGCACCTCGTCGACATGGCGCCGCTGGATGACACCAGTGCTCCAGACGCGGCTGAAGTCATTGTCAGTGAGCTGACCAAGTTCAGCCCTTCGCTGGCTGAGCGTGATCGCTGGCTGGTGCTGAACAAGTGCGACCAGATCCTTGAAGAAGAGCACGAAGAGCGGGTCAAGGAGATCGTTGATCGTCTGGAGTGGACCGGTCCGGTCTACGTGATCTCGGCCATTGCCAAAGAAGGCACCGAGCGCCTGACGCGCGACATCATGCGTTACCTGGAGGATCGTGCCGATCGTCTGGCTAACGACCCGGTCTACAAGGAAGAGTTGGCCGATCTCGATCAGCGCATCGAAGACGAAGCCCGTGCCCAGTTGCAGGCGCTGGATGACCAGCGTGCCCTGCGCCGCAGCGGCGTGAAGTCGGTCCATGACATCGGTGACGATGACTGGGACGAAGAAGATGTGGATGATGAAGATGGTCCGGAAATCATTTACGTGCGCGACTGATTCGTTGCAGTAAACTTAAGCGCCGCTCTATCGAGCGGCGTTTTGGTATCTGGAAATCGGTAGTCACGAATAACGTTACGGGCAGCGCTGGGTCGTGCTGTCCTCAAGCTAAGGTTGAAGATGATGCGGAGCAAGGTGACAGGTGCGCAGCGTTGGGTCGTGAAGATCGGCAGCGCTTTGCTGACGGCTGACGGCAAGGGTCTGGATCGCGCAGCAATGAGCGTCTGGGTTGAGCAGATGGTCGCGCTGCATGAGGCGGGTGTCGAGCTGGTGCTGGTGTCCTCGGGGGCGGTAGCGGCAGGTATGAGTCGCCTTGGTTGGACCGCACGACCCAGTGCGATGCACGAGTTGCAGGCGGCTGCCGCCATCGGTCAGATGGGGTTGGTGCAGGCTTGGGAGTCGAGCTTTGCCGAGCATGGCCGGCACACGGCGCAGATTCTCCTGACTCACGATGACTTGTCTGATCGCAAGCGTTACCTCAACGCCCGCAGCACCTTGCGTGTGCTGGTCGATCTCAAGGTCATTCCGGTGATCAACGAGAACGATACGGTGGTCACCGACGAAATCCGTTTCGGTGACAACGATACGCTGGCGGCGCTGGTGGCCAACCTGGTCGAGGCTGACCTGTTGGTGATCCTCACTGATCGTGACGGCATGTTTGACGCCGATCCGCGCAACAACCCTGATGCCAAGCTGATTTACGAAGCGCGCGCCGATGATCCGGCGCTGGACGCGGTCGCGGGCGGCACTGGCGGTGCATTAGGTCGTGGCGGTATGCAGACCAAATTGCGCGCGGCGCGTCTGGCGGCGCGTTCGGGGGCTCACACGATCATCGTGGGTGGGCGTCTTGAGCGTGTGCTGGATCGTTTGAAGGCGGGTGAGCGTATCGGCACCTTGCTGTCGCCTGAGCGCGGCCTGCTGGCGGCGCGCAAGCAGTGGCTGGCTGGGCACTTGCAGACTCGCGGCACGCTGGTGCTGGATGAGGGGGCGGTCACGGCGTTGTCTCGGGGTAATAAAAGTCTGCTGCCGGTTGGCGTCAAGCTGGTTCAGGGCAGCTTCCGTCGCGGTGAAATGGTGGTATGCGTGGCGCCGGACGGTCGTGAGATTGCCCGTGGCTTGGCCAACTACAGTGCGCTTGAGGCGCAAAAAATCATCGGTCAATCGTCTGAGGCGATTGTCGGTTTGCTGGGTTACATGGCGGAACCGGAGCTGGTTCACCGCGATAACCTGATTCTGGTTTAAGGAAAACGCGAATGCGCATGGCAAAAGGATTGTTGGGGTTGCTGTTGGCGATGCCGTTGCTGGCGTCGGCGGAAGAAATCGGTCAAGTATCGACCGTGTTCAAATTCGTCGGGCCGAATGACCGCATCGTCGTCGAGGCATTTGATGATCCGAAGGTCGATGGCGTGACCTGCTACCTGTCGCGAGCCAAGACGGGTGGCGTGAAGGGTGGTCTGGGGTTGGCCGAGGATCGGTCGGAAGCGTCCATCGCTTGTCGTCAGGTCGGGCCGATCAGCTTCAAGGGTGAGCTCAAGGATGGCGAAGAGGTGTTCAAGGAGCGCACATCGCTGGTGTTCAAGACCATGCAGGTGGTGCGTTTCCTCGATAAGAAGCGCAACACCCTGGTGTACCTGGTCTACAGCGATCGCCTGATCGAAGGCAGTCCGCAGAATGCCGTGACCGCGATTCCGATTTTGCCGTGGGCACGCGCTCAGTAATCTGACGCAAATCCAAATGTGGGAGCGGGCTTGCTCGCGAAAGCGGTGTAACAGTCAATGATGATGTTGAATGTTATGCCCTCTTCGCGAGCAAGCCCGCTCCCACATTTTTTTGCGGTGTGCCTGTTAAATCGCAGGCAATAAAAAACCGACCCTGGGGTCGGTTTTTTAATGAGCGTGTCGCTTAGGCAGCAGCGGCAACGTTCAGAGCCTTGACGTGGCCATTCAGGCGGCTCTTATGGCGAGCAGCTTTGTTCTTGTGGATGATGCCTTTATCGGCCATACGGTCGATAACTGGCACAGCCAGAACGTAAGCGGCTTGCGCTTTTTCAGCGTCTTTTGCGTCGATGGCTTTAACTACATTCTTGATGTAGGTACGAACCATGGAACGCAGGCTGGCGTTGTGGCTGCGACGCTTCTCAGCCTGTTTTGCACGTTTTTTGGCGGAAGGTGTGTTGGCCACCGTCGAGCTCCTCGAAAGACTTTTTAGGAAATAGCAAACAAAATAGGCCGCGAATCATGCCGATGAGTTGAAGTCTTGTCAAGGGCGGGTGATGCGTTCCGCTGAGTGGTCGATCTAAAGAGGCGGGATATTTATTTCCGGCGCTTGACCTGTAAACTCGCGAGCTTTGGCTCTGTGCTGTTGCGGCGCGGAGTATCGCATAAGTGGGCGGTTTGTTCGCCTGCTGTTTATCGACAGGCAAAAACTCTTCAATGAACCTGCTTAAATCGTTGGCCGCCGTCAGCTCTATCACGATGCTTTCCCGGGTTCTGGGGTTCGTCCGTGACACGCTCGTCGCACGCATATTTGGCGCCGGGATGGCCACAGACGCCTTCTTTATCGCCTTCAAACTGCCCAATCTGTTGCGGCGAATCTTCGCCGAGGGGGCGTTTTCCCAGGCCTTTGTGCCGATCCTGGCGGAATACAAAAGTCAGCAGGGCGAGGAGGCGACACGAACTTTCATCGCTTACGTGTCGGGCTTGCTCACGCTGGTACTGGCGCTGGTCACGATTCTGGGGATGGTCGCGGCGCCCTGGGTCATCTGGGCAACGGCCCCGGGGTTTACCAATACGCCGGAAAAATTCCAGCTGACCTCCAGCCTGTTACGAGTGACCTTTCCTTATATATTGCTGATTTCGCTGTCCTCGCTGGCCGGGGCGATCCTCAATACCTGGAACCGTTTTTCGGTGCCGGCCTTCGTGCCGACGCTGCTCAACGTCAGCATGATCGTCTTCGCATTGTTCCTGACGCCGTACTTCGATCCGCCGGTAATGGCGCTGGGCTGGGCCGTGCTGGTCGGTGGCCTGGCGCAATTGCTCTATCAACTGCCGCACCTGAAAAAAATCGGCATGTTGGTGTTGCCGCGCCTTAATCTGCGCGATACCGGTGTCTGGCGGGTGATGAAACAGATGCTGCCGGCGATCCTCGGGGTCTCGGTCAGCCAGATTTCGCTGATCATCAACACCATTTTTGCCTCGTTTCTGGTGGCGGGTTCGGTGTCCTGGATGTATTACGCCGACCGCCTGATGGAGTTGCCGTCCGGCGTTCTCGGTGTGGCTTTGGGCACGATTTTGCTGCCGACGCTGGCCAAAACCTACGCCAGCAAGGACCGCCACGAATACTCGCGCATTCTCGATTGGGGCCTGCGTTTGTGCTTCGTGCTGGTGCTGCCGTGCTCGCTGGCGCTGGGGATTCTGGCGGAGCCGCTGACCGTTTCGCTGTTCCAGTACGGTCAATTCAGCGCATTTGATGCCTCGATGACCCAGCGTGCCCTGATTGCCTACTCGGTCGGTTTGCTCGGGATTATCGTGATTAAAGTGCTGGCGCCGGGTTTCTATGCGCAACAAAACATTCGCACACCGGTAAAAATCGCGATTTTCACGCTGGTCGTCACTCAGTTGTTCAACCTGGCCTTGATCGGCCCGTTGAAGCACGCAGGGCTGGCCTTGGCTATTAGCTTGGGTGCATGTATCAACGCCGGTTTGTTGTTCTATCAGTTGCGCAAACAGAAGATGTATCAGCCGCAGCCAGGCTGGGGCCTGTTTGGGCTCAAGCTGGTGATCGCGGTGACGGTGATGTCCGCAGTCTTGCTGGGGGCGATGCATTTCATGCCGGCCTGGGGCGAAGGGCACATGCCGGGGCGCTTCCTGCGTCTGGGGGCTTTGGTGGGGGCGGGTGTGGTGACCTATTTCGGTATGTTGGCGTTGATGGGCTTTCGTCTGCGGGACTTCAATCGCAAGGCGTTGAACTGAAGACGCGGCATCAATAATCGCAGGTCGGGCGCCAGTTTTGTCGGTTCGATCACTTTGGGTTACGGTGTTGCCTGTTGTCGGCCGCCGGGTGTGGTTATAATCGACCACTTTATGAGCAAGAAGCGCGTTATGCAGCTGGTTCGAGGCCTCCACAATTTGCGCCCCCAGCATCGGGGCTGTGTCGCCACTATTGGCAACTTTGACGGTGTTCACCGTGGTCACCAGGCTATCCTGGCCCGACTGCGTGAGCGTGCGCTCGAGTTGGGTGTACCCAGCTGCGTGGTGATTTTCGAGCCGCAGCCGCGTGAGTTTTTCGCCCCGGACACGGCTCCGGCCCGTCTGGCGCGCTTGCGCGACAAGCTGCAGTTGCTGGCCGCCGAAGGGGTTGACCGGGTTCTGTGCCTGGCTTTCAATCATCGTTTGAGCAAGCTCAGCGCTGCCGAGTTCGTTGACACCATTCTGGTCGATGGCTTGGGTGTGCAGCATCTGGAGGTCGGTGACGACTTCCGTTTCGGCTGTGATCGGGTAGGGGATTTCGATTTCCTGCTACAGGCCGGGGCCGTCCAGGGGTTCACCGTCGAAGCGGCGCAGACCGTTGAGCTGGACGGGTTGCGTGTCAGCAGCACGCAAGTGCGTAATGCCTTGGCCGCCGCTGATTTTACCTTGGCCGAGCGCTTGCTCGGCCATCCGTTCGGGATTGCCGGGCGGGTCCTGCACGGGCAGAAGCTGGCGCGCCAATTGGGTACGCCAACCGCCAACGTGCAACTCAAGCGTCGTCGTGTGCCGCTGACCGGGGTTTACCTGGTGAGCGTCGAAGTCGACGGCAAGACCTGGCCAGGCGTCGCCAATATTGGCGTTCGGCCAACGGTTGAAGGTGATGGCAAAGCCCACCTTGAAGTCCATATTCTAGATTTTGCCGGCGATCTGTATGACCGGCGTTTGACGGTGGTTTTCCACCACAAGCTGCGCGAAGAGCAGCGTTTCGCCTCTCTGGAGGCGCTTAAGACGGCGATCAATGCGGATGTCGCCGCCGCCCGTGCCCTAGCCGCACCTAGCGCCAATCGCTAATGAAGAGCCTTAAATGACCGACTATAAAGCCACGCTAAACCTTCCGGACACCGCCTTCCCAATGAAGGCCGGCCTGCCTCAGCGCGAACCGCAGATTCTGCAGCGCTGGGACAGCATTGGCCTGTACCAGAAGTTGCGTGAGATTGGTAAGGATCGTCCGAAGTTCGTTCTGCACGACGGTCCTCCGTACGCCAACGGCACCATTCATATCGGTCATGCGCTCAACAAGATTCTCAAGGACATGATCATCCGCTCGAAGACCCTTTCGGGTTTCGATGCGCCTTATGTTCCGGGCTGGGACTGCCACGGTCTGCCGATCGAGCACAAAGTCGAAGTGACCCACGGCAAGAACCTCACGGCGGATAAAACCCGTGAGCTGTGCCGTGCCTACGCCACCGAACAGATCGAAGGCCAGAAGTCCGAGTTCATCCGCCTGGGTGTGCTGGGTGACTTCGCCAACCCGTACAAGACCATGGATTTCAAGAACGAGGCCGGCGAAATCCGCGCCTTGGCGGAAATCGTCAAGGGTGGTTTCGTGTTCAAGGGCCTCAAGCCTGTGAACTGGTGCTTCGACTGCGGTTCGGCCCTGGCTGAAGCCGAAGTTGAATACGAGAACAAAAAGTCCTCGACCATCGACGTCGCCTTCCCGATTGCCGACGAAGCCAAACTGGCTGCCGCCTTCGGCCTGCCATCGTTGGGCAAACCGGCTTCGATCGTGATCTGGACCACTACCCCGTGGACCATCCCGGCCAACCAGGCGCTGAACGTTCACCCTGAGTTCAACTACGCCCTGGTCGACGTCGGCGACAAACTGCTGGTGCTGGCTGAAGAGCTGGTCGAGTCGTGCCTGGCTCGCTACAACCTCGAAGGCTCGGTCATCGCCACCGCCACTGGTGCGGCGCTGGAACTGATCAACTTCCGTCACCCGTTCTACGATCGCCTGTCGCCGGTTTACCTGGCCGAGTACGTCGAACTGGGCGCCGGCACTGGCGTGGTTCACTCCTCGCCGGCCTACGGTGTAGACGACTTCGTGACCTGCAAAGCTTACGGCATGGTCAACGACGACATCCTCAATCCGGTACAAAGCAACGGCGTTTACGTGCCGTCGCTTGAGTTTTTCGGCGGCCAGTTCATCTGGAAGGCCAACCCGGCTATCGTCGACAAGCTGACGGAAGTCGGTGCGCTGCTGCACACCAGCATCATCGAACACAGCTACATGCACTGCTGGCGTCACAAGACCCCGCTGATCTACCGCGCTACGGCGCAGTGGTTCATCGGCATGGACAAACAGCCGGCAACTGGCGACACCTTGCGCAAACGCGCGATCAAAGCCATTGAAGACACCAAATTCGTACCGGCCTGGGGCCAGGCGCGCCTGCATTCGATGATCGCCAACCGTCCGGACTGGTGCATCTCTCGCCAGCGCAACTGGGGCGTGCCGATCCCGTTCTTCCTGCACAAGGAAAGCGGCGAACTGCACCCACGCACCGTCGAGCTGATGGAGGAGGTCGCCCAGCGCGTCGAAGTCGAAGGTATCGAAGCCTGGTTCAAGATGGACGCGGCCGAGCTGCTCGGTGACGAAGCGCCGCAGTACGACAAGATCAGCGATACCCTCGACGTCTGGTTCGATTCGGGCACCACGCACTGGCACGTCCTGCGCGGTTCGCACCCTATGGGCCACGACAACGGTCCGCGTGCCGACCTGTACCTGGAAGGTTCCGACCAACACCGCGGCTGGTTCCACTCGTCGCTGTTGACCGGTTGCGCCATCGACAACCATGCGCCGTACCGCGAGCTGCTGACCCACGGTTTCACCGTCGACGAAGCCGGTCGCAAGATGTCCAAGTCCCTGGGCAACGTGATCGCGCCGCAGAAAGTCAACGACACCCTGGGCGCCGATATCATGCGCCTATGGGTCGCTTCGACCGATTATTCGGGTGAAATGGCGGTTTCCGACCAGATCCTGCAACGCAGTGCGGACGCCTACCGGCGGATCCGTAACACCGCGCGCTTCCTGCTTTCCAACCTGACCGGTTTCAATCCTGCCACCGACATCCTGCCGGCAGAAGAAATGCTCGCGCTGGATCGTTGGGCCGTGGACCGTACCTTGCTGCTGCAACGCGAGCTGCAAGAGCACTACGGTGAATACCGTTTCTGGAACGTCTACTCCAAGGTGCACAACTTCTGCGTGCAGGAGCTGGGCGGTTTCTACCTCGACATCATCAAGGACCGTCAGTACACCACTGGCGCCAACAGCAAGGCCCGCCGTTCGGCGCAAACCGCGCTGTTCCACATCTCCGAAGCGCTGGTGCGCTGGATCGCGCCGATCCTCGCGTTCACTGCCGACGAGTTGTGGCAGTACCTGCCAGGCGAGCGCAATGAATCGGTCATGCTCAACACCTGGTACGAAGGCCTCAGCGAGTTGCCGGAAGGCTTCGAACTGGACCGCGCCTACTGGGAGCGGATCATGGCGGTCAAGGTCGCGGTCAACAAGGAAATGGAAATCCAGCGCGCGGCCAAGGCCGTGGGCGGTAACCTGCAAGCCGAAGTGACGCTGTTTGCCGAAGAAGCGCTGAGCGCCGACCTGGCCAAGCTGAGCAACGAACTGCGCTTCGTGTTGATCACCTCCACCGCCAGCATTGCACCGTTTGTGCAAGCGCCGGCCGACGCGGTTGAAACCGAAGTCAGCGGTCTGAAACTCAAAGTGGTCAAGTCGAGCTTCGCCAAGTGCGCCCGTTGCTGGCACTGCCGTGAAGACGTTGGCGTGAACCCGGAGCATCCGGAAATCTGCGGTCGTTGCGTCGACAACATCAGCGGTGCTGGCGAGGTTCGTCACTATGCCTAATGCTGCTAGCCGTTTCGGACGGCTGAGCTGGCTCTGGTTGAGCGTGCTGGTTCTGGTCATTGACCAGGCCAGCAAGTTCCACTTCGAAAGCTCGTTGACCATGTACCAGCAAATCGTGGTGATCCCTGATTACTTCAGCTGGACCCTGGCCTACAACACAGGCGCTGCCTTCAGTTTCCTGGCTGACAGCTCCGGCTGGCAGCGCTGGTTGTTTGCCCTGATCGCGGTCGTGGTCAGTGCGGTGCTGGTGGTCTGGCTCAAGCGTCTGGGGCGCAACGACACCTGGCTGGCGATTGCGCTGGCACTGGTGCTCGGCGGCGCGCTGGGCAACCTGTACGACCGCATTGCCCTGGGCCATGTGATCGATTTCATTCTGGTGCATTGGCAGAACCGCTGGTATTTCCCGGCGTTCAACTTTGCCGACAGCGCCATCAGCGTCGGGGCCGTGATGCTCGCGCTGGATATGTTCAAAAGCAAGAAGACCGGAGAAGCCGTTCATGACTGAACAGGTATTGGCTGAGCAACGCATCGGCCAGAACACGGAAGTCACATTGCACTTTGCATTGCGCCTGGAGAACGGCGACACCGTCGACAGTACCTTCGACAAAGCCCCGGCGACCTTCAAGGTCGGCGACGGCAACCTGCTGCCAGGTTTCGAAGCTGCGCTGTTTGGCTTCAAGGCGGGTGACAAGCGTAATCTGACGATTCAGCCAGAAAACGCCTTTGGCCAGCCCAACCCGCAAAACGTGCAGATCATCCCGCGTTCGCAGTTCCAGGATATGGAACTGTCCGAAGGCCTGCTGGTGATCTTCAACGATGCGGCGAATACTGAGCTGCCCGGTGTGGTCAAGGCATTCGATGACGCTCAGGTGACCATCGACTTCAACCACCCGCTGGCTGGCAAGACATTGACCTTTGACGTAGAAATCATCAACGTCAAAGCGCTGTAACCTGTAGGAGCTGAGCTTGCTCGCGATGAGGGCCTGACATTCAACATTGATGTTGACTGACAATCAGTCATCGCGAGCAAGCTCAGCTCCTACAAATGATCTAATTTCTTGCGCGCAAGACACGAGGCACAGCATGCAAATCAAACTCGCCAACCCCCGTGGCTTCTGCGCCGGCGTGGACCGGGCGATCGAAATCGTCAACCGCGCCCTGGAAGTCTTCGGGCCGCCAATCTATGTGCGCCACGAAGTGGTCCACAACAAATTCGTCGTTGAAGACCTGCGCGCACGCGGGGCAATCTTCGTTGAAGAACTGGATCAGGTGCCGGACGACGTCATCGTGATTTTCAGCGCCCATGGGGTTTCCCAGGCCGTTCGTACCGAAGCTGCAGGCCGTGGCCTGAAGGTCTTCGATGCGACTTGCCCACTGGTGACCAAAGTGCACATCGAAGTGGCGCGCTACAGCCGCGACGGTCGTGAGTGCATTCTGATCGGCCACGCCGGTCACCCGGAAGTCGAAGGCACCATGGGCCAGTACGACGCCAGCAACGGTGGTGCGATCTACCTCGTCGAAGACGAAAAGGACGTTGCCGCGTTGAATGTGCGCAATCCTGAAACACTCGCCTTCGTCACTCAGACCACCTTGTCGATGGACGACACCAGCCGTGTGATCGATGCCTTGCGCACTCGTTTCCCGGCCATTGGCGGCCCACGCAAGGACGACATCTGCTACGCCACGCAAAACCGTCAGGATGCCGTCAAGCAACTGGCTGACGAATGTGACGTGGTGCTGGTGGTCGGCAGCCCGAACAGCTCCAACTCCAACCGCTTGCGCGAGCTGGCCGAGCGCATGTCTACCCCGGCGTACCTGATCGACGGTGCCGAAGACATGCAGCGTAGCTGGTTCGATGGCGTCGAGCGTATCGGCATCACCGCCGGGGCCTCGGCACCGGAAGTGCTGGTTCGTGGCGTTATCGAGCAACTGCAGGCCTGGGGCGCTACCGGCGCCGATGAACTGGCCGGTCGCGAGGAGAACATCACCTTCTCCATGCCCAAAGAGCTACGCGTTCGCTCCCTGCTCTGATTCCTCACCTCCCGCACACAAGGCCTGCTCGGCCTTGTCGCTGCGCAGGCTGACGCGGCCGCTTCTGGACAGCACCACCTGGTGATGACTGACCGGCTCGCGGTCCGCGCAGATGTGCAACGTCCCGGCCTGAAAGGCACCGCTGGGCAACTGCGGCTCGCCCAGACCGCTGAACCGTACAAAACTCCTCACCGGCCGATTGCCCACAATCGGCACCCCGACGCTTGTCTGGCGCTCGAGCAACAGCGGGTTGCTGCTGTCCTGATGCCCCTCGCCACTAATGTCCAGAATGATTCGCCAGCCTTGACCCCAATCGTCGTTCAACGCGTGGATGACAAGGGTCTGATTGCGCAGGATGGCCTCGGTGCGGGCGTTGCGCATGCCGCTGGCGAGTGTTTGCGCCGCGGTCTCGCGACTCACTGATTGCGTGTACTCGCTGAGCACCGGACTGACCTGGTGCAGAACGATCGCTGCGATTGCCAGTCCGATAAGCAGTTCTATCAGACCGAAACCCTTCTGATGCATGGCATCTCCTTCCCTGGAGAGGGCGTTGGGTTGTGCAACGAATGTCAAAACAACCCTGCGGCTACCGGTTGAATGTTCTAGCTTGATACAGCTAGGTGTAGTCGTTGGCAGCGGAGGGCAGCGATGAATCATCGTACAAAAGGTTTCACGCTGGTCGAATTGCTGGTGATCCTTGCGGTCATGGCGATTCTTCTCACCCTGGCGGTCCCGGCGTTCAACAGTTCAATACAGAACGCCAAGGCCGATACCGAAATCAGTGATTTGCAGCGAGGACTCAATTACGCCCGCCTGGAGGCGATCGACCGGGGCATCACCACGCGCATCCGGCCAACAGCCGGCGGCAGCGTCTGGACCGGGGAGTTGACGGTGTACGACAGCACCGGTTCACCGGCGAATGTATTGCGGGTTATTCCGGCGATGAGCAGCGGCGCCACTCTGACGCTAACCTCTGGAGTGACCAGCATCGATTTCAACAACTTGGGTGGGTTGTCGGCGCCGGCCACGGCAGTGCTGTTCAATTACGTATCAGGGGCGCAGAGCCGGACGCTCAGCGTGTGTTTAAACGGACGGATTGTCTTGGGTGGAAGCTGCGGATGACAGGAGCGGGATCGCGTGCACAGGACGGCATGACACTGATCGAAGTGTTGGTTGCGCTGTTGATTCTGAGCGTAGGGCTATTGGGCGCGGCGGCGACTCAGCTGAATGCGCTGAAGTACACCGACAGCTCGCTGATGACCAGCCAGGCGAGCTTCATTGCCTACGACATGATGGACCGGATTCGCGCCAATTCTGCGGCCGACTACACCGTCACGCCGCCGACCTCGGGCAACTTGAATGTCACCCGGGATCAGGACCTGTATGACTTCACCACCAATATCATCAGCTTCGGCGGCCCGACCGCTACGGGCAGCATTACCCTGAACCAGCGGGTGTATACCATCACCATCACCTGGGATGACTCGCGGGCAGCCGCCGCTACTTCGACTCGCAGCTTTGTCCTGAGCAGTCGTGCCACCGTCGATCCGTTGGTGACGCCATGAGTCGATCGTCGCGAGGGTTTGGTCTGATCGAGCTGATGATCGCCATGGCGATCAGCCTGATCGTGGTGCTCGGCGTAGCGCAAATTTTCATCTCGGCGAAAAGCACCTACGTCAGCCAGAACACCTCTGCCGGGATGCAGGAGGATGCGCGGTTTGTCCTGAGCAAAATGATTCAGGAAATTCGCATGGTCGGGATGTTCGGTTGCCTGGGGACGATTACCGACGCGAGCTCGGCCGGCGACTTCAATGCCAACCAGATCACCCCCATCAGTTGGGACAACACCGCGCTCAAACTGACCCTGGTGACGTCGGATGTCGGCGGCAACGGTGGCGTGCCTACCTGGACTGTGGTGTCTGACTGCCGAACCAGCGCAACGGCCTACTCAGGGGCGCACACCCCCGCAGCCGGGCAACTGGCGTTTCCGATCCGGCGGTTGGCCTATAGCCTGAGCAATGGCCAGATCCTGATGACCTCTGGCACCGGCGGTGCATCGGCGGTACTGGTGAACAACGTCAGTGCTTTCAACGTGACCTTCGGCATGGCCACCAGCGCCACCGATGTTGCCGCGTCGAGTTACAGCAGCAATCCGACCGACCCGACGCGAATCCGCAGTGTGCGTTTGACGCTGACCCTGACGGATCCCAACAACCGCGTGCGCAATCAGACTTTCAACGTGGTTGCCGCTTTGCGCAACCGGTTGATGTAGGGGCGATGCCAATGATTCTTTCGCCCCTCAAGGCACACGCCCAGCGCGGCATGGCACTGCTGATGAGCCTGGTGTTTCTGCTGCTGTTGACGCTGATTGGTATCTCGTCGATGCAGAACGCCACGCTCCAGGAAAAAATGGCCGGCAGCGTGACGCTGCGCAATCAATCTTTCCAGGGCGCAGAGGCAGCGTTGCGGATCGGTGAAAGCGCCGTACAACTGAGCGCATACACCCTGGCGGCCTGCGCCAACACCACCCAATGTGCCCCGCCGGCCGAATCTTCAGTGATCACGGCTGCTGGCTTCAACGCCACCTCCGGGGTGACCTGGATCGCTGCCGGCAGCGGCTTTTACGGTGTGCAGAACCTGGGCACTACGTTGAGCGCCGTGAATATCCCGAGCAACACTTCGGCGACGCTCTATCGGGTCACGGCCGTCGGGTTGGCGGGTACTTCGCGCAGTGTGGTGGAGAGCATCTATGCGAAATACTGAGGCTCGTCGTCGGGAGCCGCGCCATTGGTTGACGCAGTTAGTCTGCGGCTGGCTGCTGGGGCTTTATCTGGCCGCACCGGCGTATGCCTTCACGCCATCGGATTCACCACTGCTCGGCGCGTCGGCAGTCGCGCCAAACGTACTGCTGTTGCTCGATGATTCGGGGAGCATGAACAGCATCATCTATGCCTTGGGGTTTGACCCGACCGTTTCACGAACTCCGGCCCAGCAATGTAACGCGCTCTTGGGCTTGTGTTTGAGTGGCTCCGCTATCGTCGGCGATCCGATCCTGCTCTCCAGTTTGCCCCAGTCGGGGTGTTCCAGCGGTTACTACGCGTTCTACAAAAACAGCCTGACGCCGCTGTGCCTGAAGCTCCCGGACCCGGTGGGAGGCGGCAACACCCGTTATTCCGACAACTACATTTCCTACCTGGTGAGCCTGGCCAACGGCAGCAATCGCGACTTCACCGACGGCTCGATACCCAATGACTACCGAATCAACGTGGCGCGCAACGTAGCCACGGCGCTGATCACCAGTAATCGCGGGCTGCGTTTCGGTCTGGCAACCTTTAATTCGCCGAATACCCACGGCAACAGCGATGGTAATCATGGCAACGGCCATGGCAGTGGTATTGGCAACAATAATGCCGGTAATGGCGGTTACATCGTCAACGACATCAGTGATCTGACGGTGGTCAGCGGCAGCGTGACCCAGGCCCAGGCGGACGCCAACTACAACGCGCTGATCTCTGCTATCGGCGGCTTGAGCGCAATATCCAATACACCACTGGCAGAAACCTACTACGAAATCACCCGCTATTTTCGCGGCATGACGCCGTACTACAACTCAGGGCCAGCCACCTACACCAGTCCGATCCAGTACCGCTGCCAGAAGAGCTACGGGGTGGTCATCACCGATGGCCTGCCGACCTACGACCGAACTTTCCCTAGCGACGATCCACTCGGCGGTACCCGGCTGCCCAACTGGGACGGGATCAACAATGACGGTAACGACCTTAACGGCGATGACGAGGGTGACACCCTGTACCTGGACGACATCGCCAAATTCGCCTTTGACATCGACATGCGCTCCACCGGCACGGACCTGGCGGGTAAAAGCTGGAGTTCCCCGGACTTCCCCAAGCAAAACCTGAACACCTACACGGTGGGGTTCGCGACCGCCAATCAGATGTTGGCGGATGCCGCCCGTTACGGGCAGGGCAAGTACTATCAGGCAACCGACAGCGCCAGCCTCAACACCGCGTTATCGGCAGCCTTGAGCAACATTTCCACCAAGGCTGGCTCGGGTGGCAGCGGTGTCGCCAGCAGCAACACAGTGACCAGTGGCTCCAGTTATTTCCAGACCAGTTATGACCCCAAGGACTGGCGCGGCACGATCAAGGCATTTGGCTTCACCTCAAGCGGAGCCGTGGACACCACCTCGGTGCTGTGGACCACCGACACAGCCATCGTTCCAGGCGCGACGGCACCGACTTATCAGTCCTGGAACACCACAACCAACGCCGCGGTTACCCTGGCCTACGGCAACTTCTCCAGCACCCAGCAAACCAGCCTCAGCCAGAACCTGCCGACCGGTATCAGCGGCAGTGATCTGGTGGAGTGGAGCAAGGGCACCAACAAAGCCGGCTTGAAGACCCGTACCGTGCTGCTGGGGGACATCATCAACTCGCCATTGACGCTGGCATCGCCTACCGACAAAACCGCTTCGGACCTGGCCGGCAGCACCAGTTACAGCACGTTCCTGACCAGCAAGGCCGCGAACATGAACACCAGCCTGGTGGTGAATGCCAACGACGGCTTCGTGAATGTCATCAACGCCGGCAACGGTGCGCGGCGCTACGGCTACATGCCTTCCAGCGTGCTGTCGTCGCTGCATTTCATCGCCGATACCGCCTACATCAATGGCACCAGCCACAAGTTTCTCAACGATGGCCAGGTTGGCGTGTTCGATGCCCAGCTCAATAACGCCTGGAAAACCCTGGCCCTGGGTGGCGTGGGGGCGGGCGGCAAGACCTTTTACGCCGTGCAGCTGTTTGATGGGACGGCGGGGAACGTGACCAACGCCTTGTGGGAAATCAGCGCGCCGACCACTGTCAATACCGCGAACACTTTCAATGATCTGGGTTATGCCTACGCACGGCCGGAAGTGGCACGCTTGGCCGATGGTCGTTGGGCGGCCTTTATCTCCAATGGCTACGGCAGCAATTCGGGTGTTGCCGCGCTGTACGTGGTGGATATTCGCGATGGTTCGCTGATCAGGAAAATCGTTATCGACAGCACCGAAACCACCAACGGCCTGTCATCGGTCAAGCTCAAGGTCGATTCGCAAAGCATTGTCCAGGCGGCCTATGGCGGTGATTTGAAAGGCCGGATGTGGAAGTTCGACTTGAGCAGCTCGAACCCCGCCAGCTGGGGCGTGGCCTTTTCCGGTAAGCCGCTATTCACTGCACCGGGCGGCGCGACGCAGCCGATCACTGCGCAACCGTTGCTGGCGGACCATCCGATCAACGGCAAAGAGGTGTTTTTCGGCACCGGGAAATTCAACGAGACCGCTGACAAACTCAGCAAGGACCTGCAAGCGTTCTATGGGGTCTGGGATGCCGATGGAGGCTCGGGGCAGATCAGCGTGTCGAGCTTGCAGGCGCAGGCTGTGACCGGGGTCTTCACGGGGACCGCCGGGGGGCAGTTCATCTCTACCTCACAGAATCCGGTGACCTATCCGGCGCAGAACGGCTGGTACTTGCCGCTGGTGTACAACAATGCCCTGACCGGTGAGCGGGTGATCAATCAGGCGGCCCTGGTGCTCGGGCGAATTGTATTTACCACGGCCAGCATCGACACCACGGATCCCTGTTCAAGCTTTGGCAACGGCAAACTGGTCGAACTCGATGCGTTCAGCGGTAAGATGCTCAACTATGCGGTGCTCGACACCAATGGCGATGGCCTGGTCGACACGAACGACACGATCTCCAGCGGGGTGATTTTTACCGGTGGTATTCCGACGCTGAATGCGATCGTCAACAGTGCAGCCCGCAAAATCGTGAACGACTCCAGTGGCGGCATCACCACTCTGGTTGAAAAATCCGGCGGCGGCAGCCGTCGAATCATGTGGCGACAAATACAGTAAGTGAGAGTTGAGGCAATGCGCAGATCCAACCAAGGTTTTACCCTGATCGAAATCATGATCGTGATCGCGATCATCGGGATTGTGGTGACCATTTCCGCTCCACTCCTTACCGAGTACGTGAAGCGCAGCCATCGCACCGAAATTGCAGGGCTGCTGTCCGAGCAGGCACAAAACCTTGAACGGTTCTATTCGAAAAACAATGTGTACAGCAACGCTACCGGGCTGAGTGCCGGCAATGACTACTACACCATTACCCCGACACTGACCGATCAGACCTTCTTGCTCACCGCCGTGCGCAAGGCCGGGTCAACGATGGCCAGTGACAAGTGTGGGGATTTCACCCTCAGCAACACCGGCGTCAGAGGCATGAACAATGCGACGACCGGGCTGACCACCAAGGATTGCTGGGGTCGCTGAGTACCTTTCCTCGGGCGCGTTTGGCGCCCCCTGTCTTTTTTATTGTTGGATCAGATGATGGCCAAGCAACAGCAAGTGGTGATTGTCGGCGGTGGGGTGATCGGCCTGCTGACCGCGTTTAATCTGGCGTCGCACGTGCAGAGCGTGGTCCTGCTGGATCGCTCGAACGTGGGGCAGGAATCTTCGTGGGCCGGTGGCGGCATCGTTTCGCCGCTGTACCCGTGGCGCTACAGCCCGGCGGTCACCGCATTGGCCCACTGGTCCCAGGATTTTTATCCACAACTGGCTGAACGTCTGTTTGCGAGTACCGGGGTCGATCCCGAGGTGCACACCACGGGCCTGTACTGGCTGGATCTGGATGACGAAGCCGAGGCCCTGGCTTGGGCAAAACGCGAAAATCGTCCGTTGAGCCCTGTGGATATCTCGGCTGCTCATGATGCCGTGCCGGTATTGGGGCAGGGGTTCTCGCGGGCAATCTACATGGCCGATGTCGCTAATGTGCGTAACCCGCGACTGGTGAAGTCGCTCAAGGCAGCCTTGCTGGCGCTGCCCAACGTGACCATTCATGAACAGTGCGAGGTCAGCGCGTTCATCCGTGAAGGCGATGCGGTGGTGGGCGTCGAGACTTCAAAAGGCCCGATCCATGGCGATCAGGTGGTACTGACCGCCGGCGCCTGGAGCGGTGATTTACTGAAAACCCTGGGCCTGGATCTACCGGTCGAGCCGGTCAAGGGGCAGATGATTCTCTACAAGTGCGCGTCGGACTTCCTGTCGAGCATGATTCTGGCCAAGGGCCGTTACGCCATTCCGCGCCGAGACGGGCATATCCTGATCGGCAGTACGCTGGAACATGAAGGGTTCGACAAGACACCGACCGAGTCCGCGCTGGAAAGCCTCAAGGCCTCGGCGGTCGAGCTGATTCCGGCGCTGGCCGAGGCCGAAGTGGTCGGGCATTGGGCGGGGCTGCGGCCGGGGTCGCCGGAAGGGATTCCGTATATTGGCGAAGTGCCCGGATTTGCCGGGTTATGGCTCAATTGCGGGCATTACCGCAACGGCTTGGTGCTGGCGCCGGCGTCGTGCCAGTTGTTTGCGGATGTAATGCTGGGGCGCGAACCGGTTATCGATCCGGCGCCTTATGCACCGACCGGGCGAATCTAGTCCTTCAGGCAAAAGCACAGCCTGTGGCGAGGGTCGTCTATATAAAACGGCCTCAGTCCAGCCCCAGCTTTTTCAGCCTGTAACGCATTGACCGAAACGACAGGTTCAACCGCTGGGCCGCCGCTGTGCGGTTCCAGCGGGTTTCTTCGAGCGCCTGGAGAATCAGTTTGCGTTCGACGTTCTCCAGATACTGCTCAAGGTTGTCGATTTTCGTCAGGTCCGGCAATCCGGTATCGGCGCTGCAATTGCCATCAGTCAGGCGCAGGTCGCTGGCTTCGATCTGCTTGTTTTCGCACAGGGTGTACGCGCGTTCGAGCATGTTTTCCAGCTCGCGGACGTTGCCCGGAAAACGGTAGTGCTTGAGTGCATCGAGGGCTTGCGGATGGAGATGGACGGCCGGCAAGCCGCTGCCTGCCGCGAGACGCTTGAGTACATGACTGGCCAGCAGCTCGATGTCGTCACGGCGCTCGCGTAGCGGCGGGACGCGCAACTCGATGACATTCAGCCGATAGTACAAATCCTGCCGAAAGCGCCCAGCGGCCACTTCGGCGTCCAGATCCCTGTGGGTCGCACAGAGTATTCGCACATTGATGATGGCTTCCTGCTGTCCGCCGATGCTGCGTACCGCCTTCTCCTGAATCGCGCGCAGCAACTTGACCTGCATTGCCAGCGGCAAGTCGGCCACTTCATCGAGAAACAGTGTCCCGCCGTTAGCCGCCTGGAACAGCCCGGGTTTATCTTCGATGGCGCCGCTGAAACTGCCTTTGCGATGACCGAAAAACTCGCTTTCCATCAAATCGGACGGAATTGCCCCGCAGTTGACCGGCACAAACGGCTGGCTGCTACGTGGGCCTTGTTCATGAATCAGCCGGGCGACCAGTTCCTTTCCACTGCCCGATTCGCCGCTGATGTACACCGGTGCCTGGCTGCGCGCCAGTTTGTCGATTTGTGTGCGCAGGTTGCGCATGGGCACTGAGTCGCCGAGCAGCCGGCGATCGATGGCACTGGCAGCGTCGCCCGCGACCGGCAAGCGCAGGGCGCTGACCACCAGCTCGCGCAGTCGGGTGAGGTTCACCGGTTTGGTCAGGAAGTCGAAGGCCCCGGCTTTCAGCGCGTTGATGGCGGTATCAAGGCTGCCATAAGCGGTGATCATCGCCACAGGCACGTAGGGATGGGTCAGCTGAATGTGCTGCACCAGCTCCAGGCCGGTGCCGTCGGGCAAGCGCATATCGGTCAGGCACAGGTCGAACCGCTCCTGGGCCAGCAACAACCGCGCTTCGCCGACATTACGCGCGCTCAGCGTATCGAGTTTCATTCGGCCGAGGGTGATTTCCAGAAGTTCGCGAATATCCGGTTCGTCATCGACGATCAGGACTTTTTGCCGTGGGCTTGTCTTCAACTTTGTTTCCGTCCGTGAGCAAAGGTGATGCGAAAGCAGGCGCCGCCTTGGCGTGGTTTGAAGTCTAGGCGGGCCTGGTTGCTTTCGCACAGCTCACGGGACAGATAGAGACCCAGGCCAGTACCCTGGCTACTGGTGGTGAAGAACGGTTCGAACAAATGCGCTTGCTGCTCCGCTGAAACGCCGGGGCCATTGTCCAGCACATCCAGGGTTGGAAGCTGACTGTCGGGGTCGATAAACAGCGTGAGCCAGACTTCGGCCTGTTCGTGCGCAAGGGCGCTGTGGCGCCAGGCATTGCGCAACAGGTTATCGAGCACCTGAGTCAGTTGGTCTGGGTCTATCAAAGTGGTGAAGGGGCCTGGACCGGCGTTCAGATGAATCTGTTGGCGATCCGTTGCTCCTTCGCGCACCGTGCACACGAACTGCTCCAGCCACTGCTTCAAGTCGAGCCGTTGCGGTACGACTTGCTGGCGCCGTGAAAGCTGCAGGACGTTTTCTATCACTCGGTTCATGCGTTGTGAATGGTCCTGAATAATCTGCGTCAGACGCCGGTCGGCGCCGATCAGTTCCTCAGACTCGTTCAGCAACTGCGCCGCGTGGCTGATGGCACCCAATGGGTTGCGGATTTCATGGGCAATGCCTGCGGTCAGCCGCCCCAGTGCTGCAAGCTTGAGTTGCTGGGCTTGTTGCGCGACCTGGGCAAGGTCTTCGAGAAATACCAGGGTCTGGCGTTGTTCGTTCAGGCCCAGCGCGATGAAGCTCGGTTGCAGTTCCAGGCCAGTGCGGGCGACTTTCAGGCTTTGTGGGCGCAAGGTCGGGTTGTTGAGCCAGAGTTGCAGGCGCTCGACCAAGGCTGTCGAATAATCGTCGATGAGTTGGCCGTCGAGGTGTGTCTGGCCAAACAGACTCAAGGCGCTGTGATTGGCCAACTGAACCCGGCGCTCACTGTCGAGTACCAGGATGCCGGTGCGCATGCGTTGCAGGATCAGCGCATTGAGCGCTTCCAGGCTGACCACTTCGCTGGCGCGCTGCTGGGCCAGACTCTCGCTGACCTCCAGTTGTCGGGTCAGGCCTTGCACCAGCAAGGCTGCGGCAAAGCACAGGGCGCCCAGGGTGCCGGCTTGCAAGTAGTGATTGGCGCCAGTCGGGTGGCTGCCGCTCAGGGAGAAAGTCAGGGAAATGATACCGATGGCGGCGACTGCCGCGAGCAGCAGGCCGATGCGCCGGCGCAGCAGTGTATTGCCGATCGCCACGGACACGATCAGCAGATTGCCGATGGCGCTGGGGACGCCACCTGCGGCATAGAACAGCACTGATAACAGCAGGATATCAACCAGCGTGAGGCCGAAGATCTGTGCGGGTTGTCTGGGGTTTCCCGCAAATACCACCAGCAGGATATTCAGAATCAGGTACAACCAACTGCCATTGCGCAGCAGGTCGTCGTTGGTGAACTCCAGCAACTGGTTGTCCATGTTGCTGGAGATCAACAGCACCAGAAGGAGGCCGATGCTTAAACGGTAGAGATGATAGAGGCGCAGCAGTCGCTGGGCCTGTTTGTCGCCAGGGCTCGAGATCTCAGCGATCACGTGAACTCGGGCCTTGCTCGAGGTGAGCCTGGCTGCAATACCACTGTTGTTGAAGGCTCAGCGCGCGGTCGCGTGGCAGGTGTACGCCGCAATGGGCGCAGCGAACCATGGGCGGTGCATCGAGTTCGCTGGACGTATGGGAGGTTTCGTCTGGGCGCTTGAACTTGCGCCAGAACCATACTGCTGCAGCAATCAGGGCAATCCAGAACAGTAAACGAAGCATGATGAACCGCTTTGCAATGAATAATCCGGCAGTTTAGCCAAGGACTGGAGAAGCGCACAGCGCAATAAAACGCGGGCATAAAAAAGGGAGACTCGAAAGTCTCCCTTTTTGGTGCCCCAAGGTGTCAGTCGAACACACCGAAGGTCAGGCGGCTGAACCACGAGCGGTCGCTGCTTTTGCCTTCGGCCTCGTGCGGCTGTTCTTCAACCGCATCGCCTTCTTTAGGCTTGAGCTCGGCAGGGATCGCGTCCTTGGCATCCTGGAACTGCTTCATCACGTCCTGGTTGGCGCGGGTTTCGCCCGGCGGCAGCGGTGGGCGGGACTCGATCAGGCCCAGAGTGGCCTTGCTCAGCCACGAACGGTTGTCGGCTTCGGCAACGCGTGGTACGAACTGACCGTCGACCAGGGTCGGGTGGTTCGGGTAGTTGAGCTTCAGGGTTTCGAGGCTGGTGTTGGCCAGTTCGTCCAGGTGCAGGCGCTGGTAGGACTCGACCATCACCGCCAGGCCGTCACCGACCGAAGGGGTTTCCTGGAAGTTTTCCACTACATAACGACCACGGTTGGCCGCTGCAACGTACGCCTGACGGGTCAGGTAGTAGTCGGCTACGTGAATCTCGTAGGACGCCAGCAGGTTGCGCAGATAAATCATGCGCTGCTTGGCGTCTGGCGCGTAGCGGCTGTTCGGGTAACGGCTGGTGAGCTGGGCGAACTCGTTGTAGGAGTCACGTGCGGCGCCCGGGTCACGCTTGGTCATGTCCAGCGGCAGGAAGCGCGCCAGCAGGCCGACGTCCTGGTCAAAGGAGGTCAGGCCCTTGAGGTAGTACGCATAGTCGACGTTCGGGTGCTGCGGGTGCAGGCGGATAAAACGCTCGGCGGCAGACTTGGCGGCCTCCGGCTCGGCGTTCTTGTAGTTCGCATAAATCAGTTCGAGTTGAGCCTGATCAGCATAGCGGCCGAACGGATAACGCGATTCCAGAGCCTTCAACTTGGCGGTGGCGCTGGTATAGCTATTGTTATCCAGATCGTGCTGGGCCTGCTGGTACAGCTCGACCTCGCTCAGGTTTTCGTCGACGACTTCCTTCGATGAGCAAGCAGCGGTCAATGCGAGGATGGCGATCAGCAGCAGGTGTTTCACTTGCATGGCGGCTTGCGTCCCTATGACGGCCGCTGTCTTGGGCGGGGCCGTCCTGTTATGATGAGTGCCCCGTTGAAAAGCCTCGGGGCAAAAGACGCCGTATTTAACCACAAGCGCGCAGCCGAAACCAAAGGCTGTAGCCGACGCCTAGTCTGAGCATGTCCGATAAAATTGAACTTCGCGCAGAGGTGCCGTCCGAACTGGGCGGCCAACGCCTCGATCAAGTCGCCGCACAATTATTCGCTGAGCACTCGCGCTCGCGCCTTTCCGCCTGGATCAAAGACGGCCGCCTGACTGTGGATGGAGCGGTTATCCGCCCGCGAGACATCGTCCACGGCGGCGCCATTCTTGAACTCACTGCCGAGCAGGAAGCTCAGGGCGAATGGATCGCTCAAGACATCGAGCTGGACATCGTCTATGAAGATGACGACATCCTGGTGATCAACAAGCCTGCGGGCCTGGTGGTGCATCCTGCCGCCGGTCACGCCGACGGCACCTTGCTCAACGCCTTGCTGCACCACGTGCCGGACATCATCAATGTGCCGCGCGCCGGTATCGTGCACCGTCTGGACAAGGACACCACCGGTCTGATGGTGGTGGCCAAGACCATTCAGGCGCAGACGCAGCTGGTCACTCAGTTGCAGAGCCGCAGCGTCAGCCGGATCTACGAATGCATCGTGATCGGCGTGGTCACTGCCGGCGGCAAGATCAACGCGCCGATCGGTCGTCACGGCCAGCAACGCCAGCGCATGGCGGTGATGGAAGGTGGCAAGCAGGCGGTCAGTCATTACCGCGTGCTCGAGCGTTTCCGCTCCCACACTCACGTGCGGGTCAAGCTGGAAACCGGTCGTACGCACCAGATTCGCGTGCACATGGCCCACATCAACTTCCCGTTGGTCGGAGATCCTGCCTACGGCGGTCGCTTCCGTATTCCGCCGGCAGCCAGTGTGACCATGGTTGAATCGCTGAAACATTTCCCGCGTCAGGCGCTGCATGCGCGTTTCCTGGAACTGGATCATCCGACCACCGGTAAGCGCATGAGCTGGGAGTCGCCACTGCCGGACGATTTCGTCTGGTTGCTGTCGCTGCTCAAGCAAGACCGTGAGGCGTTCATCGGATGAATGACTGGCTGATTCCTGACTGGCCCGCGCCGGCCGGGGTAAAAGCCTGCGTCACCACCCGGGCGGGCGGCGTCAGTCTGGCGCCGTTCGACAGCCTCAATCTGGGCGATCACGTCGACGACAACCCTGAAGCGGTTGCCGAGAACCGCCGTCGTCTCACCGATCACTTCTCTATTCAGCCGGCCTGGTTGCAACAGGTTCACGGGGTTACCGTGGCCTGTGCCGCTCCGACTGCAGTGGCGACGGCCGATGCCAGCTGGACGGCCACGCCGGGCATCGCCTGTACGGCAATGACTGCGGATTGTCTGCCAGCGTTGTTCTGTGACCGCGCTGGCACCCGTGTCGCTGCCGCTCACGCCGGTTGGCGCGGTCTGGCGGCGGGTGTGCTGGAGGCCACCGTCGAAAGCCTGGCCGTAGACCCTGCCGAGGTGCTGGTCTGGCTCGGCCCGGCCATTGGTCCGAAAGCGTTCGAAGTCGGCCCGGAAGTTCGCGAAGCCTTTGTCCGGCAACTCGCGGAAACCGATCAGGCCTTCGTCCCGAGCCATAACGCCGGCAAGTTCATGGCCGACATCTATACGCTGGCGCGCCTGCGCCTGGCAGCCTGCGGTGTTACTGCGGTTTACGGTGGCGGCTTCTGCACCGTGACCGATCCACGCTTCTTCTCTTACCGCCGCAGTCCGCGCACCGGTCGGTTTGCTTCCCTGGTCTGGCTCGAACGCTAGACTTATCTGATCTGCGTCAATCAAACGCTGCTTGAATCTTCCAGAATTGACCGCATCTAGTGGGGTATCTGGCAGGTTTCTCTATTTAGGTGTGTCCATCGCTCCGGCCTGCTCAAAGGAAGGTGACCAATGCGTATAGACCGTTTAACCAGTAAATTGCAGTTAGCCTTGTCCGACGCCCAATCCCTGGCTGTCGGCCTCGACCATCCGGGTATTGAACCTGCGCACCTGATGCAAGCGCTGCTGGAGCAGCAGGGCGGCTCGATCAAGCCGTTGTTGATGCAAGTCGGTTTTGACATCAACAGCCTGCGCAAAGAGTTGAGCAAAGAGCTCGACCGTCTGCCAAAAATCCAGAATCCCACCGGCGACGTGAACATGTCGCAGGACTTGGCGCGTCTGCTCAATCAGGCCGATCGCCTGGCCCAGCAGAAGGGTGACCAGTTCATCTCCAGCGAGCTGGTGCTGCTCGCTGCCATGGACGAGAACAGCAAGCTCGGCAAGTTGCTGCTCGGTCAGGGCGTGAGCAAGAAAGCCCTGGAAAACGCGATCAACAACCTGCGTGGCGGCGAAGCGGTGAATGACGCCAACGTCGAGGAATCGCGTCAGGCGTTGGACAAATACACCATTGACCTGACCAAGCGCGCCGAAGAAGGCAAGCTCGACCCGGTGATCGGCCGTGACGACGAGATTCGCCGGACCATCCAGGTCCTGCAGCGCCGCACCAAGAACAACCCGGTGCTGATCGGTGAGCCTGGCGTGGGTAAAACCGCCATCGCCGAAGGCCTGGCCCAGCGCATCATCAACGGCGAAGTGCCGGATGGTCTGAAAAGCAAACGCCTGCTGTCGCTGGACATGGGCGCGCTGATTGCCGGTGCCAAGTACCGTGGCGAGTTCGAAGAGCGCCTGAAATCCCTGCTTAACGAGCTGTCGAAGCAGGAAGGCCAGATCATCCTGTTCATCGACGAACTGCACACCATGGTCGGTGCCGGTAAAGCCGAAGGCTCGATGGACGCCGGTAACATGCTCAAACCGGCCCTGGCCCGTGGCGAGCTGCATTGCGTCGGCGCGACCACGCTCAACGAGTATCGCCAATATATCGAGAAGGATGCGGCCCTTGAGCGGCGCTTCCAGAAGGTCCTGGTGGATGAACCGAGCGAAGAAGACACCATCGCGATCCTGCGTGGTCTGAAAGAGCGCTACGAGGTTCACCACAAGGTGGCGATCACCGACGGCGCGATCATTGCGGCGGCCAAGTTGAGCCATCGCTACATTACCGACCGTCAGTTGCCGGACAAGGCTATCGACCTGATCGACGAAGCGGCCAGCCGCATTCGCATGGAGATCGACTCCAAGCCGGAAGTGCTGGATCGTCTGGAGCGGCGTTTGATTCAACTGAAGGTTGAGTCTCAGGCGCTGAAGAAAGAGGACGATGAAGCGGCGAAGAAGCGTCTTGAAAAGCTCCAGGAAGAAATTGCCCGGCACGAGCGTGAGTATTCGGATCTGGAAGAAATCTGGGCTTCGGAAAAAGCCGAAGTGCAGGGTTCTGCGCAGATCCAGCAGAAAATCGAACAGTCCCGCCAGGAACTGGAAGCTGCCCGCCGCAAAGGCGACCTCAACCGCATGGCCGAATTGCAGTACGGGGTGATCCCGGATCTGGAACGCAGCCTGCAAATGGTCGACCAGCATGGCAAGAGCGAAAACCAGTTGCTGCGCAGCAAGGTGACTGAAGAAGAGATCGCCGAAGTCGTGTCGAAATGGACCGGTATTCCGGTGTCGAAAATGCTCGAAGGCGAGCGCGACAAGCTGCTGAAGATGGAAAGCCTGTTGCACCAACGCGTGATCGGCCAGAACGAAGCCGTGGTGGCGGTGGCCAACGCTGTGCGCCGTTCGCGTGCCGGGTTGTCCGACCCGAATCGTCCAAGCGGCTCGTTCATGTTCCTCGGCCCGACCGGTGTCGGTAAAACCGAGTTGTGCAAAGCCTTGGCCGAATTCCTCTTTGATACCGAAGAGGCGATGGTGCGGATCGATATGTCCGAGTTCATGGAGAAACATTCCGTGGCGCGGCTGATCGGTGCGCCACCAGGCTACGTGGGCTACGAGGAGGGCGGTTACCTGACCGAGGCGGTGCGTCGCAAGCCGTATTCGGTGATTCTCCTGGACGAGGTCGAGAAGGCCCACCCGGACGTGTTCAACGTGTTGCTGCAAGTGCTGGAAGATGGCCGTCTGACCGACAGCCATGGGCGTACCGTGGATTTCCGCAATACGGTGATCGTCATGACCTCCAACCTGGGCTCGGTGCAGATCCAGGAACTGGTCGGTGATCGTGAAGCGCAGCGTGCAGCGGTGATGGATGCAGTGTCGACACACTTCCGTCCGGAGTTCATCAACCGGATCGACGAAGTGGTGATCTTCGAGCCATTGGCACGGGATCAGATTGCCGGCATTACCGAGATCCAGTTGGGTCGCCTGCGCAGCCGTCTGGCCGAGCGCGAGCTGAAACTGACGCTGAGCAGCGAGGCGCTGGATAAGTTGATTGCGGTGGGTTACGACCCGGTCTATGGCGCACGGCCACTCAAACGAGCGATCCAGCGCTGGATCGAGAACCCGTTGGCACAGCTGATTCTGGCCGGTACTTTCTTGCCAGGCACCACTGTGACGGCCACTGTGGCGAACGACGAAATCGTTTTCAACTGACCGTTCGCTGCACGGCAATGAAGGAGGCCCCGCATCGCGGGGCCTTTTTTTTCTTAGGGTGTTGAACTGTAAGGAAAAGGCTTGTAAAGTGCGCCCCGCAGTAAGTCACCCCAGCGGTTTCTTCTCCCCAAGGAGAAATCTGAAATAAGTTGCAAATCATTGTCTTGAAAGCAATTTAGGGGGTTGACAGAGGTGCTTAAGATTGTAAAATAGCGCGCCTCAGACACACGAACGCAGCGATGCGAACGGGTCGAAGAGGTGAGGCAAGCTTCACAGTTGTAATTGAAATATGTAGTTCCGTGATAGCTCAGTCGGTAGAGCAAATGACTGTTAATCATTGGGTCCCAGGTTCGAGTCCTGGTCACGGAGCCAATTTCAAACCGGGGTATAGCGCAGTCCGGTAGCGCGCCTGCTTTGGGAGCAGGATGTCAGGAGTTCGAATCCCCTTACCCCGACCATTTTTGGGTCGTTAGCTCAGTTGGTAGAGCAGTTGGCTTTTAACCAATTGGTCGTAGGTTCGAATCCCACACGACCCACCATTTTTGAAACCAGTTAGCGCTGGAATCGAATCTTAAGATCAGAGGCCAAAAGCGCTGATCGAAGAAGGCGCTCTTTTAAAAGGGTGCCTTTTTTTTACCGGGGTATAGCGCAGTCCGGTAGCGCGCCTGCTTTGGGAGCAGGATGTCAGGAGTTCGAATCCCCTTACCCCGACCATATTAAAAATCCTCGTATCGAAAGATACGGGGATTTTTTTTGCCTGCGAGAAAGCGATCTTCTGGGCGACGAAACCAAATGTGGGAGCGGGCTTGCTCGCGAAGAACGATGACTTGGTACATCAGATGCGCCGAGTTGTCAGCTTCGCGAGCAAGCCCGCTCCCACACTGGATTGAGTTAATGCAGCTTCAGGCGCGGTTCAGTGCCGCGACCAATCCTGCTGCCGAGCATCAGCATCGCTGTGCGGAACGGGCCGTATAACGCAACCTGGTGCATGCGGTACAGCGACACGTAAAACATCCGCGCCAGCCAGCCTTCGAGCATTACGCTGCCGGTCAGGTTGCCCATCAAGTTACCCACAGCCGAAAAACGCGACAACGAGATCAGGGAACCGTAATCGGTGTACTTGTACGTCGGCAACGGCTTGCCTTCGATGCGCAGTTTCAACGATTTGGCCAGCAGCGAGGCTTGTTGGTGCGCGGCTTGCGCACGTGGCGGCACGTTGCGATCGGTGCCCGGTTGCGGGCAGGCTGCGCAGTCACCGAAAGCAAAGATATTTTCGTCGTGGGTGGTTTGCAGGGTCGGCAGCACTTGCAGCTGGTTGATCCGGTTGGTTTCCAGGCCGTCGATATCCTTGAGGAAACCCGGCGCACGGATCCCGGCCGCCCAGACTTTCAGGCTGGCCTTGATCTCCTGGCCGCTGGCAGTGATCAGCGCATCGGCGGTGACTTCACTGACGGCTGCGTTAGTCAGCACCGTGACGCCGAGTTTTTCCAGGGTTTTATGCACAGGTCCGCCGATCCGCTCCGGCAGGGCAGGCAGCACCCGTGGGCCAGCTTCGATCAGGGTGATGTGCATGTTTTCCGGAAGAATCCGGTCCAGGCCGTATGCCGCCAGTTCGTGGGCCGCGTTGTGCAGTTCCGCCGCCAGTTCGACGCCGGTGGCACCCGCGCCGACGATGGCCACGCTGATCTGTTGCACCGCATCGGATTGCCCGGCGTGGGCGCGCAGGTAGTGGTTGAGCAATTGCTGGTGGAAGCGCTCGGCCTGTTTACGGGTGTCGAGGAACAGGCAGTGTTGCGCCGCGCCCTGGGTGCCGAAATCGTTGGTGGTGCTGCCGACCGAAATCACCAGCGAGTCGTAAGCCACTTCGCGTGCCGGCACCAGTTCCCGGCCATTTTCATCGTAGGTAGCAGCCAGCTGGATTTTTTTCTGTGCGCGATCGAGCCCGCTCATGCGCCCCAGCTGGAACTCGAAGTGGTTCCATTTTGCCTGGGCAACATAGTTGAGTTCGTCTTCGGAAGAGTTCAGCGAACCTGCCGCCACTTCATGTAACAGCGGTTTCCAGATGTGCGTCAGGTTCGCGTCGACCAGCATCACACTGGCCGTGCCACGCTTGCCCAGAGTCTTACCCAGACGGGTAGCCAACTCCAGACCGCCGGCGCCGCCGCCAACGATGACAATACGATGAGTCATGGGGATATCTCGCAAGGCTAAAGGAAATCGGTGCAATTACCCGAGCGAGCGCCACGCTGCTCATAGCGTCAGGTAACTGATAAGTCGGCTCACAAGGCCCAGGCCAATGGTCACTGCCAATACCACCACGAGGAGCATCCACGGCCGGAAAGGCCGGCGCTCGACTCGGTTCTGGGACAGTTGCAGATACTCTTCGACATGCTGCTGGTCGTCGGGTTTCAGGCGGCTGGTCATGATAAGCCCTCGTCAGGTAGACGTTGCTAAATGTATAGAAGCTACAGCAGGGGCGCCAACAATTGCTGTCGTGGGTTCACAAGCTGATCCCGACGTCGAAGAGGATGCTGCGTCCCAGGTTACCGCGCAAAAAGTCCGGTGCATCCGGGTGAGCGAACAGCACTCGAGCGAAGGTCGGGCCGACCAGCGACAGCGAGCGCCACCCCTGGCGCAGGTATTCGGTGGGCGGCGGGAAATGGCTGTTGAGGTCGAGCACTTCGCGCTTGAGGCTGGCGAAGGCGATGATGTCCAGTTCGCCCAGGTCCATCCCGCGTTCTTTGTAGTTATGGGCTTTTTTGCGCAAGGTCGGTGCCAGTCTCAGCAAGAACTCGTTGGCTGGAATACGCCTGGGCTTGGCTTCGCGGCGCACCAGTTGGCTCAGGGAGAATGCACTGCGCCGGCGTTGCAGCTCGTCGCGCCACTCGTCATTCAACCGTCGACCTTCGTCGAGCACGAAGAACACCTCGAAATTCGCCTCGCGAAACAGTACATCCGGCGGTTCACCGGCGGGGGTGAATTCGTCGACGCGGTAGGGAATGTTCAAGCCTTGCAACAGGCGTTGGCAAACCCAACGCTCACGCTCCCATTTGCGGGCATTGGAAAGGAACGCGTTGGCTTGCTCGGCCGCGATGGTCAGCAGGCGCAAATAATCTGAGTCATCCATAGGCCAAGCTTAGCGTTCAAATGCGATCGCAAAGAAGACAGTTTGTCGGAGAGGAAAAACTTTCCCGAGTCTTCATCGTTGCAAGCATCCGGCGATTTTCCTCCAAGGCCCGGTCCAGGGCACTGCACAAAACGGATAGCGATCTGCACAAAGCGGATATTTCCGCGCGCCAGACGTCCCTACCCTCGGCTTTACGGACGTTTACCGCGTTACCGAAGCTCTTAAAAAAACAACAACAAGAGAAAAGATGCCATGCGCACGATCGACGTACATGAGGTTATCGACAACGCACGCTTCAACCGTTTTCACTGGAGGGTGCTGTGCTGGTGTGCCCTGATCATCATCTTCGATGGTTACGATCTGGTGATCTACGGCGTGGTGCTGCCGATGCTGATGAAGGACTGGGGGCTGAGTCCTCTGCAGGCAGGTGCATTAGGCAGTTATGCATTGTTTGGCATGATGTTCGGGGCGCTGTTTTTCGGCCCGCTGTCGGACAGGATCGGCCGCAAAAAAGCCATCACCCTGTGCGTGATGCTTTTCAGCGGTTTTACCGTACTCAATGGTTTTGCCGGCAACCCTACTGAATTTGGCATTTGCCGGTTCATCGCCGGGCTGGGGATTGGCGGGGTGATGCCTAACGTGGTGGCGCTGATGAACGAGTACGCGCCGAAAAAGATCCGCAGTACCCTGGTGGCGATCATGTTCAGCGGCTACTCGGTGGGCGGCATGCTCTCGGCCGGGCTGGGCATCGTTCTGATCCCGAGCTTTGGCTGGCAGTCGGTGTTTTATGTGGCGATTGTGCCGTTGTTGCTGTTGCCGCTGATCATGTATTTCTTGCCCGAGTCGGTAGGTTTCATGCTGCGTCAGGGCCGCAATGAACAGGCGCGCAAGGTTCTCCAACGGGTTGACCCGGCTTATGTTGCGCACGCCACCGATCAACTGCACATGACCGAAGTAAAAGGCCGCGGCACCCCGGTTTTACAGCTGTTTCGTGAAGGTCGGGCGATGCGCACGCTGATGTTGTGGCTGGCGTTTTTCTGCTGCCTGTTGATGGTGTATGCCTTGAGCTCCTGGCTGCCGAAACTGATGGCCAACGCCGGTTATAGCCTGGGTTCGAGTCTGTCATTCCTGCTGGTACTGAACTTCGGTGCCATCTTCGGCGCGGTCGGCGGCGGCGTATTGGGTGACAAACTCAACCTGCCGAGGGTCTTGGCGGTGTTCTTCAGCATCGCCGCCGTATCCATCACCTTGCTCGGCTTCAACAGCCCGACGCCGGTGCTCTACCTGCTGATCGCCATTGCCGGTGCCACCACGATCGGCTCGCAGATCCTGTTGTATGCCTGCGCCGCGCAGTTTTACTCCATGGCCATTCGTTCCACCGGTTTGGGCTGGGCCTCGGGTATCGGCCGCAACGGGGCCATCGTCGGCCCGCTGCTGGGCGGTGCGTTGCTGGGAATCAGTCTGCCGCTGCAACTGAATTTCATGGCGTTCGCCTTGCCGGGGGCGATCGCCGCCATCGCCATGGCCGTGTTCGCCATCAGCTGCCAACGCAGCAGCAAAGGCCTCGCCTCGAGACTGGTGCCGACCAGCGTCTGACTTCCACCACCCGCATCGCAACGCTGCGGGTGGCGCACGCCAACCTGTCGATCAATAACAATAAGAGAAAAGCGATGAAACAGATTCTCCCCACACTGGGTTCAGCGGTGTCCCTGACGGTCGTCTCGGGTTTTTCCAGTGGCCTGATGGCTGCCGAGGGCGGCTTTATCGAAGACGCCAGCGCCACCTTGCAGGCGCGCAATTACTACTTCAGCCGGGACTTTTCCGACATTGTCGGGGCCAACAAACAGTCGAAGGCCGAAGAGTGGGCCCAAGGCTTCATCCTTAACGTCAAATCCGGTTACACCCAAGGCACTATCGGTGTCGGCGTGGATGTCATTGGCTTGCTCGGCCTCAAGCTCGACAGCAGTCCGGACCGGGTCAATACCGGGCTGTTGCCAGTACAGAGCGATGGGCGGGCGGCGGATGATTACAGTCGTCTGGCCGGCGCATTGAAGCTGCGTTACTCGCGTACCGAGTTGAAGCTCGGTGAGTTGCAACCCAACCTGCCGGTGCTGGCCTTCAGCGATATTCGCTTGCTGCCGCCGACCTACCAAGGGGCGAGCATCAGCTCCAACGAGATCAACGGCCTGACCTTGCAGGCTGGGCATTTGAGTTCGACCAGCCTGCGCAACGAGTCCGGCGAGCAAAAGATGCAGGCCATGCTCGGTCATGTGCCGCAGCGCCAGGCCAGCAGTGACGGTTTCAACTTTGCGGGCGCCGATTACGCCTTCAATGACAAACGCACCTCGGTCAGCGCCTGGTACGGGCAACTGGAAGATATCTACAACCAGCGCTTCCTCGGCCTCAAGCACAGTGAACCGTTGGGCGACTGGACCCTGGGCGCCAACCTCGGGTACTACGACTCCCATGAGGACGGCAAAAAATTGCTGGGTAACATCGACAACCGGGCGTTCTTCTCCTTGCTCTCGGCCAAGCATGGCGGCCATACGTTCTATGTCGGTTATCAGGGGATGTATGGTGATAGTGCCTTCCCACGAGTCTTCGCCAACATCTCGCCGCTGGGCAACGAGGTGCCGACCTACGAGTTTGCCTACACCGACGAACGCTCCTGGCAGGCGCGCTATGACTACGACTTCGCCGCCCTCGGGGTGCCTGGGCTGACCAGCACTGTGCGTTACATCACCGGCAACAACGTCGACACCGGCAAGGGTTTCGAAGGCAAGGACCGCGAACGCGATCTCGATCTCGGTTATGTGCTGCAGAGCGGCACCCTCAAAGGTCTCGGGATACGCGTGCGCAACGCCGTGGCGCGTTCCAACTACCGCAGTGATATCGACGAAAACCGCTTGATCCTCAGTTACACCTGGACGCTGCTATGACCGGCGCGCAAGAACGCCGGCCGCGCAAGATCGGTGCAGGTTTACTGTTGATGAGCGCTGGCGTGGGCGCTGTGATGTTGGCCTGGGGCGATAACGAGCGGCTGCTGCTGGCTGGCGGGATCAACCTCGCATTGCTGTTCGCTGCGGCGCTGTATCGTCGACAGCCACCGGTGACAGTGACGCTGCCGCTTGAGTCTGAAACTCCCGTGCCGAGCGTGGAGCTGATCGAGCCCCCGACCCCGGCAGTGCAACCCGAGCGCGAATGGCCCGGTGCGATTGTGCACCTCACGCTGGAGCAATTGACCGAGTCGGTGCTGCAAACCGAGGAAGACATGCGTTTTGCCAATCAGCTGGCGCGCACGGCCGGTGAGCGGGTGAAGGCGAGTGCGCTGAGCATGCAGTCTTCGGCCAGTGTGCTGGGGGACCTGAACCTCTATATGCAGCGTCTCGATCAAGTATTCGATGAACTTGGCGGTCAGTCGATGCGCATCGGTGCGATTGTCGGCAGCATTCAGGACATTTCCCGTCAGACCAATCTGCTGGCGTTGAACGCAGCCATCGAGGCGGCGCGGGCGGGCAGTCATGGTCGAGGCTTTGCGGTGGTGGCGGACGAAGTGCGCAATCTGTCACGTCAGGCGGCGGATTCCAGTGCGCAGATCAGGCAGATCGCGACGGGCCTGGAACAGTCCGCCGAGCATGCGCGCCAAGGTATCGAGCAGTTGGCCGGTTCAACGCGTCTGGGGCTGGAGAAGGCCGAAGTGGCGCTGCACTCGATGGGCGAACTGCAAAGTGGTGCGCTGGCCCGGGTCGAAGTGGTCGAGCGCATCATGGCGCGCTTGGCCGGGCTGCATGATCTGGCCTTGCAGGCGAAACGGATGGTCGTTTGAGTCGTGCAGCGAGCCAGGGATCACAGGTCGCTCGTGCAGCTGCCCATGACCTGGTAAGTCACGCGATGGGTCTGGCCTTGATGATCGATGTAGACCATGGTCGCCGGCACTACGTCGCAGGCGGTGGCGGTGTTTGTCACGGAAAGCACCTTGGCGATGTCCAGCGGTTGCGCCGGGTTGTACGGAGTGGCGGGTTCGTTGCCGGCGGCCATGGCGGAGGTGGCGACAACGGTCAGAAACAGGCTGATCAAGGTTTTCATTTTTGTGTACTCCGTGTGGGTTCCGATGATTGAAGTCTATGCCTTACCCGCTACCGATAAAGGGGCAAGTGCCTGATGCAGCCTTACGTGAAACGCAACAGTCAGTGCCCGAGGAGGGCCTATGGATTTGCTCAATAACTTGCGGGTGTTTGTCCGCGTGGTGGACAGCGGCAGCTTTACCGCCGCCGCCGACGCGCTCGAACTCTCGACCGCGCAAGTGTCCCGGTTGGTCGCGGACCTGGAGCTGCATGTGCAGGCGCGCCTGCTGCAACGCACCACTCGGCGTTTGAGCCTGACCGAGGCCGGCGAGCGCTTTTTGCTGCGCAGTCGGCAAATACTCGAAGAGATGGAGGAGGCTACGGCCGAAGCGCGTGGCGCTCATCTCAAGCCCAGCGGTCGGTTGCGGGTTCACAGCATGCATGGCCTGGGTGTGCTGATCACGCCGCTGATCGCTCGATACACCGAACTCTATCCTGATGTGGTGTTCGAGCTGACCTTGTCGCAACGCAATCCGGATCCGCTGGAAGGAGGCCATGACGTGGTGATTTCGATTGCCCATGAGCTGGCCGACTCGCAGTTTGTCGCCCAGGTCGTCGGGCAGATCTACAGCGTGCCCTGCGCCTCCCCCGACTACCTGCAACGCCAGGGGGTGCCAGACAAGCCGCTGGCCCTGAACGATCATCGCTGCCTGCGCATGCTGGATCCGTTGTACAGCGATCAATGGGTGTTCCATGACGAGGAGGGTGAGCACCGCGTCAGCCCGGCGAAGACCTTTCAGTGCAATGTAGCCGAGTCGATGGTCAAGGCTTCCGAGGCGGGGATGGGGGTCAGTCTGTTGCCGTTTTATACCGCGACTCGGCCGTTGAGCGACGGCACGTTGCTGCGCCTGCTGCCGACCTATCGCCCGCGTGAGCGCAATGTCTACGCGTTGTACCCGTCTCGGCGCTTTCTCGATGCAAAGGTCCGAACCTGGGTGGATTTTCTCAAGGCGGAGTTACCGCGCCTGTTCGCCGAGCATGAGGCAGTGATGAGCGATCCACGCCACTGGGCCTGAGATCTGAGGGCGCGCGCAGGGCGGTGTAGACTCAAGGCTTGTTTCGGTTCAGGAAGGAGTCTGGAGTGAAGGTCTGCTCAGTAGGGTTACCGGGTTTTGTGCCGTTGTGGGCGTGGGAGTGCCTGCCGCGATGATCGGTGCCGCATTGCTCTCGCCCGAAACCCTCACGGTCGGCTGGCTGATCTACGTGCCAGTGCTGATCTGGGCCGTTGCCCGAGCACCGTGGGTCGAGTTGTTCACGGACAGTCGGCGTCAGCATTTGCTGTTCGGTACGGTGTTCGCGTTGTTCGTCCTCTGGCTGGTGCGACGGGACTTCGACACCGGCGTGTCTTATCACATCATCGGCATGACGGCGGTGACGTTATTGCTGGACTGGCCGCTGGCGATTGTCGGCGGGCTGGTGGCGCAGGTGGGGCTGGTGCTGCTCGGGCGTCAGGACCTGGCCGCAATGGGGGTCAATGGCGCGTTGCTGATTCTGTTGCCGGTGCTGGTCACCGAAGGCTGCGCGATCCTGGTGGAGCGGGCGCAACCGCGTAATCCCTTTGTGTATATCTTTTGCTCGGGCTTTTTGGCCGCCGGGCTTTCGGCGTTGCTCTGCCTGCTGGCGGGGTTGGGGCTGTTGTGGTTCGACGAGCGTTTTGCGATGCCGGAATGGCTGGAGGATTTTGTCGGTTACCTGTGGCTGATCATTTTCCCCGAGGCGTTTATCAACGGCATGGTGATCAGTTCGCTGGTGGTGTTCTGTCCCGAGTGGCTGGAGACCTTCAACCGCACGCGTTATTTGTCGGCGCCGTGGAAGGACGACGACAAGCCTTGATCCATATCAAATGTTCGAATCGGCTGCGATTCCATGCTCTGGAAAATCCTCAGGAGCAGTGGCATGAGCGTTTACGAATGGGCAAGGCAGGAATTGCGCAACAGTCTCGAGTCGGCGCATGAGGCGGGGTTTGAACCGGGGTTGAGCCTGCGTGCCTTGCTCAGTGCGGTGGTGCAGCAGAGCAAGGGCGTACGCAGTGTCGAGGATCTGGCCGATGAGTTGCAGTTTCTGGCGGAGAATCTCGATGACAGCCAGGACTACGGGTTCATGCGGCCCTGAGGGGCGGGATCAGTGGCGCGGGTCGAAATCTTCCGAGAACAACTCGTCTTCAGAGTCGGGGCTGACCGGAATCTTGTGTTCTTCCGAGGCCCAGGCGCCCAGATCGATCAGTTTGCAACGGTCCGAGCAAAACGGCCGGAAGGTGCTGGTCGCGCTCCATTCAACAGGGGCGCCGCAGGTTGGACATTCGACGACAGGGGGTTGGCTCATGACTGGCCTCCACGCAAAGTAAGGTAAAAGTGATGCAGGCGTTCGACCTCGCTGTGCAGCCAGGCGAGGTCGCGGTCATTGACCACCACATCGTCGGCATGGCTGAGGCGGTCCTGACGGCTGGACTGGGCCTTGAGGATCGCCTGGACCTGCTGTTCGCTGGTCTGGTCGCGCTGCAAGGTTCGTTCGATCTGTAAGTGTTCCGGTGCGTCGATCACCAGCACTCGCTGGGTCATTTTGTACTGCCCGGACTCGATCAACAGCGGCGACACCAGAATCGCATAAGGTGATTGTGCGCGTGCCAGGTGCGCGGCGATTTCCTGAGCGATCAGCGGATGCAGCAACGCTTCGAGCCAGCGGCGTTCTTCGGGGACTTCAAAGATCAGCTTGCGCAGTGCCGCGCGATTCAATTGGCCATCGACTTGCAGCACGCCGACACCGAAGTGCTCGGCAATCTGCGCCAGCGCCGGGCGACCGGGTTCGACCACCCAGCGCGCGGCATGATCGGCATCCACCGCGTGCACACCCAGATCGATGAAGTGCTGGGCCGCCGCGCTTTTGCCGCTGCCGATGCCACCGGTCAGGCCGAGAATCCAGGGTTTTTCCACAGGGGTATTCATTTGAAACCGACAAACTGCCAATAGAAGCCGGTTATTTGACCACCCCAGAGCAAGGCAATCCAGCCGGCAATTGCCAGATAGGGTCCGAAGGGGATCGGCGTCGAGGTGTTGGCGTCTTTCAGGCGCAGTAAAATCACTCCCCCCACAGCACCCACCAGCGATGAAAGCAGGACCGTCAGCGGCAGAATCTGCCAACCGCCCCAGGCACCGAGCAGCGCCAGGAGCTTGAAGTCGCCGTGACCGATACCTTCCTTGCCAGTCATCAGCTTGAACAGCCAATACACCGACCACAGCAGCAGGTAGCCGGCTACCGCCCCCCACATCGCCGCCTGCAAAGGCACGAAAAGCTCGAAGCTGTTGACGATCAGACCCAGCCACAACAACGGCAACACCAGCACATCCGGCAGCAATTGGTGGTCGGCGTCGATCAGGCACATCGCCAATAACCCCCAACTCAGGACCAGCACCCACGCAGCTGTCCAACCGAAGCCGAAGTGCCAGGCGACAAACGCCGAGAGCACGCCGCAGGCCAGTTCGGTCAAGGGGTAGCGGGCGCTGATCGGTGCTTTGCAATTCGAGCACCGGCCGCGCAGTGCCAGGTAACTGAGCAGCGGAATGTTCTCCCAGACGCGGATTCGATGGGCGCACTGCGGGCAGTGTGAATGCGGCAACATCAGGTTGTAGGTCGGGCCCGGTGCTTCAGGGGGTAAACCCAGTACATCCAGGGCTTGTTGCCGCCAGTCGCCCTCAAGCATTTTCGGCAGGCGCCAGACCACCACGTTGAGAAAACTACCGATCACCAGCCCAAGCACTAGCGCACTGACAACGAATGCCAGTGGGTAACCGGCCATGAATTCACTCAAGGGCATGTTCAAATCGCTGAACCGAGTTGGAAAATGGGCAGGTACATGGCAACCACCAGCCCGCCGACAATGACGCCGAGCACCACCATGATGAACGGCTCCAACAGGCTGGTCAGGCTGTCGACCATATTGTCGACTTCAGCTTCATAGTAGATCGCAACTTTGTCGAGCATATCGTCGAGTGCGCCAGACTCCTCGCCAATGGCGGCCATTTGAATCGCCATGTTGGGGAAAATCCTGCTGGTGCGCATCGAGAAGTTCAATTGCATGCCGGTGGAGACATCCTGTTTGATGCGCAGAACCGCCCGTTTGAACACGATATTGCCAGTAGCACCTGCTACCGAATCCAGAGCTTCGACCAGGGGGACGCCTGCGGCGAAGGTGGTCGACAGGGTACGGGCAAAGCGCGCCACCGCCGATTTGTAGAGCAGTGCGCCGAGTATCGGCATTTTCAGCAGTTTGGCATCCAGCCAGTCGCAAAAGCGTTGCGAGCGCTTGAGCGCATGGCGAAAGCTCAGGGCCCCGATGATCAGGCCGCCGAGTAACAGCCACCACCACGCCTGCATGAACTCGGACAGACCGATCACCATCAGGGTAAAGGCCGGGAGTTCTGCACCAAATCCGGAAAACACCGACTGAAATTGCGGGACCACTTTGACCAGCAGAATGCCGGTGACGATGATTGCGACAAAGACCACGGCCAGCGGATAGGTCATGGCTTTTTTGATCTTGGCCTTGAGGCTTTCGCTTTTCTCCTTGTAGGTCGCAATCCGCTCCAGCAGCGTGTCGAGCGCGCCGGCCTGCTCGCCTGCGTCGACCAGATTGCAGTAGAGCTCATCGAAGTACTGCGGCTTTTTCCGCAGTGCGGTGGCGAAGCTGTTGCCGGCGGCGACTTCCTGTTTCACCTCGTCCACCAGCTTGCGCATGTTCGGGTTGTCGAAGCCTTCGCCGATGATGTCGAACGACTGCAGCAGTGGCACACCGGCTTTCATCATGGTCGCCATTTGCCGGGTGAAGAGAGCAATGTCCAGCGCCTTGATACGGTTGCCGAGGTTGAACAGCGAAGCGGTTTTTTTCCGTACTTTGCCCGGGTTGATCCCTTGTTTGCGTAGCTGCGCCTTGATCAAGGCCGGGTTATGACCGCTCAGCTCGCCGGTTACCTTGCTGCCTTTCCTGTCGGTGCCTTCCCAGGCGTAGACGCTGACCTTGATTGCTTTGACCGCCATGACTCAATCCTTGGTGACCCGGTTGATTTCTTCGAGGCTGGTGATGCCCTGCATGGCCTTGAGCAAGCCCGAGGTGCGCAGGTCGTTGAAGCCGTCCTTGCGCATCTGCGTATCGATTTCCAGAGAGTTGCCTTCAGCCATGATCAGTCGTTGCAGCTGCGGGGTGTTTTTCACCACTTCATAGATACCGACTCGCCCTTTGTAGCCGTTGTTGCAGAGATCGCAACCGACGGGTTCGTAGATCGTGAAGGAGCCGATGCGTTCCCGTGGGAAGCCTTCCTTGATCAGAGTTTCGTCGGGAATCGAGAGGTTTTTTTTGCAGTGGGGGCACAGCTTGCGGGCCAGGCGCTGGGCAATGATCAGGTGCACGGCCGTGGCGATGTTGAACCCCGGGATGCCCATGTTGTGCAGCCGGGTCAGGGTTTCAGCTGCGCTGTTGGTGTGCAGGGTGGAAAGCACCAGGTGGCCGGTTTGCGCAGCCTTGATCGCGATTTCGGCGGTTTCCAGATCGCGGATCTCGCCGACCATGATCACGTCCGGGTCCTGGCGCAGAAATGAGCGCAACGCCTGAGCGAAGTCCAGGCCCTGCCTGGGATTGACGTTGACCTGGTTGATGCCTTCCATGTTGATTTCCACCGGGTCTTCGGCGGTGGAGATGTTGATGTCGACGGTGTTGAGGATATTCAACCCGGTGTACAGCGACACGGTTTTCCCCGAGCCGGTCGGTCCGGTGACCAGAATCAGCCCTTGAGGTTGCTTGAGCGCCGCCATATACAGGTCTTTTTGATCGGGCTCGTAACCCAGCGCGTCGATGCCCATCTGTGCACTGGAGGGGTCGAGAATCCGGATCACGACTTTTTCGCCCCACAACGTTGGCAGGGTGTTGACCCGAAAATCGATGGATTTGCTTTTCGACAGGTGCATCTTGAGCCGCCCGTCCTGGGGTTTTCGACGTTCCGAAATGTCCAGGCTGGCCATCACCTTGAGACGGGCAGCGATGCGGTTGGCCAATTGAGTCGGCGGTCTGGCGACTTCGCGCAGCATGCCGTCGGTCCGTACCCGCACCCGATAGATTTTTTCGTAGGGCTCGAAATGCAGGTCCGAGGAGCCGCCCTTGATCGCGTCCAGCAGCATCTTGTTGACGAAGCGCACCACCGGGGCATCGTCGGAGTCCTGGCCGGTGACAGCGTCCTGGCGCTGGTCGTCGACGGCTTCGATGTCCGGGTCCCCGAGGTCGATATCGGCCATGTCTTCCAGGCCCGTGCTGTGGCTGTCGAAGAATTTCTCGATGGCGTCGCTGAGCTTGTCGTCTTCGACCAGGATCGCTTCGGTGGTGAGCCCGGTGCTGAACTGGATATCGTTGATCGCCTGCTGATTGCTCGGGTCGGAAATGCCCACGAACAGTTTGTTGCCGCGCCGCCAGAGTGGCAGGGCGTGGTGCTGGCGAATCAGCTTTTCACTGACCAGGTCTTTGGGCTGGGAGTCTTTGTCGAGACAGTTGAGGTCGAGGAAGGCGACGCCGAAATGCTCTGAGGCAATTTCCCCAACCTGGCGACTGCTCACCATTTTGTTCTGTACCAGATAGCTGACCAGGGAAACGCGATTGCGTTGAGCTTGCTGATACGCCTGTTGCGCGCTTTTGTCAGTGAGCAGTTCGGCCAGAACCAATTGCTTGGCCAGACCGCTGAGGGCGATGTCATTCATTCGATTACCAGGCACAGACCGTTCAAGACTTATAGCCTAGTCAACGGATGGAACCTCACCAGCGCTCTTGAGGTGACAAAAAGTGTCAGATAGTGCGGTTCTTCGGGGTATGTGCCGGGCTTTTGCCGATCTGACACCCTGTAAGCCGGGGGCGCAGGGGTTGGCATGTGCTGTGCTTTGACTGGTTCAGGACATGAGATTTCGCCTCATGCATGGAGCCTGTTCTATGAATAATCAAAAAGGTTTTACCCTCATCGAGCTGCTGATCGTGGTGGCGATCATCGGCATTCTGGCGACGTTCGCATTGCCGCTGTATTCCAAGTATCAGGCGCGGGCGAAGGTCACCGCGGGGCTGGCGGAAATTTCAGCACTGAAGGTGCCGTTTGAAGACATTATCAATCAGGGCACCGACCCGACACTGGCGCTGATCGGTGGCACGGCAACTACCGGTAACTGCACTATCACGGCATCGGGTACTGCATCCACGGGTGTGGGTACCATTGCTTGCACGATTCTCAATGCGCCAGGGCCTGTCCTCAGCAAAACCATCACGCTCTCGCGGACACTGGCCGGTGGCTGGTCTTGCGCGACCACTGTATTGCAGGACTACGCGCCCAAGGGTTGCACTGGCGTCTGATCCTGTATCGAAGCCTCAATGCCTCGCCTCTACGGACGCGAGGCATTTTCTCGACCGCTCGATGGCATCGCGGTAATTCGATAAAACCCGCAACTTGCATGTCAACAACGCCCGGGTCATGCATTTTGCATGACTCCAGTTATTTGGTTTTTTTATAACGCATTGATTTTTATTGGTTTATTTAGCTGTCTCTAGTTGGCACGGCCTTCGCACTGTCTCTGTTAACCCTGCTGAGAAGGCATGCAGCAGACTTTCTGGAAGAACAGGAGTTACTCGTATGAAGACGTTCGCTATCGCTGCCGCCGCTGCAACCGCTCTGACCCTGACCATGGCCAACGCTGCATTTGCGCAGACCACTCAAGCCACACAGTCGCCGATGGTGGTGGCTGCCGGTGAAATGACCAAGGCCGAGGAAGCCACTTCCGATACCTGGATCACCACTAAAGTGAAAAGCGATCTGGTCACCGAGAAGGGGATTCCTGGCACCGACATCAAAGTCGAAACCAACAAAGGCGTCGTTTCTCTATCGTCGAAAGTAGCCATTACCCAGTCTCAGAAAGAAATGGCCGTCGCTATCACCAAGAAAATCAAAGGCGTCAAAGCCGTATCGGCGGATGGCCTGTTGGCCCAGTAAGAACCAGGGTTTAAGGGAATCTTGAGAGCGCTGTAGAACCAATGTGGGAGCGGGCTTGCTCGCGAAGGGGCCATAACATTCAGCATCAATGTTGAATGTCAGTCCGCCTTCGCGAGCAAGCCCGCTCCCACATTGGATAGTCGTAACTTCAGCTTCCGCGTTTGCTGGTGATCCGTACGAGGCGGTTGCCTTCAAAGCGCAGGTATTGGTACATGCCGCTGTTCGGACCGTAGGTCCATTCCTCAACCGGGACTTCTTCCCGGCGATTGGCGCTGCGTTTGTAGCCCAACGCATCACGTGCAACCGGCTCGCCACATTTGTGCAGCACTTCACTGGTGCGATCGCCGACGCTGATCAACTGACTGCCGCAGCGCAAGGTATCGGTCTGGGCTTGCACCTGGCTGGCGAAGAACGCCAGTGCCAGGCTGATCAGCAATCGGCTATTCATGCTTACTCCGCATCCAGGTGCATGGGCGTGACGACTCGGCCATCGCTTTCGGCTTCGCCCAGGTTAGCGTCAACGAAATACACCCGGTCATCGGCGAGCTGGGCTTTGTCGACCAGGTAGTCCTTGATGGTGCTGGCGCGATCCTGACCCAGTTGGCGCAGCAGCGCGGTGTCTGAAGACCAGAACTTGATCACGCCTTCACGCAGTTTGGCGGTGCGCTCTGCTTTGCCCAGTTGCGTCCATTCGGCCGGTGGCTGGGTTTTCAGGCGTGTGCGGTAAATGGCTTCGAGCAGCGGGCCTTTTTCGCTGTCCGGGACTGCCAGCAACGAAGCTTGCGCAGGGACTTTGTCGCCGCGACGCTGGAGCATTTTGTAGTAGTTGTACTGGTATTCACGTTCCAGTCGCTGTTCGGCAATCAAGGGGCCATCGCTCTTCTCAGCGGCGGTGCCTTCGATTTCCAGGCGCAGGGCCGGACGTTCCTTGAGCGCTTTGGCCAGGGTATCGAGTGCCGACTCGGCGTTCTTGCTCAGCTCACTTGAACCGGGTGCGAACGACACGCTGCCCAGGTCCTCGGCCCCACTGCCGTTGACCAGCCCGCCAATGAGCTTGAAGGGGGCCTCGGCCGCGCGCACGATCAGGTTGCGCAGGGTTTGCCAGATGATCGGCATGATGCTGAATTGCGGGTTGTTCAGATCGCCTGTTATCGGCAGATCAATGGAAATTTTGCCATCGCTGTCCTTGAGCAAGGCGATGGCCAGTTTCAGCGGCAAGCTCACGGCGTCCGGGCTGTCGACTTTTTCGCCCAGTTGCAGTTGCTCCACCACCACTTTGTTTTCGGCTTTCAACTGGCCTTTGACGATCTGGTAGTGCAGGTCGAGATTGAGCCGGCCCTTGCGGATCCGGTAACCGGCAAATTTGCCGGAGTAGGGGGTCAGGGTGGTCAGTTCGACGCGTTTGAAACTGGTGGCGATATCCAGCGCGGTCATCGGGTCGAACGGGGTGACGCTGCCCTTGATGGTCACCGGGGCGTAGCGGTCGACTTTGCCCTTGATGTCGACGGCGGCAGGTTTGACCTGGCGGCTGTCGATGGTGCCGATCTGGCCGTTGAGCTGTTGAATGGCGGTGGCGAAGTTCGGTGTCAGGCTGAAGTCGGCGAAGTTCGCCGAGCCGTCGTTGATCGCAATCGCGCCGATGTGGATACCCAGTGGCTTGTCCTTGCTTGCAGCAGGTTTCGCGGTGGCGGTTTTACTGCCGTTGTCGGGCGATTGCGGGATCAACAGGTCATTGATGTTGGTGGTGCGGTCATCGTTGATCATGAAGCGCACATACGGCTGTTGCAGGTTGACCTTGTCGATCGACAGGCTGTCGCCATGTTGGTAGTTCAGGCCTTCGACCACCACTTGCTGCCACTTGAGGAAGTCGCGGGTTTTCAGAGTGTCCAGGGTGTGCAATTGATCTACCTGAGCGCGGCCGGTGACGCTGAACGCCAGTGGCTCGGTGCTTTTCAGGTCAACCGCCAGGTCGCTGCCGAGCATCCCGGAACGCAGCTCCAGACGAATGAACGGGTTGATATAGGACTGGGCGACGCGCAAGTCGATGTCTTTGGTCTGGACCTTGAGTTTGGCGCTGATCGGCGCGAGGTTGACCTCGCCATTCGCGAGAATCTTGCCCTGCTTGCCCAGGCCGGTATCGACCTTGAGGGAGAACGGCGAACCATTGAGGCTATCGAAATTCTTCACGTCGACGTTTAGCGGGCCGAGCTCCAGTGCCACTGCCGGCTGGGCCTGACGGTCGGCCAAGTGCACTTGATAGTTGCGCAGCTCGACATCCTTGAGCAGCACTTGCCAGGGCTTGCTCGGCACCGCTGGATCAGGTTTTGGTTGCGGCGAGTCTGCCGCCGCCGGGGCCTTGGTTGATTCGGGCTTTGTGGCCGGTTTGGTCGGTTGGCTGGCGAAGAGCTTCTGCCAGTCGAGCTGGCCATCGGCTTCGCGGGCGGCCCAGGTTTCGAGCTTCTGGCTGCGGATCTTGCCGACGATCACTTGTTGCTTGACCAGATCGACCGTGGTCTCGCTGACGTCCAGACGTTCGAGGCGCACCAGCGGCCGGCCATCCGGGGCCTTGATGGCGAACGGAGCAACGCTGACCGAGGCGTTGTTCAGCAGCAGTTCGGTTCCCTGCGTCAGGTTGAACTTGTAATCGGTACTCAGGTTCAGCGTTCCGTCTTCAAGCACCAGCGGCAATGCGTCACGCACGTAAGGCCACCAGGATTTCATTTTGCCGTCGGTGACTTTCAGTGTGCCTTCGGAGCTGATGGGAACCAGGCTGATGTGGCCGGTCCAGTCGATCCGGCCACCCGCCGGGCCAGCTGCGACGAGGGTCATGGCGGCGTTGTCGTCGGGCAGGGTACTGAGGTTGTTCAACTCCAGATTGAGCGTGTCGTACAGGAATTCGATCGGCTCGCTCGGGCGCAGGTCCTGGAAGTGCACATAACCACTGGCCAGATTGATGTGGTCGATGCGCAGCGGGAAGGGTTTGGCGTTCGGGTCCGCAGGCGTCGGCTCACTGGCTGGCAACTTGAACAGTTGCGTGAGGTTCAGGCTGCCGTCCTTGTTGAACAGAATCTCGGTTTTCGGCTTGTCCAGTTGCACATCGATCAAGTGCAGTGCACGAGTCCAGAGGCTATCGATTTGCAGGTTGGCGTACAGGCGCTCGAAGGCAAGCTGTTCCTTGCCCGGCTCGCCGATGTTCAGGCCCCACACGGTCAGTTCAAGACTGAAGGGATTGAGTTCGATCCGTTGAATGTGCGCAGGCACCGCCGCGTAGTTGGCCAATTGTTGATTGGCGATCCGCAAGGCGATGCCCGGTAAAATCAGAAACCCCAACACGCTGTAAAGGGCGACGGCAATCAACAAGGCGCCGATGGCGCGAATCAATCCTTTGGGCATGTTCGGCTTCAACTATCGGAATCGGGAGTGGCTTGGAGTATGGCATGCGATTCTGGTTCCAAAGCAATCACCTTGAACAGCAAATGTCAGGTTTTTTCGAAAGAGCTCAGAATTGCAGGATCAGGGTTTTCAGCGGCGGCTGCTGATCCATCGACGGAAAGTCGCTGCCAGGTGTCAGCACTTTCCAGTCGCGTACCGGGCGTCCGGCCTTTTCTGCGCAGCGCAGCACCTGCTCACGCCAGTCGTCCATGCTGACTTTTGCCAGGTTGTTGCAGCAGATCAGCACACCATCGTCGGCGGTGGCCAGTAGCGCCGGTTTGAGCAAACTCTGGTAGTCGCGCAGCAGGTCAACGGTGCCGAATGCACTTTTGGCCCAGGCGGGTGGATCGAGCAGGACCAGGTCGTACTGACGCTGTTCCAGGCGCGGATAACTGGGCAGTTTCTGTCCACGGCGCTGGCTGATCGGCAGGCCGGCGAGTTGGCGGATGGCCGGAAAGTAATCGGACTGTACGAACTGCATGGTTGGCAATTGCGGGTTGAGCAGGCCGTTCTCACGGCCGACTGCCAGGTTACCCTCGGCGAAATCCAGATTGCACACCTCGCGTGCACCGCCAGCCGCCGCGGCAAGGCCGACGCCGCAGGTGTAGGCGAACAGGTTCAGCACGCTTTTGCCGGCGCTGTGATCCTTGACCCAGCCGCGGGCGTTGCGCAGGTCGAGAAACAGCAGAGGGTCTTGCCCGGCGTGGCGACCACGGACCCGGTAGTTCAGGCCCCATTCGTGGCCGACCATGTCGACAAGAGCGGCCTCTTCGGCGCGGTAGACCGTGTCTTCGCGATCAATGCGCGAGTTACCCCGCGAGCGGTCGTTATAGACCAGCAGGGTGTTGAGGTTGAGGTGCTGATTGATGACCTCGTGCAACGCGAGCAAGTCATCGCGTTCCAGCGACTGGTGAAAGCTCTGGACCAGCAGTTGCGGGCCGTAACGGTCGACGGTCAGGCCGCCGGCACCTTCCTGGCTGCCATGAAACAGCCGATAGCAGTCGGTACCTTGCGAGTGGAGCTCGGCGAGCAAGTCTTGGCGATGATCGAGGGCGGCGCGCAGCGCCTGATTCAAGGAAGACATGGACGCGCCTTGCTGGGGAATTTGGCGCGAGAGTTTAACAGGATTGTGATCGATGGATCCCCTGTGGCGAGGGAGCTTGCTCCCGCTCGGGTGCGCAGCGCCCGTAAAACATTCGACCGTGCTCTGTCTGAAAGAACTCGGCTGAAGGATTTGGGAGCGCTTCGCGCTCCAACGGGAGCAAGCTCCCTCGCCACAGGGTAATTGTTTGGCGAGGACTTGGCGTTCGGTCGGCAACACCACGCATTCAGCTGGGGATTCCCATCCGCCGTTTGGCCCGCTGCACCGAACCATTGCGCACCGCCCAGCGCAGCATCGGGGCACTGCGATTGACGCTGGCGCGAATCAGTTTGCGTTGCAGCGGATTCTGGCGGACACCGAGCATGTCACTGGCCCAGTCGGGCAGCAGGTCGATGCCCGCTTGCATCATCAGCCCACCGAAGGGCCTGGCCAGGCGGCTGGGTGACGGTGCAGCGAGGAGCAACCGCAGCACTTCGCGGCTGCGTTCATCGCAGAGCAGTTGTGGGCGAATTCGCTCAAGGTATTCGCTGATTTCCCGCCGTGAGCGCGGAACATCGCGGGCGCCCAGACGCTCGGCGACCAAGGCGATCTCGCTGTAGTAACGGTCCTGATCGGCTGGCGAAAGATTCGGATTGCGGTAGCGCAAATGCGCAGCGAGAAAATTGCTGACCTCGGCCACATGGACCCAGGTCAGCAGGTCCGGATCGCTGGCGGCATAAGGGCGCCCATCGGGCGCGGTGCCGACCACTTGCAGGTGAATGGTGCGCACTTTCTCGATCAGCCACTCGGCGTCCTGACGCGAACCGAAGGTGGTACCGGAGATGAACTGCCCGGTGCGGCGCAGTCGACCGAGCATGTCTTCGCGGAAGTTCGAGTGGTCCCAGACCCCGGCCAGTGCCAGCGGGTGCAAGGCTTGCAGCATTAAGGCGCTGATGCCGCCGATGAGCATGCTGCTGAAGTCGCCATGCACTTGCCAGCTCACCGAGTCGGGGCCGAAGAGCCCGGGATCGCCCTTGGGGTTTTCCAGGTCGAGCTTGCCCAGCGAAAGGCCGGACAGGCTCATGATCTGGGTTTCGATACGGCTACGGATGAATTCCATGACGACTCGGTGGCTATGGCATTTAAAAAGTGCGCGGCCAACGGCCGCGCTTGGGTAAACAGATCATTGGTTCAGACGCTTGTCGATCAGCCCGGCGACCACGCTGGGGTCGGCCAGGGTCGAGGTGTCACCGAGGCTGTCGAGCTCATTGCAGGCAATCTTGCGCAGGATGCGCCGCATGATCTTGCCCGAACGGGTTTTCGGCAAGGCCGGCGCCCATTGAATCAGATCGGGTCTGGCGAAACTGCCGATTTCCTGGCTGACGTGGGCCAGCAGTTCTTTCTTCAATGCGTCGCTGGGTTCGATGCCGTTCATCGGCGTGACAAAGGCGTAGATGCCCTGGCCCTTGAGGTCGTGGGGGTAACCGACCACCGCAGCCTCGGCGATGCTGTCATGCAGCACCAGTGCGCTTTCGACTTCGGCGGTGCCGATGCGGTGCCCAGAGACGTTGATCACATCATCGATGCGTCCGGTGATCCAGTAGTCGCCGTCTTCATCGCGCCGTGCGCCGTCGCCGGTGAAGTAGTAGCCGGGATAGGGTTTGAAATAGGTATCGATCATGCGTTGCGGGTCGCCATAGACACTGCGGATTTGCCCTGGCCAGCTTGATTTTATGGCGAGCACGCCGCTGCCGGCGCCGCTGATTTCCTTGCCTTGTTCATCAAGCAATACCGGTTGCACGCCGAACATCGGCCGGGTCGCGCAACCGGGTTTGATTCGTTGTGCGCTAACCAGCGGGCTGAGCATGATGCCTCCGGTTTCAGTCTGCCACCAGGTGTCGACGATCGGGCAGCGCTGCTCGCCGACCGCGTTGAAATACCAGTCCCAGGCTTCCGGGTTGATCGGCTCGCCAACGCTGCCCAGCAGCCGCAAACTGGCGCGTGAGCTGTCTTTCAAGGGTTCCAGTCCTTCGCGCATCAGGGCCCGCAAAGCGGTTGGCGCGGTGTAGAAAATGTTCACCTGATGCTTGTCGATGACCTGCCAGAACCGCGAGCTGTTCGGGTAGCTTGGCACGCCCTCGAAGATCAGGGTGGTCGCGCCATTGGCCAGTGGCCCGTAGACGATGTAGCTGTGGCCGGTGACCCAGCCGACGTCGGCGGTGCACCAGAAGACTTCGCCGTCGCGGTAGTCGAACACGTACTTGAAGGTCATCGCTGCTTGCAGCAGATAGCCGCCAGTGGTGTGTAGCACGCCTTTGGGTTTACCGGTGCTGCCGGAAGTGTAAAGGATGAACAACGGGTCTTCGGCGTCCATGGGTTCTGGCGGGCAGTCGTCGCTGACGTCGCGTAGGGCCTGGTGATACCAGAGGTCGCGGCCCTCGACCCAATTGACCTCGATCTGAGTGTGTTCGACCACTACGACAGTACTGACGGCCGGGCAACTGAGCAGGGCTTTGTCGACGTTCTGTTTGAGCGGTACGTATTTACCGCCACGTACCCCTTCATCGGCGGTAATCACGGTGCGGCAGTCCGCGTCGAGGATCCGGTCACGCAGGGAATCGGGGGAAAACCCGCCAAAGACCACCGAGTGCACGGCGCCGATGCGTGCACAGGCGAGCATTGCGTAGGCGGCTTCAGGGATCATTGGCATGTAGATGCACACCCGGTCGCCTTTTTTTACGCCACGGCTTTTCAGCACGTTGGCCAGGCGGCAAACGCAGTGATGCAGTTTTTGGTAGGTGATGTGCAGCGATTCAGCCGGGTCGTCGCCTTCCCAGATGATCGCGGTCTGTTCGCCGCGTTGGGCGAGGTGGCGATCGATGCAGTTATAGCTGACGTTGAGCTGAGCACCGGCAAACCATTGTGCCGCGCCGGTTTTGATATTCGTGTGTTGAACGCTTTGCCAGGGGGTCGACCAGTCAAGAAAACGCTTGGCCTGTTCGGCCCAGAAAATGTCGGGTTGCTCGATGGATTGGCGGTACAGGCGCTGGTAGTCGTCCTGACTCAGTTGCGCAGCCTGGCGGACGGCATCGGCTTTGGGGAACGTGCTGATATCGAACATGGCGGTTCCTTATGCTTGTATTGCACAAGTGATAAAGATGCGCCGAGTAGTGAATGGGTTCAAGACTTGCACCGACCCAGTGTGGGAGCGGGCTTGCTCGCGAATGCGGTTTGTCATTCAGCATTGATGGCGACTGACCCACCGCTTTCGCGAGCAAGCCCGCTCCCACAAGGTCAGTGCAGACCTGTGGGAGCGAGGGTCAAATCACCCGCGGTGACGACCGCGGAAGTAGTTGATCAGGCCCTGGGTCGAAGCGTCTTCGGCCGGGGTTTCTTCGCTGCCGACCAGGCGGCTGTAGACGCCTTTGCCCAGCTCCTTGCCCAACTCCACGCCCCATTGGTCGAAGGCGTTGATGCCCCAGATCACGCTCTGCACGAACACCTTGTGCTCGTACATCGCGACCAGCGCGCCCAGACGACGCGGGCTGATGCGCTCGACCACCAGGGTGTTGCTCGGGCGGTTGCCCGGGATCACCTTGTGCGGCGCGAGTTTTTGCACCTGGTCTTCGGCCACGCCTTTTTCACGCAGCTCGGCTTCCGCCTCGGCGTGGGTCTTGCCGAGCATCAGCGCCTGGCTTTGCGACAGGCAGTTGGCGTACAGCCACTGGTGGTGGTCGGCAACCGGGTTGAAGCTGACGATCGGCACGATGAAGTCGGCTGGAATCAGCTGGGTGCCTTGGTGCAGCAACTGGTGATAGGCGTGTTGACCGTTGCAACCGACGCCGCCCCAGATGACCGGACCGGTATCGGTGGAAACCGGTGTGCCGTCCTGACGTACGCTCTTGCCGTTGGACTCCATGTCCAGTTGCTGCAAGTGCTTGGTGATGTTGCGCAGGTAGTGGTCATACGGCAGGATCGCGTGGCTTTGCGCGCCCCAGAAGTTGCCATACCAGACACCGAGCAATGCCAGCAGCACCGGCATGTTCTGTTCGAACGGTGCGCTCTGGAAGTGCTGGTCCATGGTGTAGGCGCCAGACAGCAGTTCCTTGAAGTTCGACATGCCGATGGCCAGGGCAATCGGCAAGCCGATGGCTGACCACAGCGAGTAACGCCCGCCAACCCAGTCCCACATCGGGAAGATGTTTTCTTCGCGAATACCGAAGGCCACGGCCGCAGCGTTGTTGCTCGAAACGGCGATGAAGTGTCGATACAGCTCGGCTTCGGAGCCGCCCTGAGCCAGGTACCAGGCGCGTGCGGCCTGGGCGTTTTTCAGGGTTTCGAGGGTGTTGAAGGATTTCGAGGAAACGATGAACAGTGTGGTTTCGGCACGAATCTTTGCCGACAACTCATGGAATTCGCTGCCGTCGATGTTCGCCAGGTAATGGCAGCGCACGCCTTTCTGGGCGTAGGACAACAGCGCTTCGGAAACCAGTTCAGGGCCGAGGAACGAACCACCGATGCCGATGTTCACCACGTCGGTGATCGGCTTCTCGGTGTAACCACGCCACAGGCCGTCGTGAATGCGCCCGACCAGCTCGGTGATCTGGTTCAGCACTTTGTGCACGTCAGGCATGACGTTGACGCCATTGACCGACAGCTTGTCGCCCACCGGGCGGCGCAGGGCCGTATGCAACGCCGGACGGCCTTCGGAGGCATTGACGATTTCGCCGTTGAACAACGCCTTGATCGCGTCTTGCAAGCCGACTTCGTTCGCCAGGCCCACCAGCAGATTGCGGGTTTCGGTGTTGATCAGGTTTTTCGAGTAATCAAGAAATAGTCCACAGCTGCTCAGTGTGAACTGGGTAAAACGCTGCGGGTCGGCATTGAACGCTTCGCGCATGCTGAAATCCTGCATGGCTTGGCGGTGATCATTCAGCGCCTGCCAGGCTGGCAGAGCGGTAACGTCATGAGGAGTGCGGTAGTACGCCATCGCTGCGGGTTTCCTTTTTACTTGGACTGCCTTTAGGACACTGAAAAATCCGGAATGTCCTGTTTGATGACAGGCACCCTCCGGTTGAACTGCGAATAAACGATTTAATAGCGCAGGGCGATTACAGTAAACCTCGCGGTGTGATCTGTCTTGGCTTTGTCTGACCTGTGGCCGGTACTATTTTGTACCGGCACTTAAGGTCGCCAGGCAGGCGGGCTTTCAGTGTTCGGAGTACGGGGGAGGGCTCAGGCGACCTGAACCGGGATGGCATTGCTGGTATGGCTCAATTCGTTGCCTGGAGCCATGTAGAGCATGCGCGGTTTGAAATTGAGCAGTTCGGCTTCGCTGTAATGAGCGTAAGCGCAGATGATCACCCGATCACCGACCTTGGCTTTGTGTGCGGCGGCGCCGTTGACCGAGATCATGCGCGAGCCTTCTTCGCCACGGATGGCGTAAGTGGTGAAGCGTTCGCCGTTGTCGACGTTGTAGATCTGGATCTGTTCGTACTCACGGATCCCGGACAGGTCCAGCCATTCGCCGTCGATGGCGCAAGAGCCTTCGTAGTCGAGCACTGCGTGGGTAACTTCGGCGCGATGCAGCTTGGCTTTGAGCATGATGGCGTGCATGAGTGTTTCCCTTGGTCAGATCCGAACGGCGGGCAGTTTGCCCGAAGCTTTTGAGGCCGGCAATACACCGCAAAAGATCGCAGCCTGCGGCAGCTCCTACACGGAATCGTATAATTCTGTAGTTGCTGCCGCCGGCTGCGATCTTTTGATCTTGCCCTTTAAACCGGAGCGTCGAGGTTCAGGTGCAGGTTGTCGATCAACCGGGTCGTGCCCAGGAAAGCGGCCACCAGGATCACCAGGTCACGGTCATCCACGGTCGCTGGGCGCAGGGTCAGTGCGTGGCGGATTTCCAGGTAGTCAGGACGCAACCCGGCGGCCTGGAGCTGCTCGATCTTCCGGGCCAGGAGCGCCGGGTAATCGCGTTCGCCCTGTTTGATGGCTTCGGCGATATCGCTCAGCGTGCGATACACAATTGGCGCGACGGCCCGCTGTTCTTCACTGAGGAAACCATTGCGTGAGGACAGCGCCAGACCGTCGGCGGCTCTTACGGTGGGTTCGCCAATGATCTGGATCGGCATGTTCAGGTCATGCACCAGCGCGCGAATCACCGCCAGTTGCTGGAAGTCTTTCTGACCGAAGACCGCGAGGTCGGGCTGAACCATGTTGAACAACTTGCTGACCACCGTCGCCACGCCTTCGAAATGCCCGGGGCGGCTGGCGCCACACAGGCCTTCAGACAGCAGTGGAACGCTGACGCGGGTCTGGCCGGCCATGCCGTCCGGGTACATTTCCTCGACGGTTGGGGCGAACAGCAGGTGACAGCCGGCTTGCAGCAGTTTCTCCTGGTCGGCGGCCAAGGTCCGCGGATACTTGTCGAGGTCTTCGCCTGCGCCAAATTGCAGCGGGTTGACGAAAATGCTCGCGACTACAAAGTCCGCTCGTTGGGCGGCTTTGGTGACCAGTGCGACGTGACCGCTGTGCAGGTTGCCCATGGTCGGTACGAAGCCGATACGTTTGCCTTCGCCGCGAGCGCGGGCGACGGCGGCACGTAGTTCGCGTACGGTTTTGACAGTGTTCATGCAGAGAATCCGTGTTCGGCGCCAGGGAAGGTTGCGGCTTTGACTTCAGCGACGTAAGCGCTCAGGGCAGCGTGAATGCTGTCTTGGCCGGCCATGAAGTTCTTCACGAACTTCGGCGCGCGGCCGCTGAGGGACAGGCCGAGCATGTCGTGCAATACCAGCACCTGACCGTCGGTGGCATTACCGGCGCCGATGCCGATCACCGGAATCTTCACCGCTTGAGTGATTTCGTGGGCCAGCTCGCTCGGTACACATTCGAGCAACAGCATCGCCGCGCCGGCCTGTTCCAGGGCAATCGCGTCGGCACGCATCTGCCGGGCCTGGTTTTCATTGCGGCCCTGAACTTTATAGCCGCCGAGAATGTTCACCGACTGTGGCGTCAGCCCCATGTGCGCGCACACCGGAATACCGCGTTCGGCCAGCAGACGAATCGACTCGGCCAGCCACAGCGCGCCTTCGACCTTGACCATGTGTGCACCGGCCTGCATCAACTGGGCACTGTTGGTCATCGTTTGTTCGATGGTGGCGTAGGCCATGAACGGCAGGTCCGCGAGGATCAAGGCATCGGTGTTGCCACGCTTGACCGCGGCGACGTGGTAAGCCATTTCGGCGGTGGTCACCGGCAGGGTGCTGTCGTGTCCTTGCAACACCATGCCAAGGGAGTCGCCCACCAGCAACACTTCAACACCCGCCTCATTGCAAGCGTGGGCGAAGGTAGCGTCGTAGCAGGTCAGCATGGTGATTTTTTCACCCTTTTGCTTGAGGCTCTGCAATGTGGTCAAGGTGATAGCTGGCATGTAAGAAATCCTCATTCAGGCGCTTGGAAAACTACTGCGGGTAACGCGCGTGATTCTTCATTTACTCAGGCGCACGGTCTTGTGTCGTGCTTTAAAAGCCTGGATTGCGCCCTGTAGTGCCGGGTTGCCGGCAGCGGGACGCCTATAGTCGTGAGGAGAACTCGGGAAGTCAATTGGATGTGTTACCGCAATGTTACGCCGTTGGTGTTACCTGTGGGAGCGGGCTTGCTCGCGAAGAACGATGACGCGGTACATCAGATGCATCGCGTCGTCAGCTTCGCGAGCAAGCCCGCTCCCACATAGTTCCGCGTATCAAATCGGCGGGAGGCGTTCCAGTCCGACGAACGGACATGCAGCGAGCAGCTCACGCAGGTAACGGCCGTCCGCCAATTGCAGATCAGCGGGCGCCAGCTCGGCCAGCGGGTACAGCACAAAGGCTCGGGCCTGCATGTGGTAATGGGGGACTTTGAGGCGGGGCTCGTCGATCAGTCGATCGCCGAACAGCAGGATATCCAGATCCAGCGTGCGCGGGCCCCAGCGTTCATGACGCTCGCGACCCTGGTCGATTTCGATGGCTTGCAGCGCATCGAGCAGCTCAAGCGGCGTCAGCGTGCTGTCGAGCGCGGCCACCGCGTTGGTATAACGCGGCTGGCCCGGCAACAGGGAGTCGCTTTGATAGAAGGACGAAACTCCCACCAGCGCTGTCTGGGGTAACTGCGCGAGCGCTTCGACGGCGCTGCGCAATTGTTCCGCGGGGGCGGCGAGGTTGCTGCCCATGCCAATGTAAATGCGTTCCATCGATTTACTCGCCCGACGCACTCGGTACGCCAGCGGCACGTTTGCGCTTGGCGCCACCGCTGCGGCGACGTTTACGCGGCGCACCGCTGGCACCGTCGTCCTTGCCGCTGAGGTCGCGGATCATGTCGCGGCGTTCGCTTTCGTTGCCGTCCTGATAGTCCGTCCACCATTCGCCCAGGCCATTGGTCTGTTCGCCAGCGCTTTCACGCAGTAGCAGGAAGTCGTAACCGGCACGGAATCGCGGGTTGTCCAGCAACAGGTCGGCACGTTTGCCGCTGCGGCGTGGCAGGCGCTCCTGCATGTCCCAGATCTCGCGGATCGGCATGGTGAAGCGCTTTGGAATCGCGATCCGCTGGCATTGCTCGCTGATCAGTTCGTGAGCAGCTTCCTGCATGGCCGGAATCGGCGGCATGCCACGATCCTGCAAGCGCAGTACGCGGGCCGGCAAGGCTGGCCAGAGCAGGGCGGCGAACAGGAACGCTGGCGTCACCGGCTTGTTCTGCTTGATCCGCAGGTCGGTGTTGATCAGCGCTTCGCTGATCAGGGTGTGAGTGTAGGTCGGGTTGTGTTCCAGGGCTTCGGCGCTGGCCGGGAACAGTGGGTCGAACAATTGCAGATCGACCAGCATCTCGAAGGTGTCCGCGGCATGACCCGAAAGGAACAGCTTCAACACTTCTTCGAACAAGCGCGCCGACGGGATCTCGCGCAGCATCGGTGCCAGGCCGCGGATTGGCAAGGCGCTGTGTTTCTCGATGCCGAAGTCCAGCTTGGCGGCGAAACGCACCGCACGGAGCATCCGCACCGGGTCTTCCTGGTAACGCTGGGTCGGGTCGCCGATCAGGCGGATCAGGTGATTGCGGATGTCGTGTACGCCGTTGGCGTAGTCGAGAATGCGCTCGCTGACCGGATCGTAATACAGGGCGTTGATGGTGAAGTCACGGCGTTGCGCGTCTTCCTCCAGCGTGCCGTAAACGTTGTCGCGCAGAATGCGCCCGCTTTCGTTACGCGAGGACTGGTTGCTGTCTTCCTCTTCGTCGTTTTGCGGGTGATTGGCGCGGAAGGTCGCGACTTCAATGATTTCGCGACCAAAATGGATGTGCACCAGTTTGAATCGGCGCCCGATGATCCGCGCATTACGAAACTCGGCGCGAACCTGTTCCGGTGTGGCGCTGGTGGCGACGTCGAAATCCTTGGGTGTGATGTTGAGCAGCATGTCGCGCACACAGCCACCGACCAGGTAAGCCTGGTAGCCGGCGCTCTGCAGGCGTTCGACGATGTTCACCGCATAACGGCTGAACTGAGCCCGTTGCAGCGAGTGTTGGCTGCTGTTGAGCACTTCAGGCGTGCTGCGAATGTGTTGCGTACGACGCAAGGGAGAACGGAATGACTGGAACAGCTTCTTCAGCATGGGATGCACTGTTTGAAGGAATGTTCGGCCAAAACGAAGAATGACCGCATGATGGGCCGGGATTCTAGCATTTAGTCGGGGGATGGTGTAGGAAGCTGCGCTGATCTGCGTAGCAGCTGTCGAGCTATGCGAGGCAGCGTTCGGCGGCGGAGCCGTCGTAAATGCATACACCTCATACTGCCTGACAGACCGCAATCTCAGATTCTACGACGGCTGCGTCCGAACGCGGCCCGCACCGAACGCAGCCTCGCGGGCTCGGCAGCTGCTACAAGCTACAAGGGCCAAACGCCAGAAACTACAAGGGGAGCCGAAGCTCCCCAAGAAGTAGTTGCATGCTCTATTTTTATTTTTGGTTTCGGGCTTCTTGTTTTTGTGTCGCGCCCTTGTCATGAAGGTTTCCTTCATGACCCTCCCAATCGGGAGCCAAGAGCAAACGGATTGCTTTGGTCGCTGTGCTGCAATGATCTGTGCGATCCAACCAGTTCAGGCTCTGCCTTAGGGCAGTTTTTGTTGTTCTCGGCCTGGTTGCGGGGCAAGCCCCAAATACAACGCCTCTCCAAAAGAATCAGTTAGCTACGCCTCTCGCCGTCTTGTTTTTGTTGTGCGTGAGTCGATTCGTCTTATTTTTATTGTCTTGTGCATTGCTTGTTATTGTTCTTGTACCAAACATATAGCAGGTGCCGTGCCAACTTTTGCGGGGGCCAGTAAAACAAGGGGTTAGGTGCCTGGGTCGCCTTTTTCAGGGCCAAAAAAAACCGGGGCTTCGTTACCGTAAGCCCCGGCTTCTGTTACGAGAAAAAGCTGCGGTAACAGTTTTTTCACACGGTCATGTGTTACTCGCACACTCGACAGGTGACGTTCAGCTTTCGCTGGTCGCGCCGGTCTTGCGTCGTGGGATACCCAGACGCTGACGACGCTCCCACAGGCATTTGCGGCTGACGCCGAGTTTGCGAGCCAATTCGGTTTCGGTCATGTGATCCTGGTGTTCGAGGACGAAGTGCTGGAAGTAGTCTTCCAGTGACAGGTCTTCGGTGGGCTCGTGGCTGGTGTTGCCGGTGCTGCCCTGTTGCGGTGCCAGGCCGATGAACTCGTCATCTTCAAGATCGCTGAGCTCGATGTCGATGCCCAGCAACTCGGCAGAAATCTCCGGGCTCTCACACAGGATGACGGCACGCTCGACAGCGTTTTCCAGTTCACGCACGTTGCCCGGCCAGGAGTAATGACGAATGGCTTGTTCGGCGTCCGGAGCGAATTTCAGGTCGGTGCGATTCACGCGCGCGCTCTGGCGGGCGAGGAAAGCATTGGCGATTTCGTTGACGTCCGCGCCACGCTCACGCAGGGCCGGCAGTTTCAGGGCGATAACGTGGAGACGGTAATACAGGTCTTCACGGAACTGGCCGATCTTGGCCAGGCTCTTCAGGTCACGGTGAGTCGCAGCGATCAGGCGTACGTCGACCTTCTGCGATTGCACCGAGCCCACGCGGCGGATTTCACCTTCTTGCAGCACGCGCAGCAGGCGCGCCTGGGCTTCAAGTGGCAGTTCGCCGATTTCATCAAGGAACAAGGTGCCGCCGTCGGCGGCTTCAACCAGGCCCGCGCGCCCGGCGCTGGCGCCGGTAAACGCGCCTTTCTCGTGGCCGAACAGCTCGGACTCGATCAGGCTTTCCGGGATGGCTGCGCAGTTCACCGAAATCATCGGCGCCTTGGCGCGTTTGGACAGGTTGTGCAGGGCGCGGGCGACCAGCTCTTTACCGGTGCCTGATTCGCCCTGAATCAATACATTGGAATCGGTGGGAGCCACTTTACGGATTTTGCCGTACAGATCCTGCATCGGTGGGCACGAGCCGATGATGCCGATTTCGCCATTGCTGTTATCGACAGCGGACTTCGCCGAGCCGCTGGCTTTGCCGACCGCAGGTTCGCCCACGGAGCTTTGCGCCGATTGCCGGTCACGCAGGATGCGTGCGACGGCCTGGAGCATCTCGTCATGGTCGAAAGGCTTGGCGATGTAGTCCACCGCGCCCATCTTCATTGAGTCGACTGCCGAGCGCAGGCTGGCGTAGCTCGTCATGATCAGCACCGGCTTGCCCTGGCCCAGCTTGATCAGCTCGGTGCCCGGTGCGCCAGGCAGGCGCAGGTCACTGACAATCAGGTCGAACGTGGGAATGCTGAAGCGTTCTTGTGCTTCCTGCACTGAACCGGCTTCGCTGACCTGGTACTGGTTACGTTCCAGCAGGCGGCGCAAGGCGGAGCGGATAATTGTTTCGTCTTCGACGATCAAAATGTGCGGCATTGATTCGATACTCTCGACGGTCTCAGTTCACAGCGGACGTCGCTTCGACATGACGCGGTAAGGTCACCCGGATACGGGTGCCGCGTTGGCTTTGTGTGTCAGCCGGGCTGTCGATGGTGATTTGTCCATAATGCTCTTCAACGATGGAATAGACCAGTGCAAGGCCCAGACCGGTGCCTTCGCCAGGATCCTTGGTGGTGAAGAAGGGTTCGAACAATCGGTCCATGATGCTCGACGGGATACCACTGCCTTCGTCTTCCACGATCAGGTCGATCGTGTGTTCGTTGGCTTCACTTTTTACTCGAACCGCACTGCCGGCCGGCGATGCGTCGCGGGCGTTGGACAGCAGGTTGATCAATACCTGGGCGAGCCGCTGCGGATCGCCATCGACCCAATGCTCGGGATCGCACAGGTTGAAGAACTGCACTTCGAAGTTGCGACGGTTCAGCGCGAGCAGACCAATGGCATCCTGGGCCACCTCGGCCAGACAGACCGGTTCGTCATTGTGCTGGTGGCTGCCGGCGTGGGCGAAGCTCATCAGCGACTGAACGATGCGTGACACGCGTTTGGTCTGTTCGAGGATTTGCCCGCTGATTTCCTTCAGTTCGCTGTCTTCTTCACGCTCTTCGCGCAGGTTCTGCGCCAGACACGCGATGCCGGTGATCGGGTTGCCAATTTCGTGGGCCACGCCGGCCGCCAGTCGCCCGATACTCGCCAAACGTTCGGAGTGCACCAGTTTGTCTTCGAGCATCTGGGTTTCAGTCAGGTCTTCGACCAGCAATACCAGACCGCTGTTACCGGGCGCGAGCGGTTCGTCGATCGCCGCTTTGTGCAGGTTCAACCAGCGCGTCTGGCCGTCCAGGGCCAGGTGCTGTTTGTGCAAATGCTCGTCGGGAAGATTGATGAAACCTTGCAGCAGTTCTTTCCACGGCTCGCCGAGGGTGCCCAGGCGTGAACCGACCACGCGTTGCGCGGCGATCCCGGTCAACTCCTCCATGGCCTTGTTCCACATGAGGATTTCCTGATCCTTGGCCAGCGAGCAAACACCCATCGGCAACTCTTGCAAGGTCTGGCGGTGATAGCGGCGCAGGGCATCGAGTTCGGCGGCCAGGCCGGTGAGGCGCGAGTGATAGTCCTCGAGGCGGCTTTCGATGAAGTGAATGTCTTCGGTGACGTAGTTTTCACCACCAGCCTTGTACGGCAGGAAGGTTTCGACCATGTCTTGCGCAACGCTCGGGCCCATCAGGCCGGAGAGGTTGGCTTCGATTCGGTCACGCAGTCGGCGCAAGGCGTACGGGCGACGCTCGTCGAACGGCAGATAAAGGTCGCGCAGGGCCTGTTCGACTTCTTTCTGCGCGGCTTTGGCGCCCAACGGTTTGGCCAGTTGGGTGGCGAACTCCTGGGGTGACGCGGCGTGCAGTTCGCGGCGTTGCGGGCGACGCACGTTGTCTACGGCACAGGCTTCGGCGGCGCTGGCTTCTTCGGTACTGGCGTTGGTGAACAGCGAGATCAGCGTGAACATCAGCACGTTGGCCGCCAGCGACGCAATCGCCGCCATGTGCCAACTGGTGTCGTCGAGCACGTAGATCATGTTCAGCAATGGGATATAGAAGCCCTGCAGGTTGCCGACCAGCGGCAACAGCATGGTCACCAGCCAGACCAGAATCCCCGCCAGCAAACCGGCGATGAAGCCGCGACGGTTGGCGGTCGGCCAATACAGGACGGACAGTACGCCGGGCAAAAACTGCAGGGTGGCAACGAATGCGACGATGCCCAGGTTGGCCAGGTCCTGCTCGGCGCCCAGCAGCAGATAGAAACCATAACCGGCCATGATGATCGCGACGATCAAGGCGCGGCGGGTCCATTTCAGCCAACGGTAGATGTTGCCTTCGGCAGGCGGCTGATACAGCGGCAGCACCAGGTGGTTCAGGGCCATCCCGGACAGCGCCAGGGTGGTGACGATGATCAGACCGCTGGCAGCTGACAAACCACCGACGTAGGCCAGCAGTGCCAGAGCCTTGCTGTTGGCGGCGATGCCGACGCCGAGGGTGAAGTATTCCGGGTTGGTGGTGGCGCCAAGTTTGAGGCCGGCCCAGAGAATCAGCGGTACGGCCAGGCTCATCAGCAGGAGAAACAGCGGCAAGCCCCAACTCGCACTGACCAGCGAGCGCGGGTTGAGGTTTTCGGTGAAGGTCATGTGGTACATGTGCGGCATCACGATCGCCGAGGCGAAGAACACCAGCAGCAGCGTGCGCCATGGGCCTTCTTGCAGCGGCGTGTGCAGGGCGGCGAGGGCGGTCTGGTTTTGCAGCAACCAGACTTCCAGTTGTTGCGGGCCGTCGAACACGCCGTACAAGGCGTAGAGGCCAACGCCGCCAATGGCGATCAGCTTGATCACCGATTCAAAGGCAATCGCGAACACCAGGCCTTCGTGTTTCTCCCGGGTCGCTATATGCCGCGAGCCGAAGAAGATCGTGAACAGGGTGATCAGCGCACAAAAACTCAGGGCGACCCGATGCTGCACCGGCTCACGGGTGAGGATGCCAATCGAGTCGGCGACCGCCTGAATCTGCAATGCAAGCAACGGCAGCACGCCGATCAGCATGAAAATGGTGGTCAGCGCGCCGGCCCAGGTGCTGCGGAAACGAAACGCAAACAGGTCGGCCAGAGACGACAGCTGATAGGTGCGGGTGATCTTCAGAATCGGGTACAGCAACACCGGCGCCAGCAGAAACGCTCCGGATACACCTAGATAGCTGGACAGAAAGCCGTAGCCGTACTGATATGCCAAACCAACCGTGCCATAAAACGCCCAGGCGCTGGCGTAGACACCCAATGACAAGGTGTAGGTCAGCGGGTGGCGAATGATCGCTCGCGGGATCATTCCGCGTTCACTGATCCAGGCAACACCAAACAGCACTGCCAGGTAGGCGGCACTGATCAGGATCATCTGGGTCAGGCTAAAGCTCATCGGCATCTTTTTGGCTCTGCAGGATGAAGGTCACGACGATCAGAATCAGCCACAGCAGATACGGGCGATACCAGGCGCCAGTGGCGTCGATCCACCAGTCCATGATGGCTGGGGAGAACAGATAGATCCCCACTACCAGGAGCAGGACCAAGCGATAGATGTACATCCCGGCCTCTCTTTATTGTGCGCGTGCCCGAAAACGTGCGGCGATGGTAACGGATGGGCGCCAACCTGCAAGCTTAGTCAGCGTAATTGCGCTTCGGGCAGTGTCAGTGTGCGCGGGATTAACGCCGCATCCCAGTGCCTGATGCCCCAGTTCAGCACTTCCCTGGGGCTGGCGTTATCGAGTTCGTGGTCAGGTTTTTGTCCCAGTGCGCGTAGGGCGCGCAGCAACAGGGGCGTGGCCTGATCCTCGGTCAACGGCGGCGAGCGGTAGGACTTGCCGAGCTTGTTGCCGTCCGGCTGGGTAATCAGCGGCAGGTGCAGATAGCGCAGTTGGGGCAGGCCGAGCAGTTCTTGCAGGTACAGCTGGCGCGGGGTGGAATCGAGCAAGTCGGCACCGCGGACAATATCGGTGATGCCTTGCCAGGCGTCGTCGAGCACCACTGCCAGTTGATAAGCGTAGAGCCCGTCGCGTCGACGGATGACGAAGTCGCCGACCTCACGGCCCAGGTGCTGGCGGTATTCGCCTTGCACGTGGTCGGTGAAGTGATATTCCAGTTCCGGGACGCGCAAGCGGATTGCGGCGTCTTCGCTGGCATGACCGGCGTTGCGGCACAGACCTGGATAAATCCCGTGATAAGGCGCCAGTTTTTTCCGCGAGCAGGTGCAGGCGTAGGCCAGGCCATGGTTGAACAGTTGATTCAACACCTGCGCGTAGGCGTCGTGACGGTCGCTCTGGCGGACCATTTCGCCGTCCCATTCGAAACCGTAGCTTTCCAGTGCCTTGAGGATCGCCGCTTGGGCGCCGGGCTCCTCTCGAGGCGGGTCAAGGTCTTCCATGCGCAACAGCCAGCGGCCGCCAACCGAGCGGGCGTCAAGGTACGAGGCCAGTGCCGCGACCAGCGAGCCGAAGTGCAGGTGCCCGCTGGGGGTGGGGGCGAAGCGCCCGATGTAGGCGGGGGATTTGATGGCAGTCATGGGCACGATGTTACGTTGTCTGGTTCTGTAGGAGCACGGCTTGATATCGCCATCGCACTCTGTAGGAGCAAGCTTTGCTCCTACAGATGTTGATGCACCAGAAACAAAAACGGAGCGTTCGCACGCTCCGTTCTTCGTTCAAGCGGCCACTTACTTGCCGACTTGCTTTTCCTTGATCTCTGCAAGGGTCTTGCAGTCGACGCACATGTCAGCGGTAGGGCGTGCTTCCAGGCGTTTGACGCCGATCTCGACGCCGCAAGACTCGCACCAGCCGTATTCTTCGTCTTCGATCAGTTGCAGGGTCTTGTCGATTTTCTTGATCAGCTTGCGCTCGCGGTCGCGGGCACGCAGTTCGAGGCTGAACTCTTCTTCCTGACTGGCACGGTCGGCCGGGTCGGGGAAGTTCGCCGCTTCGTCCTTCATGTGATCAACAGTGCGGTCGACTTCCTGCATCAAGTCCTGTTTCCATTTCTGCAGGATCTTGGTGAAGTGTTTGCGCATGGGCTCGCCCATGTACTCCTCGCCCTTGCTTTCAATATAGGGTTCGAAGCCGCTGATCTTTGGCTCAGTGCTTTGCTGCTTTGCTTGGGTGGGCATGAAATGGACCGCCTCTACTCTTGTAATCCATTGCGCAGGATTGCTCCATCACCGACACCTGCCGGCCCTGCGGCTGCAAGCGGGCGAACTTACCAGATCAAATCGGAGCGCGCTACTCCCGGATGTCGAGGCTGCGGTCCGTAAGGCTTGCAAATGTTTGCAAAGCCTTGTCTGGCGGGTCTGGAGGCCTGATCAGATATTGATTTTAGTCAATCCTGAGGCTTATGTATCAGCTCTTTTACGGGTGAACTTCCGGTTGTGACTGCTTTAGGTTCTCGCTCGTTCCCGGGCTTGGGTAGAATCAATTCTTTTCCCCGATGAAGGAAGGCTAATGGCTCAGCCCTACAGTGCGCGCAGCCGCGCTATCGAACCTTTCCATGTCATGGCATTGCTGGCGCGCGCCAATGAATTACAAGCGGCCGGGCACGACGTGATTCACCTGGAAATCGGCGAACCGGATTTCACCACCGCCGAGCCGATCATCAAGGCCGGCCAGGCGGCGCTGACGGCGGGGAAAACCCGTTACACCGCGGCTCGTGGCATTCCAGAGCTGCGAGAAGCCATTTCGGGCTTCTACGAGCAACGTTACGGGTTGAACATCGACCCACAGCGCATCCTGATCACACCGGGCGGTTCTGGCGCGTTACTGCTGGCCAGCGCCTTGCTGGTCGATCCCGGTAAACACTGGCTGCTGGCCGACCCGGGTTACCCGTGCAACCGGCATTTCCTGCGGCTGGTGGAAGGTGCGGCGCAACTGGTGCCGGTCGGCCCGGACGTGCGCTATCAGCTGACGCCAGGCCTGGTCGAGCGTTACTGGGACCACGACAGCGTTGGCGCACTGGTCGCTTCACCGGCCAACCCGACCGGGACTATCCTGACCCGCGATGAGCTGGCCGGGCTGTCTGCCGCCATCAAACAGCGCCACGGCCATTTGGTGGTGGACGAGATCTATCACGGCCTGACCTACGGCACCGACGCTGCCAGTGTGCTGGAAGTCGATGACAGCGCTTTTGTGCTGAACAGTTTCTCCAAGTATTTCGGCATGACCGGCTGGCGCCTTGGTTGGCTGGTCGCTCCGGAGGCTGCGGTCGGCGAGTTGGAAAAACTTGCGCAGAACCTTTACATCAGCGCGCCGAGCATGGCCCAGCACGCAGCGCTGGCCTGCTTCGAGCCGGACACCATCAGCATTCTCGAAGAGCGCCGGGCCGAGTTCGGGCGCCGACGTGACTTCCTGTTGCCAGCCTTGCGCGAGTTGGGTTTCGGGATCGCTGTGGAGCCGGAAGGCGCCTTCTATCTGTATGCCGACATCAGTGCCTTTGGCGGTGATGCGTTTGCCTTCTGCCGGCATTTTCTGGAAACCGAACACGTTGCCTTCACCCCGGGCCTGGATTTTGGTCGGTATCAGGCCGGTCATCACGTGCGGTTCGCCTACACCCAGAGCCTGCCGCGTTTGCAGGAAGCGGTTCAGCGGATTGCCCGTGGCCTGCGGAGTTGGCAAGGCTGATGCATTTCAATCCTCCTCTGGAAGAAGGTCGGCTGATTCGTCGTTACAAGCGTTTTCTCGCCGATATCGAAACCGTTGGCGGCGAGTTGCTGACCATCCACTGCCCCAACACCGGCTCGATGTTCAACTGCATGGTCGAAGGCGGGCAGGTCTGGTTCAGCCGCTCCAATGATCCGAAACGCAAGTTGCCCGGCACCTGGGAGATCAGTGAAACCCCGCAAGGGCGGCTGGCCTGCGTAAATACCGCGCGGGCCAATACCTTGATTGAAGAGGCGCTGCGTGGCGGTTTGATCAGCGAGCTCAATGGCTTTACCGGACTCAAGCGTGAAGTGCCGTATGGCCAGGAAAACAGCCGCATCGATTTCCGCCTTGATTACCCGAACGGCCCGGCCTTCGTCGAAGTTAAAAGCGTCACGTTGGGCTTCGACGGCTCAGCGGTCGCGGCATTTCCGGACGCGGTGACTCAGCGCGGTGCCAAGCACTTGCGCGAGCTGGCGTGCCTGGCGCGGGACGGTATTCGTGCGGTGCAGTTGTATTGCGTCAATCTGACCGGCATTGACTCGGTGCGACCGGCCGAGGAGATCGATCCGGGTTACGCGGCCGCTTTGCGTGAGGCGAAAGCGGCCGGGGTTGAAGTGTTGGCGTACGGTGTGAGCCTGACCTCGCACGAGGTACGTGTTGACCGTCGACTGGAGGTGTTGCTCGACGCCTAAAGTTGAACCCAGATGCCCTGGCTGTCTTCGCAGCATGCCAGGGCACTGAGGGACTGCCCGGCACAGGGCCCGGCCACGCATTCACCGCTTTCGATCAGAAACAATGCACCGTGAGTGGCGCACTGGATCAGGCTGGCGCTGGGGTCGAGAAACTGGTCCGGCTGCCATTCCAGGCCGACACCGCGATGCGGGCAGCGATTTTCGTACACGTAGACCCGGCCTTCACGGCGCACGGCAAACAACTTCTGGCCGTCGATCTCGAAACCACGGCTGCTGGCATCGACCAGCTCGGCGCTGGAGCAAAGAAACTTCATGACTATCCTCAAGTGCCAAAGGCTCTGGCCTCTGGCGGTGATGCGTGCGCGCTCACTGGTTAGCAAATGTGTCTGCGCTTGACGTGCAAATGCAAACAATTATCAAATGGGTGTTTCGCCCGTGGCGGCTGCGTAGCTGACGACGCCTTGATCCTGCGGGAAAACTCCACAAAGGAAACCCTGTTATGCGCCTGAGTACCAGCGCTATTGCGCTCTGTGTCGGACTTTTGGTCAATCATGGGGCTCAAGCGACCGAATTGCCGCAACGCTGGGTCAGTGCCGGCGGGGCTTTGTCGGAGTGGGTGAGTGCGTTGGGTGGCGAGTCGAAACTGGTCGGCGTCGACAGCACCAGCCAGCATCCCGAATCGCTCAAGGCCTTGCCGAGTATCGGTTATCAGCGGCAATTGTCGGCAGAGGGCATCCTGAGTTTGCGTCCGCAGCTTCTCATTGGGACCGAAGAAATGGGCCCACCGCCGGTGTTGTCGCAGATTCGCGGTGCCGGGGTGCAGGTTGAGTTGTTCTCTGCACAACCCGACTTGCCAACCCTGCAAGGCAACTTGCAGCACCTGGGTAAATTGCTCGGTAGCGAGCCGCAGGCCACGGCGTTGTTCCAGAGTTATCAACAGCAACTTGAGCAGCAGAAAGCCTGGGTCAGCCAGGCTCAGGCCAAACAAAAAGCGCCGGGCGTGTTGCTGTTGCTGGGGCACGCTGGCGGCAAGCCGCTGATCGCCGGTAAGGACACCGCAGCCGATTGGCTGTTGCAACAGGCGGGTGGGCATAACCTGGCGACCCATACCGGTTACAAGCCTTTTTCCGTTGAGTCCCTCGCGGGTCTGACGCCAGACGTGCTGGTGTTTGCCGACCGGGCGCTGACCGGTAACGCCGCGCGTGCCGCGTTGTTCAAGGAAAACCCGATTCTTGCGTCGACGCCGGCGGCCAAGGCCGGACGGGTGTTCGAGCTGGACCCGACGCTGTTGGTTGGCGGCTTGGGGCCGCGCTTGCCGGAAAGCCTGGTAAAGCTGTCCGCCGGGTTCTATCCCGCTGAATCGGCCAAGGCAACCATCGCCCCATGAGTACTCTGGTCAAACCTCGTTCGTTGTTCATCGGGCTGAGCTTGCTGTGTTTGTTGGCGATCTGGTTGTCATTGGCCCTGGGCCCGGTCAGCTTGCCGCTGCTCGATACGTTGCGCGCCGCAATGCGGATGATCGGTCTGCCGGTTCCTGCCGAGGGATTGGAGCAGGCTGAACTGATCCTCGGGCAGATTCGCTTGCCGCGTACTTTGCTCGGTCTGGCGGTGGGCGGGGTGCTGGCGTTGTCTGGCGTGGCGATGCAGGGTTTGTTCCGCAATCCGCTGGCCGATCCGGGGTTGGTCGGCGTTTCCAGTGGTGCAGCCTTGGGCGCGGCGATTGCGATTGTTGGCGGCGCGCTGTTTGGCGGTTTGCCTGAGGCGATCGGTCCTTACCTGTTATCGCTGTGTGCATTTCTGGGTGGGCTCGGGGTGACGGCGCTGGTTTACCGTCTTGGTCGGCGTAACGGCCAGACCAACGTGGCAACCATGTTGCTGGCAGGCATCGCCCTGACGGCGCTGGCCAGTTCGGCGGTGGGTTTGTTCACCTATCTGGCGGACGACGCGACCTTGCGTACGCTGACCTTCTGGAACCTGGGCAGCCTGAATGGCGCCAGCTATGCGCGACTCTGGCCATTGTTGCTGGTGAGCGCCGCGGTAGCGCTGTGGTTGCCGCGCCGGGCCAAGGCGTTGAATGCGTTGTTGCTCGGTGAGTCCGAGGCCAGTCATTTGGGGATCAACGTCGAAGGGCTCAAGCGCGAGCTGGTGTTCTGCACCGCGCTGGGCGTCGGTGCCGCTGTTGCGGCGGCAGGGATGATCGGTTTTGTCGGGCTGGTGGTGCCACATCTGGTGCGACTGTTGGCGGGACCCGATCATCGCGTGTTATTGCCGGCCTCAGTCCTGGCAGGCGCCAGCCTGTTGTTGTTTGCCGATCTGGTGGCGCGCTTGGCGTTGGCCCCGGCTGAATTGCCGATTGGCATCGTTACGGCGTTTATCGGCGCACCGTTCTTTCTATATTTGCTGCTACGAGGTCGCGCCTGATGCTGCGAGTGGAAAACCTGCAGATCTGCCGCGGCAAGAAAATCGTCCTGGCCGATATCGATCTTGAGCTCAAGCCGGGCGAAGTCCTCGGAGTGCTGGGCCCCAACGGCGCGGGCAAAAGTACCTTGCTCGGCGCGTTATGCGGCGAGTTACGTCCTGATCATGGTCGTGTCTGGCTCGATCAGCGCGAGCTAAGCCAATGGGATGGTGCACAACGGGCGCAACGCCTGGCGGTATTGCCTCAGACCTCGACCCTGGATTTTGCGTTCCGCGTCGAGGAAGTGGTCGGCATGGGCCGTTTACCGCATCAAACAGGCCGGGTGCGCGATGACGAGATTGTCGCCGCTGCCTTGCAGGCCGCCGATGTCGGGCATTTGAGTGGTCGCAGTTACCTCGCCCTGTCCGGCGGTGAGCGCCAGCGTGTGCACCTGGCGCGGGTGCTGGCGCAGCTTTGGCCGGGGGAGGCTGGGCAAACCTTTCTGCTCGACGAGCCGACGTCGATGCTCGATCCGCTGCATCAGCACACCACCTTGCAGGCGATTCGTGAATTTGCTGATCGCGGAGCGGCGGTGCTGGTGATTCTGCATGACCTGAATCTGGCGGCGCGTTACTGTGATCGCATTCTGTTGCTCGAAAGTGGCCGTCCGCATGCATTGGACACACCGCAGCAGGTGCTGCGGCCGGAGCCGCTCAAAGCCGTGTTCGGGCTGGATGTGTTGGTGCAGCCGCACCCGGAGCGCGGGCATCCACTGATCATCGCCCGTTGAGGTGAGCTCATGCGTGGGATATTGATTCTGGCGCTGTTGTTACTGGTGTCATGCCAAAACATGGCACCCAGTGCCGTGGATCAACCGGCTGGGGTGATTCGCGATCTGCATAGCGGTCAGCGTCTGAGCGCGCAAGCGCTGGTCGAGCGGTTGGCCGGGGCGCCACGGCTGATCGTTGGCGAGCTGCATGACAATCCTGATCATCATCACGCACAGCTGTGGTTATTGCAGGCACTGTCCCAGCGCCGGACTCAGGGCAGCGTGCTGCTGGAAATGCTGACGCCGGACCAGCAGGCACGTGTCGATGAAATCCATGCGTTGGACACCGCTCGCTGGCCCGCCGATTTGCCGGCGGCGTTGGCCTGGCAATCGGGTTGGGACTGGAATCTGTATGGGCCGATTGTGCGCTTTGCCCTGGCTCAGCCCTATCCGTTATTGGCGGCGAATCTGGACTCGACTGACGTTCGGCGTATGTACAAGCAAGCACCGGCTGTAAGCGGAACCCGGTCGAATGCGCCAGCGGTCAGGAATGAGCTGCTGGCGCAAATCCGTGAGTCTCATTGCGGGTTGTTACCCGAAAGCCGGATGCCGGCCATGCTGGCGGTTCAGCAACAACGTGATCGGCAAATGGCCGAACAACTGCTGGCAGCGCCCGCGCCGGCATTGTTGTTTGCTGGCGCTTATCACGCACGGCTGGACATTGGCGTACCGCTGCATGTGCAGGATCTTGGTGAGCATTCGGCGCCCGTGGTGGTGATGCTGGCGGAGAAGGGAGCTGTGGTCTCGTCGGCATCGGCGGATTACGTCTGGTACACGGCCGTCCGACCCGTGCAGGACTATTGCGCGCAAATGCGTCAGTAACAAGCAGTCGGCATATCTCGCGAAGCACTTTTCGACAGGCAAAAAAAGACCCGGCAAGAGCCGGGTCAAATAACCGTGATTAGCCTGATGAGGAGATAATCTGAGAGTCCGAACCAATGGTCTTTCAGAAGATCAGCTGATCTCGCGATCAGTTGCGATAATCATAACGATTCTCATTTCTAAGTCAATCGCTGTTTTCCGAGTTCTATGCTCTTTTGCTAAACACTTGTTTGGATCGCCTGTAAATGCTGGGCTTTAGACCTTGTGACGTGACGAAATGGCTTCAAGCTGTTTATTGAGTGCTTCCTTGCGATCGGCGGGGATATCGTTCCAGTGCACATCCATCAGCGCCCCCTCAATCGCATACAACAACACCTTCGAGGCGCGAAACCCGCGAGTGCGTACCGCACGATAAGCATCTACCGCGCCCAGGCGGCGCAAGTCCGAGGCGCTGTGGATGCCCACGGCATGCAGCCATTGCGCCGATGTCTTGCCAAGGTTTTTCAGGTGTTGCAGTTCATCATTCATCAAGCCTCCTTGCGACAGCCGAAGAGTGCGTGGGCAAGCCTCACAGGAGTGTAGCGGTCAGTAGGAAAAGCGTGGTTGTTTGGTCAGTTTGAACGCAAAAGCTTCTAAGGCGTTCTACCAGATAGTTCTGGAAAGGGCGGTAGCGGCGGCAGGAAAGGACTTGGGAGCAGTCCGGCGCGTAGCGGGGGCGCCGGACTTCAGGTGACGGCAGGTGTTAGCGGGTGCGGTAGCGCAGACGAGTGCCGAAATTCATCGACATGAGAATTTCGTCAGCGCTCAGCTCGGAGGGAAAGTAAGCGCCGGAGATTTGTGCGTGGGCCAGGCTCGCGCCTTCGAGGGAAGCATCACGAAAATCAATGCCGCGCAGGTCGGCAGAGCGGAAATAGGCATCGCTGAAATCAATACCTTCGGCGTTCAGCTCGCGCAGGTCGAGGCCACGAAAGTCGCCGCCCACCATATCGATAGGCCCGGACTTGGGCCTTTCGCGATTGAAGCCTTCGATGTCGTCTTTGTGCAGCAGGGCATATAGCGGGGTGTCGAGAATTTTCGGCTGGCTCATGGTGTCACCTGTTGGTTTTATGACGCCATTATAGTGCCACTATTTTGCAGGCGTGAAGCCGGTTAGGGCTTCGCGCCTGAATTTAGTTTCTTACAGCCCCGGCAGACGCTGGCGAATCTGCGCGACCACGGTGTCGAGGGTCCCGCTTTCATTGGTCTGAACGCGTTTGCTGCAGAGAATCTCTGCCGGAGTCAGCGGCTCACGGCTGGCTTGTTGAGCTGCGATAACAGCCAGATTGGCGTCAGATGGATCGTTTTTGTCTGCCTGACGCTGTGCGAGCCAGCTCTCGATCACGGCTTGTGGTGCGTTGCAATCGAGGATCAGGAATGGCGCGCCGGTCGCTTCGGCGATTTTTGCCGCGTTATCGCGTTGTTCACGCTTGAGGTAAGTCGCGTCAATGACCACCGGGAAACCGGCGCGCAGAATCACGCCAGCGATTTCATGCAGGCGGGAATAGGTGCTGGCACTGGCGTCGGCGCTGTAGATACCGGCTTGCAGGTCGTTCGGTACGTGCTGTTCGCCGAACAGGCGCTTGCGCTCGACGTCGGAGCGCAGGCGAATCGCGCCCAGTGCTTCTACCAGGCGCATGGCTACGTGGCTTTTACCTACGGCAGAAACACCGTGGGTGATCGCCATGAAGCGCGATGGAATGGTGCTGTAACTTTCCGCCAGGTTGGCGTAGTTGCGGTACTGGCGCAGGGTGGTGGCGCGCTGCACCGGATCGGCCTCGGCGGGCATGCTGAACAGGGCGACCTTGGCGCGAACCAGTGCGCGGTAGGCTTTATAGAAGTTCAGCAGTTCAAGGCCCTGATAGTCGCCGGTCAGCTCCAGGTATTGGCTCATGAAGCGCCGAGCCAGGCTTTTCAGGCCACGGTCTTCAAGGTCCATCGCCAGGAAACCGGTGTCGGCATAGACGTCGGTGAAGCGGAACGGCTCGTTGAATTCGATGCAGTCGAAAATCACCACGTTGCCGTCGATCACGGTGACGTTGCCCAAATGGATATCACCGTGGCATTCGCGGATGAAACCTTCGGCCTTACGTTGTACCAGCAGTGGTTTCAGGCGTTCGAAACTGCTTTCGGCCCAGGCTTGCAGGGCGTCGAGTTGCAGCAGGTCGGCTTTTTCGCTGAGGAACGGGCGGATTTGTTCGAAGTTCTGCCGCACCGGTGCCATGACGCTTTCAGGCGTACCGGCTTCATGAGCTGCCGGAACCTTCGGGGTGCTCAGGTGGAACCGGGCGATCTGCGTGGCCATCTCGTCGATGTGCGCAGTCGTCAGTTCGCCATTGGCCTGCAGGTTACTGAGCAACTGGCATTGCGGGAACTGGCGCATTTTCAGCGCGTAATCGAGCACTGGACCGGTGCCGCCCAATTGCGGCGCTTCAATGCTGCCGGTGATCGGCAGCACTTCAAGGTACAAATCGTTGGTCAGACGCTGGTTAAGGCGCAGTTCTTCGCTGCAGAAATGTTCGCGTGACTCGAGACTGGTGAAATCGAGGAAGCCGAAATTGACCGGCTTCTTCACTTTATAAGCATAGGGGCCAGTGAGCAGCACCCATGAGATGTGCGTCTCGATGACCTGGAATCCCTCTACAGGATGCGGGTAGAGGGCCGGGTTTTGCAGGGCAGCGATCAAGGACTGGCTCACAGGTGATCCTTCAGAGTCTGGAAAAATTCAAGGGCAACATTATGGCGGCTAGCCGGGTTAACGCAAACCTCGCTGGGCTCATGTTGATCGGGAATAAAGTGCGTATAATCCGCCGCCATGACTCGTACCCGATCCCCTCGTACCCCTAAAAAACCTCCTTCTAGCGGCCTGCGCCCCTGGTTAGGCTGGGCGCTCAAGCTCAGTCTGGTCGGCCTCGTAGTGCTGGCAGGCTTCGCGGTTTACCTTGATGCCGTGGTCCAGGAGAAGTTCTCCGGCAAGCGCTGGACCATTCCGGCCAAGGTTTATGCGCGCCCGCTCGAACTGTTCGTCGGACAGAAACTGAGCAAGGATGACTTTCTCACCGAGCTCGATGCCTTGGGTTATCGCCGCGAAAGTGTGGCCAATGGACCTGGCGCGGCATCGGTCAACGGCAATACCGTCGATTTGAACACCCGTGGGTTCCAGTTCTATGAGGGCCTGGAGCAGGCTCAACCGGTACGTGTGCGCTTCTCGGGCGATTACGTCGCCGAGCTGTCGTCGACCAACGGTTCAAAACTGTCGGTGGTGCGCCTCGAGCCGCTGTTGATCGGTGGCCTTTACCCGAAAAACCTCGAAGACCGCATCCTGATCAAGATCGATCAAGTGCCACCGTATCTGCTCGATACGCTGGTGGCGGTGGAAGACCGTGACTTCTATCACCACTTCGGTGTGTCGCCAAAATCGATCATGCGGGCTGTTTGGGTCAACACGTCGGCCGGGCAAATGCGTCAGGGCGGTAGTACGTTGACGCAGCAACTGGTCAAGAACTTCTACCTGACCAACGAGCGCAGCCTGAGCCGTAAGCTGACCGAAGCGATGATGGCGATGCTGCTTGAGTTGCACTACAAAAAGCCGGACATTCTTGAGGCTTACCTCAATGAAGTGTTCATCGGTCAGGACGGTCAGCGCGCCGTGCACGGTTTTGGTCTGGCCAGTCAGTTCTTCTTCAGCCAGCCGCTGTCCGAACTCAAGTTGCATCAAGTCGCGTTGCTGGTAGGTATGGTCAAAGGGCCGTCCTATTACAACCCGCGTCGCTATCCGGAGCGCGCGCTTGAGCGACGCAATCTGGTACTCGATCTGCTGGAACAGCAAGGTGTCGCTACTGCCGAGCAAGTCGCTGCGGCGAAGAAAATGCCGCTGGGTGTGACCAAGCGCGGCAGTCTGGCCGACAGTTCGTTCCCGGGCTTCCTCGATCTGGTCAAGCGTCAGCTGCGCGAAGACTACCGCGACGAAGACTTGACCGAAGAAGGTCTGCGGATCTTCACCAGTTTCGATCCGATCCTGCAGATGAAGGCCGAAGCCTCGGTCAACGATACCTTCAAGCGCCTTGCCGGTCGCAAAGGTTCGGATGACGTTGAAGCGGCGATGGTCGTGACCAATCCTGAAACCGGTGAAGTCCAGGCGATGATCGGTAGTCGCCAGGCCAGCTTCGCCGGCTTCAACCGGGCGCTGGATGCCGTGCGGCCAATCGGTTCCCTGATCAAGCCGGCGGTATACCTGACCGCGCTTGAAAAGCCGAGCCAGTACACCTTGACCAGTTGGCTGTCTGATGAGTCCTTCTCGGTCAAAGGCGCAGATGGTCAGGTCTGGAAACCGCAGAACTATGATCGTCGCTCCCACGGTACGGTTTTCCTGTACCAGGGGCTGGCACACTCCTACAACCTGTCGACTGCGCGTCTGGGCTTGGAAGTCGGTGTGCCGAACGTCCTGAAAACCCTTGGGCGTCTGGGCATCACTCGCGAGTTTCCGGCCTTCCCGTCGATGTTGCTGGGAGCGGGTGGCATGACGCCGATTGAAGTGGCAACCATGTACCAGACGCTGGCCAACGGTGGTTTCAACACGCCGATGCGCGGGATTCGCAGCGTACTGACCGCCGAAGGTCAGCCGCTCAAGCGTTATCCGTTCCAGATTCAGCAGCGTTTCGATCCGGCTTCTATCTACCTGATCCAGAGCGCCATGCAGCGCGTGATGCGTGAAGGTACCGGTAGCTCGGTTTACAACGTGCTGCCCAAGACGCTGACGCTGGCGGGTAAAACCGGTACCAGTAACGACTCGCGAGACAGCTGGTTCGCCGGTTTCAGCCAGGATCTGCTGGCAGTGGTCTGGCTGGGGCGCGATGACAACGGCAAGACGCCGTTCACCGGTGCCACGGGCGCGCTGCAAGTCTGGACCAGTTTCATGCGCAAGGCCGACCCGTTGCCGCTGGATATGCCGCAGCCGGATAATATCGTTCAAGCCTGGGTCGATTCGCGCACCGGGCAGGGTTCTGAAGCCAGCTGCCCAGGCGCGGTGCAGATGCCGTATATTCGCGGCAGCGAACCGCCTCCTGGCGCTGCGTGCGGTGGTTCAGGCCCCGCGTCAGGCGAATCGGTGATGGATTGGGTCAAGGGCTGGATGAATTAAGCAAAGAGGGATTCAAGTGAACAAGTGGTTTATTCCAGCGGTTACGGTGACAGCCCTGGCTTTGCTCAGCGGTTGCTCCAATGTGCAGCACGGCTCGATTCCAGTGGTCGACTCCGGTACGGCCGTGTCCAACAGTGAGCGGATTTCTGCCAATGGCGGTTTCCGTAAAAGCACCGTGAAACGGCCGGCACAAGCCCAGACTCAGGCGATCCCGCAGGGTGACACTGGCGTGGTGGTAATGATCCCGGGCGGTGGCGCGACGACGTCGACGCCAATCAGCACGCAGCCGATCAGTCCTGGCCCGACCAGTTCCGGTCCGATTACTCCGGGGACGTATGACAGCGGACCGATGCAGTCGGCACCAATCAATCAGGGTAACTACAGCATGCCATCGACGCCGAGCGGGATTCCTCCTGCGAGCAGCGGCGGCGGATTGTCTGCCGACGAGCAGCTTGACGGTCCGGTACTGGCCTTGCTGACCACCGCACAGCAGCAACAGGCGAGCGGCGATCTCAATGGTGCGTCTTCCAGCCTCGAGCGTGCTCAACGGGTTGCTCCGCGTGAGCCGCAAGTGCTTTATCGTCTGGCGCAGGTGCGCTTGGCCCAAGGTGATGCAGCGCAAGCCGAGCAGTTCGCTCGCCGCGGTTTGACGTTTGCCAATGGGCGTCCGGATCTGCAGGCGAGCCTGTGGGAACTGATCGCCCAGGCGCGTGAGAAACAGGGCGACTCCGCAGGCGCGGCGCAGGCTCGTCAAAAGGCCAAGGTTTCGCTCTGATGGATGTCCGTTTTCCGAAGATCGCCGAACAGCTGCTGCTGATCGAGCGTGAGTTGCGTCTTCAGGGCTGGTGGGACGAGGTTCCGCCAAGCGCTGAAGCGCTGGCCAGCGTCGAGCCATTTTCCGTCGATATGCTGGATTTCGAGCAGTGGCTGCAATGGATCTTCCTGCCGCGCATGAAGATCATCCTTGAGAACAACCTGCCGCTGCCGAACGCCTCGGGCATTCAGGAAATGGCCGAGATGGTCTTTGCTGCGCGTAATGTCCAGGGCAAGGATCGGCGGTTGCAAGCCTTGCTCAAAGAGTTCGATCAGCTCATCACGGCCTCCCGCTAAGCCGGAAACTGCCAGTGCCTGACTACTGGCAGTTATCCTTGATCTGTTTTTGTGTTTCGGTGGTGCGTTCCTGACGCTGTTGGTCTGTCAGGCGACGCATCTCACCGTCGACTTCCTCACGTAACCTCGGATTGTTCTGCAGTTGAGCCAGGTTCGTTCGTGCCTGTTCGCAGAACGTCTTGAGCTGGGCTTGCTGCTCTGCGACCTGCTTTTTCACTGTGCTATCGATGGCCTGTTGATCGCCTGTCGCGCTGTTGCGCGGCGGGGTGGTCGGTTTGCCAGCGGGCAGGGCGGGTTTCACTACGGTGGTGGCTTCCTGCCCTTGAGGCGGCTGTGCATCGAAATGGGTAACGCCCTGGCCATCAATCCATGTGTAGATCGGACTGGCCATGCACAAAGGGCTCAGGCCAATCAGCAGACTGGCCGTGAAGATCAACGTTCGCATGCCGTTTCCTTGTCGTGGGTTGCGCAATTGAAGCTAACACACCTGCTGTTTATAGGTTTTTTCTTGCGTTCTCATGCGCTTAGTTCGAATAAAGCACATTGACGGCTTGACTTGCAGAGGGCGAAACAGAAGAATCCAAAGTCCGCTGTAGAGGGACTGCCAGAAGCAGGCCCGCTCGGCAGATCATGAGGCGCACATCCGCGCCGACCTGTTACACCCGCAACGCGTTACCTCGCGCTGGGTGGGAAAGCCCCGCAACACTTGGGACGATCCCAATACTTGCTCAGTCAGTGCTGACGTAGTCGGCGACCACCGTCGCTCATGCTCTGCCGAGAAGTAAACCTATTAAGACCCGTCCCCTTATGTGGGCGGTATTCTGGCGTTTTAGAGGTGAACAACGTGGAGCTTTTATCTGGCGGTGAGATGCTCGTCCGCTTTTTGCGTGACGAAGGCGTCAAATATATCTACGGGTACCCGGGTGGTGCTCTCCTTCATGTATACGATGCCCTGTTCAAAGAACCGGAAGTGACCCACATCCTGGTTCGTCACGAACAGGCTGCGACCCATATGGCTGACGGCTATGCCCGTGCTACCGGTAAAGCCGGCGTAGTACTGGTGACCTCCGGGCCGGGCGCAACCAACGCCATCACCGGTATTGCCACGGCCTACATGGACTCCATTCCGATGGTGATCATTTCCGGCCAGGTGCCTAGCACCATGGTAGGCACCGATGCGTTCCAGGAAACCGACATGATCGGTATCTCCCGGCCGATCGTGAAACATAGCTTCATGATCAAGCACGCGTCGGAAATCCCGGAAGTCATGAAGAAAGCGTTCTACCTGGCGCAATCCGGTCGTCCCGGTCCTGTCGTTGTCGATATCCCGAAAGACATGACCAACCCGGCCGAAAAATTCGAATACGTCTTCCCGAAAAAAGCCAAGCTGCGTTCCTACAGCCCGGCGGTTCGTGGTCACTCCGGGCAAATCCGCAAGGCAGCAGAAATGCTTCTGGCGGCCAAGCGTCCCGTGCTGTACTCGGGCGGCGGCGTGATCCTCGGCGGTGGCTCCGCGCCGCTGACCGAACTGGCGCAAATGCTCAACTTGCCAGTGACCAATACCCTGATGGGCCTGGGTGGCTACCCTGGCACCGACCGTCAGTTCATCGGCATGCTCGGCATGCACGGTAGCTACACCGCCAACCTGGCCATGCACCATGCTGACGTGATTCTCGCTGTCGGCGCGCGTTTCGATGACCGCGTGATCAACGGCCCGGCCAAGTTCTGTCCGAACGCCAAGATCATTCACATCGACATCGATCCGGCTTCGATTTCCAAGACCATCAAGGCAGACGTGCCTATCGTTGGCCCGGTTGAGAGCGTCCTGACCGAAATGGTCGCGATCCTCAAGGAAATCGGCGAGACCCCGAACAAGGAGTCTGTTGCCAGCTGGTGGAAGCAAGTTGACGAGTGGCGCGGTGATCGTGGTCTGTTCCCGTATGAAAAGGGCGACGGTAGCGTTATCAAGCCGCAAACCGTGATCGAAACCCTCTGCGAAGTGACCAAGGGCGATGCCTTTGTGACCTCCGACGTGGGTCAGCACCAAATGTTCGCGGCGCAGTACTACAAGTTCAATAAGCCGAACCGCTGGATCAACTCCGGTGGCCTGGGCACCATGGGCTTCGGTTTCCCTGCGGCGATGGGCATCAAGTTGAGCTTCCCGGATGCCGACGTCGCCTGCGTGACGGGCGAGGGTAGTATCCAGATGAACATTCAGGAACTTTCCACCTGCCTGCAATACGGTTTGCCGGTAAAAATCGTCATCCTGAACAACGGTGTTCTGGGTATGGTTCGCCAGTGGCAGGACATGAGTTACGGCAGCCGTCACTCGCACTCCTACATGGAATCGCTGCCTGACTTCGTCAAGCTGGCAGAGGCCTATGGTCACGTCGGCGTGCGCATCACCGACTCGAAGGATTTGAAGTCGAAGATGGAGGAAGCGTTCGCCATGAAAGATCGCTTGGTGGTGCTCGATATTTCGGTCGACACCAGCGAGCACGTCTATCCGATGCAGATCAAAGACGGCTCCATGCGCGATATGTGGCTGAGCAAGACGGAGCGTACGTAATCATGCGGCATATTATTTCCTTGCTTCTGGAAAACGAACCGGGCGCTCTGTCTCGTGTAGTCGGCCTGTTCTCGCAGCGCAACTACAACATCGAGAGCCTGACTGTGGCACCTACCGAAGACCCGACCCTGTCGCGTCTGACGCTGACCACTGTTGGCCACGATGAAATCATCGAGCAGATCACCAAGAACCTGAACAAGCTGATCGAAGTGGTCAAGCTGGTCGACCTGTCGGAAAGCGCTCACATCGAGCGCGAACTGATGCTGGTCAAGGTCAAGGCCACCGGCGCCCAGCGCGCCGAGATCAAACGCACTACCGATATTTATCGTGGACAGATCGTCGATGTCAGTGCCAGCGTGTATACCGTTCAATTGACCGGTACCAGCGATAAGCTCGACAGTTTCATTCAGTCGATCGGCACTGCCTCGATTCTGGAAACCGTACGCAGTGGCGTCACCGGGATTGCCCGTGGCGACAAAGTACTCAGCATCTAAACCAAATTAGCGAATGGCCTGAACGGCCTGGATATATAGGGGAAATTCATGAAAGTTTTCTACGATAAAGACTGTGACCTGTCGATCATCCAGGGCAAGAAAGTTGCCATCATCGGTTACGGTTCCCAGGGCCACGCTCAAGCGTGCAACCTGAAAGACTCCGGCGTTGACGTTACTGTCGGTCTGCGTAAAGGTTCGGCCACTGTTGCCAAAGCCGAAGCTCACGGCCTGAAAGTGACTGACGTTGCTTCTGCTGTTGCCGCTGCCGACCTGGTCATGATCCTGACCCCGGACGAGTTCCAGTCTGCCCTGTACAAGAACGAAATCGAGCCGAACATCAAGAAAGGCGCCACCCTGGCCTTCTCCCACGGCTTCGCGATCCACTACAACCAGGTTGTGCCGCGCGCTGACCTCGACGTGATCATGATCGCGCCGAAGGCTCCGGGCCACACCGTGCGTTCCGAGTTCGTAAAAGGCGGCGGTATCCCTGACCTGATCGCTATCTATCAGGATGCTTCCGGCAACGCCAAAAACGTAGCACTGTCCTACGCTGCCGGCGTTGGCGGTGGCCGTACCGGCATCATCGAAACCACCTTCAAGGACGAGACCGAAACCGACCTGTTCGGCGAGCAAGCCGTTCTGTGCGGCGGTACCGTTGAACTGGTCAAAGCCGGTTTCGAAACCCTGGTTGAAGCTGGCTACGCGCCAGAAATGGCCTACTTCGAATGCCTGCACGAACTGAAGCTGATCGTTGACCTCATGTACGAAGGCGGTATCGCCAACATGAACTACTCGATCTCCAACAACGCCGAGTACGGCGAGTACGTTACCGGCCCTGAAGTCATCAACGCTGAATCCCGTCAGGCTATGCGTAATGCCCTGAAACGTATTCAGGACGGCGAATACGCCAAGATGTTCATCAGCGAAGGTGCTACCGGCTATCCTTCGATGACCGCCAAGCGTCGTAACAACGCTGCACACGGCATCGAGATCATCGGCGAGCAACTGCGCTCGATGATGCCGTGGATCGGCGCCAACAAAATCGTCGACAAAGCCAAAAACTAAGTCACGAGCTTGTACAGAAAACGCGGCTTAGGCCGCGTTTTTTCGTTTGAGTGGTCGGTTCTGGTATAAAGCTGCATCGTTTGCGGCCGAACCGTTGTCGCAGACACCTGTCGAAACTTTCCACACCGTTGCAAGGTAATGTCCATGAGCGAACGTCCCGAAGAGCCAAACCAGGCCTCTGACGCCGAAAGCCTGCTACCCATCGATGAGCATGTCGAAGAAGGGCATGACGCTGAAGGCCGTAAAGTCCGGCATCGTGGTATCTATCTTCTGCCGAATCTGTTCACCACTGCGAACCTGTTCGCAGGGTTCTATTCCATCATCAACTCGATGAGTGCCCAGAGCGCCTTGAGTGCCGGTGATGCTGCAAGCGCGAGCAAGTACTTTGCTTTTGCGGCGATCGCGATTTTTGTCGCCATGGTCCTCGACGGCCTCGATGGCCGCGTTGCCCGCATGACCAATACCCAAAGCGCCTTCGGTGCCGAGTACGACTCGCTGTCGGACATGGTTGCCTTCGGTGTTGCGCCGGCGTTGCTGGCATTCGGCTGGGCACTGGGGGATATGGGCAAGGTTGGCTGGATGGTTGCCTTCATCTATGTCGCAGGCGCGGCATTGCGTCTGGCGCGCTTCAATACCCAGGTCGGCACTGCAGACAAGCGCTACTTCATCGGTCTGGCCAGTCCGGCTGCGGCAGGTGTGGTTGCAGGTATTGTCTGGGCATTCAGCGATTATGGGATTCAGGGCTCCAAGATGTCCTTCCTGGTTGCGCTGATGGTTGCAGCCGCCGGGATGTTGATGGTGAGCAACATCAAGTACAACAGCTTCAAGGAACTGGACCTGAAAGGTCGCGTACCTTTCGTGGCGATCCTGGCGGTGGTGCTGGTGTTTGCAGTGGTCTTCAGCGATCCGCCACGCATTCTGCTGCTGGTTTTTCTCGCCTATGCAGCTTCTGGCCCGGTGCAGTACCTGTTGCATCTTCGTCGGCACAAAAACGCCGAGTGATGTAATTTCCCCCATACTCCGCAGTCTATTGGTGCATCTGTCCTCCAATTCTGCGGAGTTGCCATGTTATTCAAGTTTCCCAAGTCGTCCGACTCTCATGAGTCGGACGTCACGCCTGAGTCTCTCTATCTCTCTCGTCGCAGTGTGCTTGGTGGGGCGATCGCCGGTATGGCGGTCAGCGGCCTGCCACGATGGGCCAGCGCTGACAGCGCGGCTCGGTACGCGGATGTCGAGTCGGGCAAGGCGCCTTCCTGGTTTTCCGAAAAGCTCCCTGCAACCAAATGGGAGGCGGTGACCGTCAAGGATGAGGCGATCACGCCGTTCAAGGACGCGACTCACTACAACAACTTCTATGAGTTCGGTACCGACAAGGGCGATCCAGCGCAAAATGCTGGCGCACTGAAAACCGAGCCGTGGTCTGTGGTTGTCGATGGCGAGGTGGGTAAGCCAGGGCGTTATGCGCTGGAGGACTTCATGAAGCCGTATCAGTTGGAGGAGCGCATCTATCGTCTGCGCTGTGTAGAAGCCTGGTCGATGGTGATTCCCTGGATCGGTTTTCCCATCTCGGCGTTACTTCGCCAGGTCGAGCCGACATCCAAAGCAAAGTACATTCGTTTTGAAACCTTGCAGGACCCCAAGACCATGCCTGGGCAGCGTTCTGGTTTCGCCTTGATCGACTGGCCTTATGTAGAAGGGCTACGTCTGGACGAGGCGATGAATCCGTTGGCGATTCTTGCCGTCGGCATGTACGGCCGCGAGCTGCCCAATCAGAATGGCGCGCCTTTACGCTTGGTGGTGCCGTGGAAGTACGGGTTCAAGAGCGTCAAATCCATCGTACGTATCAGTCTGGTCAGCGAGCAACCGAAAACCACTTGGCAGAGCATTGCATCCGATGAGTATGGCTTTTACGCGAACGTGAACCCTACGGTTGATCACCCGCGTTGGACTCAGGCCAGGGAGCGGCGCCTACCGAGCGGGTTGTTCAAGCCTAATGTGCGTGAGACGCAGATGTTCAATGGCTATGCAGATGAAGTCGCTTCTCTCTATACAGGCCTCGATTTGCGGAAGAATTACTGATGCGTTTTCCAGTGTGGCGCATTAGCGTCTTTATAGTTGCGGCGGTGTGGCCATTGCTCTGGCTGTATGAAGCCTGGAGTTTTGCCTTGGGACCGGATCCCGGAAAAGTGCTGGTGGATCGACTGGGGTTGGGGGCTCTGGTCCTGCTATTGGTCACCTTGAGCATGACGCCTGTACAAAAGCTGACAGGATGGGCAGGGTGGATTGCCATTCGGCGGCAGCTCGGGCTGTGGTGCTTCGCTTATGTTGTTCTGCATTTGAGTGGCTATCTGGTTTTCATTCTCGGTCTAGATTGGTCTCAGTTGGGGGTGGAGCTGAGCAAGCGGCCGTACATTATTTTCGGCAGTCTGGGATTTCTTGGTCTTCTGGCGCTGGCGGTTACATCCAATCGTTATAGTCAGCGACGATTGGGTGGCCGTTGGAAAAAGTTGCATCGCTTGGTCTATGTGATTCTTGGCCTTGGATTACTGCATATGCTTTGGATAGTTCGGGCGGATCTAAAGGAGTGGGCGATCTATGCATCTATAGGCGCACTGCTATTAATGCTGCGAGCACCCTCTGTAATGCGCCGAATCCCTCGTTTGATGACCAGAAATGCACCTTCTGCAACAAAAGCGTAATTAACCCTTGACGGCAGATTCTGGAAGTCTATAATTCGCCCCACTTCCGGCGCAGTCGAAACGGAAAACTCCTTGGTAAACAAA